>CAZGGR010000015.1:0-49294 GCA_964525305.1 uncultured Akkermansia sp.
GGCAAGGACCGCCGTGAGGGAGGTTCCCAGCGCCGAGGAGGTGGTTTCGGCAAGGACCGCCGTGAGGGAGGTTCCCAGCGCCGAGAAGGTGGTTTCGGCAAGGACCGCCGAGAGGGAGGATTCCAACGCCGAGAAGGTGGTTTTGGTAAGTCGAGATTTAGAGGTAGATCTTCCAGAGGTTTTTCTCGTGGCGATAGGAGACGTTAATAAGAAGAGATAATTTCCAGGATGAAGAAGTATGGCAGAATGTGGCTTTTGGTCGGCTGTGTTGGGTTATTAAGTACCACTCAGCTTTCTTATGGAGTAGAGCAGGAAGCTAACCCTGCTCTGCAACATAACGATGTCGCAAAAGATTTTGAGACCTATTTGGACGTCCTGCGGGAGAAGGTTAGCAAGGGGGATAAAGCTGCTGCTCGCGAGTTAGCTTTGCATTATGATGTGGAGGGGAATGCTGTAGAGCTCGGTAAGTGGATGGCAGAATATGTTTCTTTGTCGGAGAAAGAGGCAGAGAATGGAGATGTCACCGCGATGTTGGATCTGGGTAAACTGTTTTATAAGGGGAGTCGTTTGTATCCCCGTAATATGGAAAAAGCCCGTGAATGGTTTACCCGTGCTGCAGAAGGAGGTATTGCCGCTGCTCAATATCAAATAGCCGTTATGGCAGAGCAGGGGATTGGTGGAGTCAAGGATCAGAACCTTGCAGCCCGGTATTATGAACAGGCTCTTCAGACTTGGAAAAAAGAAGCGGAGTCCGGTGATTCAGATGCTGCTTTGTGGGCGGCTTTGGTTTATGAGAGGAAACTAGTATCGGATAGTACACCGGAAAAATCCGTTCCTTATCTTCTACAGGCTGCCGAAAAAGGTAATTTGACAGCTCAAGGAATTTTGGCATTCAAATACCGTGATGGGTTGGGATTGAAACAGGATGTCAATAAGGCGGTTGAGTGGTTTGAAAAGGCAGCAACCCGCAGAGATGTGGGAGCTGTGATGGAGCTTGGGATGATGTACCGTGATGGAAAATATTTGCCGACTGATCGAGATAAAGCACTGAGGTGGTTTGAAAAGGGAGCTGCATGGAAGGATCCTTATTGCATGGTGGCATTGGCTGACATGTTGATGGATGAAACACCCTCAACTGAACAGGCTACTCGCGCTCTGGCTCTATATCGGGAAGCTGCTGCTATCGGTTATTATCCGGCAGCATTGCAAGCTGCTGAGTTATTGCAAAACGGAAAAGCCGGAGAACAGGACGCTAACGAAGCATTCAGTTTATTACGCCGTGTTACTGATGCTTCAGGTGATCCTAAAGCCATGTATATGTTGGCGCAACTATATTATGCTAAGGGAGACAATGAGCAGGGGGATTCTCTGATGAAAGCTTCTGCCCAAGCAGCTTATTTACCTGCTATGAATCGCATGGCGCTTTTGCATTTGCAACCGAGCAGTTCTTTATCTTGGAATCCGGTATTGGCTTATTATTATTGGAATCGGGCTGGAGAATTGGGAGATGCAGAAGCTGCAACAGCGGCGTCTCGTTTATTGTGGGGAGGCTTGGCATTGATTACATTGATTTGTTTTTTGATTGTGTGGAGATTTCACCGTTTTGCTCGCAGACGGCTTGCTGTACAGCAAAAACAAGATCAGAATGCTCATGATGACGCATGAAGCTCATTATGATGTATCCGTGTTGAAAAAAATTTGTTAATCTAACGTAGTATTTCCATGATGAACACATTAGCTATTTTTGGTCTGGGAACGCCGGAAATCATTGCTATTCTGGTGATTGTTTTCCTTTTGTTCGGTGCTAAAAAACTCCCGGAGTTTGCCAGGGGACTTGGTAAGAGCCTGGGTGAGTTTAAGAAGGCCAAGTCTGAGTTTGAAGAAGAACTGATGAAGACAGAAAAAGAGGCGATGGAGGATGAGACTCCGGCTCAAACAAAGTCTTCTTCTACTCCTAAACTTGCTCAACCCGTTGATGTAGAACCTACCCATTCTGCTAATGATAAGGCAGAAGAAAGTAAGTAAGTGTAAGTGGGGCAGATTTATTCTCTTTCAAGGCGGGAAAAATCCCGCCTTTTTTGTTGGTTGGGAATAGGAAAGAAGATTTGTTTTTATTTATTTTCTTTGCCGGCGTAGACAGTATCCGGTTAAAGCAAACAATGATAAAATGACAGAAGATGGTTCTGGGATTTGTAGCAAGGAAAGGGTTGAATTTTGATAACAGAGGGAATAATGTCCCTGTTGCAAATTGTCAAAATAGTTGGAGGCATCAACTTCTCCCATAAGAAGTTGATCAATTTGCTCATTCCCGAGAAATAGCTCATTGACACCTGTCATAAGGATGGTGTTTTCACCCAAAAGCATATCTAGGAAATTACCTCCATAGAGCGTGAGATTAGCGTTTAATATTAATCCACCGTTGCTCAAAGTCAGAGTCGTTCCATTAAGTACGAGATTAGCATTTAGCTTTGCCTCCATGCCGAAACGAGCCAAACTACTAGGTCCCAAGGTGATGGTGGCTTGATTGCCTTCCCCTATAGAATTATTTGTATAGACTGATAAGCTTGTGTCTTCACTCACAATCAGTTCTTCCAGATGGATCCCATCTGTTTTCCCTAAGAAGATCAAACTACCGCCTTGTACATTGATTTTTGTTGCCGCCACTCCGGTTAACGTTGCCACGCCACTACCTTGTTTGAGCAACATTTCTGATATAGAAATGTTGCCGTTTCCTACAGTGGTGATTTCATAAGTTTTTTCCGAGTTGTTTACAACTACTAGAGGGGCTTCTACCTGGTCGCTTATCTGTGCCGTGATCGTGTTGTTACTTACGGATGATGTTGCCGAATCATCAAACAGCAAGCTTTTACCGGTTGTGTATGATTGAGATGTGTTGTCTTTTGTGCTTTTCCAACCGTTTCCGGTCCATGTTAATGAGTTATCATAAGCATCACGCAATTTTACTAAACTATCCGGCGTTTGGATGAACTCATATGAATAAAGCGTCCATTTATTGTTGTTGGTTCCGTCTTGGTCATTGTCAGTTGAGAGGACAAAGGCACCGGTTCTACTGTCATATGAAACTGAACGGGTGTGAAGAGAAAAGCTACTGTCATCAGAATTGGCGTAGGTGATGCTTTTTAAGTTGTTTTGATTATCCAATTCAAAACCGTAACAAGTGATGGCATGATCACCTACATTTTCGATGGTGACTGTCAGGGAACCTATCTGACCTTTGACAGTCTGAACCCATTTGCCGGATATTTGTTCGTACCCCATACCTTTGGCAAAATCCTGCCCTATATCTGATAGGCCTATATACCCTTCTGTCGTTTTATAAGATGAGGGCGCATCCGTAAACCAGTCTGCAAAATAACCACCATTGACGGAGTTTGCTGTCATTCGTTTGGTGCATTCTGCATTGCTGATAGAGTCTTTCCCTTTCATGTACCAAAGGGCTCCAAATTGCATAAAGCCCCCCTCGTTTTTCCAATTGTCGTACATGAGCATGCCGATTTTCAAGGATTGCGTCCCTGCGTATTTTGAGAGGTATTGTCGATCGTAGGTAAGCCCGTCTACCAGCTTTTGTGTACCCTTGTAAAACATGCCGTAATAGCTCTGCCAATATTGAATCACATTGGCAGAGGTGTGCGCCCAACATAGGTTAGAATCTTTGTTTAATGAACCAATAGCTGTACTATATAGAGACGGAGTTCCGCCGATAACATTGTAATAACTTCCTCTGGCATTTAGTTTCCCTTGGCATTCCGATGGCATGTATTTGACTAAATCGCCCAGGGATTGAAAGGAATCATCGGATACCGCTTGAAGTACAAGATCATGACCTGGTGAAGAATAATAGTCTGTCCAATAATATCCCTTTCCGGAATCATAAAAGTGCGCAGAGTTAGCAAGATCAGAGGTATCTACTCCCTCTGCCATGAAACTGGAATCTGCATATACCGGCATTCCGCATACAAGAAAGGAGAGAAGAGAGAGATGAAGCTTAGTCATGATTATTCTAAGAAAAGATTCGAAAAATGCTAGCATTTCCTTTTGTCGAAAATCAAGTCAAAAGGCGATGCTTCTGGATACCCTCACCTTGCGTGTGTGTCGTCTGCCCATGTAGTCGTAGGTGTATTCCACCACTGTCGAGTCGTCCTCACTTTCAAAGCGGGGCGGTCGATTCTCCGCATTGTAGGTCGGGATAAAAAGTTTCTACTTCTTCTCCTTCATCTTCGCTTCCTTGCCGAATGGCGGTGTATTGGTTGAGCGGGTGGGTGGTGTGGTTGAGGTAATTTTTCATTTTAGGGGGATTAACGGGTACAAGGTAAATCCTATTGGCAGACTTACTCAAGTGAGTTCTCCCCCCCCCCCTATATCCCATACATTCACCTGTCAACAAAAAATCATCATTCGTGAAAAATTTAAAGAGAGGAATCTTTTTATTTTTCTGTATGGTGTGGGTATTGCATTGAATTCTTGCTTTGAATGGGAGATTTATGTTATACGCTTGTATTAATATGAAGATTCATTTTTGTGGAGCAGCAGGAACAACGACGGGATCCCAGCATTTGTTGGAAGTGAACGGGAGTCGGATACTTCTGGATTGCGGGATGTATCAGGGGCGACGAGAAGAAGCATGGCATATTAATAAGGACTTCCCTTATTTTTCCCCCAGAGATGTGGATGCCGTAGTTTTATCTCATGCTCACATAGACCATTCCGGGAACTTGCCTAACCTGGTGAAACAGGGATTTTCTGGGAATATATACAGTACGTTTGCTACACGGGATCTTTGTCAACTAATGTTGGCCGATGCTGCTCGCATTCAGGAACATGACTGTGCCTTTATCAATAAGATGAACAAAAGACGCGGAATTCAGCAACCAGAGGTATATCCCACATACAGTGAGCAAGATGCAGAACGTTGTATGCGTCAGTTTGTGAATATTGGTTATGAAAGACCTATTCCTTTGGCACCGGGGGTTACGCTTACGTTTTATGATGCCGGTCATATTTTGGGAGCGGCACAAGTTTGTTTGGATATCGAAGACAAAGATGACGGAAAGAAGAAACGCTTTCTGTTTTCTGGGGACGTTGGGCGTGGAGACAATGAACTACTTCGCGATCCTGTGCCCGTGCCAGATGTGGATATTTTGCTGATGGAAAGCACGTATGGCGGTAGATTTCATGAAGCTCCATCTCGAGATGATGAGACATTTTGTCGAGCAATTAAGGAGGCATTGGAATTGGGGGGATGTGTTTATATTCCGGCGTTTGCTGTGGAGCGTACACAGCAGCTCCTATATTTACTGAATCGGGCGTATCATGCCGGGACTTTACCCTTGTTACCGGTGTATGTAGATAGTCCGATGGCTGTAGGGGCGACAGAGATTTTCCGCATCCATCCGGAGTGTTTCAATAAGGAAGTGTATGAGTTTTTGTTCCGTGAGCGGGATCCTTTCTGTTTTGAGCAGTTGAGATTGATTCGCTCAGTCGGGCAGTCACAGGCTTTGAATAAGATGACCGGACAAGCCATTATTATTTCAGCCTCCGGAATGTGTGAAGCCGGACGTATTTTACACCATTTGGCCAATAATATTGGTAATCCGAAGAACACTGTTCTTTTTGTGGGGTATTGTGCAGAGCATACGTTAGGCCGTAAGATTATGGATGGGTGGAAGGAAGTGCCCATTTTAGGCAAGCAATATGCAGTGAGAGCCAGAATTCGGGAGATGGATTCATTTTCCGGACATGCCGATCATGGTGAATTGTTGGCGTATTTTGATAAGACCGGCGGTTCTAAGAGCAATATCATTCTGGTTCACGGGGAAGAAAAAGCTTCTCAGGCCTTGGCGGAATCCCTTCGAGAGCGGCAAGAGAATCCTGTCTCTATTGCAGAGTTAGGAAGTACTATGGTGCTTTAAACAGATTGTGAACAGAGAATAGCGCGAAAGAGAAGCGTTGTTCATTTATCGGCTATCCTCTCTGTTTGTGAGGGAGAGGATAGTGGAGGGCTTTAATCGAGTCATGCTCTTGTGATGGTTACGCCAGGAGCTTGACCTTGTCAAGTTAGAGGAGCTAGCGTGCAGATAGTGGCATTCCTTGTAATTTGAGGAGATATTGACGGTGTTGCAGGGAGACCATTTATTTTTGAAAACTCAGATATCTGCTATGACTTTGATTACCAGAACCCGTGACGGTGTAGCTAATTTTGGCCCATGGGAAAATATTGTTCGGGTACTGATATCAGTGTGGTTTATTTTATATACGCTGAATGCCATTCCGGACGTGCATCCACTAGTAGGTCGTGTGGCAGTTAAGGTCAATTATTGGATCAGTTATTTTTTCTTGTTGGAATATGTCTTGAGAGTATTGTGTGCCAAGCCACGCAAAGCTTACGTGTTTAGCGGTATGGGAATTTTGGATTTACTGGTCTGCGTGCCCTTTTTAGTTATGTTTTTTGGGGCTGATTGGCAGATACTATATTCCCTGCGCCTTGTTCGAGTACTGGCGTTTTTTAAGTTGGCTCGTTTTAACAGAACCGCAGACAGATTCAGGCGAGCTTTTTATTTGGTGAGATACGAGTTTTTTTTATTTTTCTTTGTAGTATTATTTATGCTGTATGTGACATCATTGGGGATTTATATGGCCGAGCATGATGCACAACCAGAGAAGTTCCGTTCTTTTTTTGATGCACTTTGGTTTGCGGTGGAGACATTGAGTACTGTAGGATATGGCGATTTGGTTCCTGTGACACCTGTAGGGCGCATTTTTACCGGAATGATTATGTTCATAGCTGTTTTATTGATAGCGGTTTCCACTGGGTTGATTACTTCTGCTTTTTCGCACATATGGCAACAGGAACACGCCATTGCCCATCAACATAATCGCTCCGATCGGCAGGGAGTTCCAGTAGTAGATGAAAGCCCCGCGTCGGAGTCTATGTCGTAGTTCAATTTTTCCCCTGGTTGCTAGTTGTAAAACAAACCGCCGCACCCAGATAGGGAACGGCGGTTGTGCAAAAAGAGATTAGTGGCTCTCTATTAGATATTGTACATTTTTGTATAGTACTGATCCGCCATGCGGTCAGAGTCAAATTCCGGATAGATGTCCGTCATAGCATTGAAGACGATGTCCATCCACTTATCGTTATTGTCGTAATACAATGGCAATATCTTGTCGTCCAAAATATTGTAGAAATTATCGCGGTCAGAGCGGTCTCGAGCTTCAGGGGACAAGTGAGCCGGCGCTTCCGGAATAACGAAGCAGTTTTCTCCATCCTTGGCAAATTCACAGATCCAACCGTCATTGGTGGACACGGAGATGGAGCCGTTCATCGCAGCTGACATACCGGATGTGCCGGATGCTTCACGAGTGACGACTGGGTTATTGAGCCATACGTCGGAACCGTTCTTCAGGTAACGGCTCAGCCCTAATTCATAGCCGGTAAGAACGGCTGAACGCGGATATTTGGCCGTCATGTCATTCAATCGGTTAAAGATTTCAATGGCACCATGATCCATTGGGTAAGGCTTACCGGCCCAAATGAACTGCACCGGATAGTTGGTGCGCTGAAGCATTCGTTCAAACATGGTAGGATTACCAGTTACTAAGTCCGGACGCTTGTAAGCGGCAAAGCGACGAGCCCATACGATGGTCAGGCAGTTCGGGTCAAAAACACGCCCGGTTTGTTCCCCAACCATACGGAAGAGAGCTTTTTTCAAGGCGCGCTTGCGACGGATGAATGCTTCCTTGTTGCGAGCTTGGAAGGCTTCTGCTAATTCCGGATCTTGCCAGTATTTGCGGTTTTGAGCATTTGTAATGTGGATGATGGGGCAAATACCTTCGTAATCTTTCCACATTTGACGGGAAACTTCTCCGTGTAGTTTGGATACACCATTGGCGATATGGGAAAGACGCAGAGCAGCCAGTGTGTAATTGAATGTATTATCCGTCATACCAACGGCTGCACGAACTTGATCCAAGGAAAGTCCATCAAAGAAGGAGAAAGTATTCATGGTGTTCACATCCATCTTTTCATTACCGGCTTCTTCCGGAGTGTGTGTGGTGAACACAAAACGCTTGCGCACTTCTTCTACACTGCCAGTTTTGGCAAGCACGTGGAAAGCAGCTGCAAGGCCATGGGCTTCATTCAAATGATAGATTTCCGGTTCTACTCCCAGTTCGTCAAAGAGGCGAGCCCCGCCTTTACCAAGCAACACGTACTGAGCAATGCGAGTGAAGCCGTTGGCATCATACAAACGGCGTGAGATGTTACGGCTTTCTTCATCGTTTTCTTCCAAATCTGTGGAAAGGAAGAACATAGGAGCAGTGCCGAAGGTTTCCGGATTCAAGAAGTAAGCCTTAACCCAAACGGGAGCACCACAAACGTGGATGAGGAACTTAATGTTGTGGTCTTCCAAGAAGGGGTAGTTTTTTCGCATGTACTGCGTGGCCATGGAGCCATCCTCTGCCCGGATTTGATTGTAGTAACCATAGCTCCACAGAATACCTACGCCCACAAGGTTTTGGCGCAAATCATGTGCACTACGCATATGGGAGCCTGAGAGGTAACCCAACCCGCCGGAATAGATTTTAAAAGAGTTGTCAATTGCGTATTCCATAGAGAAATACGCAACGCTTTTCCCGTATTTGGGATCTATTTCATACGGGTGTTCGAAAATGGTGGGTAAAAATGATTTCGCCATAGTGCTTTAATAGGATAAAATGTTCAGCCGATGAACTTGTAGGTCAGGATATCATGACTTAACTCTGTTGTGAAGATTAATTTGTGTGTGCATCAATGAATGGGTAATTGAGTTGGAATATCTTTTCCTAGTTTAGCTTAGTATTGTTTTTGGAAGAATGAGGGAAGGTGGTTAGTTGCTCGTTTTATTGGAAACAAAAGCGTTTTCCAAGCGTGTTGAAAAATGAATTTTGGGCTTGCGGAAGCAGTGGAAAAAGCGCATGAATGAAACCACATGAAAGCTCTTGTAAAAACACAGGCCGCCCCCGGTTTGGAATTGATGGATGTTCCCATGCCGGAAGTCGGACCAAATGATGTTCTGATTAAGATTCATAAAACAGCCATTTGTGGCACAGACCTTCATATCTGGAATTGGGATAAGTGGGCTCAACAAACAATACCGGTAGGAATGCACGTAGGGCATGAGTTCTGCGGTGTGATTGAATCTGTTGGTTCTGCCGTTACGGAGTATAAGCCCGGAGAAATCGTTTCTGGGGAAGGACACATTGTGTGCGGTCATTGTCGTAGCTGCCGTTCCGGACAGAAGCATTTGTGCCCGAATACAAAGGGGGTGGGAGTTAACCGTCCTGGATGTTTTGCGGAATATCTTTCCATACCGCAGGATAATGTAGTGCGTATTCACAAGAGTATTCCTATGGAAATTGCTTCGATCTTTGACCCATTGGGGAACGCTGTTCATACGGCATTGTCTTGGGATATGGTGGGTGAAGATGTGCTGATTACTGGCGCAGGCGTGATTGGTTGTATGGCTGCTGCTGTGTGTAAAAAGGCGGGAGCGAAGACCGTTGTTATTACAGATATTAACGATTTCCGTTTGGGGCTTGCTAAAACGCTTGGTGCAGACCGAACAGTGAACGTCACCCGTGAAAAATTAGCGGATGTGATGAAAGAGCTGGAAATGACCGAGGGGTTTGACGTGTGCTTGGAAATGAGCGGTGCTCCGTCTTGTCTTAAGGATATTATTGATAATTCCCGTAATGGAGCCAATATCTCCTTGTTAGGGATTCAGCCTGATGGTTCCAGTATCGAATGGAACAAGTTTATCTGGAAGGGGTTGAAGATGAAGGGGATTTATGGCCGTGAAATTTTTGAAACGTGGCATAAGATGGATTCCATGATACGCAGTGGTTTGAATGTTGCCCCCATTATCACCCATCGTTTGCCGTATACGGATTTTCGTGAAGGCTTTGATGCCATGAACTCCGGTAAATCCGGTAAGGTGGTTCTGGATTGGATTCTGTAATCACTATTTCACCGCATACAATAGATTAATAATAAGTCCCGGTTTTTCCTTTTGTATGGAAACCGGGACTTATATTTTGTCTGAAAAGAAGATTCCGCAAAAAAAAGCCACTTCCGGGGAAGTGGCTTTGAAGTGGAGGGAAATATAAAAGAACAACAACTAGCGGATAGTGACGCGAGAGTCGTTAGCCAGAATGTCGGCCAGTTCATCCCAGCCGTCTTCTGTCTGAAGTTGGAACATTTGAAGATACACAGAAGCAACGCCAGCAGGGTATTTTTCAAATAGTTCGTCAACGGCTTTAGTGAGTTTCTCTTTATCCAGCGTATCCGGAAGTTCATTAACGATACCATTACCATCATGGGCTATGCCCAATGTGTTTAGGAAAGAGATCAACATATCCTGATGCTTGCGTAGTAACCAAACCTGAAGCAAGTGGTCACCAATTTCATTGCTGGGCTTCCAAGATAGCATCTTCTTAATAAAAGAGAATTGTTCCTGAAGCGGTTTGCGTTGAATGAATTCCGGACGCAACTTTTTCAATGCGCCGAGTTCACGTACGGCGGCGCGGTAAATTCCGCGTTCCTGGTTGCGCATCCAGTTCAAAATGTTGCTGATTGTTTCTTCGTCTGCCTGTTGGAAGATGTAATATGCCTTCATAATAAGTAGGGAAAGAGAAGCTGTTTGAGGTGAAACACTCCATCATGTTTCTTGAGATGATGCAAGCTCTTCTATTGTCACCAGCTTTAGCTGGGTGTTTATTCCAAATGTGATGTGTAAAAAATATTCCTGTTATAAAAAAAGACTTGCTAAAAGGGTTGTCTTGTGGTTACTTGCTTCCGCGCTTCTCGCGATGCCACTGTAGCTCAGGGGTAGAGCAACGCATTCGTAATGCGTGGGTCGTCGGTTCAAATCCGACCAGTGGCTCCATCTTTAGAGTTGGAGGACATTGCGAGGAATTGCCGGATATATGCCTCGTTAGCTCAGTTGGTAGAGCAGCTGACTCTTAATCAGTTTGTCCACGGTTCGAGCCCGTGACGGGGTACCATCCGGTTATTCCTGAACGGGATGCCGTTTTCATAGTGCCTCGTTAGCTCAGTTGGTAGAGCAGCTGACTCTTAATCAGTTTGTCCACGGTTCGAGCCCGTGACGGGGTACCAAAAGTCTTCTAAAACCGGCTTACTTTTAGTAAGTCGGTTTTTTATAGTTTCGTTTTCAAGAGGAGAAAAAGAAGGGATTTGAGACAAGGATTCGTATAGGGAAAGCGAAGAGGGGAAAAGAGTATCCGTGCTTGATTTCCCGGCTTAACGCCGTAAGGTATGCAACTCACAAATCCGATTGGCAATTTTATGTTCCATTCTGTCGCTATGAAGGGCGGGCTTTTCGCGGTCTGCTGGTGTGGTGTTTCCGCTGTAACGGAGGCCGGGTCGGGAGCTCTCCCTGTCCAACAAACGTGTGCTGAAAAAAACTTGCCGTCTCTCTGTAAGGTGTTGTCGCAGGGGCCGGTTTTATATCGGAATGATTCTTCATGGATAAAAAAAGTGAAGCTATCATTGATTGGACAGTATCAAGGATCTGCAGTCAGTCCCAATGGGGCTAACAAGTTTCGTTCATCATCCGGAGGCCATAACAACGAATGGCGGCGTGCTTATCTGGGAGGAGATATTTTGTTTGGAGATGGTTCTTGGCGGTTGTCCAATTTAACCAATGTAGGTGATTTGGAAGGGCGTCATCGTGAAGTGAATGGGGAATGGTTGAGCAGCCATACGGACTGGTCTTTGTATGAGCTGTATTTGGAAAAAACAATGAGCGGAGCCAAGTTTAAAGCAGGGAAACTGACTCCGCATATAACATCTGAATACTGCCTTTCTTCTACTCGGATCAAGACTGTGGAACGTTCTGCCTTGTGTAATGAACTGGTCCCTATTTCCAATTGGGGTGTGGAAGCTGAGTTTCAGAAGAGTCCTAGCAGTTTGTCCCATACCTATGGCATTTATCTGAATGCGAATGGTACGGATTTAAAGGATGAAATTCAGTTTCATTCAGATGACAATTTGTTTTTGCTGAATGCAATGAAGTGGAAAGTGGATTCTTCTATGTGGGATAAGCAGACATTGGGATATCAGTATGCTCATAATTTTACGCAATGGAGAGGTAGAAAAATCGTTTCAACCTCCGATTACTGCGGGACGGGGGCACAGGATGTGATTTCCTTGAGTTGGGATGCCAGTCGAGGAGATTTTTCCGTGATGGGTAATCTGTTGGCTGGCATTGGAGTTGTTGGACAACCGGAGGCCAAAAATGTGTATGGGGTGGTACTGCAACCCGTTTACCGGATTTCACCGTATTTGGAAGGAGTATTTCAATACCAGTGCGCTTTCGGGAATCGTTCCGTCAAGATGAATGCGCGTTATGTGCCCGGAGTCACGAATTATTCTTCATGGGTAGATAGCATGCATTCTTTTTACTTGGGGCTGAATTGTTATTTATGCCCGGAATCAATCAACACGGTTAAGTTGATGCTGGGAGTGGAGTATGTTACCAGTCAGGTAGATTCAGCTACGGCAAAAGCGTTTGACGGATGGTCTGTGTTTGGAGCAGTCCGCTTTAAGTTTTGATTCTTTCACGCCCCTGAGATGGTTGAGAGATGTTCGCTCCTGTCTTTTTTGGTAGGAGCGAACAGGCTAGCGTAACTTTCGCAAAATAGTGGGTTGGTAAGCAGGGAGAGCGGGGATGGGTACATAACCCGGAGGTAGTTGATCTCTTACGCTGTGGAGTGGTGTTGCAGATTTTTCATCTGCTTCAAAATTGATTCCATCGAAGGACTTGATAATGGTGCGGATAGCTCCGGATGGCGCCGGCTGAATTACAAAAGGATGCGGAGATGATTCCGGTAGATTCATGTGTAGATGGATGACTTCTTCGTCTTTATCCGTCAGGGGAAGAAGATGCTCTTCTGAGTCTGGATTGGGTGAAGGTGTGTTAAAAAACGGACTGTCAGGGTCTCCTGAATTAAGCCATATTTCCTCATCAGTAGATTCCAGCGACATGATGATGTCTCCTTGGGTGTTTGGCCGATAAAAATCATAGCCGATTAGAGCATGATCCGTTGTTGCCTCTTTATCATCATTCATATAAATGCTGATGCTAGGAGGTGTTTCTGGTTCTGCTTGTTGAGAATGCGATAGGAAAAGCGCTGCTTGTTGTTTAACGGATTCCGGGGTTGTCCCGCGTGAGTATTTTGGAAAAAATACGTTTGAGGTGTCCCATTTTCCCGGACTCACTTTTACCGGTTCATCTGAAAGTTCAAAGATGTATTTTACAGAAGGTTCTTCTGCGAACCCATTGTAAGAACATACACTTGATAATGTAAAAATCAGCTCTATCAAGAGATACCGGCGCAAATCTAATTTCATCGGGATAAAATCACCTCTTAGTAAAGCAAAAAACGGGCTTATTTACAATGTAAAAAGAGGGATTGATAGGATTCTTCCTCCAATGATTTAAGTGTAATACACTTTCCCTGAAAAATCCCGGTGTCCTTTTATTTCTCTTCTTGGCAGTATTGGATGTCTATCTTATGGTATCGGACATGATGCAACAGCTTGCCGCTTGGAGTGCAGTTTCTTTTTTAGCCGTTTTTTTATGTAGTTGTGACCGTGTACAACCATCCGAAGATAAGCACCTTGATTTGTCTAAAGCACGAGAGAGACAAGACAAAGTACCTATGGATAAGAGCGGGCAATGGTATACCCGGTTAAAAACGGCAATGGATATGGCAGATAGAGAGAAGGGGCATGAGCAGAATTATCTGAAGGCGTTGAATGATGTGGCAGCCCTGTATGCGGAAGGATTGCAGAATGGTCTGGTCCACAAACTAGATGTACGTTCATGGTGTGATTCTGTAGCGGAAACGGGCTCCGGTTATTCCGGAGAAACAGTTATTGGGGCTATGTTCCTCTATGGAACGGGAATTAAACGAGATGCCGCCATGGCTAAAGAATGGTTTGAATATGGAGTTGAACGGGCTGGAAGCCAAAGGGGGAATGCCCTGTATATGTTAGGGCTGATGTATTTTAAGGGAGATGGAACAGAGCAGAGTAACAACAAGGCGTTGGAACTATGGTATAAGGCCGTAGATGAAAAGCATCCAGCATCTATGGGGCTGTTGGGGCGTGCTTATATGGAAGGAAAATTGGGGTTGGATAAAGATGTGGAATCCGGGCTGGCCTTATTGCAGAGGGCTGCCAATAGTGGGAACGTTCCTTCATCTGTTTATTTGGGGAAGATTTATGCCAAAGGTGAAGGGGTTGAGCAGAATATGAAAATGTCCATGAAGTGGTATGAGCAGGCCGCTTCCGGAGGTGATGCTCATTCTCAATATATTGTGGGGTTGGCTTATTTGGAAGGAGCCGGAGTAGATCTGAATGAAAGTAAGGCTTTCAATTGGTTTCAGTTGGCCGCCGGTCAAGATCACGTCAATGCCATGTTAATGCTTTCCGTCTGTTATAGTACCGGTAAGGGTACGATACAGAACGCAGATTTGGCAGAAGTTTGGAAACAGAAAGCTGTGAAATTAAATGCGGAACGAGAGAAAAAAGCTATATCGTTACCGACAGAACGTTAGCTTTCTCGGATTTCTCTGTGTAGAAAATCCAATGCTTTTGCCCGATCCAAAATTACATTTCCCTGTTTATCCGGTATAACTACTAGTCCGTCCTGATGCTCCAGAATAGCGTGAATCATTGCGAATACATGCCCTAGAGCGCATTCATCTTCCAGAATAAAGCGTAACATTTTGGTTCGTGTACCGATTTTGCGCAATGCAGTGCGATCTCTTTTGAACGCTTGGCGTGCGTCATCTATTTCCATTACCCAGAACACATTTAATTGTGATTCTCCATCTTCATCCAAATATTCACCTTCCAGTACATGATCTGGAGCTTCCTCCGGGGGGCCGGAAAGATTTAGCTTAAAGCATGGATCTAGATCAAACATCTTTTCTTGTAACGCTTCTGCAGTCGGAAGATGTTTATTTTGAATGAAAAGCCAGAGTTCCTGGTCGTCTGTGGCGTGTGGCATAGGGAGATATTGAGGCATTTTCCGTGTTTTTTCCTACCCAGATTTGTGACATTGAAATTGGAAAGACGGATTTTTGATTGTTCAATATTGCTTTCCCTGATTAAAAACATGGACATGAGTATTCCAGTAATGATGACGATAGCCGGGTCCGATTGTTCTGCCGGAGCCGGTCTACAAGCAGATATGAAAGCGGCTCAAGCTATGGGAGCTTTTGCTCTTACAGCGGTTACCTGCATCGTGTCAGAGGTCCCTGGGCTGGTGCGAGGAATTCAGGAAGTAGAATCAGCGTTGGTGGCAGATCAGGTACGGATTAATTTGGAACATTTCCCCGTGCGTGCCGTTAAAACGGGAATGTTGTATTCTCCTGCCATTGTTCGTGCGGTACATGAGGTTTTGAATGATTGGGATATTCCTATGGTGGTGGATCCTGTTATGATTGCTACGGCAGGAGATCGTTTGATGCAAGAAGAGTCGGTGTTTGTTTATGAAGAACTTATGTTGCCTGGAGCAGCATTGTTGACTCCTAATTTAGATGAGGCTGCGGTGTTACTCCGCTCCTCTGTTCATCCCAGTAGGGAAGAGCTTCCGGATGCTGCCATCGCCCTTGCGGTTAAGTACGGATGCCCTGTTTTGTTGAAAGGCGGACATTTGGATGGAGACTGCCGGGATGTATTAGCTGGGGCTGATGGACGTTTGTTGGGAGAGTGGAATCGTCCTCGTGTCCTCAATGTGAGTACTCATGGAACCGGTTGTTCTCTATCTGCTGCCATTACAGCAAGACTAGCAGCCGGAGACGAACTGGTTACTGCGGTAGATCGTGGGTTAGAATTGGTTGCCAAAGCTATTCGGGAACATTTAACTTGGGAACAACCGGTTAGAGTGGATGCTCTCAATTTGCGTTAAACTTCTTTTCGTTGAGCTTCTCGTATGTCAAGAATGAGTCAGGATTCCGTCTTTCTGTGCCTTAATAACGCTTTGTGCTTGCGTATAGGAAGCAGGATTGGTAGTTGTAACCACGCCCATGTGTTACATGGAGATACCGTAAGAATAAAATTATCATAGCAATTATTACTATGGGACAGCAAATCCGCAAAGTCACCAAGCGCCGCAGACGTA
This sequence comes from uncultured Akkermansia sp., assembly GCA_964525305.1. GTDB lineage: Bacteria > Verrucomicrobiota > Verrucomicrobiia > Verrucomicrobiales > Akkermansiaceae > Akkermansia. Next base: position 16,212 of record CAZGGR010000015.1, read on the forward strand.
TTGAATACATCAAGCGTAAAAAAGAACAGGCCAAGTTGAATGCCAGTACGCCTATCCGTTTGGCAGTTCCCGTCACTAAGGAAGCCAAGTCGGTAGCCAAGGAAGCTCCCGCTAAAAAGACAGCAGCTAAGAAGACTGAAACCAAGGCGACTACAGCTAAGAAGGCTCCTGCCAAAAAGCCGGTAGCCAAGAAAACCGCTGAGTCCACTGCTGAATAATTGCTCGGGCAGAGGTTTTTTCTTTTGCGAGTTAACCGCATTATTTTACAAGCCGTCGTGCATATGCATGGCGGCTTTTTGTATCTACAATTATTTAGGATAATAAGATGCTTAATTCCTCCTGAGTGTGGGCATGTGTCATGAGCTTAAGGATGAGGAAGATGATATCTTTATAATGAGATTGACTTCTTTTTGTGAATATGTACAAAAATAAAAGATATCATTTTATTTCTATGCGTCACGATACTACTGATACCCTTAAAGGACATCGTAAGTACATCATTATTGTGTGTGATTTACTTCTGTTCTTTGCTATGTTGAAATGGCTTCCTGTAGATCCTACGATTGCAAAGGGGCTTGCCATTCTTACTTTCATAGGAATCTTGTGGTTGACGGAGGCCTTGCATGTGACTGTGACGGCCTTAATGGTGCCTGTACTTGCCATGATTATGGGAATTTTACCAGGGAGTAAAGCCCTAGCCGGATTTGCGGATCCTACCATTTTCCTGTTTTTTGGAGGTTTTGCTTTGGCAGGAGCTCTTCATGAGCAAAAGATAGATACGTGGATGGCAGAAAAGATCCTTCGGATGGCTAAAGGAAGATTGTGGATGGCTCTGATTCTTATTTTTTTATCTACAGCTTTTTTGTCTATGTGGATGTCTAACACAGCTACGGCTGCTATGATGCTTCCATTAGTAATTGGCTTGTTGGATCGAATCCCGGAGGAGAAGACGAAGACTATAGCCCCTTTTGCTATATTAGGGGTTGCTTACAGTGCCTCCATTGGAGGAATAGGAACCTTGGTGGGATCGCCGCCCAATGCCATTGCTGCGCATGAACTCAGTATGGGGTTTGCAGAGTGGTTTCGTATTGCCATGCCTGTGGTGTTATTTTTCGGTTTGATTGTATTTTCCCTGATGTATCTTTTTTTTCGTCCGAGGTTGGGAGGATATGTGGATATGGCTCCGGAAGAAAAAGCTGGGGGAGAATCTTGTCTAAATGCCAAACAAGTGCGCGTGTTGATACTATTTGTACTGGTGGCTGGGAGTTGGATGTGTAGCAGTTCTCTTTCTTCTTTATTGGGAGGCATTTCGTCTATGGATACCCTGATTGCATTATGTGCAGCAGTGATGTTGCCATTGTGTGGAGTGATTAATTGGAGTGGTATTGCAAAAAATACGGATTGGGGAGTACTTCTTTTATTTGGCGGTGGTATTACGCTCAGCACTATTTTGGTTCAGACCGGAGCCGCCAGATTTTTGGCGGATCAAGTATCATCATTGGCTATGGGACAGGATCCTCTGATTATTTTGCTCATTATTAGTCTTTTTATTACATCTCTGACGGAGTTTTGCTCCAATACGGCCAGCGCTGCATTAGTTGCGCCATTAATGGTAACGGTTGCTGACGCTATGGGAATGTCCGCTGTCCCTCTGGTTCTTTTAGTTGGTATAGGAGCGTCTTGTGCTTTCATGCTTCCGGTTTCCACTCCTCCCAATGCTTTGGCTTTTGCTACGGGGAGATTCCCCCAGATGACTATGGTGAAAGTCGGCTTATTGATCAACGTGGTCTTGGTGTTTGTGAAAGCCTTTTGGGCACGAATATTTTGGATGTAGAGGAGAAATAATCAGCTATACATGTGCTGGCCCAGTCCTTGCTGGAGGAGGTAAATCTTGTGACTCTTTTTGCAAGTTAAGCGAGAATTTTTTATCCAGCTTGGCGGTCTTAGCAATCAAATAGAAGAAAGCTGGAATGAAAAATATTCCGACGAAGACGGCGGTAAGCATTCCTCCAATAACTTCTATCCCAACCACCTGACGTGCTGTAGCGCCTGCTCCTGAAGCAAACGCTAAGGGAAGACATCCCATGATAAAGGCAATGCTGGTCATCAAAATGGGACGCAAGCGGATTTTGGCGGCATTAAGGGTGGCTGTAAGTAAATCTACACCTTGACGGAGTTCCAATACGGCAAACTCAACAATAAGAATAGCATTTTTTGCAGCTAAAGCAATTAGCACAATGAGGCCGATTTCCGAATAAATATTCAAAGACATTCCCGTTAATAACAAGGATAAAAATGCTCCCAGAATAGCAATGGGCGTTGTCATAAAAACAGCTATGGGCAAAGACCAACTTTCATAGAGAGAAGCCAAAATCAGAAAGACAAATATGGCCGAGGCCGCAAAAATCATACCGATGCTAATACCTTCTTGCGCTTGTTTTTCCTGATAACTCATGCCGGAGTAGTCATACCCCATCCCGGGGGGCATGGTTTGGCCAAAGACTTCTTCCAAAGCTTCCATGACTTGTCCGGATGAATATCCTGGAGATGGAGAGACATTTAGTTGTGAGCTATTGAACATGTTCTGACGAATCAGGAATCCTGGCGCCCAGCCGTTTGTGATATTGATAACGGATTTAATCGGAACCGGTTCCCCGTTATTATTACGGACATAAAACATGGACAACTTGTCAATGTCACTTCTGTAAGGAGCATCCGCTTGCATATACACTTTCCATTCCTGCCCGTAAATATTGAAGTTGTTCAAGAAGGTGCTGCCCATATATGCCTGAATGGTGGCATATATCTCATCTACGTCTATATTTTGAAGGGTCGCTTGTTCTGTATTTACGTTCAGATTATATTGAAGATTGGATGGGGACATGAAGTTGCTGATGGCAGCGATTTCGGGACGTTTTTTTGCCATTTCAATAAATTTTGCCGTATTGTTCATCAGAAAAATTTCCCCAATTCCTTGGCGGTCTTCAAGTAAGAAGGTTACATCGCCAGAGGTCCCTACGCCCGGTATTGGAGGTGGGGGAACTACGTATACAACTCCGGAATTAATGGCCGTGCTTAGTTTCTTTTTTAATCGAGAGGCAATAGCGTCTGCTGTCATGTTAGGAGCAGAACGGTCTTCCCATGGTTTCAAAGAAATAAAGAAAAATGAGTTAGATTCGCTTTGAACGGTACTGATTAGGTTAAAGCCATTGACAGTGGTGATGACATCTACCCCCGGTTCGGATTTGATTATTTGTTCAATTTGAGAGGCGGTTGTTTCCGTGACATTCAGAGATGTATTATTTGGTAGTTCAACTCCGGCAAATAAGTAACCTTGGTCCTCATTGGGAATAAACCCCGTTGGTATAAGTTTAGCCAGTGGGAAGAGTACTGCCGTCATTCCTACCAATAATAAGACTGTTAACCATACATGACGGATGAGTTTGGCGCAGGTCATTACATACCAATCTCGTACAGTGTTAAACCATTTGTTGAACAAATTGAAAAAAGGAGTTAACATTGGGATGGTCGCAATTTGATCGCCTTTTAACAATTTGCTTGATAAAGGAGGACTAAGGGATAAGGCACAAAAAGCAGAAATCAGGATAGACATACCGATTGTCACGGCAAATTGCTCGAACAGCTTGCCTGTGACGCCGGGAAGTAGCAAGGTTGGTACAAAGACGCAAGAAATGACTAAGGCTGTGCTGATTATTGGCCCTGATACTTCTTTCATGGCGGCAATAGTGGATTGAAGGGGCGTTTTCCCCTTGGAAATATGATTTTCCACTGCTTCGACGACAACAATAGCATCATCCACTACCAGCCCAATGGCGAGGACAAGCCCCATCAAGCAAATCGTATTGATAGAGAAACCAAAAATAGGAAAGGCGATAAACGTACCTATAATAGATACGGGGACGGCAAAAGCAGGGATAAGGGTTCCTCTCCAGCCTTGAAGGAAGATGAATACTACTATCACAACTAGAATTAAGGCGATAACCAGTGTGCGAATGATGTCTTTAATACCGGCGTGAACGGCAAGAGTAGAATCCAAGGAAACACGATAATCCGTGTCGGGAGGTAAAGACATTTTCTGCAGGCGGTCTTTGATGTGTTCTACTAATTGAATGGCATTTCCCCCCGGAGTCTCGTAAATAGCAATGGATGCAGCAGGATGCCCATTGACTGTGGAACTGAGATTGTACGTTTCTGAACCTAATTCTACTCGTGCTATGTCGCTTATTCTGATAATGGAATTACCCTGACCACGAACCACAATATTTTCAAATTCTTTTACGTCAGTAAGTCTTCCAGGAGCTTTTACTGTAAAAGAAAGCTGTTGATTTTTTGGTGCCGGTTGTGCACCGATTTTCCCAGCCGGATTTACGGCATTTTGGGCTTGGACTGCCAACATGACATCCCGTGCTGTGATATTCAGAGCTGCCATTTTTTCCGGATTCAGCCAGATTCGCATAGCGTAACGTCCGGAGCCGAAAACCTGTACGTCCCCTACTCCCGGTACTCGTTTGATGGCATCTACCATGTTGATATATGCATAATTGGCAAGCCAAAGACCATCATAAGTATTATTAGGAGAATAAAGGCTGATAACCATGGTGGGCAAGCCACTCATTTTGCGTAATGATATACCCAATTCGCTGACTTCCTCGGGTAATTGAGTCGTTGCTTGTCCGTAACGTAAATAGGAAAGGACCTGATCCATGTTAGCTTCTGTACCGATCTTAAAAAGAATGAGCATACTCATTTGTCCATTATTTGTATTAACGGAAGTCATGTAAGACATCCCGTCTACACCAGACATTTGTTGTTCAATGGGAGATGCTATGGATTTTACTACAGTTTCACAGTCTGCACCGGGGTAGTTTGCTGTTACTTGAATTGTCGGAGGAATGATATCGGGGTACTCAGAGATAGGTAGGCGTAGAATGGAGAACGTCCCCAGGAGAACGATCATCAAGGATAAGCAGAAAGAGAGAATGGGGCGTTTAATAAAGAAATCGGCCATGGCTGGTGGAGCTTTATTTGTTACCGGAAGGGATTGCGTTGAAACGGATAGATGGATTTTTGAGAGCCATTTCCGCTTGCAAAAGGCCATCTACTACAATTTTGCTTTGAGAGGTTAACGTGTTGGGTAATAGAGCGGTGACTTGCCGTCGGTCTTGAAATTGAACGCCTGCTTGAATAGGGATGATATTTGGTGTGTTTTTGTCATCCAATGCGATAATGAAAAAACGCCCTTGCGTGGAAAGAATGGCTTTAGACGGGACCGTCAGAGCATTTTTAATGGTAGCTAATTGAGCTGTAGCAATAATGAACATTCCTGGGCGTAAAAGATAATTCGTGTTGGGTAGATTTGCCTGTACTCGAATAGTTCCTGTTTGAGGGTTGAATGCACGATCAATGGCTACAACTGTAGCTTGTTCCGAGTACTTGATGCCGTCTTTTAATGTGATATCTAGCTTGCTGCCGAGTTGAACGCCTTCATTACCGTTTTTTCCTGCTTGTTGGATCCATTCCTGCTGTGTGACAGCAAAGTTGACTCGGATAGGATTAACGGATGAGACTACTGTGAGAGCTCCACTTTCCGGGCTTACCAGATCGCCAACATTTGTTTTAGAGATGCCTGCAATACCATCGAAAGGAGCATGCAGAGATGTATAGGAAAGATTTTTATTCGCCAAAGCTAATGCGGCAGATGCTTGCTGTACCTGTGCTTCTGCTGCTAACGCAGATAGGCGAGTATCCTCATATTTCTGTTTAGAGATAGCATCTTCCTCGGCCAGCGGTTTGTAAATACCGGCGTCGTAGGTCAATTGCTTTAGTTGGGCTTGAGCCTGTGTCAACGATGCTTTGGCTCGGGATACTTCATCTTTGAAAGTGGATGCATCAATTTGGAAGAGAACTTCTCCTTTTTTTACAATGGTCCCGTTGGTGTAATTTTGTGTTTGAATGTAGCCTGTAACTTGGGGAACGATGGAGGCATTGTTAACGCCATCCAGGTGTCCTACCCAGCTCCCCATGATGGGGAGCTCCATGGTTATAGGATATTCATAAACAAGCGTTGTTATCTCTTGTTGAGGATGCTGTTCTTTTTTACATCCTATGAAAAAGGTGTTGAATATGAAGAGGAGAATGGCAGATACCAAACCGGTTCTCGGTAGACGTGTCAAATCCATGCAAGAAATGACCCGGATGTCTCTTCCTTTGTTGAAAAGATGTCTTGTCCTGCGTCAACTTCATTCGCGTCATGCACAAGGTTAATAGCTTATTTCATTCGGATGGTGTAACACGAAAGCCGGTTCCCTTGTGAATGGCAAACGGTTAAAAAAGAAGTTTCTTAACCGAGATTACGTAAAGTCAAAAAATGATTCAGAATTGGCATGGAAATTATTTTAGTCTGTAGACGTTTAACAACGTTGTACAGCTTTATCCGGAGTGATGAATCTTAGCAGTTCCCCAATCCAAAGAACAACGGAAGTCCCTGCAAAGATGATGATCCAATCTGTCCAGCTAAGGGGTACAACATTGAACATTTTCCCACCAAAGGTGATGATAATATATTGGCCGACTAAGATTAGCATAGCAACAAGTCCAAAGCCTCGGAGGCTAGCTTTCATACGGGCAAATGCGCTCTTGTGAGTATTAAATGCTTTTGCATTAAACATATTCCAGAATTGGAGCAAGACGAATATAGTGAAGAATATGGATAGTTCATACGGTGTCAGATTGTGTTCCGCTGATGAGAAATCTAGGAAACTATGAGTGTATTCTCTGATGCTGAATTGAGTGAGCGAGGTGATATCCGTATGCTTGAAGTATTGAAGCATTCCAAATAAGAAGACTACGAACAGAATACCTACACCAAGAATATCTTTCGCCATAGCACGAGAGATAATATGATCAGAGGGTTTACGCGGTTGGTCTTGCATGACACGCTCATCTGGGGGGAGAGATGCCAGAGCTAACGCAGCAAATGTATCCATGATGAGGTTTACCCAGAGCATTTGAGTAACCGTGAGGGGAGATTCTGTTCCTAAGAAAGCACCGATGAGGACAATGATGCATGCTGCCACATTGATAGTCATTTGAAAGACAATAAAGCGTTGGATATTTCGGTATAAAGATCGTCCCCACATCACAGCTCGTGAAATGCTCATGAAGGAATTATCCAGAATAGTGATGGCACTGGCTTCTTTTGCAACAGTTGTTCCATCCCCCATAGAGAGTCCTACCTGAGCAGCATTAAGGGCAGGAGCGTCATTAGTCCCGTCTCCGGTAACGGCAACAACCTGATCTTTTTGTTGTAGTAATTTCACCAAGCGTTCTTTATCCATAGGCCTGGCGCGGCACATTATTTTCAAATCCATCACTCGGTTCAGTAATTCAGAATCCGGAGTTTGTTCAAACTCTACGCCTGTAATTAAGTGATCCGGAGTGTCTTTTTCTGTCCATAACCCGATTTGACGTCCGATTTCTCGTGCTGTACCGGGAGTATCTCCTGTAACAATTTTAATACGAATACCCGCATTCATGCAGTCTTTGACTGCTTGGGGAACATCGTCACGAACCGGATCTGAAATAGCTGTAATACCTAAATAAACTAAGTCATTACAGATGATACGTCCATTTTCAAATACAGGAGCGTCATCTTCTAAAATGCGGTAAGCAAAGCCAAGGGTACGCATGGCTTGGTTTTGGTATGCCAAGAGCTGAGCCTCTATGGTAGGCTTCATGGATTCTGCAGGCACCATACCATTTTGAGTCCTAACAGAAGAACTTAATCCCAATACAATTTCCGGCGCCCCCTTCACGTAAAGGATTTTTTCCCCCAAGAGAGGAGATTCTACAACGGTAGCCATATATTTGCGTTCCGTAGAGAAGGTAAGTTGATCTAGAATATGGGCGTTTTCCCGGAGATTCAGATAATTTACTCCAATGCGATGTAGCCAAAGTAAGAGAGCTCCTTCTGTTGGATTACCCAATGCTTTTATATGTTTAGGGTCAGTATCGTTTAGAAAAGCTGTGGAGTTAACAGCAATGCCTTCACAGATAAGCTTACCCAGTTCAGTGTCTGTCGATACGTTATCATCACAACCATAGAAATCCGTTTTATATACGCGCATTTGGTTGCGAGTTAGCGTCCCTGTTTTGTCCGTACAGATGACAGTGGCGGCCCCCATTGTTTCGCAAGCGTGCATTTTGCGAACCAAGTTATTGTTGGCAAGCATGCTTTTCATGCTCAACGCCAAACTTAAAGTAACACTCATAGGTAGCCCCTCTGGAACTGTGACAACGATGACCGTCACAGCAATCATGACTGTGTTCAAGATATAGCTACCAGCACTTAACCATTCCACAGGCCCTGTCAAATGGGAGAAGTATAACCAGAGTCGTCCAATGATAATGAGGGCTGCAATAGCGTAACTAGCCCAAGTAATAAGGTCTCCTAATTTGGCAAGCTGTTTATTGAGAGGCGTTTGTATTTTATTGTCGATTTGGGAGCCTTGGTAGACTTTTCCATATTCTGTGTTGTCTCCAACGGCGGTTACATCCATGACTCCATGACCATCAACAATAGTGGTGCCTTTTAAGACATGATTGGATGGGTAGGTTGCGTCTTTTTTGAAATCTTCTTCTTTTGTGGTTTTGCTGATAAGAGGTTCTCCTGTTAGAGTAGATTCATTAACTTGGAGAGATACGGCTTCCAGTAGAATACCATCTGCAGGGATCTCTTCTCCTGTGTTTAGAATAACGACGTCACCAACAACTAAATCACGCCGTGGCAGTTCGCGGATATTACCGTTACGTTTGACCTGAACCATGGTGTCGTCATTAACTTGATTCAGTACTTCAAATTTCTTATTAGCACTGACTTCGAATGCAAAACCCACACAAGTGGCCAGTAGAATCGCCACTAAGATACCTATTGGTTCCAAGAATACATTAGCAGCTTCTGCGCCAGTGTAAAATTGATAGCATGCTACACCAACAGATAATAGCAATGCGACAAGAAGAATCTTAATGATAGGGTCTGAAAATTTTTCCAAAAATTGTTTCCACAGGGGCGTTTTTGCCGGAGGAGTCAATATGTTGCTTCCGAATTTTAGTCTGTTTTCAAGAACTTGTTGTTCAGTAAGTCCTTGATGATAATGCTGAGGCTCGTTCATTGTTGAAATCTTTTTTACTTGATAGACGATTGTAAAAAAAGGATAGATGTTTATTTCTTGGGATGATGACGGAGTTTTTTGTTAGTTAAAACTTAATCTTGTTTATTACTGTTTTATCGTCTGGTGGGTATGAAAGAAAAATGAGGGAGACTGTTTAAACGGCCTCCCTCATTTTTGTTAGATAGATTTTTTAAATGATCAGTGCAGAGATGAGGAAACTTTTATTTAACTTTACCTCCTTCGTACACCAACACCTCAAAAGGTTTTAATGTCAAGGTAAGTTCCTTGTCAATATCAACGGTTTGTCCAGAGAACCCGGGTAAAGAACGTTGGTCATCGTAGGAATCTTTAAAAGTGATAGAACCTTTGATATTTGATGGGATGTCTAGAATGCTACGCAGAGTTGCGGTTAAACTCTTTTCTTTATCAGATGAATTTCTGAGTGCTAACGTGGCTTTATTTTTATTCCATGCAGCCCAACCATACACAGAGCCCTCTTTTGTGGATTGATCCCAAGGATTTCCTCCGACCCAGTGGACATCATCCAGAACGTCTGTGTTGCGACGAATCCATTTAATTCCCTTGGCAAGTTCATCCCATAGAACACCATTGTTGGCGTTCATTAGGTCACGATCCACATAAAGTTCCTGGAGAGATGTGCCACATGCTGTTGCGCAACGAAGTTCCTTTTTGACGTTTTCCGGATCACGAGACATACATGAAGGAGGTCCGAATTTGGTGACCATCAGACCATGGGTCATCATGGAATTGATGGGCATTAGAGGTGAGCCTTGAACAAAGACTTCATGCACAAGACGATCTCGATAAGTAATCCATTTGTCGCGGTTATCGCCAACCCCTATTGTTCCGAAGTCATTTTCTTGTCTCCATACAGAATCAGCATAACGGAACCAGAAAGGTGAAGCCCAGGTCCCTACAGTGCAATTGATGTAAAGATCTCCCTTTATTTTGCGTAGAGCAGTTAATACACGGATAATACCTTCAGCATCTTCTTCATTACCGGGCCCTTTAGCATGAAAGTGAGTACTAATGCCATCAAACTTGAAATACTTCATGTGGTAGTCGTTCACCATTTGTGAACAACGGCCTACGAAGGCATCAAAGTATTCACTGTTGGAAAGTTGGAAGTTCCCGATTTTGTTGTTTGGGTGTTTTGCATTCCAGTTAGCTAGACGTTTGCTTTTGGAAGCTCCGTAACCACCAACCGGGCCCAGCCAAGCTCCGATTCCCGCTTTTTGTTTAAATGCGGCAGCATCCACATGTTTAAACCCTTGCGGGAACATTTTATGGAAGTCCCAAAGGCTGTTAAACTCATCCCATCCATCATCCCAAACAAAGGCATCAATGGACATGCCTCGTTTTTGATAAAATTGTTCTTGCCAGTCTTTCAGAACGGCCAAGCATTGCGCTTCCGTCATGCGTTTTGCCGGGTCAGAGTCATTATTCCGATTGATGTTCAATTCGTACCAGGAATTATAATGAATGAAGGGACGGTAAGGCATTACTCGTTCTCGTTCCAGATAGGCCAAGAAAGAACGCCTTTGCTGACCGGGTGCAAAAATACCGAGGACGGAAGACACATTCCATACGTCATCCGGACGGAATGTTGTTTTACGACTCCAGATTCCTTGGGCGAGTTGAGCACCAACCTCTAAGTTTTCTTCTTTTTCTTTAAGCGTACTAACGGGTAGAGAGAAGGTTATTTCTCCTTTGCTGGCCAGTGGTTCGCTTTTTGTTTGAGCCCAGTAACGCAGAATGTAATTACCCTTACTAGGGACGGTTACTGTGTATGTGTTATTGGAGTTGGAATCACCGGTACTACCGGCATGAAAATCAGAACTTAAAACGTCACCTTTAGAGGAAAGAAGCTGTACGCCTACCAGATTTAGTTTGTTGTTTCCATTATCTCCTCCTTTATACTGAAAGGTGATAGTACAGGTGCCTTTATCAGCAATAGTTACGGGGCCTTCGGAGCAGACGACCTGTTCCCCATATTGTTGTTTTAGATTCTGAGGAATATTGAAGTTGCTTGTCCATGATGTTTTAACCCACTTTTCTGCATCCCATTCCGAGGGATCTTCTGTACTCGTATTGCCGACACCTCCCACAGTATTGATCCCCATGGGAGTTTCTAGAGCAGTAAATGCTAGATTATTCACGATGAGTGCACCTCTGGCATTGCCAGAAATAGAGGCCGTGCCAGCTTTCCCTTCTTCCAAACTATATTGCATTGCTACAATGTTTTTCATTGGAATGGGTTTGGGGCTCGTCAGTCGGAGTTCTTGTCTTAAGTAATGAGAATTATCTCGTAATACGGCGCGCCAATTGATTGTCAATGTCCCGTTTAATGCATGGAATGTAGCACTGATGGCTTTACCTGGGAAACGATCTGCCAGTTTGAACGCCTTGGGGTTGGCCTTGAGCGTAGTAAGTTTGATATTCTCTGCTTTCAGCGCGGATGATTTAATGCTACGTCCATCTTGAAGGTTAATGGTGAATAGTTCCTTATGTGCCTTAGCGATGGGGCCAAGTTTGCTGGTCATTCCTCCAAAAGAGATTTTACCATTACGATTCAAAAACTTGGCTGTTAAAATATTATTAGAAAGAGCGTAACCGTCGGACTTGATTTGTTCTACATTGGCTTCTCCGGGCGTTGGTCCGGGAAATACAACAATGGCAGAGGCTGTTGTTAGACTCCCCAATAGGGTGGCCAGAGCGATGGCTGTCTTGAAAAATCTCATAATAGAAGAATGTTGCAACTATGAAGGTAGAATAATGGAGAATAGCTTTTTTTCAAGGAAAAGCTATTGCTACAAAAGAGAATACTAAACCTTTTTTATGGTGGGGATACGATACTCTTTTTTGTGTTTAATTGACCAATTTTTACCGAGATTAGATTATGTCCCGGGCTGTTTCGATGGCTGGAGGGGGGGGATAACGTTGTTGTTACGCCGTCGTTCTTGTTAATATTTCTCTTTTTAAGTAAAAACTAAAAGCCGTTACCTAGAAAAAGGTAGCGGCCTTTGGTTTATTTTTTTAAGATGCTGATTATGTATTTGATGTGCTAGTTGTTGAGCCACATCTTATTACAAGGCAAGAGCTTTTTTCAGCGCTTCTGTGACAATTTTCGGATTGGCTTTGCCTTTAGCTGCTTTCATGACTTGTCCGGTGAGCCAGTTTAAAAGTTTTTCATTACCTCCTTTAATTTCGGCAACTTTATCCGGATTGGAGGAGATGACCTCCAGAATAATAGAGTCAAGAAAAGAAGAATCTGCTTTTTCAAATCCTAGCAATTTGGCGGCTTGTGCAGCAGAGAGCTTCGGTTCATCCCACATTTTAGAGAACACGTCCTTAGCCTGATTGTTAGAAACAGTGCCGTCTTCAATGATAGAAATCAGATCCCGAATAGACTCTGGCTTAACTGGGCATTCAGAAGGCCGCATATCTTTTTCATTCAGTACTGCAGAAATGTTATTGATGACCCAGTTGGCAATTTTTTTACCATTGGAAGTTCCATTGGCTGCTTCTTCAAAGAATTGTGCCAGTTCCAAGTCTCCGACTAAAACATTAGCGTCGTATTCGCTCAGACCATATTCCTCCATAAAACGCTTCTGGCGTTCTTGAGGCAATTCAGGAATTTGGGAACGAACCTTTTCTATCAGTGTCGCAGTATGCACGGGAACCAAATCAGGACAAGGGAAGTAGCGGTAATCATGTGCGTCTTCCTTGGTTCGCATAACAGTACTCTCACCTCGTTCGTCATCCCATCGTCGTGTGGATTGGATTTGAGGAATTCCCATATCCAATTCTTCTGCCTGGCGTTGGATTTCATAATGAAGAGCCCTGCGAACGGCAGACATAGAATTGATATTTTTCATTTCAACCTTAGCTCCCAGTTCTTTTTGTCCGTTAGGTCGAAGGGAAATATTAACATCGCAACGCATCTGTCCCTTTTCCATATCTGCGTCGGAAATGTCTCCGTAATTCAAGATTTGCTGAAGGGATTTAAGATAGGCATAGGCTTCTTCTGGGGTATCAATGTCCGGTTCAGAGACAATTTCCATCAAAGCAGAGCCGGCTCGATTGTAGTCAATGAGAGAAAAATTGGCATGGTGAGTAATTTTTGCAGCGTCTTCTTCCAGATGGATACGAGTTAGCTTTACAGTACGGAATGGTGGGACTCCGGCCTTAATTACATCATTCGGGTAAGACCATGGATAGAGTGGAACTTCGCCTCCCAGGCATAGCGGTAGATCCAATTGAGATGTTTGGTAATTTTTTGCCATGTCTGGATAAAAGTAGTTTTTGCGATCCCATTGGGAGATTTCTGGACTGGAACAACCAAGCATCATTCCAGTTAACAGGGTTCGTTCTATGGCGAACTCATTCAGAACTGGTAATGCCCCCGGCAATCCCAGGCATGTAGGGCATACGCGCGTATTGGGTTCAAAGCCAAAGCCTGTTTCGCAGGAGCAGAACATTTTGCTCTTTGTTTTGATCTGGCAGTGGACTTCCAGGCCAATGGTCACGATGTAATCTGAAATTGCCATAGATTTGGAACGCTTAATATATCGCGGAGACTGTACGGAACTCCTTTCTTCCTGTCCAGTAAAAAGCCCGAAAGGTGGAGAATGTGTGTATTAAAATCTTTGAATAATTTTGAAAATATTGGAACGAAGAGGATAGAAAGGTGCTTAAGTTTTTTAGTTGTGCTAGATGGTGGCTAGTGGAGCTTTTAAGTCAACGATAAGATTTTTAGCTCTTTCAATTGTTGAATGGGACGTTCTGGCCAAAATTTATTAGCAATAGGGCTTGCGGGGCTCGGATGAAGCAGGGTACCAATGGTGAAGTTTTTATTAGGGAATTGTGTAGCCGCAATTTTTAGTTTTTGGGTGGCGTAAGTACCAATTCCAACTAAAGTATGAGGCTTAAGGATGGAAATGAGAGAAATCAAATGTTCCATGCAGACGGCATCTACAGCGTTTTTTTGTTCTGCGGACAGTTTATCTGGTGTGATGTTGGCGCCTGAAGCACTCATCCAAATTAAAGGGCAATAATTAGCGACATAATTGTGACGGAAAAAATCTTCTGCTGAGTCAAAGGTTTCTGCGAAGAGCCCCCACAGTCGTCGACCACTTACTTCTGATCTGGGACAGTCAAATCCCTCTATGGGACGTTTGGGGTGGGAACGGGGAGGTTGTTTTATTTCACCGCGGATATGCAACCAGTTAAGGACGGCGTTCACTTCTCCGAATGGGACACCTGTCTGAGCCATTCCAAATGGGCCAGGGTTCATACCTAAGAAGAGGTGTTGTTTTTCTCCGTTTCCGTAAGTGCGTATGTATTGTTCGTGCGGATTCCAGGCATATGTAAGCGGGTTGTAAGTGAAATGAACCGGGGACCCGAATTGAAGTTGTTCCGTCCTGTCCCGAAGTGTGGCAGTAGCTGATAGGATGGCAGATGCGGTGTCATTCATATTTTCGTATCATGATGTACTGCTGTTTATTACGCCAGCAAAAAACTCCGTGCTTGCATTATTCGTCAGGGACGGTAACATCTTTCCCCGGACAAGTTAACCTTATTACTTATGAGTGGAATAGCCATTATGACATCTGGCGGTGATGCTGCCGGAATGAATCCAGCGATCAAAGCGGCAGTGGACCATGCCCGTCAGCTTGGAATGACTCCGTATGTTGTTTATGACGGTTTAGAAGGATTGATTGATGGAAAAATAAAGGAAGCTACTCGGGAGCTGACCAGCGATATGATTTACAGGGGCGGAACTCTCCTCCGTTCTTCCCGCTCCAAGCGCTTTTTTGACTACGGTTTTCGCAAACAGGCGTACGACCATTTGAAAGAACGTGATATTGATAAGCTTATCATTATGGGAGGGGATGGTTCTTTCCGTGCGCTGAATGACTTTTTTAATGACTTTGAAGTTCCTTTTGCCGGTATTCCTGCCACGATTGATAATGACATTGCCGGTACGGATTACTGCTTGGGTGTAGATACTGCACAGAATGTTATCTTGAACTGTATTGATTCCGTTCGAGATACGGCTCGTTCACATCACCGTGCGTTTGTGATTGAAACGATGGGTAGAGATTGTGGTTATCTGGCTATGACTACGGCTTTGTGTAGTGGTGCAGATATTTGTATTGTACCTGAAATTCCTTACGATTTGGAATCTATTTATAAGCGTCTTCAGCCTGTGATCAATGAAGATGGTAGTTGCATCATTGCTGTTGTTGCTGAAGGTACTCGCGTAGCTCAGTATTTAACTCGTTGGTTAACGGAACGTGCCGGTATGGATACCCGTTTGACCGTTTTAGGGCATGTTCAGCGAGGCGGTTCTCCTACGGCGCGAGATCGTCTGATGGGGACTAGATTTGCAACTCGTGCTGTGGAAGCTCTTAATAACGGAGATATTAACCAGATTATGGTGTATCATGATGGTCAGTATGGCTATGCCAAATTGGATTCCGTTGCAGGGCAGCAGTATTCTGTCAATCCGGATATTATCAATCTTTGTCGGGAATTGAGCTGCTAAGTTTATTTTATCCCTTGGCTGGGATAGTTTTACGCCCATGCTTCCTGTTATTCGGAGGCATGGGTGGATTTATTTTGAAAAAAGCAGTCGTTTCGTTAGAATGGCATTGCACTTCTTTCTGAAAACAGAGTTATGAAAGTTATCGTTACGGGCGGTGCCGGGTTTATTGGTTCCAACTTAGTCAGGTTGTTATTGGAGCGTGGACATGAAGTGCTAAACATTGATGCCTTAACGTATGCCGGAAATGTGCATTCTTTGGATGATGTAAAGGATTCTCCTGCCTATCATTTTTTGCATGCAGATGTGCGGGATATGGATAAGATGCGGAGTGCTTTTCTGGATTATGAGCCGGATTGGGTAATGCACCTAGCGGCAGAATCTCATGTGGACCGTTCTATTGATACTCCTGGGGATTTTATCACTACAAATGTTTTGGGCACTTTTTCTATGCTTCAAGCAGCTTTGGGATATTATCGTTCTTTGAAAGGAGAAAAAAAGAAGTGTTTCCGTTTTCATCATATTTCTACGGATGAAGTTTATGGATCTTTGGGGGAAGATGGCTTGTTTACGGAGACTACTCCGTATTGTCCGCATTCCCCATATTCAGCCAGTAAGGCATCCAGTGATCATTTGGTGCGTGCATGGCATGATACATATGGTTTGCCGACATTGGTCACGAACTGTTCCAACAATTACGGCCCTTATCAATTCCCAGAGAAATTAATTCCCGTCGTTATTCTGAAAGCTCTAAGCGGGGAGTCGATCCCTGTCTATGGTAAAGGAGAAAATGTGCGGGATTGGCTGTATGTAACGGATCACTGTGAGGCTTTGTTGAAGGTGGTTTCTTCCGGTAAGCCAGGAGAAACGTATAATATTGGAGGTAATAACGAACAGACAAACTTGGCTTTGGTTCAGTTATTATGTACACATTTGGATGAATTGAGACCCAGAGAAGATGGACGGAGTTATCAGGACCAGATTACTTTTGTGAAGGATAGGCCGGGGCACGATTTGCGTTATGCGATTGATGCTACAAAAATACGGGAAGAGTTGGGATGGAAGCCTCGACAGGATCATTCATCAGGCTTCAGGGAAACTATTCGTTGGTATTTAGAGCATGAGGCATGGTGGCAGGATATTTTATCTGGGGAGTATCGCTTGGAACGTCTTGGAACCAATAGTTAGCAGTTTTTGATATGAAAGGTATTGTTTTGGCCGGAGGATGTGGATCTAGACTTCATCCTGTGACGCTTCCCATTAGCAAGCAACTATTGCCTGTTTACGACAAACCGATGGTGTATTATCCCATTTCCGTATTGATGTTGGCAGGAATAAGGGAAATACTTATTATTTCCACTCCGCGAGATTTGCCTTTGTATCGTGATTTGTTGGGGGACGGTAGCCGTTTTGGTGTTACTTTTGAGTATCGAGAACAACCAAGACCTGAAGGGCTAGCTCAGGCTTTTATTATTGGGGAAGAGTTCATTGGTCTCGACTCTGTAGCGCTGGTGCTGGGAGATAATATTTTTTATGGACGAGGGTTGACGGAGAAGTTGAAACGTGCTGCAGAGTTGACGATCGGAGCTACCATTTTCGGATATCAGGTCCATGACCCGCAACGGTTCGGAGTGGTAGAATTTGATGAAGAAGGAAAAGCTGTTTCCATTGAAGAAAAACCATTAAAACCTAAGTCTGATATCGCTGTAACAGGGCTTTATTTTTATGATAATCAAGTGGTTGAGATCGCCAAAAGAGTGCCCAAATCTTCAAGAGGCGAATTAGAGATTACTTCTGTCAATCAGGAATACTTAAAGCAGGGAATGTTGCGTGTAGAGAAGTTGACGCGTGGTTATACGTGGTTGGATACAGGGACGCATGATTCACTTTTGGATGCTTCCATGTTTGTTCGTTCTCTGGAATATCATCAGGGCTTTAAAGTAGCGTGCTTGGAAGAAATTGCCTTTAACAATGGTTGGATTTCTGAGGAAACGTTGCGTATGCAGGCAGAAGCTATGAACAATAACGGATATGGGCGTTATTTGAATGAGCTGTTGAAATAAGGTAGACCTCTCAATTACGCTTATTTATAACGGAAGGATTAAGTGCTTTCGGCATGGAGATAATGTTCATAACCTGATTGAATAGACGACATGCCAGTTTGATAGATAGAACCGCCAGTGTGATTTCCAGAGCGTAGAATAGAAAAATAATGAACAATCTAAAAAACGATGGAATCTTTAAAAGTACTTGCTCCGACAGTTCAAACAAGACTCTTTGCAGGCCACAGCAAGCAGCGGTTATTCCCCAGACAAGAAACAATTTTCTGTCTTTTTGGGCGTAGCCTGCTGTGAAAGGATACGCAAAAAATACGATGATGGCTATTAGTACAAGGAACGCTTCCCATACTCGTTCCATTTCCCCATACTGCACCGGGATAGCCATTTCTGTAAAGGGTATGAGAAGTGTATACAGAGCCGGCAGAATAGCCAACATACTCAGATTTCTGGTAATGTAATTACCTTGAGATGCCAACAAGACTCTACCTCCCCATAAGACTAGGCAAGCCATAGAAAGAATAGCTAATAATTCAATCCATACGGCGACAAGTTGAAGAATAGGCTTGTTGATTAGAGATATTTGGGCGAGAAGAGGAGTAAATATATGAATGAAAACAATTGATGTAATGCTTATACCAAAAATTGCAGAGCAGGCTTTGATGAATGTTTTGGTAACAGGGTAAATCATCCAGTTCATGAGGGGAATAAGCTGTGCAGGGAGAATATTAAAAAGGACCGTTCCCTTATAAGGAAACGGTCCTGGTGATTAGATTGGATTCATGAGGCCAATGCAGGTGGCTGCACGAAATATAGTTAGTTGTACTGAGCCCAGTCAGTGTTTCTCATATCGCCGCTCTTAGCCAGTTCTGCGTGCATACCCAGGGCTGCACGAACGGACTGAGGCGTTTGAGACTTGCCATCGGTCAGTTTCAAGTAGTCCCACAGGATGTTCTTGTAATCCGGGTGGACGCAGTTTTCGATGATGGTCTGTGCACGTTCTTTCGGACTTTTACCGCGGAGGTCTGCAACACCTTGTTCAGTAATGATGATATTAACATCATGTTCTGTGTGGTCATGGTGAGAAACCATGGGGACAATGGCACTGATCTTACCTTCTTTGGCAACGGATGGACAAGTGAAGATGGAAATGTAAGCGTTACGGGTGAAATCTCCAGAACCACCGATACCGTTCATCATCTTTGTACCACCGATGTGGGTGGAGTTTACATTACCATAAAGGTCTGCTTCAATAGCCGTATTGATAGAGATAACACCAAGGCGTCGGATTACTTCTGGACTGTTAGAGATTTCTGAAGGACGGAGTACCAGTTTGTCACGGAAGAAGTCCATGTCTTGGTAAATACCGTTCAAGCAGTCATTCGTTACGGTTAGAGAGCAAGCACTGCCGAACTTAATACGGCCTTCTCTAATCAAGCCGATAACGGAGTTTTGTATAACTTCCGTGTACATTTCAAAAGCGGGGATGGTTGTATCCCGTCCTAATGCACCAAGGACAGCATTTGCAATATTGCCCACGCCTGATTGCAATGGCAGGAAGGATGCAGGGATAATACCGCGTTTCATGTCAGCGACTAGGAAGTCAGCAACGTTTTGTCCAATCTTATCGGTTAATGGATCTGCTGCCGCAAAAGAGCGAGCTTCATCCGGCCAGTCGGTTTCTACGACACCAACAATCTTTTTAGGATCAACTTGGATATAGGGAAGCCCGATACGATCGCTGGGTTTGAAGATAGCGATTTCACGGCGGTTAGGGGGATCCAGCGGTTCATAAACGTCATGTAACCCCATGGCGTTTTTACTGTGGGCCGCATTTAATTCTACGATAATCTTATCTGCAAGGCGACAGATAGTGGGGGCGATACCGCCGGCTGCTGTTAGATAGATTTTACCATCGGCAGTAACTTCACATGCTTCAATGATAGCAATGTCAACGCCTCCCATGAATCCGTAACGAACTTCTTGAGCCATTTGGGAGAGATGGAGGTCATTGTAAGCAATTTCTCCGTTGTTGACTGCTTTACGGAAATCAGGGTTGGTTGTATAGGGAGCGCGATAGCGAATGGCTTTGGCGCGGGAAAGAATTCCATCGCAAGATTCCCCTGTGGAGGCGCCGGTAAAGACACTTACCTGGAAAGGATTGCCTTTGGCGTGTTCCGATTCTGCAATTTTTGCCAATGCAGCTGTAACAGCTTTGGCTGTTCCTGCGGGGGTAAATCCGCTTAGGCCAATATGGTCGCCATGTTTAATTAGGCTAGCTGCTTCTTCTGCTGTCAGTACGTTATAACTCATATTAGTGGTTTGTGTTGGATGAAAAAAGGAAAACGCTCGATGTAATTAGAGCGGGAAGACTTATTTGTTTTCAATAAGTCTGTTGATTAGATGCGCAGGTATGGTTCGAATAGTGTCTGTTGGAAGGGATAGCACAGGATTGCCTTGGTCGTCAATCCCTGTAAAGATTCCTTGGATAGTTTCATTGTCCGTAAGAATAGATACCAGTCTTTTCCCGGCCCATGCAACCATTAGTTCTTTCTGAAGAGATGAAATTCCTCCAAGGGAAAAATCAGAAAGAACCCGATTTAAATGACTGCCCAGAGATGTCATGATAGTGTGCAGAGATGGTGGATTCGGAATAAGATCCGCTAATCTTACAGGAGGATCTTTAACATCTCCGGCTATAACATTGACGTCATTGAAAACATTAATACCGATGCCAATAATAGCAATATTTGACGAGGGACGTTCCACTAGTATTCCTGCCAACTTAGAGTGACCTATAAGCAGGTCGTTTGGCCAGCGCAATCGGGCGGAATTAACTCCCATACTACGGAGCATCTGGAGCAGAGCTAAGCCCGCGACTAAAGGAAGATGTCCCCAATTTACAGGAATTGTTGATTTTGGGGAAGGGGTTAACGGGATAACAAAAGATGCCCACAGCCCCCCTTTTTGACCAATCCATTTACGGTTGAATCTGCCACGCCCACTTGTTTGTTCGTGGCAAACAGCAATATGGCCGGGAGGTAAGGCGCGGGCTAAATCATTGGTAGAAGAAGCCTCGGCCCATTCATGATAGATCCAATTGCCACATGAGCCTTCCTGATCCGGAGGAACGGGAAATAGAGCTGTTGGATTCATGGGATGGGCCGAGGCCGTTAATAGTTTTTATTCAGATTTTATTTCGCCAAAGTAGCGATGTAGTAACCTGCGATAACTGCTGTACCAATCACACCTGCAACGTTCGGTCCCATGGCATGCATGAGAAGGTAGTTGGATGGATCATATTTTTGCCCTACGTTGTGAGAGACGCGAGCTGCCATAGGAACGGCAGAAACACCAGCGGAACCGATCAATGGATTGACCGGATTCTTACGCCAGATGAGGTTCATGAGCTTGGCTGCGATCACACCACCCGCTGTAGCTACTCCGAATGCGATAATACCAAGCATAATAATCAACAATGTTTCAGCTTGCAGGAAGCGATCCCCTTGCATTGTAAGACCAACGGATGTACCCAAGAAGATGGTAACAATGTTGATGATTTCATTTTGAGAGGCCTGTACTAAGCGTTCAGTTACCTTACATTCACGCAAGAAGTTGCCCAACATTAGCATACCGATCAGAGGTGATGCATCTGGGATTAATAGAATGGTGGCGATAGTTACGAGAACGGCAAAGAACAATTTCTCTCCCTTGCTGACCGTCCGCAGAGACTTCATACGGATGAGACGTTCCTTTTTGGTCGTTAGCAAGGACATGATCGGCGGCTGTATCAGTGGCACCAAAGACATATAAGTATAAGCGGCCACAGCTACGGCACCCAACAAGTGTGGAGCCAACTTCATCGTCAAGAAGATGGAGGTGGGACCATCTGCACCACCAATGATGCCGATGGAAGCAGACTCGTTGGGAGTAAAGCCCATGAATAAGGCCATGAAGAACGTCGCCGCTACCCCTACTTGTGCCGCGGCACCAAGTAGCAGGGTTCTCGGAGCAGCAAGTAACGGACCAAAGTCTGTCAGAGCTCCTACGCCCAAGAAGATGATAGGCGGGAAAATCTCTGCTTTAATGCCCAAGCCGATCCAGTCATATAGACCACCGTGAATAGAGGTGACCATAAATTCCTGAGTGTGCTGACCGACTGCTACGTATTTGCCAGAGGAAGATACAACCAATGGTTGGATTTCTTGTTCTTTCAGGTTAACTGGCACTTGATTCCCTTCAGTATCAAAGAAATCAACACCATGTTGCCGGAGAACTTGAGTTACAGTTCCTTCCTCGTTCGTAAGTAAGAACACCGGATCCGAGGCGTTTTCTTCTGTTACGTTCTGAAAATCCTTTAGGTTAGGATTTACAGTCAGAGTGTTATCTCCTAAACGAGCTGCTTCAGCTTTAGCCTTTTCTTGAGATTCCCTCACGGTTTGAATCTGAGAAACCTTTAGCTGTTTGCCCGGATAAACTTTCATGGATTGCTCCATGATTTCTTTATACTGAGCTTGAGCTTCAGGAGTCTTCAGGTTTGTCGGGATCTTAACATCGGCTTGCTGAAGTGGAGCCACATGAACACGCAGATACCCCACATTATTCAGGGAGGTTGTAGTAACTTGTCCCTGTTCATTGGAGGAGATAACCTGCTGGTTTAACTGAGAAATAAGCATCCCATTGTCCGGGATGTTGGCAATTAATGCGCCAAAGGCAATCGGAACCATCAGAAGAGGCTCGTATTGTTTGGCGACACCTAAATACAGGAGCAGGACGGCAATAGCCCACATCCCTACCATTTGCCATGATAGTTCAAAGATGCCCATCCCCTGTAAGAAGGTGATCAATGAATCCAAAAGACCCATATTGAGTAATTATGTAACGGGTTGTAGTTTGGTTACGATATCGGAATGATGAAATATTCCGAACGGCTTGACGGGATTAACCAATTTTGGCAAGGGCCTGTCCTTCTTGAACTGTATCGCCTGGATTTACACAGAAAGCGGTAAGCGTACCAGCAGATGGAGCGTAAATGATGGTGTTCATCTTCATTGCTTCCAAGGTCAGAATTTGATCGCCAGCATTGACAACGCTACCAGGAGTCACATCTAAGGAAACAACCTTGCCTGCAAGAGGGCTGGGCACGTCTCCAGCACCAGCTGCTGTTGGAGCAGGAGCCGGAGTCGGAGCTGGTGCAGGTGCTGCTACAGGTGCTGCCGCGACAGGGGCGGGAGCTGGGGCCGGAGCAACAGTGGTGGAGGATACTTGATCCAGAAGTTCCACGGATACGTCAAATACTTTACCGTCTACGGTGATGCGAAGTTTCTTCATAATAATGTATGGTTTTGTTTATTAAGTTAAATGGATTTCCGCCGAAGCGGAAGATAAGGGTGAGTAATAGTGGTTGATTCAGCGGGATGGGCTAATGCGATGTGAGGCAAAGATTTCAGCTCTGCCTGCGGCTGCATAACCGGAGCCGGGGGATTGTTTGATTTCCACAATACGATGGCTAGTGCCTTCCAGGCCTGCGTCTACTGCAGCTGAGATGACGGCCACCATTTCCGGCGTGAGCTCCGTCATAGCAGAGTCCA
Organism: uncultured Akkermansia sp.; assembly: GCA_964525305.1. Lineage (GTDB taxonomy): Bacteria > Verrucomicrobiota > Verrucomicrobiia > Verrucomicrobiales > Akkermansiaceae > Akkermansia. The sequence continues at coordinate 39,619 of CAZGGR010000015.1, forward strand.
CTGCTGCGGAGAGGATGGCGAGCATTTCCGGAGTCACGTTTTGCTTGGTGGCAGCCACTGGAGCAACCGGCTCTTTAACATTGAGATTGGTAGCTTTGGCTTTACCTCTGTTTTGAATCATGGCTGCAATAGAGCCACTGACAGATAGAACGATAGCTAAGCCACCTAGGCACAGTAAAACGACCATAATGCCGACAACCTGATAGTTCAGGTTATCCATGACGTTGGCGATGCGCTGTGCAAAGGCTAATGTTGTAAGTAACATATGAATCCGTTAAAAATGGATGTTAGAGAGGAATGTTGCCATGTTTTTTGGCCGGACGTACTTCTTTCTTGTTCAGTAAAGTACGCAGGGCAAAAGCGATCTTGGCGCGAGTTTCTTCCGGATTGATAACTTCCGTGATTTGACCCATCCCGGCTGCTACATACGGATTGTAGAAAGCTTCCCGATATTCTTCCAGAAGTTCTCCCTGGCGTTTGGCTTTTTCTGCAGGATCTTCAACTGCCTTTAATTCACGACCATAAAGAACCGGTACAGCGCCTTCTGCTCCCATGACCGCAATTTCTGCACCGGGCCAAGCGAAGACAGCATCAGCTCCTAAGTCTTTACAGCACATGGCAATGTAAGCACCGCCGTAAGCCTTACGCATGATCAGAGTGACTTTGGGAACTGTAGCCTGAGAATAGGCAAAGATGAGTTTGGCTCCGTGACGGATAATGCCACCCCGTTCCTGGTTCTTGCCAGGCAGGAAGCCAGGTACGTCAACCAAGTTCACCAAAGGAGTGTTAAATGCGTTACAGAAGCGGATGAAACGAGCAGCTTTGTCTGCAGAATCAATATCCAAGCAACCGGCTTTGACATTGGGTTGGTTGGCAATGATGCCTACTACTACGCCACAGATGCGACCGAAGCCGACCACAATATTTTTGGCAAAGTCTTTTTGGACTTCCAAGAAGTCGCCATTGTCTACTAAGCGACTGATGATGGGTTGGACATCCAGCGGAGTGCGGTTATCGCCAGGGATTAGGTCGCACATACCTTCATCAGAGCTCAGGTCAAGAGGCGTATCCAGCTTGTGGGGCGGTTCTTCTGTGTTGTTAGCTGGCAGGAAAGAGAGAAGTCTCTTCAGGATATCTATGGCATGAGCATCGCTGTCTGCCACAAAGTGAACGTTGCCGGAGACGGAGGCATGGATAGCTGCAGAGCCGATGTCTTCCATCGTGCATTTTTCATACGTAACCTGTTCAATCACCTTGGGTCCAGTGATGTACATACCAGCATTACCGGAATTACGCATGATGATAAAGTCTGTCAGAGCAGGAGAATAAGCAGCACCACCTGCGCATGGTCCCAGAATCATGGATATCTGAGGAACTACGCCGGAGGCCAGTACGTTATTGTAGAATACTTGAGCGTAACCGGACAGAGCGGCAACTCCTTCTTGAAGACGTGCGCCACCGGAGTCGTTGACGGTCACCATAGGGATACCGGCTTTCAGCGCATACTTTTGAGCATCTGCAATCTTCATGGCGTGCATATAGCCAAGGGAACCTCCTTGTGCCAAGAAGTCAGAAGCAGCGCAGGCAACAGGCCGTCCGTTTACCAGGCCGAATCCGGAAACAACACCGTCACCGGGGATTTCCTTTTTGCCCATGCCGAAGTTATGGCAGTTATGGCGTACATGCATTCCGATTTCCGAGAAGGTGCCTTCTTCAAAAAGGTACCCCATACGGTCACGGGCTGTCATTTCGCCCTTTTCGTGTCTTTTGTCGATCTTTTCCTGACCCCCGCTAAGAATGACTTTTTTGCGGCGGCTGTTCAGATCGTCAATTAGTTTGGGATCAATAGCCATGATGTAGTGATATGGTGGATTGAGATGATGTTAACAATTGCCTGGGTGCTGGCAGAATTCTGTCAATACACCGAAAGTGCACTTGGGATGCAGGAAGGTAACTTGCGTGTTATGTGCGCCGGGAACGGGTGGATCGTTCAATACGGTAAGACCAGCATCCTTAGCCTGAGCAATGTTGCCGGTGATATCATTGGTCTTGAAAGCAATATGGTGGATTCCTTCTCCTTTTTTTTCAATAGCCTTGGCAATGGCGCTCTCCGGAGATGTGGGTTCAAGCAGTTCAATGTGAACTCCGGCAACGTCAAACATGGCAACACGCACTTTTTGCGTGGGGACTTCTTCAATGTGAGGCTCTCCAAGCCCGAGCGCATCACGATAATAAGGAACAGTGGCGTCAAGACTTTTGACGGCAATGCCGATATGGTCAATTTGTTGAATCATATGCGTACGATGGTTGTAAGGAATGCCGATAGAAATCGGCAATACATCAAGACTCATTTAAGCGGATTTTTTTTAGATGTGAAGCGAAAAGCGGAAAAATGGCGAATTCTGGTGTATATATTTAGCCTGCTTGAATGCTCAAAGAGATGATGTATGATCACCGTATGTTCAAGTGGGGATTGTTCAGATTGTTTTTGTTGTATGTGATATGTTTTTCTACCGTGTATGGATATGCATTGCTACCGGAACATGTGGCTGTCATTTATAATGAAAGATCTGATCTGAGTCGGAATATGGCAGAAAAGTATATTCATGTACGCGGTGTTCCGAAGGAAAATCTGATAGGTTTGAATTGCCCTATAACTAATGAGATATCCCGGCAGGAATATACAGAACAGATTCTTACACCATTACGAAAAACAGCAGGGGAACGGCGGTGGTGGGTTTCTACCGGTATAGCGTCTTCTCCTTTGATGAACCGTAAAGTTTTTGTTTTGGTATTGATGGCAGATTTACCAATGAAGATACGGCATGAATCCCCCGTGTCGTCTCCCGGTAAAAATATTGATCAGATACAGACGGACCGTGCGTCTGTTGATTCTGAGTTGTCTCTTATGGCTGTAAGCGGATATGAAAAAAAAGCATGGCAAAAAAATCCCTATTTTGATAGGAAAGAAGATTTTGTCGGATCCGGATTTCCAATATTTTTGGTGTGTCGCATGGATGGCTTGACGGCAGAGACCTGTATGCGTTTGGTAACAGAACCGGCAGAAGTGGAGAAAAAAGGGCTGTGGGGGTGGGCTGTTGTTGATCGGGGCGGACCTTACCCTCCCGGGGATCGTTGGCTAGATGTCGTATTTAAGAGAGTAAGGGAGGTCGGTATTCCTGTTTACCTAGATAATTGGCCTCAGACTTTGCCTGAGCGATTTCCCTTAAGCAGAGATACGGCCCTTTATTGCGGGTGGTATACGAGAAATGCTAATGGCCCTTTTTCGGATCCTTCATTCCGTTTTTGTCCCGGAGCTGTAGCGATGCACTTGCATTCTTTTAGTGCTTCTGAGTTCAAAATTGCAGGTAGGGGCTGGAGTTCCACCTTATTAGAGAAGGGTGCAGCCGTGACAGTTGGAAATGTGTATGAACCCTTTTTGGCTGCATGTCATAGGTTTGACATTCTGATAGATCGCTTGTTGGAGGGATATACTGTGGCAGAAGCTTCTTGGATGAGTATGCCTGCCTTGTCTTGGCAAGGGGTGGCGTTTGGAGACCCCTTGTATCGTCCCTATGCCCGTATGAAAAATATGGATGTAAAACCAACGGAGGAAGATCGTTATTATCAGGGGTGGTGGGCTTCTGCCATGCAGTTTGGAGAACGGTGGAATGAGCGTTTTTCTCGTTTGATGGAAGCGGCAGCACATGCTCCTTCTTCCTGTATTTATGAGGCACTAGCCTTGGAGTGTTTGTATAAGAAAGATGTACAGCGTGCCGAAAAATTGTTCAATTTAGCTCTAGAAGGAGCTACTGATGCCCGAACTCGTGCGCGCCTTTTATTGGAAAGATTGCTGGCTGTACGAATGAAGGGTGGAGATAAGGCTTTTTTGCATCAAATAGACCATGTTCGGGGGCTTATGGGGGCTTCTGTTTTTCTTCCAGCATTGGAAGAATGGCAATCTAGATTGGTTCCGAAGCCGCCTTCAAAAAAATAAAAATAAGGCTGTATGGTAAATTTGGATTGCCTTTTAGGGGATTATGGCTCATATTCTGCGTCCCGTAAGTTTTCCTTTTACTGATATTCACCAGAACAGATAACACAAGATGAACATTATCAATAAAATCGAGCAAGAGCAACTCAAGGCGGATGTGACCCCATTTAACGTAGGTGATACCATCAAGGTTCACACTCGTGTTATTGAAGGTGGCAAGGAACGTATCCAGATTTTCCAGGGTATCGTGATCGCTAAGCGTGGCTCCGGTATCAACGAAGCATTCACTGTCCGTAAGATTTCCTATGGAGAAGGTGTGGAACGTGTATTCCCTCTGCATACTCCCCGTATCGCTAAGATTGAAGTTGTTAATCGTGGCAAGGTTCGTCGCGCTAAGCTTCACTACTTGCGTGGGCGTATCGGTAAGGACGCTATGATTGTGAAGTCTGCAAACCGTTAATTGAAAACTTGCTTTTTTGCTGACCCCCGACTCGCCGTGAGGCGCGTCGGGGGTTCTTTTTTAGAGCTTCGGATAGGTGACTGATTTAATAGTCACCTATCCTTCATAAAATGATAAGTTACCATTGGGGCATTAAGTAATGCTCTCTTATAAGAAGAAGTTTTATTACAGAGTATTATTCTTCTTCATTTGTGGAGGTTGCTGTCTGAGCTTCTTGTTCTTCCGGTCCAAAGACTTCTATTTCTGTTAGAGCCAGTGGCTGGGTAGGGGAAGCCGGTTCAATACGCAACGCTCGAGCTTTAAGCGGAGATTCCAGTTTCCAGATAGTGACATTAGTTGATTTGTCAGAAGGAGATGTGCTGAATAATTTTTCAGCCAGAATGTTTTTACCATTGTCGTAAATAACCACCTTGAATGATTCCATTGTGCCCAGAATGGATAAATTGGCCGGTGTATAGATGACTATTTTTTCTATGGTACGGTTTGTTTCTTTACCTAAGTCAATGCCGAACCAGGCAGTTTTATCTTCTGTTACTCCGGTCGCGCTAATAGATACATCTGAGAGTTCTGAGCTGGTATTGCCGTCGATGGCTTTTTCCGGGCCATATGCTTCCAACATATTACGGCAAGAACTTTGGCGTGCTTTTGTTTCGGGACGGCGACACCAGTTAATTTGTCCTGGTTCTTTAGGAACTTTTGGGGATGCCGAGGATCGTTTAGTGGAAATAGACGTGTTTTTTACCGCTATGGGGTTAGATTTAATGGTAACTGATTTGTTTGCTTTTTTTATAGCTTCAGCCTTTGCATGGTTTTCCTTTTGAACCTGTTCATTGTAATCGTTACGCATTTTAGCTACATCTTGTTTATAAAGAATGCAGATGTAAGTTAAGACAATGCCTACTATAAGAGCCGGTATAAGGTAGTAATACATATTGGTCTGCCGTTTTTGCATGACCAATTGCTGAGGAATGGATGATGTTGATAATACGGGGGAAACAACAGCGGCATTCCCTTTGGTGGAGGATGCGATGGCTTTATCCAAATCCGTGATGAAATCTTCCAGAGAGTGGTAGCGTTCGCTGGTATTTGGATTGATGGCTTGGGATACTACAGAATCTACAGTTTTATTACATTGGATTAGAGTTGACGGCATGGCAAAGCCTGATTCCAATGGAGTTTTGCGGGTAAGCAAAATGTAAAGAGTCAGCCCCAAAGCGTAAATATCCATTCCTGGAGTGAATGATGTTGCCATTCCTGTAACCCATTCAGGAGATGCAAAGTCTCCCATATCTGCAGGCGGTTGTGCAGGATAAATATTAATGGGTAGGAGTAATGCGTCCGTTCCGTCTTCTTTTAATGCAATCTGTTTTGGAGTGATGCCTCCGTGAAAAATATTTTTACGGTGTAGAGTCAGTAGCCCTTCGGCCATGTTCCGGATCAAATTGAGAGCTTTTTGGGGCGCAATGAGGGGAATCTTCTGAAGATCTGCTAAGCGGGGATAAGGAGGCCGTTCTGAAATGATGAAAGTAAACGAACCAGTTTGTCCTATCTCATAGACACGCAGGAGCCCTTGATGAAACTGTTCTACAATTGTCAAGGAACGAGCAATAAACTCAGGATTCCATCCGAAGATACTCGCTTCTTCCGTAGGAACTATTCGTAGGATAACAGAGGAGAAGTTGGATTTCAGCGTGGCTGTAAAAATCTGCTGGGGGCCTTTGGTCCCGACTAGTTTAATTCCTTCCAATTGAGGGAAAAGTTCGGAAATCTGATCCAAGGAAAGAGATGTATCTGAAAGCATGGAAAAGGAAGTGGAATAGTGTATTGCCTCGAACTTTACCTTAAATCGCCTGCCGGAAGCAACTCTATAAGCAGGCATATTTTATTGGCAGGAACGTTGAATAGAAGAAGTTGCTCACGCCTTCTTCAGTGTACTCCATGTTATTGTCTGGGCTTTTGAAGCGAAATGGGGGAACTTTCTGTGCTAGGCTACACCTGATATAAGTTGAATACACTTTGCATCCTTTATACATAAATGAAATAAAAACCATATTCCGATAATAAATCCAATAATCATGAATGCGTCGGTCCTATATAATCATCTAAAAACAAATGAATATTGTTATGCTTAATAAGGGTATGCCCGTAATTTTTTCATTTGTGAAACTTTAGAAATTGAAGCCAATAACGGGTAAGACTACTTTTTGCAAAGTGGTTGGCTGTTGCCTTTGTGGTTTGCTTCCGTTTCATGTATTGGAAATATAAGCCCAATTTAATCTACCTACCATCGGCGGAGTTGTTGTGACGGTAGTTGTAGTAGATCAGGGCGAGTTTTTCATCGTCATATTCGATGCTCCATGTGAGTGGTTGGGTGACGTCGTCTTTAGGAGAGCAAGTAATAATCACCGCAAAATACTTCATATGGTTAATGAAATTTGTGCTGTTATTCATACAGTTTTCAGTTACTTAACTTTACATTTCATCGGCTATTTCCTGACAGAAAAACAAAACCGGCCAAAACAATTAATTCATTTTCAATATCTTCAATTAAGTTGTTTTTTTTCTTCTTATAAATTTTGTATCTGGAGATGAAAGTTCTTTAAACGACACAAAAATCATTCCTTTACTATTACTGCTAGATAATAACACCAAAACAATCTAAACCATAAGATTGCATTAAATATGCGTTATCTATTAATTTCATTACTTTATTTTTGTCATATCCATTATCTGTAGTAATGAAATCTCCAATTTTAATTTCTTCTTCTGAAAAATAATTTGCCATAATTTTTGTTATTTGATGACTTCAATTCCTCCTCCAGTAGGGCTACCGGTAAACTCGGGATAATTGGGGGTGTTCGGAACTGTAATCCGCTTATCGAAACACCGACAACCGGACAATACGGGAGATTGATTAACTGTAAAAATATGATAATGAGGATTCCATTCGTTGTGAGCATGGGCTTTGTGGCATTGTTGCCTTCGCGCTCCCACAGGTGGATTACATTCTTTACATCTTAATTTATATATTGTACAGTAAATTAACTGAAATAGAAGGACATAAATACAAAAAAACACTCATAATTTATATATTTTCTATTAATCTGATACTGGGAAATTTTTTCAATACAAAGTCAACAAGTTGAATAACACAAGATTCTACTGATGGAGAGTAGCGTAACAAAAGTACATATAAATCTTGATAGGGATAATAAGAAGTTCCCCATATCAAATTAACAATTACCAATTCAGCTATACATATGCCATTTTTATAAAACGGATGAACACAGTTGTGTTCCAGAGGAATGGATTCCGCCGTCATAGCCATCTCCCATGATTTATAGTCAAATGAAGAATCTGTCAGTTCGCAGAAATACGAAGGAAGCTCTCTAAATGCACGGCTTTCTTCCGGATATTTTGCCAGACTAAAAGCTCCTTGCACAAAATCGATACTGCGTGAATTTTCAATATGATTAAGTTCATAAGCTTTCATATCGCAAAGCTTTCCGCTGGAACAAAAACTTGGTGTGACAATAAATCCTCCTTCAAGAGGATAAAGACCATCTATCCCTTCCCAATAAATAGGAATATTTTGATAAGAGGAATTATGTAGATAATTCTGAATGCGAATTCCATTTCTATCAGCCTGCTGACTTGTATAAAAACGAATTTCCTCTATCTCTATTTTCCTTTTTTTCTTTAAGAAAAAGTGGATTACTGCTCCATTATTCATGAAATAAAGGGTATCCGTACTGGACTGAAAACCAATATGTAAATGAGAATAGTGTTCATGCGAAGGAACGCAGTTATTATCTTCACAGGAACCCCCCCCGCCATAAAAAAAGAAATCCATTTTTTACCACATTTATTCCATTTCTGCGAACTCCACTTGTTTGGATATTCACGGGCATTCGGTGGCAACTCCGGAATATATGAACATATTGAATTGGACAGCATATAATGCAAACCATTTTTACATTCAAAAAAAATATAATTTGCTTCACTATTAATATCAAAATAGTACTTATTTATTTTTCAATTCATTTTATAAAATTTTACGAATAAGTATAATCTGCTCATTAAAAAAACAATGCGCAGATTATATCATTTTTATATAATCTAATATACTACTGCAAATAATAAAAACTAATTTTTTGCACATACAACTTCATACTCTTCTTTTTCTAATTCTGTGAATATCCAATCATATACACGTTCTGCAATTGACGTACCAACCCACCAACCAGTAACACCTCCTATTAACGCACCTATCCCTGCGCCAACTATAGCTCCAGGAGCAGCACCAACACCGGCACCAGCACTACCAATTGCACCACCTGCCATGGCTCCAACTTTGCCTCCAGCTAATGAACCAGCAGTAGCTCCAGCCCATCCACTAACTTGACGAATTATCTCACGAACTCTATCCTCTGCATGATAGATTTCATACAAGGATACTGCTCCACCTACAAAAAACAAAGCACGTCCTCCCCACTTAAAAATAGTTATTGTTTGCTTAAAAGGCCAAGCTCCTCTTTCCGAATGATCAACAATGTTAAATCCTTTAACTTTCGATATGGGAGTACTAACATTATGATGCCAACCTAATTTTCCGTGTGGTGCATCAAGTCTATACATTTGAGCTTTATTATTCTTATTGTACATCCAAAGTTTTCCTGGAGGCGTTTTAGTATGTCCGGGACTAGGTCGACGGCTGTATTCCATATAGAAATTTTGGCCATCAATTTTAACTAGAGTTTTTCCTTTGATATGAACTTCATATCCTACTCCAACACCTCCTATGGAACTTTGCATATCCTCTGCAATAAAACTTTCACATCCCAAAATATCAAAATCGATCATTCCATTATTATTAACAAACGCATACAAATTCCAGCCACCTTGTTCCGCAATAGGATCACGATTAATCCATCTGCCGTCGGTGGAGTTGTAGTGGCGGTAGTTGTAGTAGATCAGGGCAAGTTCTTCATCGGCGTATTCACTGCTCCATGCGAATGGCTGGGTGACGTCGCCGGTGGCGGTGGCTTCTCCGTAGGGCGTGTAGGTGTACGTTGTCCGGATATATCCGGCCGGCCCAAAGACTTCTGTCACATTTTTGGTTAAATCCCAGCCGTAGGCGTACCAAGTGCCGTCCTTGCGGATGGCGAGCGGGCGCGTGGCTGTCGGTTGGGTCGGATCCCAGAATAAGAACCAGCGGAACA
>CAZGGR010000016.1:0-42687 GCA_964525305.1 uncultured Akkermansia sp.
GCAGAAGACAGAATCCCTGTCGGCAACCCTCTTCTAGCGGATTGTCAATCCGCTGATTAATGTATATTTATAAACAACAGATAATCAAATGATTGCAAATATTAGTATTTTATCAATGGTGTTTTTATGGCACTCGGTGATTATTACAACTCTTTTTCTATCAAACTTCCTTGTTGACAGCGGATTGACAATCCGCTGATTAAAATGATCAAGAAAACAAAACTATTTTTTCATGAGAGAAGGCACCGATCTCACACCATACAGGTCACTTTCATTTTTACCGTCGCTTCCATAAGTGATCCTGGCATTACCCCTATCCTTTTTCCCACCGCCCATAAAGCCGGAGGAGGATCAGAATTTTGACTGATGTATTCATCCATCAGATACCACTTACCGAACAATCCATCAAATGAGCATGAACAACAGCACTTCCTTCCTGAAGTTTTTTATGCTTTTATACTGATTCTCATGGATTCATGATTGACACAACATTCAAAATGCTGTATTGCGTGCGTCGGAATGAAGAAATCACTTTTTACTATTATCCTTTATTCGCTCAGTTCTTTAGCGTTTGCCGGATACACTTGGAACGGAGGAACTGAAATTACCACCGAGGGATGGGGTACAGAAAGCAACTGGACTTTAAGTGGTGATTCTAGCTGGGAAGCAGGCAAAAATGGTCCAGGTACAACTAATTCCAATATGTGGGATGACATTTACATCAGTAATGCCACCGGCACTATTGGAAGTTCCAGCGACACGGAAAACAGACTTGAAGGCTGGAAGTTAAAACTTCACCTGGAACAATCAAATTTAACATTTTATAGAACTTTCAAGTTCCAAGGTGGTTGTACGATCGATATTGATTCCTTATCATCCCTTACAATTAACGAATATTGGGGAGGAGTTGATGGCGATTATATATATTTGAACAATGCAGGCTCCTTTACTCTGAGCTATAGCTGTCACCAACAAGAAGGGAATGGATTTGTTATGAATCTGTTCGATACAGGTTCGGTATCTTTTCTGGATCAAAATCATGCCTCACCCAACGCAGCTAAAGTTGCTTCAATAGCAGCTCAGTTGATCGGGATCTCAAGTGGCATACAGACGCGTCAGTTGATCACTTTGGATACACGTGCGGATCATACGGTTACTTTTGATTCAACAGCCACGACCTATTCATTTACTACAGCTAGTGGAGAAGAAATGATGGCGGTTAATTCTTTGGAAGAACTTCAAACCGCAAGTGTACCTTCTTATTTCGTAACGAAAGATAACACAGGCATCAGTGTTTCATATGTTGTCCCCGAACCAGCCACAGCCACGCTGAGCTTATTGGCATTGGGAGCACTGGCGATGCGTCGTCGTCGAGCCTAAAGTTTGGTAGTCAGATCACCAAGTATCCATTTCGAAAGCCACGCCCTGTCCCGGGCGTGGCTTTTTTTGATAAGCGGGATCAAGGGGAAGCAACATCTCGAAAGACAAGCGGCTTTTCGTCACCTTCTCAGCAGGATGATTCGCTCTCACCAACGGTCTGTCGTAAGGTAACAGCAATCGTTTCTGCACCCCGTTTTTGTTACCGATATGTTATCCTTGTTATATTCATGTTACTCAACAAAGGAGGTGCTCATGGTATCATAACAGACATGAGCCTTCATATTGAGTCTACAGATGAAGCACTGGAAACGCTACGCAAAGAAAAACGGCGGAATTACATCGCCGCCATGGCGACAGCCATTCTTTCCGGCGTTTTAGCAGTGGCAATTCTTTACTCCCTGACCATTATCATCGCAGCACCGGAAGAACCGTCGATTGTGGGGTACATACCGCCGGACGAAGGGCCCCCCTCCGATACACCGCCTACACCGGAAGTACAGAGAGAAACTGCCTCATCCTCCTCACATACGGCAACGCCCGTCAAGGTAGTGGTAGCAGCGACAACGGCAGCACCGGTCAATCTCCCTAAAATTGATGTCGATGTGCCGGATGAACCCGTCATGTTGGAAGAAGGGAATCTCCTCGGCCTGGGGGACGGATTCGGAGCGGATCTGGGGGACGACACGTCCGCTTTCGGGAAAACCACATCATCCGGCAGTACGCTGGTGGGTACTTTTTACGATACCAAGCAAACCCCCGGAGGCAGACCGACCAACATGAATACGGAACAGTACCGTACCTTCATGGCACGCTTTGTCAACAATGGCTGGAAAGAAGCAGACCTCAATCGCTTCTATAAAGCCCCCCAGCAACTGTATGCCGCTCAATTCTATGTACCCAGAACACCGGCTAAAGACGCCCCTAAAGCCTATGGTTGCGAAGACAAGGTGAAGCCCAGCCAATGGATGGCCATTTACCGAGGGAAGGTGCGTGCGCCCAAATCCGGAACCTTCCGCTTTGTCGGGTTGGGAGACGACTATTTGGTCGTGCGTTTCAACAATCAGAATGTGTTTGACTATGGGTGGGAATCAGCCTCCCTGGGCAAGATGACGGCGACCAATGCTCAATGGCTCGATGCGATGGAAGGGAAGCCGGGCAACGACAACCAGAAAAAAGAACTGAAGGAACTCGGCATCAATGTGCCTCCCGTTACGTTCTATAAATACGGGACATCCGGACACTGGAACAACACCATGCGCGGTGTGGCCGCCGGCAAACCATTCAAGGTGGAAAAAGGAAAAGTCTATCCTATTGAAATCCTGGTCAGTGAAGGTCCCGGTGGGGAATTCGGCATGACTCTCCTGATTGAAGAAGTCGGAATGCCCCCTATGAGCAAAGACCCCAAAACCGGAGCCCCAATCCTCCCCTTATTCCGCACCAACTATGGTGTGCCCAAACCGGACAAGAATAAGGAATATGTCCCGTTTGATGAAATCGGTATCGTCTGGGAATCTATCAAATAACAACGATTTTCTCTCGAAGCGACATCTCCATGCCTGCGGGGTCAAACCGCAGGCATTTTTCTTGCCCGGGACACCAAGATAACCTACGCTCGGTTCATAACGATGCAACCATTTCGATTTCATTCCATCTACCAAACTCGCATCTGGGGCGGCCAACGCATGAGAACCATGCTGGGGCGGACTCTGCCGGATCAAGAATCACCCTATGGTGAAGCCTGGGAAATCAGTGATCGGCCGGAAGCCATGAGCATCGTCAAGGAAGGAGAATGGGAAGGTACGACGCTGCACCGACTGTGGCAAGAACACCGCCAACAGATCTTCGGCTCCGGCTATGAACGTTTCCCCCGCTTTCCTCTGCTTTGTAAAGTGCTGGACGCCTGTGACAATCTTTCCGTCCAAGTACACCCCCCGTCACGAACGGCCACAAATCGGAACGGCGAAGTAAAAAATGAAATCTGGTACATCCTGCACGCCCTGCCGGAATCCCTCATTTATGGAGGGATGAAAGAAGATGCCTCTCTTCAGGACATTCGTCATGCGGCAGAAACCGGCACCATGGAGCAGCTTATCTGTTCCGAACATCTGGAAGAGGGAGAGCATCTTTACATCCCAGCCGGCCTGGTTCACGCCATCGGAGCCGGACATCTGATTGCAGAAATTCAGCAAAACAGCGATACAACATACCGCCTCTATGACTGGAATCGAACCGATGCTAACGGTAACAGCAGAGAGCTACACTTAGAACAGGCGTTGGATTCCATTGAAGAGTTCCGAGAACTCTGTCAACAGCCGGACTACCTGACCCAAATGCCCCATTTCTCCACAGAAGAACACCATCTGAGCCAAGGAGAATCATTCACCCAGCCGGATTCTTCCCGATTTGCCGTTTTTACAGTGTTGCGCGGTACTATCACATGGGACGGCAAAACAGCCAAACAGGGAGAATTTATCCTGTCTCCGGTTCATGCGGCCCCCGTCACGGCTCTGGAGGAAAACACGGTCTTGCTCACAACGACCGTTTAACTGATTTTTTATTATTGGCTTGTAACATTTGGAGGCAAGCTCCCCATTTGCTTGTCCCCAAATGACAAAAAATGATAAAAATCCTCTCCGGGAGAGGTGCTTCCGCATTTTTTCGTTGCAATAGAGCATTAGGAATCTTAGCCTGAGTTAAGATTTTTGCCCAAGGGCAGTCATTCCTTCATTTTTCTGCTACCATATGAACAATATTTTTAACAAGCCCGCCTCTATCTCACGACTTTCTGAAGCCATACTCCGCCCCTCCTCAACAATGAATCGCAGAGCTTTTTTGCTGGAAGCGGCGGCTTTGCTGGCCCTGACAACAAGTTGTTCCTCACCATCAGGTAAAGCCGGATTGGCCCCCATGATTTCCTTCAAGCCATCCGGCGCTCCATTGATAAAACGATCTCCTCGTCAATTATTAAAGGAATGCAACATCTGCCCCATGATGATGCCGAAAGCCTCACCTCTGCGCCAACGTTCATCACGAATGAAACCGCGCTTCATCACCATGCATAATACGGAAAATCCGTCTGCAGATGCCATGCAACACGCTCGAGCCTTATGTAATGGTGCGCTTCGTTGCAATTGGCACTATACAGTAGATCCGTATGTAACCATGCAACATATCCCGCTGAATGAAACGGGACGCCATGCAGACAGAGGAGGCCCCGGAGATATGTACTCCATCGGTATTGAAATGTGTGAAAAACGCGGGCAAAGCATCGTTAAAACATTTGACCGTGCCGCCAAGCTGGCAGCCTACACCATGTATGCCTACAACATTCCCCTACGCAATGTTGTTCCGCACTACTACTGGACAGGCAAGCGTTGTCCCCATCTATTGCTGGACAATGGAAGACCGGGGTTCAAATGGTCCTGGTTCATCTCCCGCGTCGATTACTACTATCGCTGCATCAGTTAACAAGGCGGCCTCTTATGAGGGGCGATGACGGGCGTATCCGAATGATTTCGTGACGCAAAAACTCCGCAGCTGTTTAGCAGAGGAATCTCCTGAAAAACAGCTGCGGAGTTGGCACTTACGCACACTTATTCATCCAACAAAAATCGAATCTTCACCCGTCATTCCTTAAGAATGATGAAATGAGGTTCCCTCCTCCGCCGTCATTGGAGAGGTAACGGGGTGTTTTTCGAAAAACGCCAGCATTCGCTTGTAGTCATCCAAGAATAAATCTGCCAAATCCTTGGAGAAGCCCTGGCGAACCATGACGCGCATCACTACGGTATCCTGGCAATTAGCAGGAAGAGTGAACGCCGGGACCTGCCAACCACGCGTCCTCAATTTATCTGAAAGATCAAAGAGCGTGTAGTTCGTCTTAGCACCGTCCTTGATGAAGAAACAGGCGGCAGGAATACCGTGGTGAGGATCCCCCGTGCAAATGAACTCATATGGGCCCAGTTTGGCAATCTCATCGGCTATATACTTGGCAACATCATACGCCTGAGCATGAATATTCGTATAGCCTTCCTTACCTAAACGGATAAAGTCGTAATATTGGCAAATAATCTGACCGGCTGGGCGTGAGAAGTTGATGGCAAAATTGGGGATTTCGCCCCCAAGGTAATTCACATTAAAAATCAATCCTTCCGGCAAATCGGCTCTATCTCTCCACACTACCCAGCCCACACCCAAAGGAGCTAAGCCATACTTATGACCCGATGCGCTGATGGATTTGACGCGCGGGATGCGGAAGTCAAACTCAATATCCGGCGCACAGAACGGAGCAAGAAAGCCGCCGCTGGCTGCATCCACGTGAATATCTACGCTAATGCCGGTTCGTTTTTCATAATCATCCAAAGCCTTGGCAATTTCTGCCGGCAATTCATAAGCACCCGTATAAGTCACGCCAAAAGTAGGGACGACGACAATGGTGTTTTCATCGACCTGCTCCAGCATTCGATCCACATCCATCTTCCATTGTCCGGGAGCCATGGGGATCTCTCTCATCTCTACGTCCCAATAACGACAAAACTTATGCCAACATATTTGAACCGGGCCACAAACCAGGTTCGGCTTATCGGTAGACTTGCCGGCAGCTTTACGACGGGCTCGCCAGCGCCACAAAGCAGCCATACCACCAAGCATGCAAGCCTCACTGGATCCAATGGTGGAACAACCAATGGGCTTTTCTTTCGCCCCGGCATTCCATAAGTTGGCAATGATCGCAGCGCAACGCATTTCTATGGCGGCGGTCTGAGGATATTCATCCTTATCGATCATATTTTTATTAATGCTGATATCCATCAACATCCTGACCTGCTTTTCATCCCACGTCTGACAGAAGGTGGCTAAGTTCTGGCGAGCATTGCCATCCAACATCAATTCATCCGACACCAACTGAAAGGCGTCTTCCGCCCTCATGGCGTAATCCGGGAACTTATCACGAGGAAGTAAATTGCCGGCTTCCGGAGAACCGTAAATGGAGTTTTCCGCACGAGCCGTATCGGGTTTCTGCTTTGTATCAAACATGTCGGTATCTATTGTTTCATCGTTTTCGGGGACACCGGAAAGTGTTTCCCTTTGCAGGATAGAATCGACAAATCCCCACCTCGTTCACTTTTCTCCTGTCATCCGTCCATGACTATTTACCCATGACCGGGACTTCCAATCATGTCAATCCCATGCAGAATTTTCCGCAGGGAAGGAATGAGAACGGCTAATTCTCCCAACAGAGAGTTTTTAATTATACATGGAAAGCTCCATCTCCAATTCCGGGCATCGTTTCACACGGAATCGTTCATCAAGCTCCAGGATTTGACTATGTCCCAGACTGTCCTTGATGGTGAGGTTGACCTTCGTGCGCCCCGGGTATTTTTGTAAGATATCCCGGATCTGTTCCAGATTTTTTCTGCTGTGGCGCAATGGACTCACGACGATATTCAAGGGAAGTTGATCACTACCTTTGGTTTTACGTTTTTTACTACCCAAAGGCTCTATGGATTGAGCCGCCACACTCTTAGAAGAAGAACGGTCATCCTCCCGGATATTAGCACGAACAGAGACAAAGACGCCCGGTTCCAAACCGCCTTCCATTTCCATTGCCTTTTCGTAGACATCAGACCACAACAATACTTCGATGTTTCCGGTGAAATCTTCTAAGGTCAGAATGGCAAATTTTTTGCCTGAAGATTTACTGACCTTGGGAGAAACAGAACGCACCATACCGGCAAGTTGATGTTTCTGTTTCAGTTCATGGGGCTCTAGGGAATCAACCATCCCTATACGAGTGTATTTATCAGCATCAATAACGCCACGCATGGAATCCAACGGATGTCCGCAAAAATACGCACCCAACAATTCTTTTTCATCAGCCATTCGCCGTTCCTTAGGCCATTCAGAGACAAGCTCGTCATCTTTAACCTTGGGAGCTTCAAAAGACATATCAAATAAAGACCCCTGCCCCAAAGCTTTATCCTTATGAACTTGAGAGGCACCACTGAGAGCTAAATCCACACGTTCAAAGAGAACGCTACGCGGTTCCAGAGTCCAATCCAACGCACCGGCACGAATCAAAGACTCCAGGATTTTCTTATTGACGCTCTTGGAATCCAATCGGTTGCAAATATCTTCCATACTGGCGAACTCGCCATTCAGCTCTCTTTCTTTCAACAGAGACTGCACCGCGCCTTCGCCCACGTTCTTAATGGCTGCCAGTCCATAACGTACGGCCAGTTTGCCGGAGAGCGTTTTTTCAGGAGTAAACTTGAGCATGGACTTATTCACGTTGGGAGGAAGGATTTCAATCCCCATGCGGTTAGCTTCCTGAATAAATACACCGATTTTATCGTTATTAGCCTCATTCGACATCAGGCCACACAAAAATTCCACGGGAAAGTGAGCCTTAAGATAGGCCGTCCAATAAGAAATATGGCCATAACAGGCAGAGTGAGATTTGTTAAAACCGTATCCTGCAAATTTCTCAATTTTATCAAAGATGGCCGTGGCTGTTTTTTCATCAATCTGATTAGTCTTCCAGCAACCTTCCACAAAGTGAGCCTTTTCTTTGGCCATTTTGGCAGGGTCTTTTTTACCCATAGCACGGCGTAACAAGTCAGCACCGCCAAGCGTATAACCGGCCAACAATTTGGCAGCGGCCTGAACCTGTTCCTGATAAATCATCACACCATAGGTTTCACCACTGACTTGTTCCAATAAGGGATGCTCATATTCCACCTTACGCAGTCCCTTTTTGACCTCAATCATTTCATCCATGAACTGCATAGCACCCGGACGATAAAGGGCCAACAAGTCAATAATGTCTTCTATCTTCTGAATCCCATAACGCCGACACGTATCAACCATGCCGCCGGATTCCAACTGAAACACCCCCATCGTGTCTCCACGGTTCAATAGATCCAGCGTTTCCCGGTCATCCAGAGGAACGGCATCCAATTTGAAGTCAGGTTCGCGCCAACGAGCGTATGTCTCTGCATCATGCATGACAGTCAGGGTTTTGAGCCCCAAAAAGTCCATCTTCAACAGACCTACTTCATAAATAGCACTCATGTCACACTGGGCAACCACCGCGGCATGAGGATCAGAAAGATTATCACGAGTCAACGCAACGTGCTCATCCAGAGGCCGGTCGCCGATCACAACACCAGCCGCATGGACGCCCACGTTACGAATCAACCCTTCCAGGCGAGTGGCATAGCCCCACAGCTCTGAATATCCCTCATCAGAAGCAATAAGATTTCTGAGCTCTTCATTGCTGTCATAGCTGGACTGAAGAGTCACCTTAGGACCGGTTTCAATCAGTTTCGCAATGCGATCGCCCTCAGCATAAGACATATCCATGACGCGAGCTACGTCCTTAAGGACGGACTTAGCCCCCATGGTACCGTACGTGATAATATGAGAAACGGCTCTTTCCCCGTACTTCTGTCTCACATAGTCAATCACTTCAGGACGGCGAGTCTGACAAAAGTCGATATCAATATCCGGAGGGCTGACGCGTTCCGGATTCAAGAAACGTTCAAAAATCAACCCGAACCGCAGCGGGTCAATGTTGGTGATTTTCATGGCATAAGCCACCAAAGAACCGGCAGCGGAACCACGCCCCGGGCCAACAGGAATATCGTTATCCTTTGCCCAGTTAATAAAATCCGCTGTAATCAAAAAGTAAGAGGGGAATCTCAGCTGATTGATAATCCCCAGCTCATAATCCAAACGATCTCTCAGGGCTTTATCTGCAGCAACTCGCTCCTTACCATACCTTTCTTCCAGCCCTTTATAGCACACCTTCCGCAGGTATTCTTCACGAGAAGAGCCATCCGGAGTACCAAACTCCGGATATTTTTCCGTACTGGTAGAGTCCAGCTTAAGGGTGACATTGCAACGTTCTGCAATTTTCAGTGTGTTTTCCAACGCCTCCGGATAATCCTTAAAGACATCCTGCATTTCTTCAGGAGACTTCAGATATACTTCCGTTGAATAGCGCATTCGCTTGGGAGAGGACAACCTTTCATTCGTCCCAATGCAGATCAACACATCATGCATGTCGTGGTCTTCTCTCCTAAGGAAGTGCACGTCATTAGTGGCAACAAGGGGAGTATTGGTCTTACGAGCGATACGAACCAGCTCCGGAATACATTTTTTCTGCTCTTCCATGCCATGGTCCTGAAGCTCTACAAAAATATGATCGTCCCCAAAAATATCTTTCAGTGCCAACAAAGCTTCCTCAGCCTTCGCCGGCTGATCATTGAGAATCCACTCATTCAAAGGACCGGCGATGCAGGCCGTACAACAAATAAGCCCCTCATGAAACTCCCGCAAGGTTTCCATATCCACACGAGGCTTATAATAGAAACCTTCCAAATGAGAACGGGATACGAGCTTAATCAAATTCTTCCATCCGGCTTCATTTTCTGCAAGGAGAAGCAAATGTGTGTATTTACGGCGGCCCGGAAGTTGTTTTTTCACGCCAATAGGCGTAGGGGAAAGATAGACTTCACAACCAAAAATGGGCTTTACAGTCTGTTTTAAGGGACCTTCCGGATGCTCTTCGTTCCATGCTTTAACGGATTTATTGAGACTATTCGTCTCTAAAACTAATTCAATGGCTCCGAAAAGATTTCCGTGATCCGTAATAGCAACGGCCGGCATCCCCATCTTGGAACATTCTGCTACGAGATCCTTAATATGAACCGCACCATCCAGCAAAGAATATTCTGTATGGTTATGTAAGTGAACGAAAGAAGCGGACATAACAAAAACTAGCCCTCGTATGAAAATTAGGCATTAACCGGGCATTCCGCTTTCATTGCCTCCACACATTCCCGAATCAATTCCGGCCCCCTGTAAATGAACCCGGTATAAAGCTGAACCAAACTGGCTCCTGCCTTAATTTTGGCCACGGCATCCGCTCCCGACATAATGCCGCCCACCCCAATGATCGGAATACGCCCTTTTAATTCAGAAGCAAAGGCACCAATCACCTCCGTAGAACGCTTCGTCAAAGGAGCACCGGACAAACCACCGGCTTCCGTATGTCGAGGATGAGCCTCCACCCCGCTTCGAGAAAGAGTTGTATTAGTAGCAATCAGTCCGTCCAAGCCTTCATCCAAAAAGACACGACTAAGATCTACAATGTGTTCATCCGTCACATCCGGTGCCACTTTCATAAAAATAGGCACATTTCGCCCCGTTTCTGCAGCCAAATTGGACTGCTCCGACTTCAAAGATGCCAGCAAGCGGGCAGCAGGTTCAGCCGCTTGCAATTCTCTCAATCCGGGAGTGTTAGGAGAAGAAAAATTGATGGCGATATAATCAGCTACCGGCCACGCAGCACGCAAACAAGCCAGATAATCCTGAGCAGCATCCTCGTTGGGAGTTATTTTGTTCTTCCCGATATTAACGCCCAAAACCCCATGAAAACGAGAAGCAGCCCGAATATGCTCCACCCCTGCCCCAATGCCATCATTATTAAATCCCATCCGGTTAATAATAGCCCTGTGAGGAATCAAACGGAATAAACGCGGCTTGTCATTCCCGGGTTGTGGACGAGGAGTTAACGTACCAACTTCGACAAAACCAAAGCCAACCTGCCCAAAAGCATTGATCGTATTGGCTTCCTTATCCATCCCTGCAGCCAGCCCCACACGATTAGGGAACTTCATTCCCAATATTTCCACCGGATCTGAAGGGACACTCCCCATCATCAAAGGCAATACACGCATTTTTTCAGCCAGACGCAACCCCCACAAGGTAATATTGTGGGCAGTTTCCGGATTCATCTGAAACAAAACACTTTTAGCAGCGGAATATAAGGCGGGTGACACGGTAGAAAGAGTGTACCATACCTTGTATTAGGGTCAAGAATGGGAAGCGTCTTTTCAGGATGATTTTATCCTACCCCATCCTCTTTTAACACCAAGAATTAACGTCTCTTACCTCTATCGCCATCGTGAACATTTGGAGGCAGGCAGAAACGGAGAAGAGTCACCTATCCATCCAACCACATGGCCTCATGAATAGCCCCCACCTTAGTACCGACCTTCTCAACTACCACTTACATTTTCCCCGGTCTCAACAGACTGAGCCGGTCGAGAAAGCAACAAAACAGCCGTATCCACTATCATCTGCAACACGAGATCTTGATCCTTCATCCACAATTCCTTGTCATCAAGATCCATACATGCCACATACTTACCTAACGTAGCATGAAATATGGAACTCATAATGTGTGCATGCCAAGACAATGAAATTTCATTATCCCACGGGCAAAATTGCCTCACTCTTTCCTTCATCTCCTGAATGGACGGAGCATAAAACTCATCGTAGATTTTTTTCCCCAAATATTCCGGTTCCTGAGGCAATCGCCACAATAGGCGCACATGATCAGGCCCCCCCAAACTCTTATCCAAAAACAAACGAAAAGCCGGTTCTACAAAAGCCCGAGCATATGCCCTCAGAGACGGATTCAAATCCGCCTCTTTCAGCAACTTCATTCGAGCCTTCATCAAGGGCTCTGCATACTGCCTGTACACAGCCAGATACAAGCCCTCCTTGTTTTCAAAATAGTAAACAATAGAGGCTAAGTTAACCTCGGCTTCAGAAGCGACAGCTCTCATGGTTACCCCGTTGAACCCTCTAAGAGCAAAAAGTTTCTGAGCAGCGCGAAGGATTTTACCGCTTGTTTCTGCCGAACGGTCAGATTGAGATTTGCGTGGAGGAGCCATTATTACAAAACCACAAACAGCCGAAACCTATTGAGAGGAGCGACCGGCTTCAGCAAGCTTCACCAATTGTTCCATATTCTGGGATGATTGAATGGGCTTACCATCCTTATCAACCAAAATCATGGTTGGGATTCCCATAGGAGCAATCTTTTTAGCAATATCCGTCATGTCCTTTCTTAACAAAATAGGCCACGGCATATTGACTTCTACAGCCCACTTCTGAGCAGTCTCCAAATTAGCGTCCTGATTGCACATGATCACTTCCACATTCGGATTATCTTTCACAAATTTGTTGTAAGATTCCGCACTATGAGGGGCATTACGACGGCAAGGACCACACCAGCTTGCGCTGAAATACAAAATGAAATGCTTTGCGTTCAGTTTAGCATCCTTTTTGACAAGCTGACCGTTTTCCAGGATGTAAGTTTTCCCCTTCATCCCCTCTGCTACAGGGCCGGAAGGAACGGCAGACCATTCAGAAATAGGTTTGCCTATCATATCCTTGTGATCCTCTAACCAGGCACGATCTTCATCAGACAGCTTTTCCAACGGCATTGTGATAGGCTTTTTAGCTGTAGTCACTAATTTAACCGTTTTCATATTTAACGCAATAGGACGAGCCTCCACCGTACTACCGGTATTTTTATTCGTCCAAGTACGGAGAGAGGGATCCTCTGACGGAGCAGAAGAATCAGCCCAAGTAAAGTTTACAGCTGTCATTACTGCAGCTACCGATAACATCCGTCCTAAAAAAGATTTCATGAACATATTGCTGATATACTACTTCTTATTTACCATGTCGAGAAGCCGATTCCAAAATCTGTCGAGCTTGCTCATGTTGAGGTTCACGGCGCAAAGTCTCCGCAGCGGCAGCGACTGCGTCACGATACCTTCCATTACGATAACATATTACTGCAAGAGTAAAAGGAATGTCTGCATTATTTTTATCTAATGAAGAACATTTTTCCAGATCATTCAGAGCTTGCTCCACCCTTCCATTTTTTTCATTCAATAAAGCGCGGTTAAACAAAGCACGAATAAAAGCAGGATCTATTTTTACAGCCTCATTAAATGATTCAATAGCCCCGAGCTCATCATTATTTTCTATTTGACCCAAGCCTAACAAGTACCACAAATCCGCGTCTTGAGGGGCAAGGCGCACAGCCTCTCTCAATTGAGCTACAGCATCTTGAGACCTCCCCAATGAAGCCAAAAATACAGCATAATCACGATGTACCACAGAAGATGTAGCGTCCCACTTCAAGGCCTTAGCAAACCATTCTTCCGCGCTTTTCATATCCTTGCGGCTGATAGCAATTTGAGCCAATTTCATGGCACCGGATGGTTGATCAGCCTGATGTAATGCAGCAGCTATTAAATCTTTCATCTCCGCTCCGTTTGAAGAAAGAGAATCTCGTAAAGCCCACTCAGCTTGTAAACGAGCTACTCTGATATCGTCTGTCAGCAACTTACTCACGGCCGGATTTCCTACACGCCCCAACACCTTAGCAGCAGCAGCGCGAACCAGAGCATCGGAATCCGGTTTATTCACGGTCAGTTCTTCTAGCGCGACCTTCTGCACAGCCGGATTATGAGCCCATGCGTCCATCAATTCCAACAAAGTAGCTCGCCATGCTGCCACATCCTCTCGCTTATAACAATCCAGCAACAAAGGCAACACTTCCGGCTTACCCTCATAAGCGCCCTGCACAGCTCTAGTCCGATCCCTATATCGAGCCATCTTGGGAGTGGCTCCATAATACTTCTTTACAACATCGGCGGCCCAATCATTACTTTTATCCCGATGGCACATGGTACAAGCATTCGGAATACCCAATTCTACGCTCATCAACGGATCAGGAGAATTAAAAGAATGATCCCTGCGCGGATCTCGAGCCATATATAAGCTTTCCGGCATATGGCATTCCACACACCTCCCTCCCATACCGGATTTTGGACAAGGAGTATGCTTTGCGATATCAATGACAGGAGCTTTCACCCCGTTTACTGCCTCCCCCGTTCCATGACAGCGCAAGCAGAGAGTGTTATCCTCCTGCGGTAATTTCAATGATCCGGTATGGGGATCATGGCAATCCAAACAAGTTACACCAGCTTTTCCCATACGGCTAAGACGCAACCCTGTTTCGCAATAGTCCTCATCGCGCTGCATTCCATTAGGCCAAAAGACGCCCGGTTGAACCGGAAGTATCAATTGGAAATGATTATCAAAACGATTCCCGACCGTAAACTCATGATCGAATTCATCTCGCCGGGCATGGCAAGAAGCACAATTATCATGTATCATCTGTACGGTTAGTTTATTCTGCGCAGAAATCATGCACCCCGTTCCAGCTTGAGGTCGATCCAACACCGGGCCGTGACATTGAATACAAGTTACGCCCGGTTCCGTCCACGTAGAAGCATAACGATCTTTATCCGGATCATATTTTTTACGGAATTGTGACATATGACACCATGCACACTGTGTATTCCAATTCATACCGCGTCCCGTCCAATGCCCCCAATCTCCGGGGCTCCTGGAATCTTTACCAAAAACATCAAACCACTCCTTACGGTGGACATCCCAAGCAGCACTCAAAGTATGATACCCACCATCTTTAGCCGGAACCAAATACTGCACTAATGGAGTTCTTCCCGTGGCCCATTCCGCATACCAAGAGTTTGCAGATTGAGCATCATTAATCATGCGCCCTTTCCCATTTGTCGAGAACTGAAGGGTACTCCCATGCGCATTCAGCTTCATATTATGAAACGCCTCAGATTCCCATTTGTCCCCCAATTTACGAAAAGCCCAAGCATGGTCAGATCCAGCCCATTGACGGAACTCCTTTTCGTGACAAGCACCGCACTGCATAGAAATAGGGACCTCACTTTGATCCCAATGCTCGCTGCCGCCGGAGAAAACAGGGGGAGGCATTGCCCCGCCCGAACGGCCCTCCCTCCATTTTTTTAACATCGTGCCTCCACCTGTCAAGACCCCAAGCGATATCATAAAAATCACCCACTTTTTCCAGGCGTGACGGGGCTTGGGAACATCTGTAAATTCAGAGGCAGACATAACGGAAGGACTCTGCCATATCATACGCTCTCAACCAAGGAACTTTTACAATCAGGAGCATGGTTTATGCCACAAAGAGGCCCTGCACCTATTCCTCTTCAGCGACAAGTTCTTCCCGGATCAACGGAGAAATACGAGTAACAACGCATCGATCAACGCCGCCGTTTTCTGCCTGAGTTACCTTAAATTGTAATCCTCTGTAATCAACGGTATCTCCTACAGAAGCAGGAGCTTCCAACAAATTGAGGATTAACCCGCCAACGGTATCTATCTCATCACTCTGTAAATCCATATCCAGGACATCGCCCAGCTCCTCAATTCTCGTCAGGCCGGATACATCGCAAGAAAAACCTACTACATCTCCGGACAAATCAGGAGTCAACACACGAATTCTCCCACGATCCCACTCCATCACTTCAGAAAACACGTCTGTCATGGTCAACAACCCGGACGTTCCGCCATGTTCATCCAAAATAATGGCCAGTCGGACATTATCCTTCCTCATAATTTCCACCACATTATCAAATTTTACCGTCTTAGGGACTTTAGGAATGGAATGAATGAATTCAGCGGTTAATGAGCCCTTTTTGAACATGATACGGAACAAATCACGAGCATGAACCATACCCACCACATGATCTAAATCTCCCTGATAAACGGGATAGCGAGTCCTACGAGTACGCCGCACGATTGCCCGTATTTGTTCATGATCAGCACCTTCCGGAATAGCATCTATCCTAACGCGAGGAGTCATCACCTGATGCACATATAAGTCATCCAAGTCAAACAAGCCATCCATAATACGGCCAGACTCCTGAGGCAACGCACCATTTTCATGGCTTTCCTCGATAATATACTGCAATTCTTCTGCGGAATGGTAATGGGACTTCGATTCGTTTCGATCTACCCCTAACAAACGCAAGAAGAAGTTTCCCATTGTATTCATTGCCACAACCAGCGGATACAAGCAGAATTGGACAATGTACATAGGCATTGCGATGATCAAGCACAGCCTCGAGGCATACTGCAGAGAAAGAGCCTTGGGAACCATCTCTCCCAGGACAATATGGAAATACGTCAATAGAGCCACAGACAAAAAGCTGGCAGCCCCATGAGCCAAAAACCAAGACGCCCACCCATATGAAGACAACCAAGACTGAATCCAGCCAGCCACAGCATGCTCCCCATACATACCCAACCCCAAACTAGCAAACGTCACCCCTAATTGAGCCGTAGCAATATAACGGTCCTGAAGTCGCGGTGTTTTTAATATTTGAGAAACGCGCCGTGCCACCATATTACCGGCCATCCCCATTTGCTCCAGTGCAGCACGGGGGGCGCCAAGCAGCGCAAATTCCGCGGCCACAAAAAGGCCATTCAGAACGATCAAGAACAGAATAATCAGAATCGTCATCATGCGCCCACCTCACTTTCCAAAGCGGAAGTATTCTCTTTATTATCAGGAGGTAATAATAAAATAGAAGACACCCGATTATGATCCATCTTCTCTACAACCAACACACGTCCAGCAATAATCACTCTATCGCCGGCTCTAGGAATACAAGACATATGCTTGATAACGCACCCGCCGACCGTAGTTGCTCCATTCATTAAAAATGGGACCAAACATTCCGCTTTATGAGCACGCATCATACCGGGGATTCTCACAGAACCATCCGGAAGATTTTCCACCTTTTCTCCAGAGCGGATAAACTCCTCATCAATATCCCCCACCATTTCCCCCAATAACCGCTCCAGGGTGATCAAGCCCACAAACTTACCGTATTCATCTACCACAAAAGCCTCCTTGGCCTTATCTTCTCTTAGTTGCGACATTAACATTTCCACCGTTTGCATTTCCATCACGCATGGGACTTGGCGCAACATAGAACGAAGAGGCGGCAATTCCCCTTTTTCCGCATATACCGCCACCATATCTTTAATATGCAACATACCGATTACGGTTTCACGTGTATCCTCATATACGGGGATATGAGTATGCGGCTTATCCGTAATCATATTCAAAATATCCTCCTGAGAAGCGTTCACATCCAGGCAAACAAGCTGAAACCGCGGGATCATAATTTGTTCCACGGTACGTTCCGTCAGGGATAAAGCACTATGTAACCGTTCATGTTCATCCTCTTCCAATAACCCACCTTGATGACTTTCTTCTACCAACATATTAATTTCTTGCCGGGAATGAATATGTTGATGGCCACCGGGAGGAAGGCGGAACAATTTAAGAAGCAACAAACCACTACCATTCAAAAAATCAATAAACCATGCAGAACAAGCCAGAGTCCACCGCATGGGGTAATAAGTATACAACGCAGCTTGTTTGGGGAACTGAAGTGCTAAAGATTTAGGCATTAATTCCCCCAAAATCACTTGGAAAACAGTCAACCCTATCAGCACGATACCAGCAGCCACGGAATTGGCCATAATGGAATCCATCTCCCCAAACCTCTCAAATAATGGGACCAAATAATCAGTCAGTTGATCCTTACCATATGCACCCAATACCAAACTAGAAATCGTAATACCAAACTGACAAGCAGCAATGTAACGATCCAATTCCTTGGTATTTTCAAAAATCCTGAGCAACTGAACAGCAACCTTGCTACCGCCTTCTGCCATTTCCCGAATCATATTTCGGCGTACGCTTACCGCAGCAAATTCCGCCGCGACATAAAAAGCGTTAATCAAAACAAGAAACAGAATAACGAAAGAAACAAAAAGGATCATGTACAGTGGTCGGGAGGGATACCCTTAAAATGCATTGGGCGTCTGCATCATAAAAATCAAAAAAATCCTGTCAAGAAGGAGAAACAAAAAACTCTGCCATGAAAAGAAAAGCCTTCGGTAATACAAACAGCCTCGTTCCCGAACATATTCGGAAACGAGGCCGTATGTTAAAGGCTCAACGAAAACAATGTTATTCCGTAATACCGGCAGCTTCGGCTTCGGCAGCCTTGGCATCACGTTGAGCAGCGCGAATGGACATCTTCACGCGGCCTTTATCATCGATACCAATGCACTTAGCGGTTACAACGTCTCCGACATTCACAACATCTTCCGTCTTGGCAGTACGACCTTCAGCCAATTCAGAGATGTGAATCAGGCCGTCTTTACCGGGCAACACTTCCATGAATGCCCCGAAAGTAGTTGTGGAAACAATCTTACCGGTATAAAGCTCCCCGACTTCTATAGTCTTGAACATACGTGTTACCAATTCCATAGCACGATCCAAACCTTCCTGCTTGGAAGCATAGATATGAACGGTACCATCTTCTTCGATATTGATATCGGCACCAGATTCCGCCTGAATAGCCTTAATATTCTTACCGCCGGGACCGATTAATTCGCCGATACGATCGGCAGGAATCTTAGTGGTCTCAATACGAGGAGCATTCGGGCTCATCTGAGCAGGAGCGGCAATAGCATCATTCATGACCTTCAGCACGTCCATACGACCGACCTTAGCCACATGAATAGCCTCTTCCAGAATGGAAAGAGGAATACCAGGCAACTTAAGGTCTAACTGATAACCCGTCACACCTTCAGCAGAACCGCAAAGTTTGAAGTCCATATCACCATAGAAGTCTTCAGAACCGATAATATCCAACAAGGTCTTATAATTGGTGATTTCATGCTGGTCATTTTGTTCTGTAACCAAACCTACGGAAATACCTGCGACAGGACGCTTCAACGGCACACCGGCAGCCAACAGAGACATCGTACCGGCGCAAACAGAAGCCATGGAAGTGGACCCGTTAGATTCCATAATTTCAGAAGAAACACGGACGGCATACGGGAAGTCATCTTCACTGGGAATAACCGGAGCAATGGAACGTTCAGCCAAAGCGCCATGACCAATTTCACGACGGTTCTGACCACCAAAGCGGCCGGTATCACCCACGGAGAATGGAGGGAAGTTGTAGTGAAGGATGAAGCGTTTTTCATTCACGCTCCCCGTATAGTTATCCAAATACTGACGTTCTTCCAATGGAGCAAGCGTTGCTAAGCAAAGAGACATCGTTTCTCCACGAGCAAACAAGGCAGAACCATGAACCACAGGGGGCAAAACATTAGTTTCTGCGGTCAACGGGCGCAACTGCTTAATAGCACGGCCATCGGCACGCTTATCTTTTTCCATGATGGAAATGCGGAACGCTTTCTTCTGAATGTATTCAAAAACTTGTTCCACATCAAAATCCGTAGCCTCAGGATGGCGTTCTCTGATTGCGGCTTCCACTTCATCACGAAGAGCACCGACCTTCTTCTGACGTTCAATCTTAGAAGGGGCATAAATAGCGTCCTCGATACGGTCACCGGCAATTTCATAACCGATTTCCAGCAATTCCGGCTTAGCCAGACAAAGTTCATAAGCACGTTTTTCCTTACCACAAACAGCGCGAAGTTCTTCCTGCTTTTCGCAAATCACTTTCACATTTTCCTGAGCGACGTGCAAAGCGGCGATGAAATCTTCTTCCGGCAATTCATTGGCGGAACCTTCAATCATGATAACCTTATCCTTGGTACCGGCAAAAACAAGATCCAACTGACTGTTTTCCCGTTGGGAATTGGTCGGGTTAATCACAAACTCGCCATCGATACGCCCCACACGCACAGCCCCGACAGGTTCAGCAAAGGGCAAATCAGAAACTACGCATGCGGCAGAAGCACCATTAATGCTCAAAATATCCGGTTCATTTTCACCATCAGCAGCAAGCAATAAGGTAATTACCTGCGTATCATAAAAATACCCCTTGGGGAACATCGGGCGCAAAGGACGGTCCGTCATGCGGCATGTCAGGATTTCCTTTTCCGTGGGACGGCCTTCACGCTTGAAATAACCACCGGGGAACAACCCTGCAGCAGCGGCCTTTTCCTTATATTCCACAGACAAAGGGAAGAATGTCTGCCCTTCCTTGACCTTAGTAGCACTAACCACGGTTACGAGAACAACCGTATCCCCGCTACGAACGACAACAGCACCGTCTGCCAGACGAGCCATTTTCCCGGTTTCAATCGTAATAGGATTAGCACCAACGTTGCATTCAACAGAATGTATGCTCATTATATTTTGTCTTTCAGTCACCCGCAGCCTCATCATCCCATTCAGACCGGCTTCGGGCGAGAAGCCTGAATGGCATCGGATACGGGCAGTGCCTCAGGAAGAGTGTTATTCGCAACAGTTTCTTTCCGTAAATCAGGACAAAAAACTGCTTACGCGGATGAACGCACACCCCTATGGGTCAAGCGAATCGATCCTATTTACCGACTTGTCAGCCTGTGAAAATCAGAAAATTTCTCAAGGCATGCCCGACAGCAACGTGCAGGGAACACATTCCCCGAACGTCTGCTGTGAAGCATACCCCCAGTCAAGAATAATGCAAGCAAATAGTCAGCGTCCCATCTCTAAGGGGGTACCTCTTTAAACAAAGAAAAACAGCCGCTACGGAAAACCGCAACGGCTGAATCAAACGGGAATAATCTCCGTCGTTTATCGACGAAGGCCAAGACGCTGAATCAGGCTCTGATACTGAGCCAGATCTTCACGCTTAACATAATCAAGAAGCTTGCGACGCAGAGCTACCATCTTCAACAAACCACGACGAGAAGAAACATCGTGTTTGTTGGTGCTCAAGTGTTCGGTCAGGTGAGCGATGCGCTGGGTCAAACGGGCAATCTGGTAGCTGGAGCTTCCAGAATCCTTTTCATGCATCTTGAATTCCTGCAAATTGATTTCGTTACTCATAAGTGTTTTCCTTGAATGTATTTAGCTCGTGGCAGCGGCTAATCGACACTGTGAGGGCGTTCACTATGCACCATTTTTCCTCAAAAGCAATTCAAATATCCATCATCACATCGATTTTACATCATTCTCCGAAACAGGACGCAATACGCAGCACGGATTTCCCACAGCCACCACATTAGCAGGAATATCCTTTGTCACCACGCTACCTGCACCTATAACAGAATTTTCACCGATATGAACACCCGGGAGAATAACCGAATGTCCACCGATCCACACTCCATCTTCAATAGTTATAGGCAGAGCGAACTCCTTTCCTTCCAGCCTCTCTTTTGGATTCACGGGATGAGCGGCAGTATAAATACCCACATTAGGACCAATCAACACGTTATTGCCAATTGTAACAGGAGCACAATCCAATACAACCAGATTAAAATTCGCATACACGTGATCCCCCAGACGGATATTACTCCCGTAATCACATCGGAAAGGAGGTTCCAAATAGCACCATTCTCCCATTTGAGCAAAAAGTTCCCGAGCTACCTCATGGCGCAAGTGCTGATCCTCCGGATCCGATTGATTATATCTAACAAGCAACCGCCGAGCACGAAGACGAGCGTCAGCTAATTCCCGATCTTGCGGATTATAAAAACGCCCTGACACCATATTATTCCATTCTTCTGAAGCCATATTCTTAAAAAATATCAAACCGTTGGTTAAATTAAATTTCTAAAATTTTACAAATGTAAAAGTTACACATATTGCAAATGTTAGTAAATTAGCAGCAACTACACTACTAAAAACCATCGCTCTGCTTATGTGCAACACCATAGTAAATTTTATCAGAATACTTGGGATCTGCAAGGATATCGCCGGGAATTGAGTAAACGAACTTGGAAATGCAGCCGGATGAGGCGGTATTCCAAAGTCTTTCGAGCTCGAAGTGGTGAATCTCGGCATAACAGCCGAGGACTCTCTTAATTCAACCAATGGGGAAATACCAATTTATACTTTACTTTTTTCTATCGAAAGCCCGGTACCAGCTATTTCCCCTGACGACATCCGAGCATTACCATCGTTTTTTTCATCAGGGTCGGGCTTCGCCTTTCTTTGAGATGGCGGCGATTTTGGAACCGACTTGAATATCTCATCGGGCTGATTCTGAAGATCATGAATATTCCAATTTCCATCTACAATAACCACGCGGGTTCCTATAGACGCCACCTCAAACAGATTCTTTGCGATCATTTGCGGAAGGCGTACACATCCATGGGAAGAAGGCCTACCGGGCAAATATCCTTCATGAAGACCAACAGCTCCACTCACCCTTAAAAAATAAGGCATCTTAGCCGGCTTAAAACACTCTCCCCGTTCCGGAGAATCCTTTCGAATATCGCCATTTCTCATTTCCCCATCGGCATTAACAAAAGACCCATAATAAGATTGATGATCCTCATCCTTGTCAGAAATAAGGAAATAACCGGTAGGCGTCATTCCCGAACTTTCACCGGAACTGATGGGAGAATATGCAATACGATGGACACCCCGATACACAAACATCATCTGTTTCTTCTTATCCACAACAACCATAAGATCCCCGGACAATGACGGATCATCCTCCCATTTTAACAAATGCCCCGGGATAAATCCCGTTTCTTCAAAAAAACCGGTCATCTGCTCTACAGGGACATTAGCCGGAGGGACAGAGGCAACAGTCACTTTCCTCGTATTACCGCAAGATGGGAATAAAATCAGAAGAGTCAAACAAAATATCCACAAATTGATGTAAGGCAAACTCATCTCGGCAAATTACTTCATTAGACAGTTGACTGGCTGGAAAGGAACAGCTTTTTGAACAATATGTCAACCTTCTATCAAAAAAATCCATCAGTATTGCTCCTTTTGCATGCACACCTGTATCCATTCTAAATCACCAAATCCAACCATTTGCCGCTTGCCAAACTCAAACCAATCCAACACTATTTCCTTATGCCACGCATCCGTTTCACCGTCGCATACGATGGTCGACCTTATCAAGGATGGCAAAGCCAGCCCGGAGGACAAACCATACAAGATATTCTGGAACACGCTTTTTCCGAAATCTTTAAATCACCTGTTGTACGCATTCACGGCTCAGGACGGACGGATGCAGGCGTTCATGCTTTGGGGCAAGTTTTCCATATAGACGCACCAGATTCTCACCGGATTCCGGCAGAGAAATGGCCAATAGCAATCAATACACGTCTTCCACAAACAATCCGCATTACCCATGCGGAATATGTTTCTTCCGACTTTCACGCTCGTTTCAGTGCATCGGGGAAAACATACCGCTACTGCATCTCCTGCGCCCCCATTCTTAGTCCTTTTGAAGCAGGATTAGCCTGGCATCGGCCCCTAAGTTGGGATGCGGACACCTTAAAACAAGCGGTTCAACTCTTTATAGGCACACACAACTTCAGTGCTTTTGCCGCACTACGAGGCAATGAGCCATCCCCCATTCCGAGTGGCTATTTTCGCCGCACTATCATGCAAGCACAAGTTATACAAGAAGAGGAACGCGTTTTCATCACCTACACCGGTACAGGTTTCCTTTATAAGATGGTACGCCTCATGACCGGAGCTGCTTATGAAGCAGCACGAGGGAAAATATCGTTAGAAGAATTGTCACGCCTTATCCACGAGCCCAACCCACATGATAAAAGCCCATTCTGCGCTCCCGCCGATGGTCTTACACTCATGCAAGTTCTTTACTAAACTTTTTTAAGAGGAGACTCACTTTGCGGGACATTGTATAACCCTTCCCGCCGAATAAACGACTCTACAAGTTTATTCAAATGAGGCACAGGACGTACCCCCATACGTAGATCACACCGCACCTGCGTAGAAGAAGCAGGTTCATCACCTGCTATAAAAACAGCACGGACGCCCTCCTTAGGCAAAGGGACTCCACCTCGATGATAGACAATAAACGTCACTAATTCGGATAAATATTCCCAGCGTCCCCATTGCTCCAAAGAATCCCACTGATCTTTACCCATCAGCCAAAACAATTCCGCTTCCGGATTACGGTCTGCAATCAACTCTGCAATCCTCCATGACCATGATGGAGGAGGGAGCTCCAAATCCGACCGATCCAATACAGCCCATTCAAAACCCTGCAATGCCAATTCTATCATTCGACATCTCTGTTCATTCGTCACAAACGGCTTTTGCTCCTTTAAAGGAGACAAAGAACACGGCATAAACAACACCTTGTCCAAACAGCAACGTTCACGAGCATGAACAGCCACTCTCATATGGCCTTCATGAATGGGGTCAAAAGAACCGCCGAAAATACACAATTTCATAGTCTTACAACTATAGAAATCAAAGACCTTCCGTTCCTTTATACGGTAAAAAACCACCAATGGGAACCCTGACCATCCGTTTTTCCAAAGGCAGTCGCCGGAAACGGGTAATAAAATCCGTCAACCGGCCATAATTGCGCTCAGTCTTAGGGATACCCTGATGTCCGCAATTCACGTCCGGATTATAATGCAATTCAATATGAAGATGCGCCGGATACATACCGCGATTTGTTCCAATTGTACCGACTTGCGTTCCACGTAACACCAATTGCCCCAATACCACATTGATATCATTCAAATGAGAATACAAAGTTTGACAACAAAGCACTTTCCCGGACTTAGGCTCACGGAAAGCATGGCGAACAATCACCACTTTTCCCCAAGCGCCACGAGCATCCGCAGCATACGTCACAACACCATGACCTACGGAATAAACAGGATCTCCTAAATCAGAATTACCACCTTTATTGCCATTCCAATCTTCACCCATATGGCGAGGGCTCTTTAACCGCAAGCCACGAGACCGATAATAACCCTTCCCATCAGGTTTACCTACCGGGAAATCAAAACCATCACAAAGGGGAACCAGCGCAAATTTACTATCCCTTCTGGCCATATAAACGGGTGCGCTCTCGCTGATAAACGCGAAGCCGGTTAATAAAACCAGCGTCATCAGTAAAAAACGGAAATAGGACATGGGAACAAAACTCCTCTGAATGCTACCCTCCATCTGACTCCGTAGCAAGAGGAATTCCCTCCGCACACAAAGTTAACACTAACTAACACATTTTACTTTATGCTTTCAACTTGACAAACAAACCCTTTATATGAAAGAAAAAAGCAGTCTGTTTCGTATTTTAACACACGTTTTCATGAACAAATATACATCTTTTTTATTCGGAGCACTTCTCACTTCAGCCATGACCTCAGCGTTGGCAGCTGAAGCCCCCAAGCCACACGGCGTTGTCCCAACGCCATCCCAGGTCAAATGGCAACGGATGGAGTTCTATGGTTTTATTCATTTTGGATTAAATACATTCACAGGCAGAGAATGGGGTTATGGGGATGAAAAGCCCGAAATCTTCAACCCTACAGAATTTAATGCTTCGGACATTGTTTCCACCTTCAAAAAAGGAGGGATGAAAGGGATGATTTATACAGCCAAACACCATGATGGTTTCTGCGCTTGGCCCACAAAGTCCACTGACCACAATATTACAAAAGCCCCATGGAAAAACGGCAAAGGAGACGTAGTCAAAGAATTTGCGCTGGCCTGTAAAAAACACGGGATCAAGTTTGGGACCTATCTCAGTCCGTGGGATAGAAATAATGCAGAATACGGGAAGCCCGGTTACTTGGATGTTTACTACAAGCAAATCAGGGAACTGTTAACTAATTATGGACCCGTTTTTGAAATCTGGTTTGATGGAGCGAATGGAGGCGACGGTTACTACGGGGGAGCCAAAGAAAAGCGCAACATCGGAAATGCAGAGAATTACTATAACTTTGAAAAAATCGTTAACATGATCCGCGGGATTCAGCCCGATTGTATCATTTGGGGAGCAGGACATTATGGAGACGCTCGATGGGGAGGCTCTGAAAAAGGCCATGTTAACTACCCACACTGGAGTACGATTGGACTCAATGGGGGTAATGCCGGCACCGGGAAACGCGGAGGAGAGCGATGGGTTCCGGCAGAAGGAGATACAACCATCAATCATGCCGGCTGGTTCTGGCATCAGGGACAAGCTTCCAGAGTGAAATCACCTGAAGATCTCATGCAAGTATGGTTTGATTCCGTTGGACGAGGAGCCAATCTTATCCTTAATGTGGCAGCGGACAAAACAGGCAAATTAGATCCTGCCGATGTTAAAACACTAATGGAGTTCAAGGAATTGCGCGATAAACTCTATTCCAAAGATTACGCATTAGGAGCAACGGCCACGGCTTCTCAAACGAGAGGGAACGATAAAAAATTCGCACCCTCCAACATGACTGATGGGAATATAGAAACATACTGGGCAGTAGAAGATGATAACCTGACGCCAACTGCGATAATCACCCTTCCCAAGCCTGCGACCTTTGATGTTATTCGCTTGCGAGAACAAATACGTTTAGGACAACGAGTTGACTCCTTCAATATTGATGCTCAGATCAAAGGCAAATGGGTCTGCATTGATAATGATGGTAAAACCATAGGTAATCAGGTGTTGCGCCGGCTTAACCGCCCCATTACCGCACAAAAACTGCGTTTGCGCATTACCGGGAGCC
Source organism: uncultured Akkermansia sp. (assembly GCA_964525305.1). GTDB lineage: Bacteria > Verrucomicrobiota > Verrucomicrobiia > Verrucomicrobiales > Akkermansiaceae > Akkermansia. The sequence goes on from CAZGGR010000016.1 coordinate 26,584, forward strand.
AAGCTACACCCTGTATCTCTGAGTTCTCCCTCTTCCGCCAACCAGCAGGAGCCGTGCGTCCATCTATCTTCCGCCGAGGCGATAACCTCGTTATTATTGCAGACGGCAAAAACAAAATCCTTTATACAACAGACGGCAGTGAACCTAAAAATGGATCTCCCGTTTACAAACAGGGCGTTAAGTTTGCGAACTGTGGCACTGTCAAAGCTCGTTGTCAATTTGATGGGGGCAAAATGGGACCGGTCAGTCAAGCCAAGTTCGGCATCTGCAAAACGGGCTGGAAAGTAAAGGAGACTACATCCGGCAACGCGACCGCCGCCATCGATGATAATCCGGAAACGTCCTGGATTACTAAGTCAGCAACACCGCAATCCTTTGTAGTAGATATGGGCAAATCATATCAACTATCCAGCTTCTCCTACCTGCCCAGACAGGATGGCAAGACATCCGGCATGACAGATAAATATCAATTTGAAGTCAGCCAAGACGGCAAGAACTGGACTAAGGCAGCAGAAGGAGAGTTCTCTAATCTTCGAGCCAACCCCATTGAACAAAACGTCAACATTAAAAACATCAATACTCCTGTTCGTTATTTCCGCTTTATAGGGACTAACGCACTGGATGGTAACGGTGCATCTGTCGGGGAAATCAATGTATTCGGCACTCCTGCCGATAAATAAACCATTTCTATTTCTCTCACCATGGAGCGTCTTGGCTTGCGACAGAGCCGAGACGCTCTTTTTTTTATCACCAATCTTCACCGTAAGGGTATCCTTATCGGCCAAACACAAACTACATCTCTAGATAACTTTTTGACCTTTCAACTCTATCCTATTTCCTACTTATCGAACCACTATGCGTTTAATATGCACAAAATCGCATCAATGGATAAGAGAACACAATCCTTTTCTCCTTCGCTTTTAACCTGTGAAGTAAACAACACTTAGAGAAGGATACCCATCTCCCAATTAAACCGTTTAACAACATTCCCATAGGAGCTACTATTCCCCCGCCGTTCCCGTAAACAAGAGATAGAGAAACAGAAGCCATCGTCTTTCCTAACCAGAGGCATCAGATTATCGTAACAAACCAAACAAAAAAGGACGCGTCCTAAAAGACGCGTCCTTTACGAATCGTTTTGGCGATAACAATCTTATTCCTGGCCGCTGAAATCAGGGGTAAGAATCAGGAACTGATCGCTAATATCTCTACCTCTTCTCTTAGGAATGAATGTATCCTGAAGGCTATCATTGTCATCAAGTTCCAGAGTTTTAGCACTCTGAGCCGTCGTGAAGATCAAGACTTTACCACGGAAGCTATCCGGGTCAAAGCGCACGGCATTACCGGGGACAACGGTGCTACCATCTTCAGCAGGAAGAACAGAAGTAACCATCAGAGGATATTCACCGACAGAACTACCGATACCAATCTTCTTACCATTGTCACCCTTGCGCATGACATAAGAAATACCTACTTCACCAGCGGTCAAAGCCTGACCATCATAGATTTCATTGTTAGGGGTAACGGTTGAACCACCGGAAGGAGTTTGAACTTTAGCATAGAAGTTACTTTCCGAAACGGATTCATTACCCAAAAGCTGACGGAAGTAATCATTGGATGTATCCCCCTGCAAGGCACCCAATCCGCTCATATAGTTATGCTGAGCCACTACACGTTCAGCCGTAATGTCATCAGGGAAGTTCCCCAACTTGGTATTGGACTTAAACTCATTCATTGCCACACCAACGTTCTTCATGTTGGACAAGGCTTGCATTTGATCACCCTTATTAACCTGGTTAAGGATAGGACCATATGCCACACCGGCCAGCATGGCAATAATGGCGATAACAACCAAAAGTTCGATCAGGGTGAAACCCCGGCGTAATTGGTGCGTTGCAAAAGATACTTTCATATGTTGGATATAATGGAATGTTTACAGTCTAAGAAAACCGCAGCGGTTATCTATGTTCGTTTCTACTATTAACGTGATTTATCTGTCAGGACAAGCATATTCTCATAAAAACCTCACATCTGTAAAAAAGAAGTGGGGGTGGAATCAATCCATCCCCGCTTCTTTACTAAGCCTGTAGATAAGTTCTACCTGCCATTGCTAAAAAAAGAACTCAATCCTTCCAGAGCGTCAGCAGACGGTTTGTCAGCCTCTGCAATAATCTGTTGCTGGAGTTCTGTAATTTCTTTCACACCCTTACGGCCGAGTTCAAGCATTCGTGACATTTGCTCTGCAGTGAATACAGCCTCTTCCCCAGAACCTTGAATCTCCACAAACTCACCTTTATCTGTCATTACAAGATTCATATCCACATCCGCATCCTTATCTTCCACATAACAAAGATCCAATAAAGCTTCTCCGCCAAGCATCCCTACAGACACAGCTGCGACCAAGCTCTTTAGCGGAGATTCCGTTAACTTCCCTTCTGCCAACAATTTATTCACGGCAATAGCCACCGCCACAGATGCCCCTGTAATAGACGCAGTACGCGTACCGCCATCAGCCTGCAATACATCGCAATCAACCCAAATCGTCCGTTGTCCAATTTTACTTAAATCCACAGCGGCACGCAGGGATCTCCCGATCAAGCGCTGGATTTCACTAGAACGCCCGTCTAGTTTGCCAGCAGTAATATCACGTCTTTTGCGTTCAAGAGTGGAATAAGGGAGCATCGAATACTCAGCCGTCAACCAGCCTCCCTCCACCCTCTGCATCTTCATCCAGCGGGGTACATCCTCCTCTATCGTAACGGCACAAATAACCTTAGTTCTGCCAAAGGTTACCAGCACGGAAGCAGTAGCATTCGGGGCAATCCCTGTTTCAAAGCTAATCGGCCGCAACTGATCTACGAGTCTTTTATCCTGACGTTCCATGCAGAGAATCATGACGGATACTGCTACCTTTTTCAAATGGAAAGATAGATTTTCCGAATCCATTTGCTAAGATTTTTCCATGAAGCCTTTCCGTACTCGTGTAGCCGTCATTGATGCAGTAGCTCTTTCGCTCCAGGTGATGGAACATATGCCCCGACTCTCCGCTTGGGCACAAGCACAGAGAACAACAGCTTTCCCTCCCGTTTTTCCAGCAGTAACCTGCTCTGCCCAAAGCACCTATATAACAGGCCTGTTGCCACAAGAACACGCCATTCCCGGGAATGGATGGTACAATCGCAATATGTCTGAGGTCCAATTCTGGAAACAATCAAACAAATTGGTTCAAGGACCACGTATCTGGGAAAAATTAAGAGAACGATTTGGGGAGGAGTTCACCTGCGCCAAACTTTTCTGGTGGTACAATATGTACTCATCTGCAAACTGGACTATTACACCGCGCCCCATGTACCCTGCCGACGGTCGTAAAATCTTTGATATTTATACCCAACCCATGGGACTCAGAGAGACCATCAAAAAAGATCTGGGAGAATTTCCTTTCCCCACATTCTGGGGACCGATGACCGGCATCCAATCCACCCAATGGATTGCTAACTCTGCCCGATGGATAGAACAAAAGCATCATCCTTCCCTCAGCCTCATCTATCTGCCATATCTGGATTATGACCTTCAAAAATATGGGCCATCTTCTCCTCAAGCAGCTCGTGCAGCAAAAGAGTTAGATGATCTTCTCTGTGATTTAATCGAGTTCTTTGAACAAGCGGGAGTCACCCCCATTGTTCTCAGCGAATACGGTATCTCTGATGTTTCCCACAATATTGCACTTAACCGCATTTTCAGAGAACGAGGATGGATTACCGTAAAACCGGAATTAGGTTTAGAAATGCTAGATTGCGGAGCTTCTAAAGCATTTGCTGTAGCAGACCACCAAACCGCCCTGATTTACATCAACGATCCTTCTATCAAAGAAGAAGTCCGTGCGTTACTCGCAACTACACCCGGCGTAGAAGAAATCAGAGAAACCGACTTCTCCATCCTCAACTCGGCTGCCCAAGAACGCCTGCCAGACTTCACCGCTATTGCCGCACCGGATACATGGTTCTCCTACTATTACTGGACAGATGATACCAAGGCTCCAGATTTTGCCCGCTGCGTGGATATTCATCGCAAACCCGGTTACGATCCGGCAGAAATGTTTTTTGATCAACAACTTAAATTCCCCATGCTTCATGCTGCGGCCTTTCTTCTGAAAAAGAAACTGGGATTCCGCGCACTAATGAAAGTAATCCCTCTCCACGGGAATCAGATAAAAGGCTCCCATGGCAGAGACCGTATTCCTACAAATCAGCAACCCATCTTCATCGGTCCGGATTTTTTACCGGAAATTCATACAGCAAAAGATGTCCACCAAGCCATCTTGGCTGCTTTCGAAGAAAAAACTACCGATTCATAAAATACATTAAAAGGAAGATAGAGAGCCCTTGCCCAACTACCCTTGAGAGAAGGGGGAATATTCAACTCAGACGTTTCATCAAGCCGTCAATATCCATAAAATCCTGCCCATGAATCAGCTCGTCTAAAACAGGGACGTCCGTCAAATCCTCCAATACCCCTCGATTTGTTACACAAGCGGTATCCCATTCCTCCTTGATGTTATTAAAAATAACGCCCAAGCATTCCAACCCATGCGCCTTGATTGCATTCAGTGTCAATAGAGCATGATTAAGAGCTCCCAATCTATTACCTATCACCAATAACACAGGCAAACGAATATCTGCAGCCAGATCACTAAAGTTCCTTCCGGCAGCAATAGGCACTTCCCAACCACCTATGCCCTCTATCACCACACATTCATATTTTGCCGACAAGGCCTCGTAAGCACGTAATACACGATCCTCATCCACCTGACAATTCTCTAACCGAGCAGCCATATAAGGACACGTAGTATTCCTCAAATAAATGGGATTCAACTCCTCCAGACTTAACCCATCCGGACCTGCTTCACGCAACAGGCGGACATCCTGTCTATCACCGCAAGCTATCGGCTTAAACCCTACAGCATTAATCCCAGCATCCCTGAGAGCTTTGATAATCAAACAGCTTACATAGGTTTTACCGACCTCAGTATCGGTTCCTGTCACAATCAAGTTTCTCATATCAATAAATCTTCAGGGATGAGAGCGTCTGATTTCATCAAGCTGTTCACGATTAGACACACCATCATTCGTGGTCACCCAGTGGTTAATAAAAGACCAGATAAGTACAGCCAGCACCAGGCAACATAATTTAGCAGGCCAATTAAGCAATAGTAGTTTTTTCATTGGACGGGGAAATATTTAACAATTCTTCCAAACGACTCTTCAATTGTTCCGAAGTCAAATTACGCTCCAGCTTACCACCTATAGCCAGAGCAATAGCTCCTGTTTCTTCAGACACAACCACGACAACACAGTCACTCTCCTCAGACATTCCTACGCCAGCTCTGTGGCGCAACCCCAAAGTTCGATCGCTCATTTCCTTCTGAGAAACCGGAAACACACAAGCCGCTGCGGAAATGCGATCGCCGGAAATCACCACGCCTCCATCATGCAAAGCTGTTTTAGTATGAAAAATCGTCAATGCCAATTCCGGTGAAAAAATGGCATCCAGCTTCACACCGGAATCTTCTATAGGCTTCATACTGATGCTACGCTCAAAAGCAAACAAGGCACCAAATCTCTGATTGGAAAGTTTACTGACAGCCTTGCAGAAGTTATCCAGAAAATCCACACGCTGCAACTTAGCAAAGGAAGAGAAAAACGGATGACTGCCTAACTTCGCCAACCCCACTCTCAACTCAGGTTGGAAAATAACAACCAAAGCCAGCGCTAAACCCGGCGCAAAAATACGCGTCAGAATCCATGATATAACATTGAGTCTGAAGAAAAAAGCCAGCACAACCAAAGCCAAGAAACAGGCAAACAAGCCGACCATAATACGAGCACCACGCGTCGCATGAAATGCACGATATATCTGGTACAAAAACACCCACAGGATGAAAATCTCAACGCCGGCCCTGAGTACATCCTTGATCATAATCCAGTCCCACATGCCCATCAAGCTACACGACATCATGCAAGAATGCAATCCCGTTCATACACCTCGGCTCCAACACAAAGGGAACAACTTGTAACTACTCTAACCGAGCCCCCAGCATCGATTTGCAGAGCAGATAACTACGAGACATAACAAAAGCTCAGCATCAACACTCCGTCACAATCATCAGGCTACAACATTCACATTCAAACAGCTACGCCATCCATAATTGTAATAATTCGATCTCCCATAAGAGCCAAATGTTCATCGTGCGTCACGATTACCAACGTCTTACGAGCCTCATCCGCCAAACCGAACAAAAGCTCCAACACCTCCGTTCCGTTCTTTCGATCCAAATTACCGGTCGGTTCATCCGCAAAAATAATAGGAGCGTCATTAGCCAGAGCACGGGCAATAGCAACACGTTGTTGCTCGCCTCCACTCAATTCGCAAGGCAAATGGTTCAGACGATGAGAAAGCCCCACGCGATCCATGAGCTCCATCACATATTCTACACGAGGCCTCTTTCCTATAGAAGAAGCCAAACAGGCGTTTTCCAATGCCGTCAACTCCGGCATTAACAAGTAATTCTGGAAAATGAATCCCATGTTTCGATTACGAAACACAGCACGAGCAGTAGCGGACAAGGAATAAATATCCGTACCATTTATCATCACCTTACCGTCCTGAGGCGTCTCCAACCCGGCAAGCGTATACATCAGAGTCGTTTTGCCGGCCCCACTGGGGCCACACAAAAACACTTTTTCTCCGGCGGCAATATGCAAATCCACTCCATGCAAAATCTCAATGGAGTTCTTGCCAATGGAATAGCTACGATGGAGATTCGAGGCAGTAATCACAGGAGCAATATAAAAAAATCCTTAACAGATTAAAGCTCTATATTATCAATAAGACGCACATCCCCAAAATACACGGCAGCAGCCATCAGGGCAGGATTACGATTTTCCGCCAAAGGCTGCATCGTTTCTGCATCCACAACCTCCAAATAATCAATACGGGTATTCGCTACCGCCTCAATCATCGCGGAGGCATGCTTCTTCACCGTTTGGACATCCATCCCCTGTTGAAACTCAATTTTGGCCTGTAACATTGCCTTGCGTATCACTACAGCCTGCTCCTTTTGTTCCGGCGTCAAACGTGCATTTCGAGAAGAATAAGCCAAGCCATTTTCATGCCTTACAATTTCTGCGCCATGTATACGGACAGGGAAATCCAAATCACGCACCATACGGCGGATAATAGCAAGTTGCTGATAATCTTTCTTACCAAAAATAGCATCCGTCGGCTGTACCAAGTTAAACAACTTAGACAGCACCGTACAAACGCCAGAAAAATGTCCCGGTCTGGAAGCACCACACAGTGTAGTGGACAAAAAGTTTTCTTCCACGGCAATACTGCGTTCCCCCGGGTACATCTCTTCAGGAGACGGAGAAAATACATAATCCACGCCGGCACCTTCACAAACCTCCAAGTCCTTTTCCGGAGTACGAGGATAAGTTTGGAGGTCGGAGGCATTGTTAAACTGTATCGGGTTTACAAAAATGCTGGCTACTACCACACCGTCATCACCTGCCAATTTACGAGCTTGTTCCAATAAAGCACGATGCCCGGCATGCAAAGCTCCCATTGTGGGAACCAACACTACATGCTCCTGTTTACGATGATGTTTAAGAAGAGCAGCCTTCAATTGAGCCTTGGTGGAAAATGTTTGCATGCGCCTAAAGTGACCCCATGATGACAAAAGTTCAATCCCGAAATACTGCTCCAAGGTTGACGCATGCTTTCTCATATGTAAACTGACACAGTCAGAAGACGATAAAAAATTATGAGATTCTTCAAAACCGCATTATGTGTATCTGCAGCTATGGCTCTCAGTGCCACAGCTAATGCCGAGCTTAAAGTTGCCACAGTTAACGTACAAAAACTTTTTGCCGACTATTACAAAACTCATGAAGCTCAGGCTGAAGTTGAGAAGGCAGCTCAAGCAGTGCAAGAAACCAATAATACTCGTACCGAAACCATCAAAAAGATGGAAGCCGAGTTCAACGATATGGTTAAAAAGCTCCAGGATCCCGTACTAAACGAAAAGGATAAAAAAGAACTGGAACAAAAGGCTCAGATCAAGCGGCAAGAAGTAATCGCTCTGGAACAAGAACGCCGTGGCTTTGTAGAACGCCAACTTAAGTCCCTGCAAGAACAGATGAAAATGCGCTCTGCCAAAATCATGGAAGAAATCACTAAGGTTACAGAAGATATCGCCACCAAGGGGAGCTATGACCTTATCTTGGATAAGAGCGCACAGGCACTCCGCTCCAATCAAGTTCTTGTTTATTCAAAGCCAAGTATGGACATCACTCCATCTGTCATGAAGGAACTCAACAAAAATGCTCCTAAGGACTTTGATCCTAACAAGAAAAAAGCTCCTGCAACTCCCGCAGCTCCTGCAGCCAAGTAACCCTTGACATTCCTCCCTTAAAGGCTGAAACATATCTCCATGAAGCTCTCACTTGAAGCCGTGGCCACCCTTACAGGGGGGAAAATCCTTTCCGGCGACCCTGAACTATCTGTATTCGGGGTCGCTTCTCTTCTTGAGGCATCTCACGAAGAGGCCTCTTTTCTTGGCAACGAAAAATACTTCCACGATTTCCTGAACACGTCTGCCGGACTCGTCTTAGTACCTCCGGGGTTACCAGCCTATCCGGAACATGTTGCCTTCGTAGAAGTTGACAATCCCTCCATGGCTTTTAATGCCCTGGTGAAGTATTTCATGGCCTCGTCCTATCGCTTTACTCCAGGGATTCATCCCACCGCAGTTATTGATCCATCGGCCAGTTTCAATCCGGATAAAATCCACGTTGGGGCATTCTCCTGCATTGGAGCTCACTGTGTCATAGGCGACGGTTCAGATATTGGCAATGGATGCGAAATCGGAGATGGTGTCACCATAGGAGAGAATTGTCGATTACACGCCAATGTTACAATTCGAGAACGTTGCAAACTTGGGAATCGAGTAACCATACAACCCGGAGCGGTTATTGGTTCTGATGGATTCGGTTTTCTGATGGGAGATAATGGTCGCTACGTAGGTATTGACCAAGTGGGCATTGTAGAATTAGGCGATGACGTGGATGTTGGAGCCAACACAACCATAGACCGGGCCAGATTTGGTCGCACCATTATAGGAGAAGGGACCAAAATAGACAACCTTGTCCAAATTGGGCACAATGTCGTTATTGGCAAACATTGCATTATCGTAGCCCAATCCGGGATTGCCGGCAGTACCAAGGTAGAAGATTACGTCACCATTGCCGCTCAAGTAGGCATTGCCGGTCATCTTAAAATCGGAACTAAGGCCACATTGGCAGCCAAAACGGGGGTTCTTTCTGATATTCCGTCAGACTCCATTTACTGGGGGGTTCCAGCATCTCCATTCAAAGACGCCACCCGTCAATATGCTGCCATCAGAAAACTTCCTGCTCTGATTAAAGAAGTTCGAGCTATCAAAAAAGATTTGGATTCCTCTCATTCCTGAATGATTTAAAAATATTTACCTATCAGATTAACACCAAAATGAAACTATCACTCATTACTCTCGCGGCAGTTGCGGTCTTTTGTGTTACAAACATTGCGTTTGCTTCAACTACTTCATACGATCTCAATCTGTCTGATAGCGAGAAAGCCTTAAACATTACACCCTCAGTAACAATTGATGACAACTGGACGCTGGATCTAACGGTCTCCCTGACCCAATCATATAATGAATGGGGGACAGCTCTACTCGCCACCGGTGATAACGCTTACGCCGATAACTACACGGGAGGCTTCCAACTCTATTTGGCACAAAACAGCGGAGAACTTCGCATCAAAACAACCAATATAGATCCCGTTGCCGCTCTGACTATAGGGCCGCTAGACTTTTCAACACCCATTAATATTCAGATGAATCTGTCTTATCATGCAGAGGACAAAGTACTCACTCTGAACTCTGCCACAATCGGAACCGTCTCAACCACGACTCCGCTAACATATGACGTTTCATCCGGGATTTCATTCTCTCAGCTTATCACCGGCATCAATGGAGCTTCTACCCTCACCGGAGAACTGACAGTAGGTACTCAGTCGATTCCCGAACCGACTACGACCACTCTTAGTCTATTGGCTCTTGCCTCACTAGCTCTGCGACATCGTCGAGCCTAATTCAACATAAAAAGGATTTCAAATATTTTTACCTTTACCAGCAGTCGCTTTTTAAAGAGCGACTGCTTTTTTATGAAAAGAAATCCTTAGCTCCAATTCCACCCAAGGTGCGAAATTGTTTTATTGTCCTCATTTATTGTCTCAAGCATAATAATATTCATTGTTTGTTATGTCTTATTCGTCTCATCGGAACAGTTCCCTCAAATGGTTGGGGCTTCCAGCTGACACAGAACGCCCGGTTCCCCGTTTTGTCAAATATCGTTGTACTCTCCTACTACTTCTCTATTGGGCCGTTCTTTCTCATATTCCACAAGGGGTACCTCTTTCCGTAAAAATAGGAATAGATTTTCCTTTCTGGAGAGCAGCTCTACTTATGTCCCCTTGCATCATTGTTCCAGCATTTTTACTCTTGGCAGTAAAAACAGGGACACAATGGAGATCTCTCATGCTCACCGTATACGCCGGGCTAATGATGAATCTACTCATGAATCTGATGTTCTCAACAGAGGACATATGGGGAGACCTCCCCGCTATAGGTTCTTGCATCACTCTTACCTACATCAGCGATTCCTATAGGGAATGGCTGATTTCACTTCCCCGTTTTTCCTACCTTTGGGCACTTATTATCTATGTCTTCCTATCCGGCAACAAAACAAGTCCTTTATTACGATTGCTGTCTCTGGCTTGGTGGGGGCTTCTGTGGCTGATTCCCATTAATACTATGGGCATGATCGGTTATGCCGATATTTTGGGACCGTTATTTATTATCGCCATCATACTTATTTTCACGCATTTATCAAAAAAATCATTCCATCTTAACAATAAGTAACCTCAAATCCCTTATAACAGATATCTACCAAGTGATCCTCCCTTGACAATTCATTTTCTGTACATAAATATTAACTCTGTTCTTTTGTCACTTCTATCAGCGACAAGCACAAGCGAGACTTTTACCCAGCCTATGGCCTAGAATCAGGGTATCACGCTATATCCAACGAACAAAAACTTCATCTTTTACTACAACTCCATGAGAATAGGCATCCTAACACATCCTCTACACGGGAACTATGGAGGCATGCTCCAAGCGTTTGCTCTCTGCCAAGTCCTCCGGACATTACAACATGAGCCTGTTCTTTTTCAGTACCGCAAGCCTCAAAAAAGCCCTAATGTTTATATTAGGTCTGCTTTAAGACGCCTCGCATTGTGGCTTTGCCGCCAGGGTAATATTTATACCGAGCGCATCAACCCCATCGGTAAACAAAACTATTTCATGGCTCTCGACTTTGAGACCAAATATATTGGTTCAGTTGAATATATGCCACCTTGTAACAATTCGGAGGAGGCTCCCTTGTACTCCAAATCCTCAGGATTTGACTGCTTCATTGTAGGAAGTGACCAGGTGTGGAGATGTTTATATGTGCGAGACTTAAGAACCGTTCCCTTCTTTTTCTTGCGTTTCTTTCCGGAATCGCTTCGCCGCAAAAGTATAGCCTATGCAGCATCCTTTGGTTCAGACCAATGGGAAGGAACTCCAGAAGAAACCTCCATTTGCAAAAAACTTCTTCAGCAGTTTAAGTCAGTCTCGGTGCGAGAACACTCCGGGATATCCCTTTGCCAAGAGGTCTTTGACACACCGGCAGAGCAAATGCCAGACCCCACTCTTCTACTACACCCATCTGACTATGAACAACAAATCATCAAGCGAGAAAAGACCATCGGACACAAACGCCCCTTCATTGCCTCTTACATTCTGGATGAAAATGAAGAAACCCAACGTGCTCTGCAATTCATTGCAAAACAGTTAAATCTCCCCTATCAGAATCTCATGCCTCACACAGAGGCTCATCAACGTAAAGACCGCTTTGTCAATAACGTTGCTCAATGGTTGCGCTATTTCCGTGACGCGGATTTCATTGTTACAGATTCATTCCATGGCTGTGTCTTCTCCATTATTTTTAATAAACCTTTTATTTGTTTCGGCAATCATTCCCGAGGGTCAGCTCGTTTTGATTCTCTATTAGGGACATTTGACCTCAAAGAACGGCTCATCTCTCCATCGAATGAAACGGCACTTTCACATTTACTCCAATCTCCCATTGATTGGGCACGCATCAAATCCATCCATGATGCAGAACGCACGAGAGGACTTCGTTTCTTACAGGATAATCTGAATTAACCCAATCATGGCCAGTGAATTAAAACAAACACTATATAAAATTTACAATAAACATATTAATACATTTTAAAATCAATCTTAATATAATTCGTTAATTTAATAACGAATCAGACATTATACATTTCACAATATGGGCAGAATCAAAGACGAATCGATAAACGGTACCAAATGGCAGATGTTAAGTCGATTTACCATTCAGCCTGTTCAGTTTCTTTTTGGGATTATCTTAGCGCGATTAATTACTCCCTATGAAATGGGAATTTTAGGATTAACCGCTTTCTTTTTTGCTATAGCAGAACAATTACAAACATGCGGATTCGGCACTGCTTTAATACGAAAGCAAGAAAGAACTAAAGAAGACATAAATACTGTATTCTGGTTTAATATTGGAATGAGTATTTTATTATCATCTCTTTTATTTCTTTCCGCAAATTGGTTTGCTTCCTTTTTCAATCAACCAGCTCTTGTCAACTTAACACGGGTATCAGCATTAATGATGCTTTTAAACTCCACTGGAGGCGTTCACTATACATTATATTCTGCCAGACGAGATTTCAAAACTCCTGCTATTATAAATATCATATCAACCATCACCCCCATGCCTTTTACTATATGGGCGGCTTATGCAGGATGGAGCTATTGGGCCCCCATGGCACAAGGCATACTCTCAAGCGTCATCAGCCTGTCAATTATTTGGACCGTATCTCCATGGAAACCATCATTTATATTTTCGAAAAATTCATTTATCAATCTTTTCGGTTTCAGCTCTAGATTAACTGTTGCTGGATTAATAACTACTGTTTATCAACAATTACGTACATTTATAATAGGTAAATTTTATTCTCCATCACAATTAGCATTATTTTCTCGAGGATATACAACTTGTAGTACCCCTCTTAATATCATTCAACAGGTCATATCCAATGTATCATATCCTATTTTAGCAACCATCCAAAATGATCAAGAATACCTTTTACAAACTTACAGAAAATATATACGACTAACAGCCCTTATCGTCGAAGGAGGAATGATAACAATGGCCGCAAATAGCCATTCTTTCATCATTACTTTATACGGAGAAAAATGGGGGGCATGTGCATTTTACGCTCAATTACTCTGCCTAGGAATTATGTTAGATCCTCTATCAAATATTAATTCCAATCTCTATACTGTTTTAGGTAGAACTGATATTTCATTAAAAAAAGAAACTATATTACGTTTTTTTGGTATTTCTGCTATGCTCATAGGAGCATGGCACAGCATTATTGGCATATGTATAGCCGCTATTCTTACAGGTATATTTGCATTTTTACTATCTTTATATCTTACTTCTAGCATATGTAAATTAACTATGCGTCAACAAATAAGCGATTTTTATCCGTATCTTTCTATGGCATGCATAGCAAACACACCATCCTTTTTACTAAATATTTTATATATACGCAATTTTATTCAGGCAAACTCATTAATTATTTTATGTTTAGGTAGCATTTGTTCTATTTTTCTATACATACTATTATTATACATAAAAAAAGATCCTACAGGAAAATTTCTATTAACTCTTATAAAAGAACAAATAAAACACAAAAAATCATGATCCCAGATTTTTCAGAAAAAGATATCCAAAGAATGTCCCACAGTTTTTTGTTGCCACCTACAGCTACAATCAGAAAACTGGTTATTGGTCAACCTTGGGTAGAACGGAATGAGGAAAAAGCAATTCAAAAATGCAGGGTCTCCATCGGCAACATTGAACGTGAAATTATTTTTGAAGTTGATATTAAATTTGGCGATTTTTTAACATTTGAACGAGGAGACGCTTATCTCATTGGCCTTTTAAGCCTAGCCATGCGAGAACGCTGTGATATATACAGCAAAGCACCCCTATCAGCGGAACTCGTCCATCAATTACAAACAGAACTCATCCCTGCTTTAACAAAATATTCACCGCACCTATATTCTCCAAACATCATCGCAGACCTTGCTCCACCACTCCCCCTTCTAGAAGGAGGAGGCAAAATTGGCACAGGATGTTCTTGTGGAATCGACTCATTATATGCCATTAAACAATTAACGGAAAGTAATATTGATTCCTTCAAACTAGATTATTTATTAATCAACAATGTAGGAGCTTTTACTTCACAAGGAAAAACCAACAATACTCGTTATAAAGACAATGTTCTGAATGCAATAAAATTTTCTGAACAATACGGGTATGATCTTATAATAACAAATTCTAACTTCGCAACGGCTTTTCCGCAAGATCATTTAAAAACACACCTATATTCCAGTTGCTTTGCCGTTTACATGATGGCAAAACTTTGGAAGAGATATTATTACGCCTCTACCGGTTGTGATTTAAATAGCTACTTTGGTTTACGTGATAATGAATTATACGATTCTGCAAAATACGATCTAATTGCACTTCCTGCTTTTTCTACATCACATCTACGCATCTGTAATCAGGGGGCAACGGTTTCTCGTTTTGAAAAAACAAAAGATCTTGCCGACTACGAACCTGCCAAAACTTATTTAAGTGTATGCCTCACTCATGGGGTTGGCAGTTGTGGACACTGTTCAAAATGTATGAGGACAATGTGGACTTTAGATGCTCTAAATAAGCTTGAAAACTTTCAAAAAATATTTGACGTAGTAAATTACAAAAAAAATTATTCTCACTACATGAAAATGCTTTATCGAAGTCACATTACAGGAGAACAAATGATAAATGAAACATATGATATACTTAAAACAAGAATTAGTTTACCAATAAAGATAAAACAACAAATTCGATATTTCATAAAAAAATTACTCACAAAGTTAAAAAGTTAATTCCAAATTTATTTGAAATTTCATATAGTCAAATATGACATCTCATCGTTCATCGTATTGGGACAATGCTAAAGGAATTTTAATTTTTCTAGTTTTAATCGGTCACTTTATCATGACATACCGACCCTTAAAACCCATTTTTGATTCAATTTATTTGTTCCATATGCCAGCATTCCTTTTTATATCTGGTTTATTCAGCAAAAAAAGCTCTCTAACTCCCAGAAAAATACTGCGATTAATACTAATATTATTAGCGTTTAACACAATACTGATGATCGGGGCAGGAGGACTCAGTCCTTCTAATTGGAAATGGATGAGCATACACCTTTCTGCTTGGTATCTATTTGCTCTTATTTTATATCGTCTTTCTATACCTATATTGGAAAAAATGGGAATTACAACTTCCCTGTTATTATTTACAACTTTAGGTATTTTGCAAGGACTACTAAAACAAACAGATCCATTTTGCCTCTATAAAATAATTCCTTTATTTCCTTTTTTTATAGCTGGATATTGGTGCGGGAAATTAAAATATTTACAAAAAAAACAAAGAAATCAACACGAATTATAATTTAAAATCTCTTGGGTGCGTTTTATTTTGTATCATTATTACTTGTGGCCTATATGCACTTAAATTACACATCATAACAGAAAGAACTCTTTTATGGTTTCCCTACATCACACCCAACGATATAATTGATCGTTTAATATTATATTTATTAGGAGTCCTTAGTATTCTTGCATTATTACTAATAACACCCAATAGAAATATTCCATGTTTAACAACATGGGGATTCAATTCCCTCATTATCTATGTTATTCATAGACCCATTACACAACTATTGCACCGACTGCTACCTTTTTTTCAAGAAAACATCCAAGGAGTATTAATATTTGTCTCA
>CAZGGR010000017.1:0-42681 GCA_964525305.1 uncultured Akkermansia sp.
ATCCGCCACAGACATCGCCGCCCCGCTAGCCATCTCCAGCTCATGCCGGATCAACCCGTCCCTGTACCCCAACGCCTCATCATAATCATCAAAACTCGGCAAACTATCCAACTCCTGCTGAGAATACAACTTGAAAGACTTCTCCTTAAACTTCGTCAGCACCACCTCCATAGCGGACCCATCATGCATCATCACATACACATCCGGACCCACCCCACCACACACATCCCTCACGTAAGCCTTCATCGCCTCATCCGCATACTCCGCATGATACGGCACCCGTGCCACAGGCTTAAACCCAAGACGAGCGTAAATATTCACCAAGTTACGCCCAAAGCAATCCATCTTAATCCCCCCGTGATGGATAGCCGCAATCAAAAGCTTAGGAGACACCTGACTCACCTGGCAAGAAACCTCCTTACCCAGCGCACAAATATCCCCATCCTCCTTCACGGTAACGGTAGCCCGCCCATTACCGTCATCAATCATCAAGCACGTCGCATTCTCCGCATTGCTCAGCAGATCAACGCAAGCCCCGTTCGGACTCTCCGCCCGCACCCGTTGCAACGTGTCCCCCGCCATCTCTGGCGTACACGTCTCTACCTCCTCATCAATTACGCGAAGGTCTTCACGCACGCGATCACGAGCTCGTCCGACATGCTCGGCACGTCCGCTATCTGCCCGTAAACCGCCCCTTCCAGACCGTAATTCCCCTCTGCCTCCATCTTCTTGAGAAACTCCTGAATCACCTTGCTCTTCTCGATTCTCTCCAGAATCTCCTCGTGAGTTATACTGTTGCCGTCCATAACGACTTCTAAGATAAATCCAATACGGATTCAGCGCAACATCCATTTCCCCAATCCCCGTCTTAGCACTAAAGCTCACCCCATCCACACCCATCATCTCACTCACCCGCTCCTCCCCTAGAGCCATCCCATCCTCCACCCAATACCTCTCCATATTATTACTCAGCGCATGCACCGCCTCCACAAAATCCACCTGCACCCCATCCAGCTGCCCCGCCTTACTCCTCCGCTCCAGCTCATGCAGCCCCAGCCCCAGATCCAGCAACGCCTTCCCCGCACTCAACCACTGCCGCACCATCTGCAAGAAATCCTTCATCCACTGCGGCAACCTCAACTCATGCGCCCGTGCCAACACATCCCCCTTCGCCAACATACTCATCCCCTCCACCACATCCCCCACCTTATGAAGTGGGATAATGCTTGGTAGTGATGGTTATATGGTTTGTATTTTGAATGATATATGAAAAAAGATGCGCTTTCTAGAATGGTCGCTTGAATGGATTGTTTATTGAGGACAGGGGATGTAGAAAATTTGTTTAAATGTTTTTCAACATATTCAGCGTTTCTTGGAGTTTATCTGCGGGAGAAACGCTTTCTAATCGAGGGAACTTGTTAGAAAGTAAGATGAAATCTCTATTCCGGGTTAGCATGAGCCGTTGTTTGTTGATTTCCACAATGGAGATGTTAGCCCGTGTTGCCAAAATTTTAATTTTGTGAGAAGTTAGTAGGTGTAGAACCGGATCTGGTGCAGGACCAAATCGATCTTCCCAAGAACGTAGAAGTACATCAACTTCTTTAAGTGTGCGTGCAGATGCTAGTTCTTTGTAGGCAGATATACGTAGAGTTGCATCGCAGATGTAATCCCTGGGAATAAAAGTTCCTAAATAATCTTTATGGGATTTAGCTATAAATTGAGTTTCACTGTTGACGATAAAGTCTGCTCTTAGTGTTGCATCCGGATGTGGTTCTATGGATTTGCCTTGTTTATGAACAATGGATTGTCGAAGAAGTTGACAATACAGATCAAATCCAATTGCTGCAATATGTCCGCTTTGCTGAGTACCTAATAAGTTTCCTGCTCCACGTATTTCTAGGTCTCTCATGGCTATTTTGAAACCTGAACCTAACTCCGTGTATTGTTTGATGGCTGAGACCCTTTTTCGGGCATCTTCCGTGGTTACAGCAGAGCGTGGGAGCATAAGGTATGCATAGGCCTTGTGCCCGGCTCGACCTACTCTCCCTCTCAGTTGATAGAGGTCTGCCAATCCAAAGCGGTCTGCACGATCAATAATGATAGTGTTGGCGTTGGGAATATCGATGCCGGATTCAATGATTGTGGTTGCTAACAGAATATCCGCATTTCCTTGCACAAATGTACGCATGACTTTTTCCAGTTCGTCTTTGGGCATTTGCCCATGACCGATAACGATGCGTGCATCGGGAACTAGGGCTTGGATACGGTCTCTGAATAGTTCGATTGTTTTTACACGGTTGTGCAATAAGAATATTTGACCTCCCCGTTCCAACTCCCTCTCCATAGCTTTTTTCATGATACGTTCATCATATGGGCATACGCTTGTTTGTACGGGTTGACGGTTGACAGGTGGCGTTTCAATGGAGCTCATGTCTCGTGCCCCCATCAGGGCGATGTACAGTGTACGAGGGATTGGTGTCGCAGAGAGTGTGAGTACGTCAATCCCCTTAAAACGTTCTTTGAACTTTTCTTTATGTTTTACTCCAAAGCGTTGTTCTTCATCAATGACAACGAGCCCCAAATTTTTAATAGATACGTCATCGGAAATCAGACGATGGGTGCCTATAACGATGTCCACGGCACCTGATTTAAGACCATCTAATGTAGAGCGAATATCTGCCGCACTGCTGAAACGACTAAGCATTTCAATCCGTATAGGGTATTCGCTCATGCGAGCCTTGAATGTACGGAAATGTTGTTCTGCTAGTACAGTCGTCGGGACAAGCACTGCTGTTTGTTTACCTCCCGTCACGCATTTGAATGCTGCTCGAATAGCTACTTCTGTTTTCCCGAATCCTACATCTCCGCAGATTAATCGATCCATGGGACGTGGTGATTCCATGTCTGATTTTGTTTGAGCAATTGCACGGAGTTGGTCTTGAGTTTCTCGGAAAGGGAATGAATTTTCAAACTCCCACATCCATTTACTGTCCGGTGGATGGCTATAACCTTTTCCCGTTTGGCGTTCCGCTTGTACATTAAGAAGTTGAGCTGCGTAGTCTGCTACGGAACGTTCTGCGGATTTTTTTGCCCTTTGCCATTTTGAATCTCCCAGTTTGTTGAGTTCCGGAGTTTTATTTCCTAGCCCTATATATCGTGAGACCAAATAAGCTTGGCTGAGAGGTACATGCAGGATGGTGTTGTTTCGATAAAGAATGTTCATTTCTTCATCTCCGGAGTCGGTAGATGTAGAGATATTGATAAACTTACCTATTCCGTAGCTAGTGTGAACGACCAGATCTCCTGGATTAATGTCTTTTAGGGATGCTTGTGCTCGTGCTTTACGAGCCTTATCTTCTCTGCTGGCACGGTGATGAGCTGAGTCAGACTGATATCTGCCGAATAGTTCAGAGGATGAAAGGACTGCTATTTTTGCTTCCGGAATGCTGAATCCGGCCGGTAGTTCGCCAGTTAGTGTGGCAATAGATTTCATGGCCGGAATCCCGGCACAGATATCCAGGAAGCGTTCTTTTTCTCCTTCATTAGGGAAAAACATGCCTATTCCCCATCCCCGAGCTTGCCATTCGCAGATTTGGCGTTCTGCCAGTTCTCTGCGCATTTCCTGCATCACAAAGTCTCCTGCTTCAAAATTACCCAAGGGATTGTCATGAACAGCCAAAGAAAAATCTTCTTCTCCTTTCGTATTGTCCGGTGGGGATGTAAGAATACAAACGTGTCCCCGTGTTTTACAGAAAGGAGTGGTAATGACCAAGTCATCCGGCTTTATCCAATCCTGTAATGTTTCCGAATAGCTTCCTTCTGATAAGATTAGGTGGACATTGTCTAATTTGCGGAAAGAAATCTGAGAATCTACATCAAACTCACGGATGGACTCAATTTCATCATCAAAAAACTCTAATCTTATGGGGTGAGGAGATTGGAGAGGGAATACATCTAGGATGCAACCGCGGCGAGACCATTGTCCGCGCGAAATTACTTGAGGAACCCCTTCAAAGCCAGATTTTTCAAAGGTTTGAATCAATGAATCCGGTGCATATATTTCTCCTTTTTTCAGGGGTACCCCTTGTTTTTGTATACCCTTGGAAGTGGGAACTTCTTCAGTTAAGCTGTTTTCAGTTAGAACGATAGTTTGTTTGCTGAGTGGAGAAGATGCAATGCGATGAAGGACATTGAGTCGCTCTGCTGCTAGTTCCGGATCGCCAACTTCTTCACCCAATGCTACTTCTTTTTCTGGGACGAAGAGGATGTGTTTGATTCCCCAAGTTTCAAGTTGAGCTGTTATGGATTCTTGAGCTCTTAAATGGGGGGTTATTATCCAAGTTCGGAGGAAATTTGGATTTGCTTTGATGCATAACGCTGCTACAAACGGAACGCCGGGTAGCGCCGTATGATCGAAAATCGCTTGTTTATGCGTGCCCAGTTTTGTCAGTTCTCGCTGAAAGGGAGCCGTTTGGGCAACTTTGTTCATTAGGGATGATATGGAAATATTTTCAGGCATTTTCTTCAATATCCCCCCTATCGGTGGATAGGGAGTCCCTTTCTTTGCTATGTCAATGATTCTTTCGTTTCAGTTTCCTCGCTTTGATTTTTACGAACCATTATGGCAATGGATATGGCATTAAGAGGAAGAACGGAAGTTGATTTTAATGCCAGCTTTACGCCATTTTTGTTCAATTTCTTTGCTTAACTCATTATAGCTTCTTCCATCCAAGAGGAGCTTTTGTGCATCTTGTTCACTGACACCAGATTGAATGGCTTTCATGTAGTTTTTAATGCGTTGAGCATCTCCTTTCCCGTCCATGTGATAGAAATAGTAGACGAGTAGAGTCGCAAGACCATAATTCAGATTAGCATTGTTCCCCGTAAATTGGGAATAGGGCATATTCATGAATGACTTTAGAGATGGAGCCTCGAACTCATTTCCAAGGGCCCGTCCGCCTGTATTTTTTTTACCATATCCCGTTACACGGGAAATAATGTGGGAACGATTTGAACTGAAGTTGAAACGTCCTCCGGCATATGGAGTCATGCCCATGTATTCAGCAGAGCCTTCACAAAACCAGCCTGCTTGTTTAGCTTGGAAGGACATGAGCTGATGGGTCAACTCATGAATAAGTGTAGAAAAGTTTTTTTCACGATCAAAGATATATGTGGACCCCATCGTTTTAACTCCCAGTGAATCAAATGGAACCAAAATTCTACCGCGATCTCCGGGACGTGATGTGCCCAAGAAAATGCCAGCTGTTCCTTCTCTACCACCATTTTCTAAATATGTGTTGTATTTTTCATACAAAAAGGCAGGGAATTTAGCAGAATCATCATGAGGTGGAATATTGCCTATTGGGAGCATTTTATTGGCTAAATGAGTAGCTTCAAAAATAAGACCTAGGCGCTTGATCATGCTAGATCCTAGTTTAGCATCACAGATGAAGCGGAAGTGAGGTGTTTCATAAATGTATTCTCCCGCTTCTTCTTTGATCGTTTCTACGTTGAAGTTTTCCGGGCATTTAACCGTTTTAGGCCATGGTTGGTTGTAGTTGTTTGATGGATGGGAGGTTGTAGCGGTTGCTTGGTTTTGTTGGGTAATGAAGTCTCGATCTTGCTTTGAAAGTTGATTTAGGGGAATTGAAATGATTTTTCCACTATTACGTTTCAGTACGACTTTTGCCCCATCCAGTTTGATGAAATCTGCTTCTAAACTTTTCCCTTGAGTATTGGACCAAGTTCGTCCTTGAACAGGAGATGGCAGGGAGTACAAGACTCCCATCACCATCAATAAATATATAATGTTTTTCATAAGGAGATGGAGCTATTTATAAGTAAAGGCTGATTAATGTTTGGGGCGTGGAAGCATCAGGAGCAATAAGCCACAAAGTAGCATTAAGCATCCAGCAACCGCCAAAGTTGTGGTAAGCGGTACACCTTGATCTTTAAACCATCCGCCAAAGAATGAAATGAGAGCTCCTACTCCTGCAGAAGTAAGATTGAGTAGGCCATACCCTGTTGCAGAATAACGTTCGTCAATATGAGATCGCAGTACAGGCATAAGCGTTGCATCTAAAGAACCTTGAGCCAGACCTTGAGTGGCCACTAGCCCCAACATGAGAACCAAGGGGACGGTTATGTCCCAGCCGAATATACCAGGTAATAATGCCAGAACAACCAGTGGCCCTGATATGGTAAATGTGATTCCTGGCACTAGTGCTCTGGCGCGAGTATTGCGTTTGTACCACATATCTGCCAGAATTGCTCCGCCCAGAACTGCTATGTATTTTGCTACAGAGCTCCAGAGCGTGGCAGCCGGACCGGCTTCAGCAGATGAAAGCTGGTAATTGTCTTGTAACAGGGTGGGATACCAGGTGAGAAGGAACCAGTTGCCCGCTCCAGCAAAAGCCACTACCGTTAGTAGCATCCACATAGGTCTACCACTCAGCAAGCTGGAGAGAGCTGCTTTGGTAGAAATTTTTGTAGCCGGTTCTTTTGTGATCTGTTCGTTATTGTCAATATTAAGCACTTCCGTTTCTTCTTTTACGGGAGATTCCTTTATGGAATGAGCAGTATCAGCTGGTGATTTTGCCGGGTCTTTCAAGAACAGGATGAGAATAATGGCATACGCTACGCCGATGAGACCGAACAGTGCAAACGTCATGCGCCATCCTGTCCATGATGCCATTGTCGCACCAAATCCTGCTACGGCCATACCTACATAAATACCGCTCATGTGAAGCCCTGTAGCTATGGAACGAGTACTACCACGGTGGTAGTCCGTAATTAAAGCTAGGGCAGCGGGGATGTAAAATGCTTCACTGATCCCCATGGCGCCGCGAGCAATAAGTAGAGAAGTGTAATCCTCTGCATGACCGGTCCACCAAGTAACAACAGACCAAACAACAAGGGAACAGAGAATCATTAATCGACGACTGTAGCGGTCAGCCAAGAAGCCCCCTACCGGACTGAGTAATGCGTAAATGAGCAGAAATACGGAGGTAACCATTCCAAATTGAGCCTCCGTTTGGGGAATGTCACGAACGATAGGTTCGTGCAGTGCTGAAAGAAGTTGGCGGTCAAAATAGTTCAGCATGACAACAAACCACAGAACAATAACAGCGACCCAAGCCCATAACCCCGGTTTGGTATTGGGATCTGTTACGGCGGAAACATTTTTAACGCCATTGCGGATGGCAGAAACAATGATGATCGCCATGACAATCATGGTCAGGAGTAAAACGGCATAATCAACCGTATTCATTTCAAAATGATATTGGGCGGAAGCTGTAGCATTTTCTGGAGTCCTGATACCAGGAGCTGTTTCTCCGCTGATGGTTACAATGTCAGTACCTTTGATAAGAGCCGGAGCTGTAGCGATGCCTACTGGCCATTCTCCTTGGCGTGTCCACGTGTTTTTGATGATATCATAAACCAAAATGTCTCGTGATTGAACTACAGGTATATTTATATCTGGAGTATTGCCCCTTTTGTCACCTCCGATTAGGATAATGGAGTTTTCTCGAACCGGAGCCGGAGATGCTGCTCCAGCGATAGGCCCTGGCCCGGAAACTCTACGTATGTTTCCCCATTTTGAGGTGTCTTTAGACGTCATGTCATATCCAATCATGTCGTCAAGGTAAGTCCTGATCGTATCTCCTGTTGTGTTCGTGGATAGGGAACAGCCACCAATGATGTATAGGATACTGTCACAGACTGCTGCAGTGGAAAGGATTCTCCCTTCGCCAGGGAAAGATGGAAGTGTAACCCATTCCATTTTATCTATGGTTGGAGTGGTATCCAACATGTAGATCGTATTGAGTGCCGTCTCGGGGCGATCGGTATTTCTGCCTCCAATGACGAATAATTTGTTGCCGTTTGAGGCGCAAGCTGCTTCCGTAATGGGTTCAGGGAGAGGTGGAAGTTTTTCAACAGAGCCGTTCGATTTAATAAGAAGAGTATCTTTTAAAATACCATTCGCGTTATGTCCTCCGGCAACAATGATTCCTTTGCCGACCTCAGCAAAGGCTGCATAGGCCAGAGGAACGGGTAACGATCCGATTTTATTCCACTGTCTATTGCGAAGTTTAAAAATGTCTTGATAGTATACTTTGGGACCACGTTCTTCCGGAGTTTTTGCTCCGGGTTGAGCCTGGGGAAAGTTTGCTCCTCCAGCAGCAATGATAGATGGAGAACCATCAGATTCTGTAACGGTTCCGGCAATCATTCCTGCCCGGCCGATGGGATCCGGTAAGTTGGGGAGAGTCCCTGCTGGTTGAACGGCTACGTAAAAGGAAGCATTTACCGGTTGTTGAACGAACATCAATATTATAATTAAGATGATGCCGTAGACCCTATAAAAATGAGAAAGGGAACGTAAAATATTCATATGAAAATAAAGATGTTATTATTATACGTGAAAAAACTTAAGGAAGGGTAATACTCCAGACTTCAGGAGAACGTCTGCCAGGTTTAAGTTCTCCGTTTATAGCAACAAATCGATCTTGGAGAGAGCAACACGGGAGAACCGCTCTTGGGGCAGCGATAGAACCGGCATTATACCAAGTAAGGTTAGAAGTATTTAGGCATAGAGATTGATTATTAAATCCGGGATTAGTTTGAGGAGAGTATTTTTTTCCAGAACCATCATCTCCTCCCAGTAAATAAATAACCCCGTCTTTGGAAACAGGAGCCGGAGTGGGGGCTGCGGCAATGGCGTACGGCATATCCGGTAGGCGAGACCATCCAGCATCAGGTTTGTAGCGCCAAGCTTCTGTGATTAATTCTCTGATTTGTTTGCCGTTTTGTTCCTTTAAGCCTATGCCTCCCAGTACGTATAGGGTTCCATTTGTGACGGACATTTGATGTAGAAAGCGACCTCGTCCTGGTATAGGAGGAAGTTCTATCCATCCGTGTTCCGGACAAGATGTATCCAGAGCAAATACTTTGTTAGTACATTCTTGTTCTCCGGGACGTTCGCATCCACCGGTAAGATAGACGATCCCATCTAAAACAGCAGCAGCCGTATAGGCTAAAGCAATGGGGAGAGATGGATAAGGCGTTGTTGTAACAATTCCATTTCTAAAGTTTAGTCGGTAAACGTCATTTCTATGACCGTCTTTGTCACATCCTCCAATACAAAGTACTGCATCTTTAATGGAAGCAGAGGCCCCGTAAGCATAAGGGGTTGGTAATTCCCCGGATTCTTTCCATGCAGAATCTTCTGGGGAAAGTGTAAAGATTTTATTCGTCCAAGTTTTAACTCCTCCTTCAAGCATTGGTTTTTCAGGGAAGTTGGTGCCTCCTGCACAAATAATTGTATTACCGCAAGTTCCGGCATACATGCCGGCAAAGCCTTCCGGGTCAGGAAGGGATGGTAAGGGAAACCAGGAAGAATAATATTGATTCGGCATACGTATAAAGGTTCGGTGCTATACTAGCGTAAATCTAAGCTTGGTGCTAGTATTAACCTCTGGTTCTATTTTTTTTGAATAAATTTCTTTCATTATGTCTCTTACCAACGTAGAAGGAAGACAATTTATGAAGTTTGGGTTCTGTTTTTTGTTATTGTTTCTGATTCCAATGGTGCAGGCAGAAGATATAAATTTGAGAACAGGAAGGGTTTTCAAGGATGCCGTTGTTGTGTCTTCCGGAGAAGATTTTGTTAACATTCAGCATGCGGATGGAGTTGCTAGAGTCTCTTATAAAGATCTAACGGATGATCAACAAAAGATGTATCGAATGACACCGAAAGATGTACAAGGTAGGATGGAGACACGGAGAAAGGAGGATGAAGCTCGCAAGAAAAAGGCCGAAGAGAGCAAAAAGATAGCGGAAGAAGAAGCTAGAAAGCTCAGGGAATCTTTGTCTGAATCAGAACGGATACCCCGTTATTTGGAAGGTGCTGATATTTCACGGATTTTCTTAATGATGGGAGAATTGAGCCAAGTAGAAGCCGAGGTTATGGCGTTGCTCTGGAATGTGCGAGAAGCGAACCGAGTAGGCTTGTCGGAAGATGCCCGTATTTTTCGAGAGAAGGCAGCAACTTATCAGGAATTGGTGAATGATATCCGTAAAAAGAGGAAGGCGGATGAACAGTATTGGTTGAATTTGGAGAAAGAATACCAAACATTGAAAACAGGAACGCAGAAAAAGATAGCAGACCTTAACAAACAGGTGGCTCAATTACAGGGAGAGGTAAAAGAAGTAGCAAGTCAGCCTAGGACGGAACGTATTATTTTGCCGTCAGTTATCAGGCCTTGGAATTATTCGCCGCCGCCCGTTATTATTCGTCCAACGCCTCCACCTCCTCCCAGACTTCGTCCTTGTCCACCAGTACGGCCAGTGAGGCCTATTGTTAAACCAGGAGTGATAATTGGTTGAAAGTCGGTTTTAATTATCATGTAACGGTATCAGTTTCATGAGACCGGCTGAGAAAGTTGCTACGTGGGTGAACCCTGCTTGGTAAGCTAAGTCAGAGGCCTGTTTAAAATCGCGGGCTACGTCTTCTGGCTTGTGTGCGTCTGAGCTGATGGTGAGCGGAATTCCCATTTCAGCAGCCATATTTAGAAACAGTTTGTCAGGATATTGTTCTATACACTTATTATACCAACCTGCAGTATTGAGTTCCAAGCATGCTCCGGATTTCTGAATGGCATTTAGCGCTGGTTCATAATAACGGCGGAGATCCCCGTTAGGTCGGAATCCAAATTTTTTGATCAAGTCAGCATGTCCCAAGATTTGGAATAATCCGGACTCTGCCATATCTCTGAATCGGTCCCAATATTGTTCCCAAGCTGTTTCTACATTCGTGCGCGACCAAAAATTCATTTTGTAAGGATTATCAAACTCTTCTTTTTCACCCAAATAATGGACGGATCCGATGAGATAGTCCCAAGGATATAATGTATGTAAATGTTCTATCCATGGTTCAATACCGGGTATCCAGTCGCATTCTAGAGAAGCACGAATAGTTAAGCCATGAGGAGTGGCGCAAGCACGTGCTTCTGCAATCCAATCTAGGTATGCTGGAATATCTGCCTGCTTCATGCGCCAATCATCAAAGGGCTCGTCAGGCATAGGAGCATGATCAGAAATGCCGTATTCGTGGAGTCCCTCCTTAATAGCTGCCTGTACATATTCCTGAGGCGTGCCGGTAGCATGTAGGCACAGGGGTGTATGAGTGTGGTAATCACAGTACATAGGCTAGAGCGTTTATGTTAGCATGAATGGATAGATGATTCAATTCGGAGTGTGGGCTTGAGTATTATTTGAAGGCTTCGACTTTATGGGTTGATTTTATGGATAGTTTCTTTTAGAGTAATGTCAAATCGGATACGTGACCTATGAGTGATTGGCAAGGCTTTTCTCCGCTGAATGATTTTACAGGGCCGCTCCTGGACAACCTTAAGCGGCACCCCAAGCGTATTGTTTTTCCGGAAGGTGAGGATGTGCGTGTTTTACGCGTGTCTCAACGCTTTGTGGAAGAACGTGCCGGCGTGCCTATTTTGTTGGGTAGGAAGGAGGTCATTGTAAGAATGGCAGAAATGAACGGAATCTCTCTGAAGTTTGTTCGTATCATTGAGCCGGATAAGAGCTCAGATCTGCAAATGTTTTGTGACCGTTACGAAAGGGCAGAACAAATGTTTGGTAACGGATTGCCCATGAATACACGTGAAGTTGTTGCCGAACCGGTACATTTTGCTGCAATGATGGTGCTGTATGGCCAGGCAGATGCTATTGTAGCAGGAAATATGAAGAGGGTTGCATCTGTTTTTCGAGCGGTGAATAAATATCGGCAAGATCCTATTCCTACCAAGCCTTTATTTGCTATATCAATTGTTCTTGTTCCTGAGTTTGCCAAAAAACTTGGAGGACGTGGTGTTTACTTCTTGGCAGATACTGGGGTGAATCCCGAGCCAACGGTAGAAAATATGGCTTATTTTGCCGTAGAAACGGCGAAAATGGCACGGCATATGCTTGGGAAAAGCATACGTGTAGCTATGTTGAGTGCCTCAACAGCGGGGTCTGTTCCTGAATTAGCGGCAGATCGTACCAGAGCTGCTGCTGTTTTAGCTAGGAGTATGGTGCAGAAAGAATGCTTGGATAATGAAATTTCTGTGGAAGGGGAAATTCAAATTGATGCGGCTTTATCCTCTGCTTCTTATGGAGTACGTTTGCACCGCAATTCTCTTTTACAACCATGTGATGTATGGGTTTTCCCCACCTTGGATGCTGCGGATATCTCTAAGAAGTTGTTGTGTATGATGCCCTCTGTATACAACTATGGGCTTATTCTAGGTGGATTGCTTTTCCCAATTGCTCAGTTACCCAGATTGACTGATGAAGACAGAATGTTTGGTACGGCGTTGGTTGTGGGAAATGAAGCGATTAAGTTCCACTTGCTGTATCCGCAGGGCGTGGCTCCTCTTTATTGAGAAATTGGGGGAGCGTCTGTAATGAATAGGCGTTTTTCCTTACGTACAGCCAGTTTGTTGCCGGGAATGGATGTTCTGGATGGAGCGTTTGTATTCAAAATGTTCATGACGCGGAGTACCGTTTCTTCTGTCAGGTTGGGGACATGTTGTTTGGCTAAGTAGTCATGAACAGCACATTGTTTAAGTTCCGGTGGAAGTTGATTTATTTTTGGCAGGTACAAGCGGCCTTGAGGGTCTGTTAGGTTAATAACATCCAACGCTTGAGAAAGAGCCGTGCGGATTTGCCTTTCTATGCGACAAGCTCGAGAAATGGGGATACCGGTATCCCTGTGGAATAGTGTGTTCAGCTTAGGAATCACTTCATGTCGTAGGGCATTCCTTGTATATTCAACAGATTGGTTACTGGAGTCTTCCTTCCAAGGTATATGATGGTGCATCATATACGCAGTAATATCTTCTCGGGAAAAATCCAATAGGGGGCGAACAACGGTTAATCCGTTTGCCCAAGTAGAGATAGGAGACATGCCATGAATACCGGATGCTCCACGGCAGAGGTGCAAAAGTGCTGTTTCCTGTTGGTCGTTTCTATGGTGGGCCAAGGCAACGAGAGCCCCGGGATATTGTTTTGCCCATTTTAGGAAAAGGGATTGTCTGGCTTCTCTTGCGGCTTCTTCAATGGATACTTTGTGAAAGAAAGTTAATTTGCGGACATCAACTTGTTCTCGCATACAGGGAATGCCCAGAGATGTAGCATATTGATAGACGAACTGCTCTTCTTCTGCTGCTTCCGGACGCAGTGCGTGATTAACGTGGCAGACGATCAGATTGCATTCTTGTATGTTAGATAAAAGGGACAGCAGAGCCATGGAGTCTCTTCCTCCACTGATTCCTGCAAGGACAGGACGTCCTGAACGTAGGAGAGTTGCTGTTTGAGTGTCAAAATGATCCGGGGTTAATATCATGCCGGTTCAAGTGAAGCAGGAAAAATAAATAAAAAGAAGCTTATAAATAAAAAACCCGTTTTCTGAGAAGAAAACGGGGAAAAGAAAAACTGCTACAACAAGTTTTATTTGTTGAGTTTGGGCTTGCCTCCGCTGCGACGTACGGTCCCGAAACGCTTTTGGAACTTGTCAATACGACCTTCGGTGTCCACGAATTGGTTCTTACCTGTGAAGAACGGGTGAGAATCAGAAGTAATACCGCAGGAAATTACGAAATGTTCAACTCCATCGATTACTTCCGTCTTAGCGGAACGAACCGTGGATCGAGTAATGAAGCGGCGACCGGTGGAGATGTCAACAAAGACGACCGGATTGTACTGAGGATGGATATCTTTCTTCATGATGTTGTGTTGCGTTTCCGACGCAAGGGAGATATTAGTATAGGGTGGTTTTGTTGTATGTCAAGCATACCTGATAAAAATACGGAAGTTGTCAGATGACGATACGGAGGCTTGCAGAAGATTTAAGTTTGGTGATGATGCAACAAAACATGGAGCAGGTGTTGAAGAAGCCCTCTTGGTGGGCATGGTTTTCTTTGCTGGGATTAGAGGTCCCTTCTGCGGCTATTGCTTGGGCATTTGTTGCTAGTCAGTCCCAGATGGTGGTGGTTTCTTCTCCATGGCTGTATCAGTTTTTGTTTGTCGCCGTCTGGTGTATCAATATGCTGGATAGGATGCTTAGATTATTTCGAGGTAGAGTGGATGAATACTCGGATGAATGTTTGTTTTTTGCCAAAAAGCATTGCTTTATTATTTCTTTGCTTATTGTAGTTGCTGCCGTTGCAGGGTTATGGATAATGTTTTTTCAATTAGGTGTAGTTATCTTTCAATTAGCCTTTTTGCCGGGGATTTGTAGCCTGTTGTTCCTTTATTTTTCTTCCAAGCCGCAGAAGAAAAATAATCCGCCATTAAGGTTTTCTTTGGCTACATTTTTTGCCGCTATTTCTTTTGCCTTAGGAGCTGGGATACCTGCTCACTTTTATGGGTCTGTGTTTGATAGATTTGGTGGCTTGTTATCGCGCCCTACTTGGTATTTTACCGCTTTGATTATTCTCGGAATGTTTAGTCGAAAACGATGGCGCGAAGAGGATGCTTCCGAGCAGGATTCCCCAGATTATGATATGAGGGCGTTGGTATGGATGGGGGTATTGGCTATTTATGTAGTCTTTTGTCTGTCTGCCGCAACTCAGGGATTTTGCGAGGATGAATGGATTTATTATGGTCTAGCTATGGCTGGTGTATTCATGTTTGTGTTGGATAGGGTTAAGAAAAAAGTTTCTCCTTTCCTTTTGTACACACTTTCTTGGGGTACGTTGATTTTCTCATTGGTGCTGAGCGGCGTGATGGCTCAAGCTTCCATTTAAGAACAGAGTGAAATCTCCTGTTTGAATGGCGTTGGAGAGAATAAAAAAGAAAAAATATTATTTTGTAGTTGCAATATTGGAGGATTGGTGTTAGATTTCGTCCCGCAAGCACGTTATCCGTGTAAGCGAAGTGGCTCGGTAGCTCAGTCGGTAGAGCAGGGGATTGAAAATCCCCGTGTCGGCGGTTCGATCCCGTCCCGAGCCACCATTCTCTCTTTTAGTCGGGAAGTAGCTCAGCCTGGTGGAGCGCCTGCTTTGGGAGCAGGATGTCGCAGGTTCGAATCCTGTCTTCCCGACCATTTTAAAAATTGTTGCAGAGATTTCATGTGCGCTTGCGTAAGATCGTGTGCAAATGTGTGGTCGAATATGATCACAAAGGGGAATATTTATGACTTGGTGGGCTAATACAGATAACAAGATAATTCATACAGGGGGAAGAGACTTAACACATGGCTCACAAGTACCAAACATTTGCGGACCTGCTCTATATTAGTTACAGCGGCTTGCAGATGATGGGGTTTGCATTTTCCAAGGGGAAGAAGAGGTACGACAAGGAGTGCTACGCTTTTCGCATGGCCGCAGTCAAGAAATTCAAGGCGGGTGAGATGAAGATTAGCGACCTCTACCAGAACATCATTCGGCAGATGACATCGCCACATGATTCTTGCTGGTATTGCGGGCGTCCTGTTGCCGTCTGTGGCACTCTGACAGCTGACCACATTTTTCCCCGCATGAAAGGCGGCAAGAACGTCAGCGCTAACCTCATTATGGTGTGTCGTTCTTGCAACTCCTCCAAGGGCACGAGGGATCTGTTGGCATGGCATTACGAGCATGGCGTGTTTCCACCAATGCGCGTTCTTGCGCACTATCTGAAACTTGTTAACCAGTATGCGGTTGACAATGGTCTCCTGTCCCGTTCGCTTGACGAACTGTCCAACATGGATCTTCCGTTTGATTTTCACTATATGCCACGCTCGTATCCTCAGCCGGAAGATGCGAACGAGTCGTTGCCAATCAAAACGTTTCAATTACAAAAGCTTGAATTGGAAGAAACGAAATGAATTTTGACAATTTGGTGACTGTTGTTTTAAGATCAAAATGCTTGATCTAATTTAAGCATTAAATAATGCATAATATTTGATTATCAAGTGTTTTTTTATTTTTTTGTCAAAGGCGGGGAATAAGGCCATTTTAAGGCCGGAACTATACAGTTTTCCCTAGCCAGACTTTACAGTTTTTAGGAGGATGTTCTATGACCTTCCAGGGGGAGGAAGGTGTTCTTTTATGAACTAATACACCACTTGTTATCAATCAATGGCGAAAAATATAGCATCTCAATGAAGATGCTCGTGATGTTGAGATTTTTTCAATTGCTGAGAAGAACCGCATGCCGGACAACGAAACCAGCGGAAAAGAAATATATGCAGAGCTGTGGCAAATACACAACCCATTAAGGTAATATGGTGTGCAGCTTTGTTGCGAGTATATTTTTTGAAGGAAAAGATGTGAGCCCTGCATACGCTACATTTCCGAGGGAGAGCCAAGGAGAAGTACAAAATCAGCGCTAACAAGCATGGAGCGAAGCATATACCCATGATTGCCCAGCCCTGTTCTCCGTTGATAAGTGCAAGAGCTGTTACAATAATGGAAATGACAGGAGCAACAAAGAGAAGAAGAACGCAAGTAGCTCCTAACCATGTTTGCCATGGCGTCATGTGCTTGATGCCTTTTCTGCGAAGGTAATGTTTTTCTTCGTGATGAGCTTGAACGTGTTTAGCCGGGCGGTAATTTTGTTCTTCTTGGAGTTTTACTTTGGGGGAAATATGCCGTAATGGCCCTTCATTATGATGATGTTGTCGCTTTTCCCTAATGGGTGTTGTTTGAGATGGCTGTTGAGGTGCTTCAATGAGAGTTGCAATAGGGAGGGTATCTGAATCCGGAATTATTACTTCGGATGGATCAGGAGCGGTGGTTTTTGTAAGAGCTTGATTTACCCATTCTTGGAAAACGGGAGCAGATGGGATATCCGTTTGCAGATTTAGCATCCGTTTTGCCTGGTGTAGTTCAGGCAAAACGGTGAATGGATCAATGGAAGAGAATTGTTCAAGAGTACATATTCCGACGGCTTCTAACAATTCAATAAATTGTTCACGACCGGCAAAGTACTGTTGAAGGGTGTTCATCTTCTGAATAATAGATGGTGTAGTTAGGACAGGGAATCAAGCATTCCTTTTAATTGGATTTGTTTGGCTTCCCAATCAGCCAAGCGAGCTTTTTCCTGATTTACAACTTCGGCCGGAGCTCTTTCCATAAAGCCGGCATTGTTAAGTTTAGCAGAAGACTTGGCAATTTCTTTGGCGATTTTATCAAGTTCTTTGCCGAGTCGGATTTTTTCTGCCTCCATGTCAATAAGCCCCTCCAATGGTAGGAAGAGTTCTCCCAGCGGGGTTAATGCTGCCGGTGTGCCTTTAGGTGCAGAGTAATTTGCATCCTGAGAAACGGCTTTGGCATTCGACAAAATAGACAATCGGGAAAGGAGGTCTAAAGGAATGTCATGAGCTGTTTTCAGGATAAAAGTGACATTTTTATTGTTTGAGAGGTCATATTCCGCTTTTAGATTACGAGCCTTGTTGGCCGTTTCATAAAGAGCGATAGCTTGAGTATTTGCCAAAGTGATGCGATCTTCATCAACCCCTGCCAGAAGTCCGTCTGCTGACGGTAATGCCGTAAGCATGAGCGGTTGTCCGTTATTGGCTTCTGCAAAACCAAGAGACGCCCAGAGTTCTTCTGTAATGTGTGGCATGACCGGATGTAACAGAGCTAAGTAATGCTTGAGAACTGTATCCATAGTGGAGATGGTTGCCGCTCGTGCGTCAGGTGCAGCGCCATCTCTTAAGTCGCCTTTAACGGCTTCCAAGAAGCGGTCACAGTATTCACTCCAGAAGAATTGGTACAGGATTTGGATGAGAGTATTGAACTCGTAATTAGCTAAAGCCTTTTCTACATCGGCATGAAGCTGTTTGAGTTTAGAAATGATGGCGATGTGTACAGGGGAATAGTGGGGAGCTATGTCATTCCCCATAGTTCCTTGCATCATGCGGAAACGAGCTGCATTATAGAGCTTGTTGGCAAAGTTTCTGCCTTCACTGATTTGATTCTCATCAAATCGGACATCAGTACCGGTGGGTGCAATGCGCATGAGCCCGAAACGGAGGCCGTCCGCACCGTAGTTAGCAATCAGATCCAGCGGATCTGGAGAGTTTCCCAGAGATTTGCTCATTTTGCGGCCGATTTTATCGCGTATGATGGAGGTGAAGAAGACGTTGCTAAACGGCTTTTTCCCCTGGAAGCGGTATCCGGCCATGATCATGCGAGCAACCCAGAAGAAAATGATATCCGGCCCGGTTACAAGATCCGTGGTGGGGTAGAACTTGGCACGAGTGGTATCATCCATGGTTGCGAAAGGCCATAGCCAAGAGGAAAACCAAGTGTCCATAACATCGCTGTCCTGAATCCAGTTTTCAGGCTCAGTTGGTGGTTCCGTCCCTACATAAAGAAAACCTTGTTCCAGAGCAGAAGCATCTAGAGCTTGGGCATTTTTCAGTTCTTCTGCTTTGTCTTTACGATACCATACAGGGATTCTATGACCCCACCAAAGTTGGCGAGAGATGCACCAATCTTGAATATTTTCCAGCCAGTGGGCATAGGTCTTAGCCCATCGAGCTGGGCGGAAAGTGATGTCTCCTTGAGCAACCGCGTCAGCAGCTTCTTTTACGCATGGGTACTTCAAGAACCACTGCATGGATAGGCGCGGTTCAATTGGAACATTAGCACGTTCAGAGAAACCGACCTTATTGTCATAGTCTTCAATTTTGACCATGAGTCCTGCCGCATCCAGCATTTCTACGGATTTGTTGCGGGCATCAAAGCGATCCATCCCGTGTAGTTCCGGAACTTCCGGACAGTTGATGTGGCCATCCGGAGTCAGGATGTCAATAATTTCCAGATTGAACTTCCTACCAATTTCAAAGTCAGCTTTGTCATGAGCCGGAGTAATTTTTAGAGCACCTGTCCCGAACTCTATTTCCACGTATTCATCACCAATAATGGGAATGGGGGTGGGATTGAGTGGGCGCATGACCTTTTTCCCGATGAGGTGGGCATAGCGTGGATCTTTGGGGTTAACGGCCACGGCGACGTCTGCCATGATAGTTTCTGGGCGGGTTGTTGCTACGTGAAGTGCCCCGGAACCGTCTTCCAGTTTGTAAAGGATTGTGTAAAGCTTGCTCTTTTGCTCTGTCATAATGACCTCTTCGTCAGAAAGAGCAGTGAGGGAGACAGGGCACCAGTTGACCATTCGGCGACCACGATAGATCAGTCCTTCTTTGAAGAGGGCAATGAAGACTTGTCCTACAGCTTTGGTGTATTCTTCATCCATAGTGAAGCGTTCTCGATCCCAATCACAAGAACACCCTAGTTTGTGGAGCTGATTGATGATGATACCGCCGTGTTTTTCTTTCCACTCCCAGACTTTTTTTAAGAAAGCATCACGTCCTAAGTCGTGACGGCTTTGCCCTGTTGTTTGTTTAAGGTCTTTTTCTACCCGAACCTGTGTGGCAATTCCTGCATGGTCTGTTCCAGGAAGCCACAGAGCTTCGTAGCCTTTTTGTCGGGCTCGACGAACCAATATGTCCTGAATGGTGTTGTTCAGAACGTGCCCCAAGTGCAGAACCCCTGTGACGTTTGGGGGAGGAATGACTACAGAATAGGCTGGTTTTTCAGAAGATGGGTCAGCCTTGAAACAACCTTCTTCAATCCAACGGGATTGCCATTTTTCTTCCACTAAGGATGGGTCATATGCTTTGGGCAGATCAGACATGCGCAAAAGGGTATCATAAAGTTTTCATCTTTCAATCCCTACCTGAGTGAGATGTATCCTAAAAATGAGCTCGTTTATTTGATGATGTAGGTATATGAAAAAAGCCTCCGATATTCATAAGAAAATCGGAGGCTTAAAAGCAATGTTTGAGATGTTGTTTTATTTAACCATTATGGTTGTTTGGGCCGGTTTAAGACCAGTGGAAATAACCTGCAAGGTTGCTTTCCCGCTTTCACCTTTGCGAGAACGCAGGATGATTTGGGCAAGCCCGTTAAAAGCATTGATTTTGACAATTTTATTTTTATCGGGGTTACTCATTGTTGTGAAGTCAGTAGGATTTCCATTACAGATGCCAACGATGTCTGCTGCTCCGCTTACCTTAATAGTTAGCGTGTTTTTGCTACGAGGAACCATACGTCCCTGTGCATCACGTACAGCGATAGTGACATAAGAGAGATCATACCCATCACTTTTAATTTCTTTGCGATCCGGCTTGATGGTAAGAGCGGTGGGCTTGCCGGTTGTTGTTACTGTATCCGTAGCCCAGATTTTACCATCTTTTTTGGCAACAACTTTAAGTGTTCCTGGATTGTATTTAACATCTTCCCAAACAAGGCGAAAGCGGTCTTTTTCTCCATTACCCTTTTTGCGAACCCCTAAAGATTTTCCATTCAGGAAGAGTTCTGCTTCATCTCCACTAGTGTAGACGTGAACGGGGGTTACCTGCCCCTTACGTTCCGGCCAGTTCCAGTGGGGAAGGATATGAGCCATTTTTAGTTCCGGACGCCAGTGAGCTTGGTAGATGTAGAAGCGGTCTTTTTTGAAGCCACATAGGTCTACGATACCGAAATAGGAACTGCGAGACGGAGCTTTTTTACCCAGTTTAGTGAGTTCCTTCATTAACTTTTCACGCTCGGGGCCCTCCGGTACGTTCAGGGCATTGGTTGCGTCAAGGTTGTAAGGAGTGGGCTCCCCAAGGTAGTCAAAGCCTGTCCATACATATTCACCTGCGCAATTAGGATTATCTTCTTGTGCAGCAAACTCCACATCAGGACGATTGGCCCATCCTGGGGCATATAAATCATAAGAACTGACTTGATAGAGATAAAAACCTTTGCCCTTATTCCAGTCTACAGGGAAGAAATATTCCCCTCGGGAGCTGACGCAGGAAGCTGTTTCTGCTCCATAGAATGGTTGATTGGGGCGGTCTTTGGCAAAGTCTTTGTAGGCCCAAGGCTTATAGTTGTAACCGTAAACGTCTAAGGTGTCTCCGAATCCGTTACGTGCTGCATTGGCGTTGTTGCACCCGGAGGTTACTTTACGAGTGGGATCTTCTCTGTGGAAAAGATCCGTCAGGGATTGGGAAATGTGGTGCAGGTTCGGCATCCCTTGTTCAGGAACTTCATTGCCGGAACTCCATGCTATAAGGCTGGGATGGTTGCGATCTCTATGGCAGAAATTGACCAGATCCCGTTCATGCCATTCGCCAAAGGTTTCGTGGTGTACTCCTTCTTTAGCGCATTGCCAGACGTCAAACAGTTCAGCAATGACTAAGATACCCATTTTATCACATAGATCCAGCATTTCCGGAGCCGGTGGGTTATGGGATGTTCGGATGGAGTTAACCCCAAATTCTTTTAAGATTTCAATTTGGCGTTCATAGCCACGAGTATGAGCTGCCCCCCCAAGCGGTCCCAAGTCATGGTGTTGGCATACGCCCTTGAGTTGTACGCGTTCTCCGTTAAGGTAGAATCCTGTGGGCTTCCATTCAATGGTGCGTACACCGAAATTGGTAAGCTTTTGGTCAATGACTTTATCGCCTAATTTGACCGTTGTTTTCATCTTGTACAGATGTGGGGATTTGAGCGTCCAAAGAGAGGGGGATTTGAGCGTGAGCGTGCTTGTAATTTTCCCAGTGGATCCGGCAGCAATAGAGTCGCCTTTGGTCGTTGTGGATGCTAAAATCTTATCCCCATTGAGGATTTCTTCCGTAACTGTCGGTGTTACGGTTTGGTTTGTGGTGTTTTTTACCGTCGTATCAACTTCTACCTTGGCTGCATCAGATGTGATTTCCGGAGTTTTAACGAAAACGCCCCAATGTTCGATGTGTACAGGATTTGTTTCAGAGAGCCATACGTGACGGTAAATGCCACCTCCCGGATACCAACGAGATGAATTGGGCGGATTATCCACTCTGACGGCAATTGTGTTTTTCTGCCCGAACTTCAGGAAGGGGGTAATGTCTATACGGAAGGAACTGTATCCGTATTTCCATTCGCCGGCCAGTTCTCCATTGACATAGATTTTGGGACGAGACATGACGCCGTCAAAATCTAAATAGAATTGGTTGCCTTTAGCAGTTTCCGGTACTTCTAACGTTTTGCGATACCAGCCGATTCCTGCCCAAGGAAGCCTGCCGGTTCTGTTTTCAATATCCATACTGAATGGGCCTTCCACTCCCCAATCATGTGGCAGATTTAAAGAACGCCAATTTTTGTCATTGAAAGAAGGAGAAGACGGGGTATCCGTCTTTGGTGAAGTGCTTTTTGGGCGGATAATTTCTCCTTTACTGTTTTTGAAAGTGATTTCACGAATGCTGGCCCAGTTGCCTTGGCTGTTGCCGGTAACAGTAACTCTGAAGTGACGGAAGCGAGAGTCGTTGTTTTCGATGGTGTCTTCCTTGGTGTTATTCTGCCCGGATGTTTTATCTTCAATAGATGTCCAGGATTTGCCGTCTGCAGACCCTTCCAGCTTAAAAAGATGATTATTTTGTTTTTCCCATAGAATGTTGATGCTTTTTGCTTCTATGGGGCGTCCCATATCTATAGTGATTTTCTCTCCGCTTTTGCTCCCATTGGCACACCAGCGGGTGGAATTGTCTCCGTCTACGGCATTGTCTGCCGGATTGCCTGCTTCTTCACTGGTAGCAACTGCAAATCCTAAAGCTTTTCCCGGTTCCGGAAGTGTACTGCCATCCGGCATTTTCCCGAAACGTGCAAACTTCCAATCCCAATCCAGACTCTCTGTTTTAGTGGCGTTCAGTGGTGCCGCCATGAGTCCTGCAATGCTGAACGCAGTAATGCAAAGAGTCGTACGTGTAATATTGGTGAACATACGTGCAATATTACGACCTGAAATCTGCGTTCTTGCAAGATTTTTATTCAGCAGAATGTGGAAATTGTTTCAGCTAGTTCAAACTGAAATTATTTGAAAGTTATTGGTAAAAACCGTGAATGGCTCGCAGAAAAGTAGGACGGATAAATTGCTTTGGGGTGGGGCAATCAAATATAGATTTTAACAATAGCTTTTTTCCGAAGTCGCTCTACCCATTTTTTGTAACGTTCGTTACTGCGTTTGTTACGTGCCATCATATCAATTTGTTCTTTGATATCAGCAAGAGGTGGAGGTGGGGCTAGTTCTTTTTTTTCTATCAGAACAAGGGTAAAGCCCGTTGTATCTACTAATGGCCCGATGATTTCTCCGATGGGAGCTCCAAAAATAATGGCTGCAGATTCCGGTGATAAAGTGGAACGTTCTGTCATGGGCCAGTCGCCACCTTTTTCTGCATACAAATCTTTAGAGTAGCGTTTGGCCATCTCTTCAAAGGTAGCATTTTTTGATTTGATTTCTTTGGCGATGAGTTCGGCTAGATTGAGTTGAACTTCCGGAGTAGAAGCAGAGTCATCGCCGAGCATAGGAATGAAGATTTTTTTGAACTTGATCTTGTCTTTGGTTAGATCACGGTATTGTTCTTTTGTCGCTTCATATTCCTGCTGTATTTCTTCCGGAGTGGGTGGTATTTCTTGATCATATTTGGACGCCCGCATAATTTGGACTTGGAGCTGCTTTTTCGTCATTTCCCGAAAAGCTCGGATAGTCATGCCGGAGAGGCTTAGGTTTTTCAAGAAAGCAGCACGATCTCCATTGAAAGTGGACAGAATAGTACGGTTGATTTCCTGGTCAATGAGAGAATCCCTGATGACGCCTCCCATTCCTTCGAATTCATTGCGGAGCAATTCTCGTTCTACCAAATCCTCAATGATATTCTTTTTTGCAATGGCTAGTTGTTTATAGAACTCAGGACCTTGTTTGGGGTATTGTGCTGCGAGTTGTGCACCAATAGGCATTAGACGCACACTGACTTCATTAGCTGTGATAGGGCGACCATTGACCGTGGCTGCGATGCGGTTGACAATTCGTTGAGGCTTTATTCGAGAGGAAGGCGATTCATCCGGAGAAATACGCTTAGAGTCATCTGGACGAACGGAATCTCTACCATCATCCCCGTGAAGTTGGACGGCACTGGGTAGCGATGCTGAAGGGTCTACGATATTTTGCCCCTGTGCGGACAATGATAGTGCGAATACGAGCAAAGTTTGGATGCCGGTCCTGATATTCATGGGGAAAAGAAGCTTCATTTCTTGAAGATAATGATAGGGAGCAGGTACACAATGACAATCTATTTTTTGGTATGTATGGATGTGTTTTTGGTTGGGAATAATAAAGTATATGAACTTTTGCTGACTGTGGATATGCTTGGTAATAGGCGTGTCTTTTTATACAGTGAGCGTTGATGTATGGATGCCGTTTATTGAAAGGTGTGATTCGGGCTGCTCGGCCGGCTAACATTCCTACGTTGTTTACTAATGCCGCTGTAGTATGGGGAGCGGTTTATGGAGCTGAGGTGCCGTCCGTTAGGCTGTTTTGTTACGTGGTTCTCATGGGATTGTGTTTTTACTTATACGGTATGTGGGAGAATGATCGAGTGGATGCTAGGTGGGATGCGATCCGTTATCCGGAACGCCCTGTCCCGAGTGGCGCGGTGAGTGTTTCTGCTTTGAGATTGTTGGTGTTGGTCGCAGGATTGAGTGGACTATTGTTGAATATGATTTTAGGTGGGAATTTTGTGGTGGGGGCTTTATTGCTGATTGTGATTTCTTTATATAATGCACTTCATAAATTATGGCGCGGTTCTGTTGTCTTGATGGGATTGTGTCGAGCAGGTTGGGTATTAGCTGCTGGGTTCGTGTTTACGTATGCTAAAGGGGAAGTGTCTCCTCCATCATTTTTACTATGGTATGCCTTTGGGCTGTTTCTTTTTACGTGCGTGATTTCCTGTGTGGCTCGGAGAGAGTCTGAGAGCTGTCATGTTCAGTTAGTTGTTAGGCTATTGCTTTCTGGAATGTGTTTGTTTGATGCCGCTTGGCTTTTGAGAGTGGGTGGATGGATATGGATTGGTGCTGTTTTATTGTGGGGAGGAACATTATTGATACAGAAGCTTGGTTGCCGAGCAACATAGGTTTGGATTGAAATTATATGGGAAGTGTGCATTATCTGACGTAAGAAAGAGGATTATGAATGAATTGATCATCAAGATAGGCCCATTGTTTTGGGTTTTGTGTGTTTTGGCCGTATATGCTCTGGCGGTTGTGGCAGAGCGGATTTTATATTTTCATCGGATTCAGATTAATACCGGAGATTTTTTGCGTGGTATTTCCAAGTTGGTGAATACTGGAAAGGCGGAAGAAGCTAGACATGAAGCGTCCATCTTGCCCGGCCCGTTCGCCCGAGTAGTTGCTGCTGTATTGGCGCATTCAGGGTTGCAACGAGAAGATTTGCGCTTGGTGGCAGAAGATTCTGTACAGATGGAAGTGTTTCAGATTGAAAAAAATATAAGAGGATTGTTGGTGGTGGCCACGGTAAGCCCGTTAATCGGTGTATTGGGGACGATTCAAGGACTGGTAGGGTTTTATTCTCAACCCGGTCTTTTGGAGGGGAAGGCTCCGTCTTTTGCAATGTCCGATGCCGTCTATCAGGCCTTGCTTAGTTCTGCATTGGGATTAACCATCGCTATTCCTGCCTATTTATTTTATTCTTACTTGGCTTCTAGGTCTCGGAAGATTGTGCATTCTTTGGAGCGAGCCGGGACGGAGGCCGTGAGTTTGGTCTGTGATGCCCGTCAACGGAAGGAAATTGAGGAAAAGATGGAGGGAAGAGGTCTGTAAGTTACACTTGTAAAAACAGGAGGAGACGTATGCAGCTTAAGACCCGGTCAACATTGCCTACAGGGGCATTTTTTATCCAAGTGGTTGTTTTGTTGGACTTGGTGGTTCTGGTATGCGTGCTGACTATGATGACCTCCCGAGTGGGGATGGCATATGGCTATGAAGTGAAAGCTCCCTCTTCACGTTTTTTGATGAATATAGTAGGGGATGTGGAGTTTATTGCTGTTACAGCCGGAGATCAGCCGGCCTTTTATATAGGGAATCGATTGATTGAGGGTGGATTGAACGGAGTTTCTGCGGAATTGGATCGAATGGTTAGAGAGAAAGATGAGAGCGGTCGTCGTATGGGGGTTGCCTTGCGGTTGGATTCTGCTGTGTCCAGAGCATTAGAGCAACAATTGGTTGACCTTGTTCTTACTAAAGGGATGACATGTTATATTGCTTCTGAGCCGGCTGATTGATTTTTGATCATTTTGTTGCATGAGACTGAACAGAAAAATACGTGATAAAATTTTTGATCTCCATTTGGGTTTGACTTTTGACTGGCGGGAGACAGGAGTTTTACGCTGGCGTATTTTATTGTGGAT
Source organism: uncultured Akkermansia sp. (assembly GCA_964525305.1). Classification (GTDB taxonomy): domain Bacteria; phylum Verrucomicrobiota; class Verrucomicrobiia; order Verrucomicrobiales; family Akkermansiaceae; genus Akkermansia. The sequence continues at coordinate 26,279 of CAZGGR010000017.1, forward strand.
GCTTTTGTTTGGTGGGTGTGCTGTGGTCGCGTCTTTTTTTATTCGGGTGGAAGTGCCGGAGATGTATAGCAGGGAAGGACAACCCGGAGCTGTCGTATTATTACCAACAGAGAATCCGCATTTGCAGCAATATGTATTGCGGAATACACCTTTACCTGTAAGAGGTCCGGTTTGGGCCGATCCTGTAACCGCCGGTCCTATTGGAGAAATGAAGCTGGATTTGGCTTCTCTGGAAGCAGAAGATACACCATTGGCTTCTCTGCCTCCCGTTCAGGTTCCTACCGTTTCTGATCAGGTTTGGAGTATGTGGCAACATCCTGATTTTCATATTAAGGCGATGATAAATCCGTCATTGGATGCTGTTGGAACGTGCGTTCCGTATTTGTCTTTTTGCTCTGTGGGATTGGACGGGCGAATTGTAACGGCCTGGCCTTTGGAAAGTTTTTCCCGGAGTGAAGATCACACGGGGTTAAGGAGTGACTTTTTTGTGGTTGTGGATAGTTGGGGGGTGCCGTATCAGGTCCTATTGTTGGAGTCTTCCGGAAGTAATGGTGCTGACGATGCCGCTATGAGGTTTGCTCGTTCTTTACGTTGGGTACCGTCTCAAGAACCGCGTAGCGGGATAATGTCTATTGAATGGAAGGAGGAAGAGCCGTGAGCATGACGCTTTATGATTTCTTGTTGTGGCTATTTTTAGGATTTGTGGTAGTTTTTGGCACCGTTGTATTTATTTGTTTGGTCGCAGGCTGGCTTCGTTCTTATTGGGCAAGGAGATACAATATCCGATGCCGAATATGTGGATTCCGTTTTTATAAAGAGAGAGAAAATCCCCGAGCAGAATGTCCGCATTGCGGTGCAATTAACAAAAAAGGTTGAACGGATTTAAAGAAAAAGAGGCAGAGAGGAATCTATTTAGTAGGATTAGATTAATAAATCCGTAAGGATTCTTCATCAATGGGAAGAGCATCCAATCCTAGATCTTCTGCTCCATGCGTTCCCATTTCTTCCCGAACATAAATGACATCTACACGGCTACTTTTTCCTTCGCCGGAACGATAACGGATGCGTGGTTCTCTAATAACTACGGTATTACCGCCCATGGCAGCGGCCTCTTTTGTAAAGTAATCAATTAACTCTTTGTCGTCCATGGAAACATGGACAATCCTCCCATTTGGCCCATTAAAATGACCTACATTAGTGTATACGCCCATAGGGTATTCATCGATGACCAGAACCTCGTTTTGGGGAATAGGTGCGCGCGGTGTGCCAGATGTAACCGGAGTCCAAGCGTTAGGACCGGCAGAAGGAGAGCAGGATGCAATCAAACCGGAAATGAGGCAGAATACCGGAGTGAACAAAGATTTTTTCATGGTTGTCCTGCCATTAATAATCAGTAGGCGGTACAAAAATGCAACGGTAAACTTCGTTACCTTCATGAAAGATTTGAACGATGACACGTTCAGGAGATCTTTTAACGCAATAGGAGTCGTGTTCGTCCGGGATGGGCGGAGCATAATGGTGAGATGCTCGACGAGCAAAGACGTGTTGACGGAATACCGCCACAACGGCATGATTGCTCATTTTGATAATGGTATGGTAATCGCTGGTAGGCAGTGTGATAGAAGGAGGAACGTCTTTGGCACTCACGGTGCAGAGATTATAAGAGGTGGCAGAAAGTAATGTCGAACTTGAAATGTGGCATGAGAGACCATCAAAAACATGAAGTAGGTTAATCTGTGCGTCCCATCATTTCTCGTGTTTCTTGAATAGTCTTAGCTTGAGCCTGGTTTGTACTCATGATGGTAGGTTTACCGAAGCTGTTCCTCTTGTTTTCTATATCTTGATTGAAAGAGTGTTCAAGGCGTTTGTTTGCTTCTGCCCAAGCGCGTCCCTGAAGGTCGGATCGTTGAGTAGCATATTGTTTGGAAGCATCTTGCCAAGCTCTTGTTTTTATACCTTTGGCCTGGGTTATGAAATCTGGTGTTTCTAATTTTCCATCCGTAAAAGATTTGACTCCGTCCCAAGATTTTGTTTCGAACTTGGAAGATGCTCCTTCAAATTTCTTTTTTCCAAAAACAGAGGTTGTAAAAGCCTTCTTTTCAATTTGAGACAGATTCCCGTTGTAGTTGACTCCTTCAAAGGAACTTCGCTTGTCAGAGACCATTTTGGTATTCCCATCTTTATCCGTTTGAAGGCTGAATCCACCTGCAAACCTAGCTTCCAGGCTATTCATCAGTTCATGATCTGATTCCCCAGAGCTTGATTGTTGGTTGGTTTGGAATTTGTTGGTTACTGTTCGTTCTGATGCACAGGAACAAAGGCCTGTAATGACAATCAAAAGAAGAGAGTTTATTCGGAATTGGCACACGTCCATTTATATTCCTGATGGGCGGGAAAAATGCAAACAAAAAGGTGCCTCCATACTTTGATGGCGGCACCTCAGTGTGATTTGTCAGATATCTCAGGAGAGATTACTTGGAGACATTAAGTTTAGCAACTTGCTCCTTCAGCTCTTTACCAACCTTGAACTTAACAACGGAGCGAGCAGGAATCGGCACGTCCTGGTCAGGGTTTTTGGGGTTGCGGCCCACTTTAGGCTTCACTTCTTTTACTTGGAAGGTACCGAAGTTGCGAATCACCACACGGTCGCCTTCAGCAAGGGTGCTGGAGATAATGTCCACGGCACGCTGTACGATGTCGAATACTTCAATCTGAGTGAAGTTTGTTTCGGCGCTGATTTTGTTGACGAGATCTCGTTTTGTTAATGTTTTAGCCATATGGAGTGCAGAATGATATGAATGTATGAGCTTTATAGTGCAGTGGACGTGATTTGTCTCCTAAAAAATCACATAATCCGTGGCATATCGTTTTTTTGTGTGTTCTTACGTAAGAATAGGCGATTTTGCTTGACCGGTAGAGGTGCAGCGTTTCCATTATCGTCTGCTGGGTATTTTAGCCCTAGAGAAGGATTTATGCGAACAACGTTTACTACAATGTTAACGGATGCTCAAGTGGCAAAGCTTGAGCATATTTTAGAGGGGAAAGGGTTTGAGAGAAGGACAATACCATATGCTCGGTTTTCCTTTGCCGGTCCGGCTTTGTTAGCAACCGTATATGAAAAGAAGAATAAGCTTCTTTTGCAGGGTAAGGGAACAGATGATTTTGTGGAGTTTACGCTGGAGCCTCAAGTGACTGGAATACTGTGTGATGGTGAGGGAGGAGAAAAAAAAGAAGGGGCACACTTCGGAATTGATGAAAGCGGTAAAGGCGATTATTTCGGCCCTTTAGTAGTGGCGGGCGTTTATGTGGATGAAAAGATTGGTGTAGCATTGCATAAGCTTGGTGTTTGCGATAGTAAGCTGGTGAATAGCTCTGCTAAAATCCGTTCTTTGGCAGAAGGGATACGTCGAGTACCTGGGATTCAGTTCCATTTGGTGAGCATAGGCCCGGAACGGTATAATCAGTTGTATTCGGAGTTTAAGAATCTGAATAACTTTTTAGCTTGGGGGCATGCCACAGTTATAGAGGGACTGTGTGCGAAAGTCCCGGAATGTCCGATGGCCTTGAGTGATCAATTTGCGAATCCGGTTGTTCTAAAGAGAGCATTGTTGGCTAAAAAATTGTCTATTCGTTTGGAACAACGTGTTCGAGCAGAAAGCGATATTGCTGTGGCTGCCGCATCTATATTAGCGCGAGAACGCTTTGTGAACTGGATGGACGTTGCGGGAAAAGCTGCCGGCATGAGATTCCCTTTGGGGGCATCGGGGCAAGTGGTGAAGGCGGCACGCCAATTGGTGACTTTGCATGGAGAAGAGATGCTATCCAAAGTAGTGAAAATGCATTTTAAAACAACTCAAAATGTGTTAAAATAACAAGACTTATAACCGAGAGATGGCGTGTGCTTTTCTTTTCCATTTGCCATCACCTACGGAAAGGACTGTGATTTTTACCTTATCTAGACCATGGTGTTTCATGTCTAGTTTTTCAGCTGCTTTTTCACTCAGGTCGATAATGCGATTTTTGATAAATGGGCCCCGGTCGTTAACGCGAACTTTTACGGTTTTCCCGGAGCGAAGAGATTGAACGAGGACCTCACATGGAAGGGGGAGGGTGGGGTGTGCCGCATACAGCTGCCATGGACGCACATTTTCTCCTATGGAGGTTTTACCGCTTATAAGTCCCCACATGCAACATTCATTATAGTGGGAGGCTATGCCCGTTTGTTCATAAGATAAGGCTTGTTCTACACTCATGGGTGTGTAGCGATGACCTCGGATGGTATAGGGCCTGGTCATGTATCCCGGGTAGTCCTTGTTTTTTGGGGAAGATGAGCAAGCTCCTAACCAGAGGAGACAGACGAGTAACATGCCACTCCTAATAATATCTGACGTCATAAGTCTAATATATGAATAGCAAGAGTAGAAAAAATCAAGCGCAGCACTGTTCTGATAAAAAAGAATCACGAGTAAGTGTTTTCCTTGTGAGAAAATAAACCGAGGTCCGTTTCATGGGGAGATAAGGAGCAAGTATGTCTGGTGTTAGATTCTCCTGACAAGTATTTCTATAGGATTTGATTTGAACAGCAAGAAGATATAGTGTTTTTTGAGCTTGAGTAACATGGTTTTTCTTCTCTTATGTTTGTAATGGTGAAAGTCTTCTCGTTTGACAGCAGGTATTTTGTAACGCATCCTGTCTGCGCATAGATATCCATGACAGAACCTGCTTTTATCCCAGATGATTTTTTTGCGGAGTTGACACCGTTCGATATTTTTGGAACGGAGGGGACATTTGAAGTTGATCTGGGCTGTGGGGACGGAGGATTTTTGCTCCAAATGGCAGAGCATTATCCGGAACGCCATTTTTTAGGGATAGAACGTCTTTTGGGACGTGTGCGCGGAGTGTGTTCTAGAGCGATTGTTCGTGAATTGAATAACGTGAAAGTGTTCCGTGTGGAGAGTCGTTATTTTTTAGAATGGATGATACGCCCGGGCAGTATTTCTCGCTTGCATTATTTATGCCCTGATCCATGGCCTAAAGAGAGACATCATAAGAACAGATTGGTGCAGGACGATTTTTTACCTGTGTTGCATCGTGCTTTGGCTGATGATGGTGAGTTTTTGTTCAAAACAGACCATGAAGAGTATTTTTTATGGGTGCTAGACCATGTGAATCGTAGCGGATTGTTTCTGCGTGAAGATTGGGATGAGGACGCTTTTTTTTATCCTCGAACTGATTTTCAGCTTCAATGGGAAGCTATGGGAAAACCGATGTACCGTGCTCGTTTTATAAAATTAAAAAAAGATTGAGTCCGATGTCTTTTACACTGCATTTGAAAGATTCTACTACGGCGGCTCGTTTGGGTACGCTTGATTTACCACATGGACAGATTCCTACCCCCATTTTTATGCCGGTAGGAACGCAAGGCTCTGTAAAAACCATGCATCCACAGGAATTGGAAGCATTGGGGGCAAAAATTATTTTGGGCAATACCTATCATTTGTCCTTGAGGCCAGGTTCTTCGTTGATTCGAGAGATGGGAGGGTTGCATCAATTTGCCTCTTGGAATCGTCCTATTTTGACTGATTCCGGTGGTTTTCAGGTTTGGTCTTTAGCAAAGTTGCGCAAGATTACGGAGGAAGGCGTTCGTTTTCAAAATCATTTGGATGGAGCGTATATGATGTTGAGTCCGGAGCGCTCTATGGAGATTCAAGCAGATTTGGGGAGTGATATAGCCATGTTGTTTGATGAATGTCCTCCCTATCCCTGCGATAGGAAGTATGCGGAAGAATCCCTAGGGTACACACTTCGTTGGGCTCGGCGTTGTAAGGCTTGGATTCAGGAACATCAACCACGTTCCGGGGATGGACGTCAGCATCATTTTGGTATTGTCCAAGGGTCTGTGTATGAGGATTTAAGGAAACATTGTGCAGAAGAATTGTCGGCAATGGACTTTGACGGGTATGCTATTGGTGGTGTTTCTGTGGGGGAGCCGGAGGAAGAGATGTTGTTGGCCATTGATCATACTGCTCCTTGGTTGCCGGAGGATAAGCCTCGTTATGCCATGGGATTGGGAACTCCGCCTCAATTGTTGGAGATGATTGCTCGTGGTGTGGATATGTTTGATTGTGTAATGCCTACCCGGTTGGCGCGACATGGAGTAGCGTTGACGCCGGATGGCCCCATGCATATCAAGAATCAGCGATGGGCGACGGATTCTCGGCCAATTGATGCAGAGGGGCATCCTCATGTCACACAATTTTCCCGTGCATACGTGCGACATTTGTTCAAATCCGGAGAAATACTCGCTTTAAGGTTGCTTTCTTTCCAGAATTTGGAATTCTACCTCCGGTTAATGGCTCAAGCGCGCGAAGCCATTACTGCCGGTACATTCGGCTCCTTTAAGGATTCATTTATCGCGCGGTATAAAGCAAACGACATTTTATGAATATCTTCATGTTAGCACAGGCTCAAGATGCGGCGCAAGCAAGTGGGCAGGGATCTGCAAATATGTTCGAGCAGATTTTGGCTAGTCCCATGTTTATGTTTGTGATCATCATTGTCTTTTTCTGGGTGATTATTATTCGTCCGCAGAGAAAAGCTCAGAAAGAACAACAGGCTCGTATTAATTCCCTTGAGCGCGGCGATAAAGTGATAACGAATGCCGGATTCCATGGATTTGTGGAAAAAGTGAATGATCGCACCATTTCTCTGAAGCTGGCAGAAGGCGTAATTGTTGAAATGGACAAAGCTGCCGTTGTACACGTGGAGAAATAAGCTTTCTTTTTCATCAATTGTTTTTCATCATCCGCCCGTGTCGTCCATCGGCATGGGCGGATGCTTATTTTTGAAACTGTTATTTTTTTGTGGGGTTAGTAAAAAGAGGTTATGAGATTGGTGCATTTGTTCATCCTGTCATGTTCTTTAACGGTTGCGTTAGGTTCTTTCGCCTCCGCTATAGGTGATGTTGCGGTTGAAGAAGAAGGAAGAGTGAGAGAGTTTGTGCCTGTTGTCGAACAAGAACGGTTACTGATTACTTTACTCATACGGCAGATGGTGTTGGATCGCTACGATAGTACGGGAACAGGAATATTATCTGAACAGGATAAGATACGGTTAGTGAAAGATGCACAGCATACTCGCAAAGAGGCCAGGAGGGTGTTTTTAATGCAGTTCGATAAGGATGGGGATGGGAAGTTGTCTCCGGACGAGTACAAAGTCTTACGGGAATATCTTGAAAAGCATCGGGAAGCTCGTAGAGCGAATAGAAAGCCAGGTAAGAAAGAATGTCTTCCTCCTCCTCCTTATCTAAGAGAAGAAATGGAAATGCCAAGGCCTCCTGCTCCAGGAGAAGAAGTGGCTCCTCCAATGGTAGAAATTCGGACAATGGGGCATAAGTACTTTAGGGTTGCACCGGGGCTATTTTTATTGACTCGTAATATGTTGCTGCAAAAGTATGATTCTAATGGTAATGGTTGTATTGATCCGATTGAACATGAGGCGGTTATGAGTGATGCTAAAGCTTTGTATCAGGCTAAAATGAAGGAGTTGATAGAGCTTTATGATCTGGATATGGACGGAGAATTAAATCCGATGGAACGGGAACAAGCCTTGGCAGAAAGTCATCAGGATAATCCGCTGTATGCCATGGATGAGCCTGATGATATTGATCTGTTTATTCGGGCTAATATCAGTGAGGTTTTGTTGAGGACGCCACCTACGATGGAAGAAGAGGATAAAAATTAATTTATTCTTGAACAATGAGTAGCTTATTAGATCCGGAGCAGGACTTTCTACAATATTTGGAGGTGGAAAAACAGGCCTCTCCGCATACCATAGAAGTATATGCTCGGGCTTTACGTCAGTTTCGAGAATGGATGAATGTCTCTTTCTGTGGCTGGGAGAATTGTACGGCGGAACATATACGGGATTGGTTGTTTCAAGAGTTGAAAGAAGATGCTGCTATATCTTCTATTCGGTTGAGATTTGCAGCACTGCGAAGTTTTTATCGATTTTTGATGAATAGGAAAAGTGTAACGGTTAGTCCTATGACGGGAGTATCTCTTCCTAAGAAAAAGAAGACTTTACCTGTTTTCTTGACGCTTAATCAGATGTTGGAGTTATTAGAGTTGCCGTATAAGACCGCTGTTCCGGCTAATGCTCCGGCGTGGCTTCCCTACAGGGACGTTGCAATTTTAGAACTTTTTTATTCTTGTGGTATGCGCTTGAGTGAATTAGTTGGGCTGGATGTTTATAATGTAGATTATCGTTTCCGGGGGGTGAGGGTAATGGGGAAGGGTAGAAAGGAACGGATTTTACCGATTGGAGCCCCTGCTTTAGCTGCTCTGGAGACTTATGTAACTATGGCGTGTTTGCCAAAGACATCTCCTTTGTTTATTTCCCGCATAGGAGGGCGGTTAAGTGCGCGGGCTGTGCAGATGATGCTGAATAAATATGTGAAGTTATCATCAATTCCATTTTCGATCTCTCCCCATAAGCTCAGGCATACGTTTGCCACCCACATTTTGGATGCGGGGGCAGACTTGCGCTCTGTACAGGAGTTGTTGGGGCATGCTTCTTTGTCTACAACACAGATTTATACACATGTGACCCATACTAGAATGGCAGAGGTATATCAACAATCTCATCCAAGGGCTTAGGCATGTGAAAATAATGTTGAATAAATGCTGATATTAGGGATAAATTGTGATCAACTGGATATAAGTAACGGCTTTTTTTATGTAAAAATAACTCTGGTGTTGACAATGACGTCATTATATCGCATACATCTGTGCCCGCTATGAGAAGCTGAACGCGTACGCATGTGAGTGATAAGGCGCGTAAGTTTTTCATGAACACCTTTTATTTATAATTGATATGGCAGTAGCAATCAGACTCAACCGTCAGGGTTCCAAGGACCGTCCTTACTATAAAATCGTAGTTGTCGACAGCCGTGCGCGTCGCGATGGTCGTTACATCGAACAAGTGGGTTCTTATGATCCCATGAAGGAAGGCGTCAATTACACGATTGACTTGGAAAAAGTTGACAAGTGGTTGGCTAATGGCGCTCAGCCGTCTGAAACGGTGAACTCCATGATTCGTAAGGCTCGCAAGGCTTAACCCTCTGTAGTTACTTATCATTTTTTCAAAGGCGTACCTCTTGGTAGGAGGTACGCCTTTTTGTATTTCCAGAATAAGTAAAATGAGCTGAATGCTTTATTGTTTTAGAGGATATTCTTCACTGTTGGTGGGAGAGGAAGATTCTGGCTGATTCTAGAATGCCAAAAGCAATTTCATTGATATGGAGGTTGTCTGTATCAATGGTTAAGTGAGCCGTTTCTTTGTAAAAATTATATCGTTCTTCCATGAGACGATGGAGAATGGATTTTGGGTTGGGGTGTTGGAGAAGCGGCCGATTGGAACATCTGGAAATCCGTTGGTAAAGGGTATTTACATCTGTTCGGAGCCATACGACGAATCCTAATTTTCTGAGTATGAGACGGTTTTCTTTTCGAATGGTAATGCCTCCACCGGTTGAAATAATACGATTTTTTGTGGATGATTCCTGGAGGTTGTATAGGAGTGCTGTTTCCAGGTTTCGGAAGTAAGCTTCTCCATGGATTTTGAAAATCTGCGGAATGCTTAGTCCGGTTTGCTGTTCGATCAATTGATCCGTATCGGAAAGGTCAAGATTTGTTTCCCGATGTAATTCTTTTCCGATGGTTGTTTTGCCGCATCCCATCAATCCTACAAGGATGATGTTGGGAAAAGTCGTTGATGCAGCCCTGTTCATTGGCTTGAGTGTACCTAATCAAGGGGCGAGAGAAAACAACTTTTTAACTATATGGCTTTTTCCTGATTATATCTTCTTGTAAAGGATTGGGATGTCTTGCTTGACGCAGAGCTCTCTTCAGGCAAGGATAAGGCTATGCAAACCGAAATGTTCGAGGTAGATCCCTTGTCAGACAATCGTAAGCTGTATGTTCGGGTAGCGGAAGCTTTGGCAGACGGTGCTTTGGTTGGAATCCCTACTGAGACTGTATATGGCCTTGGGGCAGATGCTTTGAATCCTGAAGCAGTAGCAAGGATTTTTGAAGCTAAGGGGAGACCAACCTTTGATCCGTTGATTATTCATGTTCATCACGGTAGGGAAGTGGAAAAATATACTAATATCCCGGAAGAGTTGAAGGATTTAGTACATACTTTGGCTTCTAAATTTTGGCCGGGACCATTAACTATGGTATTGCCGAAGGCTGATATTATTCCGGATATTGTGACTAGTGGATTGCCAACTGTTGCGGTTCGAGTGAGTGCTCATCCTGCTATGCGAGGTGTGGCAAAGGCTTTAGGTCGACCGATTGCGGCACCAAGTGCAAACCGTTTCGGTCACATTAGTCCAACGTCTGCTTCTGCTGTGGACAAAGAATTAGGCGGTAGTATAGAAATGATTTTAGATGCAGGAGCATGTTCAGAAGGCTTGGAAAGTACTATTGTACGCCCCTTGCTGGATGAAAGGGGGAAACCTGTGTTGGAGTTGTTGCGTGAAGGTCCTGTGACTCGAGAACAGTTCCGTAACTTGGTTAAGGTTGTGCGGCGTAATCCTTCCTGTAATCCCGTTTCAAAGGATTCTCCTGCTGATGCTCCCGGGCAACTTTCCAGTCATTATGCCCCTCGTAAACCAATGATGCTGTTGGAAGCCGGCGCAGTATTTGTCCCTGAAGAAGGGGTTAAGTATGGACTCCTTTCCTATGAGGGAACCTCTGAGTTAGCTCAAGATGGAGATTGGGGTGAAGTGGTAGCTCTAAGTCCCGGCAATGGCCGGTTAGCAGAAGCGGCAGTGCGCTTGTTTGCCCTGATGAGGCAGATGGATGAAAATGATGCTATTGATGTGATTGTGGCGGAAGCTGTGCCTGAAACCGGTTTGGGGCGGGCGATCATGGATCGTTTGCGACGGGCTTCTGCTGCAAGAGAATAACTTGCCCATTGAGCCTTCATGTGATAAATGTGCAGATAAGATTTCTTTTGTCTTATGGCTACAACGTTATTTGAAAAAATCTGTTCTGGGGAAATACCGGCGGATATTGTATATCAGGACGATTTGTGCGTCTGCTTTCGGGATATTAGCCCTCAAGCCCCGAAACATTTGTTATTTGTTCCGCGTAAGCCTATTCCCCGTCTTTCCGAGGCAAAGGTAGAAGATACATCTTTGTTGGGGCATATGTTAATTGTTATTGGGCAGGTCGCTCGTGATTTAAATTTGGATGAAAGCGGATTTAGGGTAGTGATTAACAACGGACGTGATGCCGGAGAGGCTGTGCCTCATTTACATATGCACTTATTAGCGGGGCGTAAGTTGGAATGGCCTCCCGGTTAGACCGATCGGTAAATATTTTTGAAAAAAAGAGGAGGTGTGAGTGTCATCCCTCCTCTTTTTTCTTTGAATGGAGTCATCCTGTCTGCTTGTCAGTTGCTCAAAATACTTGTAAAATAATTTTCATGAAAAGATTATTGGTAGAGCTGGAAAGTTTGCCGGAAGTCGGGAAAAAGTACAGCGGTGAATTGGATGCTGAGATTTTTGGTATTGATGATGAAGAGGTTACCTCTATAGGTCCGCTTGCTTTTGATGTGCTGGTGCAGAGGTTTGAGAACGAATTGGTGGTTAGGGGAAATATTTCTGCGCCTTTTAGATTCCGTTGCGTCCGTTGTTTGGAATGTTTTGATTACGTAGTGGAAGTAAATGATTTTGCTGCTTCTTTTAATATTGATGCACAGTCTGTTATAGATGTTTCAGATGCTATGCGTGAAGAGATTGTGCTGGATTTTCCGGCGTATCCGAAGTGTGTGGATGGTGGTAAGGAAAATGACTGTATGGCGAAAACTCCATATTTTGGAGTGGACAAAGAGGGGGAAATGGGTGTAAACAGTTCTGCCCCGAGTAATAATAGTGGCGTATGGGACGCCCTCGACGAGCTGGGGTATCATCATTAATCACCTTTTTACCAACTAAAATTATGGCAGCACCTAAGCGTAGAACGTCCAAGATGAAGCAGCGTACCCGCCTTGCAGCACAAGCATGGCGTGCCCCAAAGCTTCGCAAGTGCAAGAATTGTGGTAGTAGCACTCCCGGTCATACCGCTTGCCCCAATTGCGGTACGTATACGACTCGTTCCGGCAAGGAAATCGTGGTGAATGCGGAAGCTTAAGTTTCGCAGAAATCATAATTCCCTTGAAAAATATAATCGCCGCATTTCGGCGTTATGATGTAGACCTTCCCAGCCGCTTTTGCATAGCAAAGCGGCTGAACTTGCTTGAAGCAGATTGTTTTTTTGCTAACATACATCTTCAACAAATACTATGAAGATTGCACTGGATGTGATGGGTGGCGACAATGCGCCCGATATTAACATTGATGGAGCCAAACGTGCTCTGCAGGATTTTCCTCTTATTGAAAAGATTTACCTAGTGGGGAAAGAAGATGTTGTTCGTGATTCTTGTGATCGTTGGGGGCTTTTCGGGGATCGAGTAGAAATTGTCCCTGCTAAGGAGGTTGTAGAGATGAATGAGTCCGGTCTTTTGGCAGTGAGGAAGAAAAAGGATTCGTCTATGTCTATATCTGTAGATTTGGTTAAATCCGGGGACGCGGACGCTGTAGTTAGTGCTGGTAATACGGGGGCCGCTGTTGCTGCGGCTACGATTAAACTTCGTTTATTGGAAGGAGTGGAGCGTGCAGGGATAGTTACCCAGCTTCCGAATGAGTATGGGGTTTGCAATGTGACGGATACTGGAGCCAATCCGGATGCCAAGCCTCGACATTTGGTAGGCTATGCTGTTATGGCGAGCATTTTGGCTCGTTCTGTTTACGGCAAGCCGATGCCTAAAGTGGGGGTGATGAGTAATGGCTCAGAGGATGAAAAAGGGACAGATTTCACAAAGGGAACGTTTGCCCTGCTGAAGCATTTAGAAGGGAAGGGCGTTTTGCCTTTTGACTTTGTCGGCAATGTGGAGGGACATGACCTTTTTGAGCACGAAATAGATGTTGCTTTGACGGATGGATTTACCGGGAATGTATTATTGAAAACCTGTGAGGCGACAGCTAAGGCTTTTGGTAAGTGGTTAAAGGCAGAACTTAAGTTAAATCCGCTTCGAATGATGGGGGCTGTCTGTGCTTCTGGAGCATTTAAAGCAATGAAAGCTCGCCTTTCTGCAGACGCTGTCGGGGGGAGCCCATTGTTGGGGGTTAAGGGCGTGACTATTATTGCGCACGGTAGTTCTACGCCCGTTGCTATTCGTAATGCACTGAGAGTTTCTATGGAAATGGTACAGCAAGGAGTGAATCCTCTTATTGAAGAAGAGATGTCACGGATTGGTGTTATTCCGGAGGTCTCTGAAGTGTACTCCAAATAACCGATATGTTCTCTTTTTTGAAAAAGCATGTCGCTTCTGCGACAAAGGGAAGCACCTCTGCGGAGGATGGTAATGTGGTGATCCGTTCATTAGGGGATCGTTTGAATACCAGCCTAATCGCATTTGTTGTGTTGTGTTTGTTGGTCTTCATTGTTCTACAATGGATGGGTAGTTTTAGTCCCCATTGGGGGAAATCTGTGTGGAGTCATGTATCAGAAGCGTTTTTACTTTTTTCCGTGACTTTGGCATTGATGCCTATGTATTGGCTTTGTGCAGGGACGTGGCGAAGGAAAAATAAAGCCTTTGTTGTTACATGGGGCGCGATATTGCTTCAACTTTTGGTATTCGGATTTATTCGGCATATAACAAAGGGGAGTATTCCTGAACCGGGAAATGTACTTCTGTACTTCCCGTATATGATGGCACCGTTAATTGTCACGGTACTGTTGGGGCCTCTTTTAGGTATGTTTGCCACCATTGCTATTTGCATGCTTGGTGGATTTTTTGTTTTGCCGGATCAGAATCTGCCGGAAAATCAAATCCAATTTTGTATATTGAGTTCTCTTTCTGGGATGCTTACGGTGTTGCTGTCGCATAATTTGCGGAATCGAGCACAATTATTAAGAGCCGGCTTTTTTGTCGGTCTTCTTGTTATGACGCTGTGCTGTATCATGGGGGTTATTAATCTGCAGGCTTGGGATTATAATTTGGCAGGTGTGCTGATATGTTTAGCTGTGGCTTTTGGTATTAGCATGTTCACGAGCGTGTTGATTAGTGGAGTTTTGCCTATCATAGAGGGGCTTTTTAAAATCATTACTCCCATTTCTTGGTTGGAAATGGCAGACATGAATCGCCCGTTAATGAAAAGGCTACAAATGGAAGCACCGGGAACATTTCATCATTGTTTGATGGTTGCTCAATTGGCAGAAGCTGCGGCGGAAGTTATTGGAGCCAATCCTATTGAATGTCGAGTAGAGGCCTATTATCATGATATCGGTAAGACGAAGAATCCTTTATATTTCATAGAAAATGTGATGGACGGGCCTAACCCCCATGATGAACTGACTCCCAGTATGAGCGCTCGCATCATCATTGACCATGTTCATGATGGGGTAGAATTGGCCAAGGAGAGTAATCTCCCTCGTCCATTGGTGGACGTTATTGAGCAACATCATGGTACGTCTTTAGCTTACTTTTTTTATCGAAAAGCCCTTCAATATCGGGATGAAATCCTAAAGAGGGTCGAAAGTGGTTTAGCTTCTCCTGATGACGTCCCAGAGGTTGTTGAATCTAATTTCCGTTATAAGGGGCCAATTCCGCAGAGCAAAGAAACAGGAATTGTAAGTTTGGCCGATATTGTTGAAAGTGCAACTCGCTCTATGGGTAAAATGACCTGTGAAGAAATGCAGCAAAAGGTAGATGAGTTGTTGAAACAAAAAGTGGTAGAAGGTCATTTGGATGATTGCGGGTTGACGTTTGGAGACCTTAAGAAAATCCGTGATAGTTTCATTAAGACGTTAAAGAGTATTCATCATAATCGTATTGCTTACCCTTCTCAAAAATCGGAAGCTGGAGATAAGGATATTGCCGTTACAGATTCATCCTCTAAAAAAGAAAAAGAGAATACAAAAGATGAGGAACAGAAGGATGCTTTGAACGGCTTGAATGAAGAGGCATCAGGAATTATGGAACTACCTGATTCTTCTGCTGATCAAGATAAAAATCTAGAAGAAGCGGAGAAGCAAAATAGTGCCGACACGGAGAAAAATGAAACCGAATCTGGAACTTTATAATCATCTGGAAGATGAGAGGCTTGAGCCCGATGTAGTCGAAGCTTTGAATGAGGCGTTAAAGAGTTGCCTACCTGCCGTATTGGCGTTACCTGAAGGTCCAGTTCCAGTGCTTGCTGAATTGGATGAGGTGGAAATTAGTGTGGTATCTGATGAAATTATTCAGGATATTCATGCTAGATTTTTAAATGATCCGACAGCTACGGATGTCATTACCTTTCCTCATGGAGATGGGATAGGAGAAATCATAGTCAGCTATGATACTGCTATTAAACAGGCCGTAGAATATAACGAGCCTGTTTATCGGGAACTTTTCCGATATATGGTACATGGGTTACTGCATTTGCATGGGTATATAGATACAGAACCTGCAGAGCGGAAAAAAATGTTTGATTGCCAAGAACCATTAGTATTGAGATTTGGTAATTCCTTGGCGACAACAGCTTTTCAGACGCCATTTGATGGTGGGTGCAATACACAAAAATAATTTTTTGAGAGATACGAGCTTGTCAATATAAGAAAAACTTTGTTATCCTGATCCCCGCACAATGCGTCCATAGCTCAGTTGGATAGAGCAACTGCCTTCTAAGCAGTGGGTCACTGGTTCGAATCCAGTTGGACGTGCCATTATAAACCCTGTAAACTTAAAGGTTTGCAGGGTTTTCCTTTTCTTCCGTTTTTGAGTTGCTTGTCCGTAGTTCTGATTGTTCTTGCGATTGGCTGGCGAGGTATGCGCAGAGGAGGCAGACGGAGATAAAGAATGAGCTGTCTGCTATCAGGGGGGCGGCTAAAAAGCCGCAAATCGCCGCTAAGTATGGCGTGGATGTTAAGGATGCTCAGGCTCTCCAAAATCTGATTAAGCAGATGACTGCCGATCAAAAGCGATGGGCTAATTTCGGTATACATCCGGATTTGGTTAAGGAGGCTAATAATGCCGTGATGTTGGCTATGGGGTTGAAGTCTCAGGAGCAGGTCGAGGAGGAGAATAGAGCGGCCAGGGAGGCGGCTGGTACGGATAATTTGCTGGGGTTTGGGATGGATCAGGATGGGAATGCCGTGAAGGATGGGGAGGATGGTATGCGGAGCGATGGCGCTACGGGGGTGTTGTTCGGGGATGAGGTGGGGATTCAGGATGGGCTGTGGGCTAATACGAATGTCTTAGGTCAGGAGGATGCTCAGAGTAAGTCGAATGTTTCTGCGTCGCTAGCGGAG
>CAZGGR010000018.1:0-41353 GCA_964525305.1 uncultured Akkermansia sp.
CGGATTATAAATCCGCTAGTCAGACAGATGTTCTCTTAGTTAGGGAATATTTCAAATCTGTTAGCAACATACTCATTGTATATGAAGACTAAATATATTGCCCTTTTGGTCAGTATTCTAGGGAGCAGTTTATCCTTAGGAGCGACCATCAGCGGCCTAACCTCTGCCTATACCAAAGGCAGCACCACCTATGACGGAAGTAATGGAGACACATTAACCGTTTCCTCTCCCACAAGTCTGCCCGTCGCGACTACCGGGAATTGGACGATAGCATTCACGGTTTCCAATCTGGCCGTCACTTCGGATTCGAATGTAGGTATACTGTTTACCTATAACACATCCAAGCCTTATACCAACCTAGAAGGTATGGGCTATCAATTGACTGCATCAGGCGACCTGAGCCTGTGTGTTGGTGGCTTTAACTACAATGGAGGCACAGCTGCCTCTTCCCCATGGAAGACGCAAACGCTTTCCGGTTATTCATCAGACCAAGATTTAACCATATTTTACACGTTGTCTGGAGGAAATGTCACCATTTCCACTATTTTGGGGAATGATGCATCCACATTAGCCTCACTAGACGATTTGGCAAGTGGTGCAGGATTTACCGGAGAAAACATGACCCAGCTCAATCTTTCCGCCAAAGATACAAGCGCAAACACATGGACAGTGCCCAATGGCGTTACCGGACAGTATACTCTGGAAAACCTTGATGTTTATTCAGCCATCCTGACAGAAGAGCAGATGAAAGAATATGCAGTGGGAGTCGTACCGGAACCGACAACGGCCACTCTTAGTTTGTTAGGACTAGGAGCGCTCCTTGTTCGCCGCCGCAGAGCTTAAGAGAACTCCGTCATTTTAACTTCAAGGGAGCTTCGTTTTCTTCACTCCCTAGAAAGAGAAAAACTCCGCCGGCTTATAAATCCGGCGGAGTTTTTATTAAAAAAGAGCCAAGCTGAATATCAATGTCTGTTCTTAAACAATTCCAGAGCAAATTGAGACCAGGTTTCCAGCTTATCAAACATTTCTCCGGACAATTCTTCAGGATCCACAAAACGCAAATTGGCCAAAGCTGCTTCATTAGCACGCACGTGATCGGTATCCAATTCAAACAAATGAACGATTCCCAAATGCACGGCACCGACTTCATTGGAATCATCATTGATCACTCCTAACACACGCTGAGAGCAAGTACCATCAATCACTAATTCTTCCCGGATTTCACGTTCTACACCAGCCAAATACGTATTGACATCATCATGCCCGGACTGACGATCCACCGGATTGATATGGCCGCCAATGCCAATGGAACCCTTGTCGTGCAAACGAGCTTCACCACCTGAACCACCGCGGGTATAATGCAAAATACGCCCTTGATAACAGAAAATAGCATAAGCAATAATCTGCTTATGAGATGGGTCATTTTCTGCAGCTTCCCGATCCATGAAAAAAGCAATACCTGGTTTCATGAACGCATTGAGATAATGCTCACCGTTTTCCTTAAGCCCTTGGAAATAACCGGCCTCTTCAAAAACAGAGCGAGGGACTACCAGAACCTGTTCTCCATTGTAACGTGACATGAGAATACCCTACCCAAATTAGCCAAGCACTCAACCCAAAAGGCAACCTTATTGCAGATTTCCCCTATAACAGCAATTCGCACTGCATCCGGGAACAGAACAAAACTGCATCAGGAAATATCGCGAACCTCTACACCATGGTTACGAAATCTGCGCATGATACTTTCCAACTGTTCTGCACTCATCAAATCAAGTGGCAACCATAGCACCAGTTTTTTACCAAACAGGAATAATAAGGCACGTCGCGTCTTACACAAGGTAGTAAAACGATCATAAGGAATATTCAACGGTTCCATGTCCTTACTGGAAAAAATCATATGATCTTCATGAAACACATAGTTCTTTTCCTGATGGTACATGGCGGATTTTTTATTGGCAGCCAAAGCGGCCTTAGCTAAAAACGGCACGTAAAACCAAGACAGGATAATGGCCATTAACGCCCCCGCCAAAGAAAACCATGCAAAAAGAGGCAATGGACGCATTGAAAAAGAATATAGCGTCATCAAAATGAAAAAAACAGTAATCCCCAAATCCAACGGCTTCTTCCACTTAGGGCGAACTGTATTGTACCACATCACCAACACTTGAGTAGCCAAGCGGTCAGACGGAACGGGTTTAACTAGTTGAATGACCTCTGTATCCTGCATCATGCCGGGCAGAGTACCTTCATTTTCTCTGAAGAAAAAGCCTAAAAAGCCCTTTACACCTTCCTTTCCTCGCAAAGACATGATCTTCCTGATACCAATGGCTAAAATTTCCTTGAACATCGTGTCTTCCTTCATAGAATGAAAAGTCAACATCCTTTAGTAATCCAGGTGGCAGATCATATTCATATTCACGTACACACATTTCAGCCGGCAACCAATCAAGAACAGGCACTGCTAGCACTAACGGATTCCATGGCTGATCTCCTCGATGAGCGTCAATTAAGACACATTAAAAATGCTGTCCTTTTGCGAGAAGAAACGCAAACAACATATTTGGAACGAGGGTTAGCGATTCCTCACGGACGCACCAGTGCGCTGGATTCCATGCAAATCGCTGTGGGACTTAGTCCAGAAGGCATCCTCTGGCCGGATGCCTCACAAAAAGCGCGCCTCATCATCATGCTGGGAGTTCCAGCCTCCATGGTAACCGGATATCTGACTACCATGCAAAAGTTATTGCGATGGCATAAAAATGCCCCGCTGGGAAGTAATGGCGAATGGACACGCAGTGAAGCCGATCTTTTATCAGCCCTCCAACAAGCCCTGCAATGACGCCCCTCCCAGACAGTCCGAAATCAAAGTCCTTTCTTTCCCTGTCATGGTTACGCATGGCACTAAGCCTGCGTGAAAAGATTAAGCTTGGAGACAAGCAGGTTATCTTCATTTGGGCAGTAGCAGCCGGAGTGTTAGGAGCGTTGATGGCGCTTATCTTTGAACTAGGGGTGGAACTGGTACAGGATTTGCTGACAGGTCGTTTTGGCTATAAACAAATCCATGTTTTTCAGGAAATGTCGGCCCAAGATCCGCTTTGGTGTATCTTTGTTCCTGCAGCAGGAGGACTTTTAGCCGGTTTAACCCTTCTGTTTACGCATCGGTTTGTTCCCTCCAAAGCAACGGAATATATGGAAGCAGTTGCTTTGGGCAATGGATACGTCCCTCCTAAACCAAGCTTATTACGATCTCTTTCTGCCGTTTTCTCCATTGGGTCAGGAGCATCCATCGGCAGAGAAGGTCCGTTGGTGCAGTCGGCCGCAGTAGCAGGCTCAGCTCTGGGACGGCTCTTTCATCTCTCAGCACCTCGCTTACGCTTGGTAGTGGCTTGTGCAGCCTCGGCCGGTATGGCTTCAGCATTCCATACTCCATTAGCGGGTGGTCTGTTTGTAAGTGAAATCGTTCTAGGAGCATTGACCATTGATTTTTTGGCACCATTGCTTGTAGCCAGCTGTGCCGGCTATTTTACCATGGGACTCTTTCATGAGCCCACACCCATTTACCAGCTTCATCAGGAAGTTTCTTTAGCTGACAACCAACATGTGCTCTGGTGTGTGCTATTGGGGGCATTAGCATCTTTGCTAGCCAGCTTTTGGCTGCTCATTCTAAAAAAATCACGGCGGTATCTCAATGGCAAACGCCAATGGCTTCCTGTCCGTCTGATGGCAGCCGGCATCATGGTGGGCGTCATTGCTATTTATTATCCGGAAATTGTCGGGAACGGTAAAAATATTATTACAGCACTCATTCACAATGAGTTTAATGTCTCACAGGCAGGACTTCTGTTATTTCTGAAAATATTCACCGTAGCCATTGTTTTTGGTGTTGGAACTGTAGGGGGGGCACTGACTCCCAGTCTGACCATTGGAAGTGTCTGCGGATTCCTATTCAGTGCAGCACTTACAGAACTTGGTGTACCTGGAGAGCACGCGATTGCCTATTCTCTAGTTGGTATGGCAGCATTCTTCACTACGGCGGCCAATGCCCCCATTACATCTCTGGTGCTGGTTGTGGAGTTTACCATGGCAGGACAAATGATGTTTCCTCTAATTATAGGAGTGCTAGTCTCCTATGGTATGGCCAGGCTGACAAAGGCACAATCCATGTATCACGACTCTCTTGCCTTTGGACCCAGAAGTGCCTTTGACAAGCCTCTATCTAAAGTTCAACTTCAAGATGTGGCACGCAAAGATCCGCCCGTGGTACATCCCCTAGATAAGTTTGGAGCCATTGCTGCCATGCTTATTAAAAACCCGGCTCAACCAATCTTCGTTGCATCTCCGGCAGGAAAATACTTGGGTATTGTGGTGGCAGAAGATGTTGCCGCCTTTGCTCGCAACAAAGAACTGGCTGATGCCGTATTAGCTATGGATGTGCTACGCAATGATATGACTACACTCCCGGCCGATATGCACCTTCCGGAAGCTCTCAGCATTTTTTCTCGCCCCGACAGTGCTGAGTCTTTAGCTCTTGTCAATCCGGAGGACGGACAATTGCTGGGCGTTGTTAACAAAACAGACCTGTACCTAGTGTTATCTGAAATCATGCGCCGGGAAAAACTGCAATAATTACGCAGCTCAACGATATGGAGGCCAGGATTGATATTCCTTTTCCCTACTGTAAAACGCATTTTTTTCACTCTCTTTTTTTCTAATTGGGGTCAGTTTACAAATCACAACAAACTTGCTTTTTAGGGACATTACGATACGTTTTTGTCATGAGTCGCACACTGAGAATAGAATATCCTGGAGCAGTCTATCATGTGCAGAGTGAAGGGAATAGAGGAGACGCCATCTATCTAGACGATGAAGACCGGGAAACTTTTCTTCGAACCTTACAAGAAGCAGCGAAACGTAGCGGTTGGATTGTGTATGCTTATGCGCTGATGCCGAATCATTATCACATTCTGTTTCAGACAACGCGAGCCAACTTAGTTGATGGAATGAAATGGATACAAACAGCTTATACACAGCGTTTTAATTCACGACATCGAATGAGAGGTCATCTATTTGCCGGGCGCTATCACGCTATGGTTGTTGAAGCAGATAATGCTCACTATTTCTCCACCATCATTGATTATATTCACTTGAATCCGGCACGTTCAGGACTGGCACGCCGCCATACCTTTCTTTCCGGTTGCAAATGGACCAGCCTACCGGCTTGGTTGGACTCACCTGATAAAAGACCCAAATGGATCCATCCAGAACGAGGGCTTGTATGCTTTGGTTGCAATGATTCGGAAGACGGACGGCAAAAATACCTTAACCACTTGATGGGCCGTTTTGAAACGGAACGCATGGATGAACGTTCCCTGCTTCCGGCCGGACATGTGGGCCCGGGAACCGTACAAAGAGGCTGGTGCTACGGCTCAAGTGCCTTCCGAGCTAAACTAGTTGAGGAACTTCCCAGACTAGCACGAAGAAAACCTGTAACTACAGGCATGCGCGCTTCCGAAATAGGAGAATATCAAGCAGAAATCATCGTTAAAAACGGTCTAAAAGCATTCGGGCTATCTGAAGAAGACCTGTTATCTACACCTTTCAGTCACCCTTCCAAACTCATCATAGCTCTGGCCGTACGTCAAAGTACTCTGGTCTCTTATGCCTGGCTCAGCAATCGGCTACATATGGGAATACCCAAATCCATGGGTACCCTACTCCACCGTGCTAAAAAAATGGCTGAAACGGATTTGAAAACACGCGCTTGGATAGAACGCCTCTCCGCCTAAGAGCCATCGCCCGTCCCTATTCAAAAATCCCTAAAAAACGCCATCCACTTTTGGCCTAATGTTGCAAAAACAAGGGTCAGTTTACAAATCACAACACATAAACATATTTTCTATTTTTCTACTGACCCCTTTCAAGTAACGGAGAAAAAAATGATTGCCAGTCCTCACATTGGAATGATAAACGGAACTTGCGTACGGGATACCCAGCGCAAAAAAGCATCAACTCAAAATAACAACAGCAAAGATGGCACAGACATATTCCCAGCGAGTGCTAGACTTGGTGAAATCCAAGCACGGGCACGAAAAAGAATTTATCCAAGCCGTCCAGGAAGTGCTTAACACGATTGAGCCGGTTCTGGCAGCAGACTCCAAGTATGAAGACAATGCGATTCTGGAACGGATTGTGGAACCAGAAAGAACCATCCTGTTCCGCGTGCCATGGATTGATGATCAAGGAAAGATTCAAGTCAATCGTGGTTACCGCGTAGAATTCAACAGCGCCATCGGACCTTACAAAGGAGGCATTCGCTTCCATCCCAGCGTCAACCTGGGCATCCTAAAGTTTTTAGGTTTCGAACAAGTTTTCAAAAACTCCCTCACCACCCTGCCCATGGGCGGAGGCAAAGGTGGATCCGACTTTGATCCCAAGGGAAAAAGTGACAATGAAGTCATGCGCTTCTGCCAAAGCTTCATGACGGAACTGCAACGCCACATTGGAGCAGACACGGACGTTCCAGCCGGAGACATTGGCGTAGGCGGACGAGAAATCGGCTATTTGTTTGGTCAATACAAGAGAATCCGTAATGAGTTCACCGGCGTGCTTACCGGTAAAAGTCTGAACTGGGGAGGATCTCTCATTCGTCCAGAAGCAACCGGTTACGGTTGTGTCTACTTTGCCCAGAATATGCTGGCCACTCGCAATGATGATTTGCAAGGCAAGGTCTGCTTGGTATCCGGTTCCGGAAACGTGGCTCAGTACACAGTAGAAAAACTGAACCAAATGGGAGCTAAAGTTGTGACCATGTCCGACTCTAATGGGTACGTGTACGATCCGGACGGCATTTGTCCGGAAAAATTAGCATGGGTCATGGAACTCAAGAACAAGCGTCGTGGTCGCATTGCGGAATACGTGAAGCAGTTCCCAAAAGCACAGTATTTTGAAGGACAACGTCCATGGAGCGTTCCCTGCGATTGTGCTTTCCCCTCTGCAACGCAAAACGAAATCAACGGAGAAGCAGCTCGCACACTCATCAAGAATGGATGTTCCCTAGTGGCAGAAGGAGCTAATATGCCTACGGACTTGGAAGGTATTGAGACCTACCTTGCCGCTAAGATTTTGTACGGTCCGGCCAAGGCAGCCAACGCCGGTGGTGTAGCTACTTCCGGTCTGGAAATGTCCCAGAACAGCCAACGTCTTTCCTGGACACGTGAAGAAGTGGATCACAAGCTAAAGAGCATCATGGCCAACATTCACGCAAACGCTTTAGCTCACGCTCAGGAATACTCCACAGACAAATCCTTCACCAACTACGTCACCGGTGCCAACATCGCCGGTTTCGTCAAAGTAGCGGATTCCATGATTGATCAGGGAGTGGTTTGATCCATCCTTGGTCCTGCTTACTACCAATGTAAAACACATCGAGAAGTACCGGACGAAAGTTCGGTGCTTCTCCTTTTTTATGATTTCCATACCCACAATGAATACAAGGGGGAAGTAGGAACGAGAGAAAAAGAAAATAAAGAAAACGATAGGAGATTTACCATCCTGCTACTCTCCCCTCAACAAGCGACACACAGCACGAGCGGCATTCTCTGCAGCACCTCCCGAACCTAATTTATCAGAGGCCAGCTTCATTTCAGCCAACAGATTATCTCTGTTTACCGGCAACAACAGCCGCTTTATTTCTTCCACAACCTTATCTGGCGTAAAATCAAATTGAATCAATTCCTTTACCACGGATTTCTCTGCCAGGATATTTACCATACCTATAAAACGTATCTTAATAAGCATTTTAGCCATCCAATACGTTAACAAAGGCACTTTATATACTAACATATAAGGCAGGCGATGCAATGCGGCCTCCATCGTGGCCGTACCGGAAGCCACAACCCCCACAGTCGCACGATCCATCAATTCATGATACCCACCCACTTTAATATGGAATATGTCCGTTGGCATTCCTGCCTTTTCCGCCATATTACGCATTCTGTCAGCCAAGGCCTCTGTGGAAGCAGCAGTCTCAAAAGATAGTTCAGGGAGCTCATAAGAAAGACGACGCACCACTTCCATAAATACAGGGAAATGACGGTCTATCTCTCGAACTCTACTACCAGGGAAAAGTCCGATCAGAGATTCATGACGCACTCCTTCCTGATGGATAGAAGCAATCTCATCTACCAATGGATGCCCCACAAACTCTGTTCTTAATCCAGCATCTTGGAACAGAGGAGCCTCAAATGGGAAAATGCACATCATCAAGTCCAGCATTCGTACCATTTTGGGAATACGTCCACGATGCCAAGCCCAGACCTGAGGAGAAATAAAATAAACTATTTTTGTGTGGGGACTGTACTTGCGAACCTTCTCAGCCAGCCTTAGATTAAACCCTGGATAATCGATCAAAATAAGACAATCCGGTTGTTCTTGGCGGATCCGATCCAAAATTGCAAGAAAGCGTTTTCGAAACCAACCATACTTCTTCAGCACCTCTACAACGCCTATTACAGCAGCCTCATCTGCCCAATCTTCCACCCCCGGACACAACGCATTCATTCCATGCCCCCCCAATCCGGCTACCTCGATTTCCGGCATCAAGCCTAGCAGATTTTTTAACAACAGGGAGCCATGAATATCTCCGCTTTTCTCACCAGCTATAATATAAAGCTTCATCTCTTCTTAAACTATGGCGCCTCCGTATGCCTTTTTACTTTATCATCCCTATTTCCGTTGTGCAACAAAAGACTTTCATTTCAAGGTTTTTCATGCAAGATACGCGCCGTCATGCATGAAATGATTTCTATCTGGATGTCTTGGGTGATGGACTGGGGGTACGCTGGCATTACAATTTTGATGGCTATGGAAAGCTCCATTTTCCCCGTTCCCAGTGAAGTTGTCATTCCTCCGGCAGCCATCCTCTCTGCCCAAAAAGGGGCCAGCATGAGTTTCTGGGGCGTGGTACTTGCCGGAACATTTGGTTCATGGCTCGGTTCAGCCATCACTTACGCTGTGGCACGCATCGTTGGCAGACCTTTTATCATGCGATGGGGCAAATACTTCTTCATGCCTGCCCATAAGGTTGAAAAAGCAGAGATCTTTTTACAACGTTATGAAGTATCCGGCGTATTCTTTGCACGACTTCTCCCGGTTATTCGTCATCTTATTTCCATCCCGGCCGGTATTGTCAGGATGGGCTTTGGGATTTTCTCTCTTGTTACCGTACTCGGATCATTTGCCTGGTGTTCTGTACTAGCCTGGTACGGGCATCGTATCGGAGAACGGCATCCGGAATTACTCAAATCTCCGGAAGAGTTAATTCATACCGTAAAAAGCGAAAGTCTCCCTCTCATTCTGGCCGTGCTAGCACTGGCCGTTTGCTATATCCTCATGTTACGACTGACGGATCGTTCTAAAACAGAAGGGGATTCTTCTGAATCTCCGAAAGAAAACTAAATTTTCGCCATTTCCCTATGTGTGATTGCAGAGAAGAACGAGTAACTCTAGCGTTAAATTATTTTCATCAAGGGTACAACTGCTCCCAAGCCGTCTTTGCCGCTTTTGCTGATGTGTGCGGACTAACAGAAGAAAAAGCCCTAAAACTGGCCTCCCCCCTAGGAGCAGGCATTGGTAGAATGCGGGAAGTATGCGGAGCCTTTTGCGGTCTAAGCTTATTAGCAGGAGATTTGTTTGGTAATACATCTCCTACCCCCGAAGAAAAAGAGAAAGTCTTCTCGCTGGTTCAAGATATGGCAAGTGCCTTCAAGCGAGAATTTGGGACACTTTATTGCAGAGACTTGCTAGGACTTACTCCGGAGCATATGGCGAAAGAAACTCCCCGCCCCGGAGACCGAACTTCTACTTATTATCATACACGCCCCTGTGAACGTTGTGTTGCTCTCTGCGCACGATTAGGTGCTGAGCTAGTGGCACGGACTCAGGAGCATGGAAGACCACTTTGACCAGTAACTTTTTCCTGAGAATGAAGTAGCCCCCCTACTCCACTATAAAAAACTCATTAGTTAATGAGGAGAAGACTTGCAACATACGCCATCCGGACAAGCGGCCTTCAAATGTTTAATTTTTTCATTTGTTTCTTCTATACCTTCATCATAAAAGCCCTGCTCATCAGGAGCCAATTCATGAAGAAGACGCAAAAACTCGCCGGCATGTTCCTTCTCTTCATTAGAGATATCCTCCAACACTTGCTGGGCAAGCTTGTTATCTATGGATTCTGCTAACTGCGTGTACAGCTGAATAGCCTCATACTCCGCGGCTATCATAAAACGAATGGCTCTTACCAACTCTTCATGGGTAAGCTTGCGCTCCCCTTTTAATCCGCTAAATGCATTTGTAAATTCAGGCATATAGGTGCGACATTTTATCGCTACACCATATTCAGTACTGTCCTGTCATACATCCGTCATGCCTTGTTGCAACGACGCCCCCTTTTGGCGATAAAAGCAAGAGCGACGCTTCTTCAAACGTCGCTCCAGAAAACACAACAAAGTCCATAAACAAACGCTACCTCTTACTTGGCAGCTTCTGTTTTAGGAGCATATTTCTTGAAAAACTCTACGTACTGAGCAGGAGATTGTCCACGTACATATCCAGTACGCCCCAGCTCCTTGCCATCCGCGTCTACCACCACAATGGTAGGAACGCCTGTAACTTTATAAGTCTTTGCTTCCTTAGATTTTCCAAAATCCGAGCTACTAAACTCAAACTTAACCCCGATTGCAACTCCGTTCATTCCCTTTTTGAAATCCTTCTTGGAAAGAACTTCATTCTCCAGTTTAATACAATATCCACACCAAGACGTACCAGTGAACAAAAGAACAATAGGCAATCCAGTTTCTTCTGCCTGCTTTTGAGCACTCTTCAAACTTTTCCCCCAGCGAAACTTAACCTTAGACGCTTTGGCTGCTTTGGCCGCAGCTTCTTTATCAGCTGGAGTATCCTGAGCCATAGAAATGCCAGAAAAACTAAATCCTAATACCGCGCACAAGGCAAAAATCAAATGTCTATTCATCTCTCTTATTTTTGAATGTTTATGTCAGATTAGCAAAAACGCACAGCAAAGAAAGAAAAATCGCCACAATACCACAGAACCACTCTCAACCTGCCTTTTCTCATAAAATGACTCCATCATCAAAAAAAGTATTGCGTTATTCTCATTTATCAGGTAATAATCTGCCTGCGCTTCATATGCGCGGTTAGCTCAGTGGTAGAGCAACACCTTGACATGGTGGAGGTCGTAGGTTCAAATCCTATACCGCGTACCATCTTTAACAAAAAAGACCGCCTCAAACGAGACGGTCTTTTTTGTATATTAACACCTGAATATCAATCACTTTTCACCCACACAAAAAAAAGCCCATTTACTGCAAGAACATTAAAATACGTTGACGTATTATGTAAAAAATTATGTAACTATTTTGTTGCCATATATAAATATGGCAAGCGTTGCGCTTCTTATGATAAAAAAGAAGTTAGAGAAACTTCCTTCCCCATGCATCTTCTTTTACTGTGAAGATTTCAATAATCGCCCAGGACAGACTTAACGAAGCCCCTATACCGGTAGTAGTTAAAAGAAACTGAATGAACCCTACCCATGTCCGCCCCGCATAAATATTATGCATCCCAAATACGCCTAAAAAAATAGCCAACAATATATAAGTTCCTCTATTTTTTAATGCCGGTTCTTGGCTGTCCATTTATAAATACATTTACCACACTGACTTATTTACACAAGTTTTTTAACTCTCTATATATCGGCAATTCCATGTCGTCCTCCAGTCATCACCATATAACCCTGCTCTCTTTTCCACCACTTGGAACAAGTCGCCATTCTCCCCACAATCAAGCAATACTAAAGAATCCATCAATAAAGATTCCCGGCGCTCATCAATCGCTGAATCATATAAAGCAATGTTTATTGAATATTCGATAGCTTGCAGAGAGGAAGCCTAGTCTTACTTATATTGCCCATCAGACGATGCCACAACATTCACCCAACCGTCCACACATCTCAATCATAATCACGAGCCTCCCAATCTATTTTTTAAACGTAACATCTCCTTTCCTATTCAACGGCATTCCCCGTCGCCGAACAAACCAAAACCAAGAAACAATATCCATCATGCCAACCTTATTCTCGTTAAACAGACTTACAAAATGAAGCCACAACCAACTTGGACAAAAGCAAAACTCTTCTTTTGTTTCTAATAGGGAGATATTCCTTTCTTCTTGGTAATAACAGGAATAAATGGACACCCTGCTCTATGTATCAGCCATAGGACAGAGTAAAATTCTCTTATACTACATACGTTCTGACACTTGTATAAGACATCCATACCAACAAGACAAAAAACTCGTGTCTTCTTATTGTTTCATGAAGCAATATTTTTTCACTTTTTTTGAACACAAACCTTGTTTTGAGACGCTAATGGTATGAAGGCAGATTGCGGATAAATACCTCAAAATGCTTTCTCCGATGAAATAACGATATTAAAAGCCCGGCGGAATTGCGATTCTGTCGGGCTTACCTTTTATATACTCACCATCCAACAAACGCACAACTATTTGAAAATTAACAAACAACTACGCTTATAAACCAAGAGATGGATATCTTACCAAGCTGACAGGAAACAACAAGAACGACTCCATTTACAGATTTTAATCCTCCGCAAAACATCACAACCAACCAATATACAAACACTTGCAACACATTTTTAATATCCTTACCGAAAAAATGTATTTTACCTTTACAATTGGCTCGAAACCGAAGGAGGATATGCTATATATGGTATATGACCTCGTTACCTGTTCCTTCATTGGTTGAAACAGTAGCCAATAAAATCAAACAAATGATTCTCACTGGAAGCTTGGTCAATATATTACCGGGAGAACGCGAACTGAGCCACAGATTATCCGTAGGCAGGGAAACAACGCGGAAAGCTTTGGCTCTTCTGGAAAAAGACGAATGGATTGCACCCGCACGTATAAAAGTACCACGGCGTATTCTAAAAAACATAGAAGGTAATAATGAAGAGCTTGCTATTTCTGCCAAGCAAGAAGAAAAAAAGACCATTGGTTTCCTAACACCATTGCCGCTTAAAAGGCTGGCACAGAGTGTATTGGCTGAGCTATACACGATCTCCAAAATTCTGGAAGAAGACGGTATCAGCGTTCGGATTTTTGAAGCGCCATGGATTTTGGGTAACAATCCCAACAAGAGGCTCGTTAAACTGATTACTAAATCAAAATGCATTTGTTGGATCTTGCATCGTTCATCAGAACAGACGCAACTCTGGTTTAAAAACCACGATATTCCATGCATCGTGAGAGGCACATCCTACCAAAGCAATAATCTACCCTACCTGGACCGGCATTGGTCTGCCACCACGCACCATGCAGCACAGCATCTTTGGAATAAAGGACATAGAACCGTAGGTTTATGTCTACCGCCGGATCCATTAAAAGGTCATCAGCTCATGCAAAAAGGCTTTTTCAGTTTTGAAGAGCACGGATGGAATCCTATTTTGATCCCGGCTCCGTTTGAGACACCGCTTTTCTTTGAACACCTTGACCGAGCCATCAAAGAAAATCCCGATTTATCAGCCATGGTTGCCACACGAGGCAATCAAATCGTCCCTCTGCTATCTTGGGCAGAAGCCCGCTCTCTTAGCATCCCGAATCAACTCAGCTTAATTAGTCTGAGCTATGAACCATTCATGGAACGCTTGTTCCCTACCATTACTTATTACGAAGAAAACCGGACTAAAACGGTTCATAAACTTATTCGGATGTTCCGAGCCCTGACCGCAGAGAAAAAAGTCAGAAGTATCTCCGTCATTCCAGAAATCCACCCCGGACAATCTGTAGCCGTACACACTGTGACAAATCAATAAGGTTTGACATCAATCAAGGCAGCAGATAGGGTGCAAGTAGCTTTTCATCCCCATCTTTCTTCTGCCACATAAGACAGAAATCCATTCACTTTTACCATCCAACATTTTCTCATGAACCCATTGAAAGGAGCATGCATCATCGGACAATCCGGCGGCCCAACAGCTGTTATCAATGCTAGTGCGCTAGGAGTCATTCAGACAGCCCTGCAATGTGAACAAATCACAAGCGTACTGGGAGCAGCCAACGGAATAGAAGGCGTATTGAATGAAACCCTGTTTGACATGGCTCAAGAAGATGCAAAAGAACTAGAATTGCTCAAATATACACCTGCATCCGCTCTGGGCTCTTGTCGCTATAAGATGACAGCTCCCTCCGTAGATGATACAGATTATCGCCGACTATTGGAAATATTCCGTAAGTATGATGTACGCTATTTTTTCTACAATGGGGGTAATGATTCCATGGATACCTGTAACAAGATATCCAAGTTCATGCAACAATCCGGCTACGAATGCCGCGTGATCGGAATTCCAAAGACTATAGACAATGATCTTTACGGTACAGATCACTGCCCCGGTTTTGGATCAGCAGCCAAGTTCATCGCCACATCCTGTATGGAGATTTACCAGGATCTTCAAGTTTACAATAAAGGACGTGTCACTATTGTAGAAATCATGGGACGCCATGCCGGCTGGTTGGCAGGTTCTGCAGCCCTTGCTACTTTTGCAGGAGCCGGGCCAGATCTAATTTATCTGCCGGAAGTTCCTTTCAATATGGAAGAGTTCCAACAAGATGTGGAACGGATTTATCAACAAAAAGGCAACTGTATGGTAGCAGTCTCAGAAGGGATTCAATATGCAGATGGACGATTTGTAGCAGAATCCGGAGATAAAGATGTCTTTGGGCATTCTCAATTGGGGGGCTTGGGCGCAATGCTGGCAGAATCCGTCAAACGCAAACTCGGTCTCAAGGTAAGAAGCATTGAACTTTCCCTTCTGCAACGTTGTGCATCCCACATTGCTTCTCAAACAGATATTGATGAAGCATACTTAGCCGGGCGAACTGCAGTAGAAGCAGCAATATCTGGTCAGACAGACAAAATGGTCGCCTTTGAACGTAATCTAGAAAAGGGCATTTATTTCTGTAGCACTAAGTTGATCGATTTGGGGGAAGTAGCTAACGTGGAAAAACTAGTTCCCCGGGAATGGATCAATACCCGAGCCAATGGTTTGGAACAGCCTTTTATTGACTATGTTCTTCCTCTCATCCAAGGAGAAGCCTCCATACATAAGGAATGTTCCCTTCCCCGTTTTGCAAAACTCAAAAAAGTTCTAGCAAAACCAAAACATCCATAAATCTTTTCTGATGGATGCAATCCGGTGTCAATAGAAGGCGAAAATGTTGAAGCAACGCATTCCTTGATAAGCAAAGGGATTTATAAAATCCTAATCAGAATGAATAAAAATAATGATTAATATAATTTTATTTTGTGCTCAACCAAGCACATTCGCCCGCTATTCATCCGCAAAGGCGACTCCTGGTGAGCCTACGGCTGAGATCTGACCCAAGAACACAACGGAAAACTTCGCTGGAAAAGTGAAATTAATTTATTCGAGATCTGTTGAAGCTAAACGAACGTGAATAATATTTAGTGCTTTTTTATTTGATGAGTACGTTTATGCGCAGCTTGGGCATGTGACAGCTGGAGCTAACTGGGACTCTGACACCGGTTGCGGTAAGACAACAGCTATAATTATGACAACATCGGCAACCAGAAAACTGCGCAAGAAGATGACCGCCTACGTTCTCTCGTGGTGAAAATGTCAGATGCGCCAGATTCAGGTTCTAGTGGGGGTTCCCCCGTGAAGGTTCGAGTATAATTACTCTCATCAAGTATACATAGCACGAAAACGCCTGTAATTTCAGGAAATCAGTGAGGGAAGGCAGCACTCATGGTGTCCCGGGAGGCCTGCTTGGCCTGGCTGTCTCCTTCGTTTTCCCGCTTCTGCTGGATCAGCTCTGCGGAGGTAGGCGTGCTCATGACCCGGACAGGCTTGCCTGCGGGACGGTCCGAGAGTTTCAGGTCGTCCGTTGCCTTTTGCAGGATTGTGGCGATCTTCATCATGCGTACCTCATTCATGAGACGATTGTACGATGAGTTGGGAGTGGAGGCAATTTTATCCATTCTCCCGGGCTGGCGGTTGTTGCGGACCTGCTTCATGAGGTCAGTCTGGTCGATGAAATCGTAGGTAGACTGTACCGGGCGAAGAGGCATTTGTTGAACAGGAGGCGGGGGAGTAGGCCTTTTACCCTGGTTGTATTCTTCATTAAGACGATTCCACTCCTGAAGCCGCTGCTGTTCAGACTGAGATCTCAGCCTGCCGAGAGCCTCAGCATGCTGCTTTGTGAGATTTGGCTGGGATTGTCTCCACTCTTCCGGAGTTCCGTAGACTTTGAGCATATTGTGATAGTCCAACAGCTCCTTACCGTTCTGGATACGATGCCCATATGTGGCCTGCGCGTCATTCTGGTCAAGTTTTCTGGACTTCACAAATTCTGCCGGCCACTGATCGTAGGAACCTTGCATTCCGGGAACGATGGGAGTGTATGGTCTTTGCTTCTCCATGACGCTATCGTGATACTCCCCGGGCATCTTGTCCTTGGGTGTGAAGACATTTGGATCGTTGTTCTTATCCATTCCTGGTATAAATGATGTTGGAGTCTGGGAATGCGTGCCTTCTTCCTGCAGAATATTTTGCTCTGTGTAATTTGCTGTCGGATCAGTACGATTATTTGCAACCCCACGATACTTGTTGAAGGCAGGGCTATATCTATTTTTGTCGAAATATCGTAATGTAGGGTGCGGCAGACTTCCTATTGGTTGCGGAAACTTGACACCAGGCTGTGGTGCCTGGGATGGATCGGCTAGTCCGATGTAATCCTTCGATGGAGAGTAAAATCCACGATTGTTACCAACGGTTTCCTGTTTGATAGGTGTTTGTTTGTTGGGTGAGCCAGAAGCATCTGGTGGTAGTTGATAATCACTATCGTACTTGAACCTGTTCCACAAATTTCTTCCTTTACCTCCGGGGTTCAATACAACCGGGTGGTTCAGTGAAGGTCCGCTCTCTGCGTTCGTCAAACCACCAGCGCGAGCCTGCTCCCATCTTGCCCGGGCCATTTGCTCTTCGGCTCGTCTCTGAAAGTCAGCGTTCCCTCCATAGATGTTTTTATGCGTTTGAGCCCCGTCAATGTACTTGTTGCCGCTGGCATCTACTCCAGTCACCATGTAGGGGACGGATGGCTTTGCTGTCTTGAAGGCTTCCCGGGAGGTTTGTTTATTCTCGAACGTATTGTATGGATTCGACGTCAGCCTTGATGTATCGTTCGGATCGTAATTATCATCTCCGCTCTTTAATGTATCCGGGGTAATGATAGGAGGAACAACAGAAAAGGCTCTCTTCTCAATAAATGCTTGCAGCAAAGGAAATTGTGATAGGTCTGAACTATTGGCTTGCTTAGGCATATTCAACAGATATGATGGGTTTGGTTTTAACATGCCAATCTTTTAGCTCTCAGCTAAAAGAAAAGCAACAGCCTGCTGAAGTCTTTCTTCAGCAGGCTGTTGTGTATCTGACCAAGAGAATGATCAGTATATCAGAATGTGGTCTCTAATGAACTCATCAGAGTTTGTGATGGAGTTTAACTTGTAGCTCAAAGCTCCTATATAGACAGCAGATAATGCTAACAGTACCACCAGCACCCACACCGTCACCTTGGCACTTCGGGGCCACAGTTGTTTGATTGGTTTGTTTTCC
This sequence comes from uncultured Akkermansia sp., assembly GCA_964525305.1. Classification (GTDB taxonomy): domain Bacteria; phylum Verrucomicrobiota; class Verrucomicrobiia; order Verrucomicrobiales; family Akkermansiaceae; genus Akkermansia. Next base: position 17,733 of record CAZGGR010000018.1, read on the forward strand.
ATGATAATCTCCTTTCTTTGAGTTGTTCAGAAAATCAACACTTTAGAATCTCAGAACATTAACAGTGCTCTTACTTTTCCTTTTCATCATCTTCCCCTTTAGGGTCCTTGTCTTTGGCAAAAGGTTGAAGCATACTCTCAAGAAAACTGGTATCACTATCTTGATTCTCTGATCTGTAAGCTGTACGAATATTCTCACGCTTGATCTCATCCCTATGCAGCCGTATTTCTCGGGAGAGTTGTACACGATGCCAGCCATATACTACGCACAGCAATCCCCAAGCCAGAACCGGAGGTAGAACAACCAGAACATTCCATATATCCAACCAGTGACTTCCATGACAAAAAATAACAGATAAAGAGTACAAGCACACTATGAACACAGTAACATTATAGGCGTATTTTACTCTGTTGGTCGTATTTTTATAACTATCCTTCCATTGCGAATAAATACCACCTACCAAGTCAGAAGAAGCAAACTTACGCCTTTTTCCCTTACTTATGTCATCCAGTTCTGCGGAAAACCTTTCCTTGGCTACCTTGTACTTACGTTCAAATATATCTGCCAATGCTTTACTAGGGCTATCAAACAGACAGGTTAGAACCAGAAAGCAACACACAAGACTCAAAAAGCCTTCGTAGTTACACAAAGAACCATGCGATAGTTCGCCGGGAATCATGGCTGTTCAATCGCTCTTGTCTGCTGTTCGAAAATATCATCAAGCAAGCCACCCAACGTACGGTTATGGAAGCACACTTGAGCCTCTCGCTTTTCCCTGTCAACCTCTACTCTAAATCGTAACCCGTCCACCACACAAAAATCAGGCACGTTAGCATCAGGAACATTAAAGAACCGTGCTCTATATTGCTTTGCCAACGTAACAAACTTCCGGGCTTCAGGGAATGGAGCCTTGGTTGCAATCCTGATTGACAGACCTTTATTACCAGCCACTGCCTCCCTCAAGGCATCCAGTGTCTCGGGATCATCCCACACATCTTCCGACAACTTCGTGCACACGATGTTCACGGTAGTACGAGCATACCTCAACAATTCCTGCACAATAATTCTGGCATGCGCTGTGCTTATATTGTCCAACAAATCCACGTCATTGTCCCTGATCATCTCACGAACAAGCTCTCTATACCTGTCAAGTGAAGATGGCATATCTTTTTTCATGAGCAGAACTATTGGTTTGAAGCCAAACCATATCAAAACCGTTCAATGCGTCCACCAAAATCATCCATGCACACACGTTTTCTTCTTACCAGCCAAGGAAGTTTTTGCAGTCACACCTGTCCCACAAGCATCCGGGACAATCTTCCTGAACCCCGGCTCCATACCCGCCGGGAGTATTGGTAATCTTCAGAAACCAGAAATTGCCCGGCACGCAGGATCTGCGGGCCGGGCTGTTTAGTATCATGAAGCCACCAGAGTATATGGACACTGGAAGTTATTCTTCGTCGTCAACGACGGTGATACCTGGAGCGTTTCCTCCCGGAACCGGAGCATCCGGCGGGAACCCCGCCACAGCCTTCGGAGTCACAGCTTTCGGCGCAGGAGCCGGGCCAGAAGGCATATCCGGCTCCACCTCGTCAACACCGGCCAGAGCCTCATCTTCCGTCGGGTTGCGATATTCCTTGAGCAGGTCACGCATGATCTTCACCCGGTAAGCGCGAGGCATTCCGAGGATGTTCGTATTGCCCCCGGACATGTGCTTGAGCCTGCCTCCTTGATCTTTCCCCTTTACCTTTCATTACTCGTCGCCCCATGAGGAGAAGCAGCTCGTTAAGCTTATTTTCCCACTCATGCAGAAATATCTCACGGCGGTTCTTTGCCTGATCCTCGACAAAGTCCAGGCACAGGGAGGTCAAGCGATTGAAATCGCTGATTTCTTCCTCGTTAACATAGATAAGGATTCAAGGAGTCTTCCCGAAAAAGGATATTCAGAACCCGGCATACCCAGAAATCCTTTTCAACAATAGAAGGAATGATACCCAGCTGCTCGCCCACGTGGCGGCACAGGAATATTCGATCTTCGGATGGGAGGCCAAGGAAATCACTCATGGGAGACAGGGGGCGCTATGACTTGTTGTAGAATGGGGCGCATCCATACAGGAACAAGTTCCATATCACGAGATAATTGTTCCTTTTCCGTATCGGAAAGCCGCTTGGTTAATTGAGTGACCACAAAATCACGATCTATCGACTTCCTGCCCAGCGAGCGCAACGCTTGAACGACCAATCCCGTAATACTCCCCGACAGGCGCATCAGCTTCGGAGATGTCTTCTTGAAGCGGAGTTTCCATCCACCTACGTGAACCGTTGCAGAAGGTCGATCCGTCAAATACTCGTACCGCCCGGCCATTTGGTCGGAAAGCCATAAAGCGTTAGCGGCATGGATTCCATTAGGTAAAAGACGAGCTTCATTTTTCCTTGCCCAGGCTTTCGCTACCTGATCCGGGTCAGTTGGTACAGGCAAATTAAATCTCTTGTTGGTCGCCGGTATCTCAAGATACCGGGAAGGATACGCTTGAGCTCGCCATCTCTTGCCATGCGAGAAAGAGCTTGATCTACTGCTGTCCTGGGCCAGAACGCAAGAAAATCGGAAGAAGTAATCACCTCTCCTTTTGCCTTCTCGGAAAATATTTTTTCCCTCAGCTGGCTCCTGATGCTCCCCTTCATGATTCAAGGGTATTGTTTATCTGACTAAAATGACTGAAGCAAAGATCAACTAACCGCATCGGGAATGATAGAAAGGTATGCTTCAGCATCCTTACGGGAAACACCCTGCCTGTAGTGGGATTCGGTCATCTGCGTTCCTCTATGTCCCATCCAGCGGGCAACATCCGGCAAGGGATGGAGAGCAGCCTGATAGGAAGCGAATGAGTGTCGCAACGCATTCTTTGGTATCGCGATGCCGGCTTTGGCTGCCAGCTGGTCCAGACGATAGCCATATCTGAGTTCGTCATCCCGGGTCATTGGCTCCCATTCGCCTGCGGCCAGCCATGCCTTGATTTGCGGGGAGGTGGGTATGTAACGATCCTTCGTTTTTCCCTTGGGCCCCTTCGCGATCTCACGCGAAACGAAGATATCGTTATGTCCATCCGGTTTGTCCTTGTATTGAACAACCTCTGAACGTCTTAGCCCGCACAATCCCTGTAGAACAATACGGGAAAGCATGGGGCGGTCATATTTTAATGCCGCCTCAAGCAATTTCCGGAATTCGTCCGGGGTAAGAATCCCGATGGAGATGTGATTCCTGGAAGGAGCGACGGTCAAGGAGACCGGGTTTTTCTGAATCAGATCGTGCTGAATGGCCCAAAGGAAAAAGGCATTCAGCGTACCCCGGTACCTGTATTTGCTGGTATTCGAGAGGGGCTTTCCCTGATACCGGAATGAATCCAGTTTGTCATTGATTTCGGCAGCGGTGATTGATGACAACTCCCGGTTGGTCCAGCCTTGCTGCCATTTATCGAGTTCATGAAGGACATTCTTATGGTGGGCCGGCTGGCATTGGCCCCGATCCAGCATCAGCTGCCTCTCCTTTCGATACTGAGCCATGGCGTCATCCAGGGATATACCCGCCGGGGGTGGCTTCGGGGCGGTAATGTCAACATGATCAGCAATGACGCTTAATTGTGATCCGAGTAAATCCTTGATTTCCTGCTCTTTGGTATCCGTGAGAGCATCTTTCCACCACGAAAGGAGATCAGTTGCAAATGCCTTTACCTCTTCAGGATCTTCATGCTGGTACAAATATTGAAGCGTGTGTTGCAGAAGGTTGTTGTCCCTTCCAAATTTTCTCCACAAGCGGATAGCGAACATTTCGACCACGGATTCTCCCTCTGCAACCATATTGAAGATTGCCAGGGCATCGTCGATATGCCCCTTGTCATACATATCGTAGAGAGCCCGGGCTTCGTCGTAATCGCGGAAGGTACGCTCTTTCCATTCTCCCGTGTCCTTGTCAACAAAGCGGAGCCGCCAGACTGAAGGGCGGCCTTTCTTCTGAACTTCGGTGAGTTTGACTTTGCTGCCATATCGGCCTTTGGCATGCTTCCTCTTCATGTAACGAGAGTAATGGTTTACAGAAAAAGTTTCAAGACGAATTAGGGGACAAACTGGGGGACATATTCGTAAATTGTTTACAATGAATAAAAGTGTCTAGATTCAGGTTCTAGAGAGTCTTGATTATCCTACTTCGTCTGACTAACAAATAAATATATCAACAAGGTTAGAGTTAATCGTTAGGCCAATAAATAATCTTGTAACCTCAATTCCGAATACTGTAAAATGTTAACAAGGTATTAGGAATCCGTTGTTATTTTTCAGCGTTTCAACATGGATTTACTCCCTGTAGTCTATTTGAATTGTGTCCAGTCATGCTAGATTATTTGTTTCAACATTTTTATTCCACGCTGACTATCACTATTTTTTGCATTATTATCCTCATACTATACTGCATCCGTTGTAAACACAATAAACGCTGGATTCCTATAACTACAGCCTCCTGTGGCTACCTATCTTTCTTGGTTGTTTTTCTTCTGCTGACGGCTATTATTATTCAGTCATTTATCTTTCTACCTCAGGGAGCAATGACGGAATCTTTTCTCTTTATTTCAGCATGGTTAGTAGCCATTGTTTGTTCTCTGTTCGTCATTTCCCGTCTAACAAATTACTGTCTGTTGCACTATTCCGATGGAATCAAAAAACATCCGGATAAAGCAAGGAACATCCTAATAAAATATCTGAGAAACAAAGGCATTCTTTTGTTTGTTATTCTGGGACTAGTAAGTCTTATTATCGACTTACTCACATTACCCTTACCGATTCCAGAATTGCCACCCGGATCTGTATTCTCTGCCACAAGCACCATTCCCCTGCCTCCGGAAATCCCGTTTGATGTGCGGATTTCCTCTCGTGTTACTACGAGATTTTTAGGAGAATGTGATTTTGACGTAACCGTTCACCATAAAAACGGAGACAAATATGTTTATCCTGCAATATTGCTTAATCCCGGTGGGAAAAGTGCCATCAGTATCTATAGACTGAGAGCAGAAAATAAGAAATGTTTTGGGAATCTCATTTTTTCCAGTGGAATGCAAAGCTGTCTATTTAATATGGACACCTTACAGATGAAATCTCTAAGCGGACCTGCCTCTAATTATCCACCGCCATCTGTTGAAGACAAGTTCGGAGAAAATATGGGACAACGTCTGGAACCGATTGGCTTATACAGAGGACTTTCCTTTATACATAAAGCAGAACAATCCCCTACTACCCGTTCTTATGTTCTGAAAATCCTTGAAGATACACATCCAGACATGTTGTTGCATGAACAATCGGATGAAACATTTGCAGAATCTATTCAACAATAACAAACGCGAATACCCCCACGGCTACTTGTGTAAAACTCAAAATCAGAGATCAAATTGCCGTTCTATCGTATAAAAAATTGTAACTTCACCTTACATAAGGCGTGAACAGATGGATTTTTTAATTTCAAAAAAAGTCCAATAAATATTTTTCAACTACTCGTATTTTCCGAACTTCAACAAAAACAAAGTTTACTTTACGCCGATGGATCGCCTTTTTCATCAAAGTCGTGTTTTTACCAAACACAAAACAGACAATGAAGAAAGCACCACATCTAAATAAATTAAAACACATTGGCTCAGTACTTCTTGAAGGAGAATCCGTTACTTTGGTTCAAGCGGCAAGACTTGTACTAGAAATCAAAGAAGCTCTGGGAGAAAAAAATTGTACGCTAGCCCGTTGCAGAGAAGTGATTGCAATGGGTATTAAGGCATTAAAAAACAAGCCTCAAACCATTACATTCGGTACGGCAACAGAAGAATGTTTACGAGCAAAATGCCACAGACGTCCCCGCACTCTTATGGATATTCGCCACATCATCCACAGGCTCAACACCAAAAATCCTGAGTTGAAGCAAACACTACTGCGTGAGTTAAACGCCGAACAATGCCAAAATATTCTAATCAATACTTTTCCGACATCCCGTCAATTACATAAAGCGCGCCTGATCATGAGTGGAATCTTCTCTTTCTCTGTCAAACGTGGTTGGTGTACCGAAAATCCAATTACTCGGGTAGACACTCCATTTTTAAAAGAAAAAGAAATACCAGCCTTAACACTTAAGGAAATAACAAGGTTACTTAAAACAACTATTGAAGAGTTTGACGGCAGTTGCATTGCTCCAGCCTCTCTTATGTTATTTGCCGGTATCCGTCCCCAAGAAGTGGAACGCCTGCTTTGGGAAAACATTGCCACCCGTGATGGATGCATCATTCTTAACTCTAAACATACCAAAACAGGGGGAGCCAGACATGTTACCATTCTACCAGTTCTTGCCAAATGGCTAAAGTTCTCACGGGATAAAGTTAAACCTACTTCAAAAACGCCTATCTGCCCAAAAGGATGGATACTAAAATGGCGTAAAATCCGCAAAAAAGCAGGATGGAACGAACGAAAAAATCCTTGGCCAGCAGACTGTTTACGGCATACCTTTGCCAGCTATCACGCCAAACATTTTAAGGACTACAACCTGCTACAAATGGAAATGGGACACCGTTCCTCTTCTCTACTTCGTACTCGTTATCTGAATATGAAAGGTATTTCAGTCCAAACAGCAGAAAACTTCTGGATGTTAAGCCCAGCCAAAGTCCTTGAAGAAATAAAGAAAGCATAGTAATACTAAAGCTTCCCAAAAAAATCCCGGAACGAAAGCGTACCGTTCCGGGATAAAAAACAACTATATATTAAAGTTCGTAATACGTGTATCCATTCAAGCCGGAACGAAATACTTCCAACGCTCTACGTCGCTCAGACGGAGAGATTTTTCCATCGGCTACAGCCTGTTCCGCAAACGTTCTAAACTTATTAATCAAATCTTTGGGATCATACTCAACGTAAGAAAGGACATCAGCCACCGTATCTCCTTCCACTTCGTGAGTGTAAACAGGACGCCCCCCTTCCAAATGAACGCCTACCACATTCGTATCCCCCAGCAGATTATGCAGATCCCCCAACGTTTCTTGATAAGCCCCGACCAAGAATACGCCAATGTAATAATCATCCTCTCCCGGTCTGATAGAATGCAAAGGCAGAGCTGTTGCCACATCTTCACGATCAATGAAATGATCTATCTTGCCATCGCAGTCACAAGTAATGTCTGCTAACACGGCTTTGTTCGTGGGACGTTCATTCAAACGATGCAATGGCATTACAGGGAAAAGCTGACGAATAGCCCAAGAATCCGGCAAAGACTGGAACAGAGAAAAATTACCATAATAATAGTCCACCATGGAACAAGACAATTCCCTTAAATCTTCCGGGATCGTTTCCATCTCTGCCAACATTCGAGAAATACGGCTCAAAATATGCCAATAATAAGCTTCTCCAAGCCCACGTTGTCGAAGAGTAGCATTTCCATAAAAGAACTGCGCACGGAGCTGATCACGATAATAACAGGCGTCATTATAGCACTCCTGCATATTCTTTCGAGCCAAAGACCGATCCGTATCCGCAAAGGCTTTCAATAATTCTGGAGCATCCTCCGGCAACTCAGGAGGCATTTCCTCACCAGACTCACTCGTTACATCCAACACGTTAAATACCAGCACGGAATAATAAGCTACTACAGCCCGGCCAGATTCTGTTACCAAAGTAGGATGAGCTACTCCATACTTGGAACACATATCACCTACTACTTCCACAACGTCCCGAGCAAACTCTGCAATGGAATAGTTACAAGAAGAATGGAAGTTCGTCTTTGAACCATCATAGTCAACCGCCAAACCACCTCCCATGTCCAAAGTCCCCAAAGGAGCGCCTTCTCTCACCAAGTCAACATAAATACGAGCGGCTTCTGTTAATCCCTCACGCACAACAGAAATATTTGGGATTTGGGAGCCTTGATGATAATGAAGCAACTTCAAACAATCCAATGCATTCTTTTGTTTGAGTTTATCTACAACTTCCACCACTTGAGGAGCATTTAAGCCAAAAACGGATTTATCACCGGCAGACTCTTGCCACAGACCGGATCCCTTGGCAGCCAACTTAACCCGAACTCCTAAATTGGGACGAATCCCCATTTTTTCTGCACGCTCCAGAATGGCATCCAATTCAGAAGGCATTTCAAGGACAATAAAAATATTCAGTCCCATTTTCTGAGCAGTCAAAGCCAAATCAATAAACTCATCATCCTTATACCCATTGCAAATAAGATAGGCATTGGGATTATGCATATGAGCCATAGCAGCAATCAATTCCGGTTTAGAACCAGCCTCAAGACCATAATCATACTTAGTTCCAAACTCAGCAATTTCTTCTACGACCTGTCTTTGCTGATTCACTTTGATAGGATAAACTCCCTGATACTTTCCTTGATAATTGGCCTCTTTAATCGCCTTTCGAAAGCTGTCGTTTAACTCAGAAATACGGCTACGCAACAAATCACGGAATCGGAATAATACAGGCACGGTAGTACCACGTTCCTTCAACCCCTCCAACAAATCACACAGACTCAAGTCCTTCTTCCCACCATCTTCATCATTCAAGCGGACGGTCACTTCTCCTTTCTTATTAATACGGAAATAACCGTTCCCCCAGTCATCTATACCGTACAAATCCGCGGAATCATGATGACTCCAACCCCGAACTTTCTGTTTGATACCTTCTTTGGATGTTGCCATATCAATCTGTCTGGTCAAATGTTTTTACCCCAAACGGGTTTCAAAATCTTCATATGAAAAACGGCGCACTAACTTTACGCTTCCATCTTTCTCTTGAATTGCGATATCCGGATGACGAACTCCGTTAAAAAACGAAGTTTTCACCATTGTATAATGCGCCATATCGTCAAATACAAGCTCATCTCCTACAAAAAGCGGTTCAGGGAACGAATAATCCCCTATTCGATCCCCCGCTAAACAAGTAGGAGCCCCTAAACGATATGTATGAGATCCTATACCGGCTTCTCTTGCCATTGCATAATTTTCACCGGGAAGAACAACGGACGGCTGTAATTCAGAAGAGAATGATTTATCCCTAATAATTTGGAACACGTCCGGTCGATATGGCATTTCCAAAGTATCAGGCATATGAGCGGATGCAGAAACATCCAAAATTGCATGATTCACTCCCTCCGAATAAAAAATATCCAACACTCGACACCGCAACACCCCCGTATGAATAGCCACAGCCTCACCAGGTTCCAACCACACTTCCACATCATAACGTTTACGAATAAGGCGAATTAGTTCTACCAAAAGCTTTCTATCATAATCAGGCTTGGTAATCCAATGCCCCCCTCCCATATTCAACCACGATATTTCCGGTCTGCTCAGAAGATAACCAAAGTGATGTTCCACGGCCTCAAGCGTTACTGCCAAATCATCAGCACCCTGCTCACACAACGTATGGAAATGTAATCCTGAAATACCGGTCAAATCAGCGTTTTTCATCACTTCCGGAGTAATTCCCAACCTAGAACCTTGTGCACAAGGATCATAAATAGGTGTATGCCCCGTAGAACACTTAGGATTGATTCGCAAACCACACTTCAACTCACCAGAAATAAACCGGGGGTGGCTCATCACCTCATTTCGGAAATGATACCACTGAGTCAGACTATTAAAATCGAAATGAGTAGAAATATCAGCCAATTCTGCGACCTCATCTGGAGCATGACCGGGGGAATACGTTAACACATGCTTACCAAATCTACGCTGAGCCAAACGAGCTTCCCACAATCCGGAGGCACAACAGCCATCCAATAATGGAGTCAAGACATCAAAGCACTGCCAACAAGAAAAACCTTTTAACGCCAAAGCAATACAGCAACCAGCATCATCCGCGACATTCCTCAAAATAAGGGCGTTACGTTCCAGAGCTGATAAACTGATGATAAAGGCTGACATAAAGTAACGACAAACTAAGCAATTCAGAACTATTTGCGAGAAAAATTTGAATAATTTACCGTCTCCATTCCATGCGATGAGGAAGAAAAAGCGACCTCCCTCGATCCCCATCCACAAACGAGAAACGTCAAAAAACACCACAAATCGATACTTCCCGCATTCTTTTCCTTGAAATGGGATGTATTTTCCTCTTTTATTACGTAACCATTGCGATTGCCATGACTAACATTCATCCTTTCACTACAGCCGCCTGCCTCCTGACAGCCGGAGCAGCATTTTTCACCAGCTCTTGCCAACCGACCTCTCCTGAGAGCTATGCCCATCAGTTTGTAACAGCTCAAAACGTATCCGTTCACGGCTATAACGGCAGAGAAACGCTGACCTCTCGTGTTTACTCTGACTGGGGCAGTATGCCAGCTAATGCTCGTCGCGCCATGGGAGAATATATCAAAGGAGCTGAATGGAAAACTGTCGATTACATCCGTCCGCAGTACTTCATTCAAGTAGACAACTCTTTCTGGGCCATTTGCATTGACAATGCCGGTAATCTGGCAGGCATTATTCCGTTCCGCAATGGACAAGACGCCCGCAAGATGTCCGTGCACAATCATTTCGACATCTTGGTTAATACAACAGACCGCGCCCCCGTCTTAGGATACGCTATCCTGAAAAACTTGGCCTATGCAGATGGGCTTCGTGTCAGCACAAGAAAGGCTGAAGGATTAGAAACCCCCGTTCCAGTTCCACCAACAGCCAAAGTAGTAGTTCCACCTAAGGCAGAGTCTAAGGCAACTGAAACCACTGCCGAAACACCAGCATCTACAGAAGAAACGCCATCCTCCGATGAAACCGAATCTTCAGAAGAGACATCTTCCTCTGAAGAAGCAACAGAAGATACAGATTCCGGTATGGATGATTTCTAAAATAGATTCTCATTAGAAGAATTTCTTATCATAATCATTATAAACATCCCGGTGGAATCAAACAATTCCGCCGGGATGTTTTTCTTTTAGTCTTTCAGCTGTTAAAATCTGCGATTTAAAATAGTTGTTCTAACTTAAAAACCGAACGCTTTTACACGATCAGGCCACGGGACCAAGCTACCGGCAGGAGCCCCTAATTCATTGTCTTTTTTATAAATTGGCATTTGAGCCTTTCTTTCCCGGAGCAACTTTCCCATGATACTTGCCAGATCTTTAACCTTCTGAGGTTCTTTGGAAACTAGATTTACCCGTTCCCCTATATCTTCTGTTAAATGATATAATTCAAAAGATTGATTCCAATGTCGGTAAATCAATTTCCAATCTCCCAGCCTTAGTGCAGTAGCAGAAGTATATTCCTGATCATAACGACTACCCTCTAACCAATTATTCGGCTGATGAAACAAAAGAGGGCGATTCTTCGAAAAGTGCTCTCCTTTAAGTAATGGGACCAAACTCAATCCATCTAATTTCTGAGGGACATTTATATTCCGACAACCTGCTATCTCTAAAATAGTCGGGAAAAAATCTTCAATAATCACAGGCACATTACACCTAGATCCGCCTTGTGTCACCCCCGGCCAAAAAAACATCATCGGTTCTCGGATTCCGCCTTCCATACATGATCCCTTACCGAAAGAAAGAGGATAATTTGCCTCCCTATTACCAAGCCTTCCAGAAACAGCCAAGCCTCCGTTATCTGACATAAACACCAACACTGTATTTTTATCCAAATGGTGCTTCTTGAGATAATTCATAATATCCCCTAAGCTTTTATCCATTCCTTCAATAAGGCCGGCATAACACTTCTCCATCTTCGACCACTTATATCCGTCTTTAGGGTCTTTATAATTATCAAAAAAGCGTTTATCATAAGCACGTTCATCCAACGGAGCATGTAAGGCATAATGAGCCATATACAAATAAAAAGGCTTATCTGCGTCCTTAGGATTAGCTCTGATAGCATCCAAGCGTTTTATTGCCTCCTGAGTTAACGCCTCTGTCAAAAACACATCATCTTGGTAATAATTATTCTCATCCAATCCTCGCACATGATTAAAGCCTGCACCATAGTGCATAGCCCCGCGGTAATCTGCCGGATTTCCAATTTCTGACCCAGCGATATTGTAATCAAATCCCATATTCAGAGGATTGGCGCCCGGTGTTCCCTGAGTCCCGAAATGAGCTTTACCGCAGTGAATGGTAACATACCCGCACTTTTTTAACATAGCAGGCAATGTTAAAGCCGTAGCAAACGGCCGCGTCATATTATAACTCATTTTTTCTCCAGAAATAGGTCGTTTGGTCGTTCCTTTAGTTAATATTCCGGCCGGTTGGAGTCCATTTAAAGCCCAATCCGGAGGTTGAAGATTTTTATTATTCCCATCTGTCGTCTTATTCTGCTCCCGAACCCAACAAGTCACATGATGCCGAGCTGGGTTCATGCCAGACATCAAGCTCACCCGGGAAGGAGTACAAAGAGGATGGGCGTATGCATCCGTAAACGACATTCCCATAGAAGCCAACTTCTCCATATTAGGTGTACGGTAACGTTTATTCAAAAACGTTTTTTTAGGCTTACCACTTTCGTCTGACCAAAACGGATAAGACGAATCCTGCCACCCCATATCATCGACCAAAAAAACTATAATATTGGGCTTCTTGTTACAGGTGCCACCTGAAGTCTCCCCCTGAACAGTAACACCAGCGAACGAAGCAATCACACTACATACAGCAGCAGAGATAAAGCAAATGATAAACTTCATGGTTGTAACCTTTCTTCAATTAACAAACTCCCTTTAATAGAAAGGGTACGTGAGGAATCTTTTCTGTCTTTCCAATTTCTTATGGAAAAAGGCCTCAGGGAGAAAATGCTTTAAAAGAGCCTATAAACAACCGGGTTTAGACTTGATTGGCCAGCCGGCGAAGTATACATTCCTCCCCATCATGTCCGAGCGTAAAAAACCATATCCCTTTGATGTTTTTGAACCTAAATGGCAACAAATCTGGGACGAAAGAAAAACCTTTAAGGTACATAATCCCGGAGAAAAGGGATTTGATACGTCTAAACCCAAATATTACGTATTGGACATGTTTCCTTATCCTAGTGGGGCAGGTCTGCACGTGGGACACCCTGAAGGATATACAGCCACAGACATTGTGGCACGTTTTAAGCGCATGAACGGCTTTAACGTATTGCACCCTATGGGATGGGACTCCTTTGGTCTCCCTGCAGAACAATACGCGATCAAAACGGGCCAACACCCATCCGTTACAACGTTCCAAAATATTGATAATTTCCGTCGTCAGCTTAAAATGCTGGGGTTTTCCTATGACTGGGATCGGGAAATAGCCACAACAGACCATGAGTACGTTCGCTGGACTCAATGGATTTTTCTCCAACTCTACAATTCTTATTACAATAAAGAGCTGAAAAAAGCTCGGCCTATCTCTGAACTGGAAGAACAAGGCTTAAGCCGAGATGAAATCGACCAACGCCGTTTGGCCTACGTGGCAGAAGCCGCTGTTAATTGGTCTCCAGATCTTGGTACCGTTCTTGCCAATGAAGAAGTAGAAGAATGGAAATCTAAAGGGCATCATGTAGAACGCCGTCCTTTACGTCAATGGATGCTACGCATTACGGATTACGCTGAACGCCTTATTGACGAATTAGAGCCTTTGGATTGGCCAGAGTCCATTAAATTACTTCAACGCAACTGGATAGGAAAATCAGAAGGTGCAGAAGTAGACTTCACCTTAGGCGGACAAATCATCACCGTTTACACGACCAGACCGGACACGCTCTTTGGTGCTACTTACATGGTACTTTCTCCTGAACACCCTCTGGTAGATGTTGTTACTACACCGGAACAAAAAGAAGCCGTAGCCCAATATCGTACCATTTGTGCGTCCAAGAGCGACTTGGAACGCACGGATCTTTCCAAAGAAAAAACAGGCGTCTTCACCGGAGCTTACGCCACCAACCCAGTCAATGGAGAACAGATTCCAGTCTGGATTGCGGATTATGTACTCATGGGGTACGGTACAGGTGCGATCATGGCCGTTCCTGCGCACGATGAACGAGACTTTGCCTTTGCTCAGGTTTTTGGATTGCCTATTATCCAAGTTGTTCAACCGCCAAGTGAAGATATAGACTGGCGAGGATTCTGTGGTTATGAAGGTAGTAGCGTCAATTCCAGCTTCCTGACCGGCTTACCCACGCCAGAAGCTAAAGAAAAAATGATTCTTTGGCTGGAAGAAAACGGCAAAGGCCGCCGCAAAGTAAACTACAAGTTACGAGATTGGCTCTTTTCCCGTCAACGTTACTGGGGAGAACCTTTCCCTATTATCTGGGAAGATGGGCATCACTATGCCCTCCCAGAAAGCGAGCTTCCTGTACTTCAACCGGATCTTGACGATTTTGCCCCGACAGGCGATCCCCGTGGACCGCTGATCAAAGCAACCGACTGGATAGCTTACACCCCGACAGCACACAGAGAAACAAACACCATGCCTCAATGGGCCGGTTCTTGCTGGTACTATCTGCGCTATTTGGATCCGAACAATACGGAGCGCTTTGTCAATAAAGAAGCAGAGCAATACTGGATGGGATCCACAAACGCCCCCGGTGGCGTTGATCTGTATGTAGGAGGAACAGAACACGCTGTACTTCATCTTCTTTATGCCCGTTTCTGGCACAAGGTTCTTTTTGATTTAGGGTATCTCAGTACTAATGAACCTTTCCAAAAACTTGTCAACCAAGGGCTTATTCTGGGAGAAGACGGTCAAAAAATGTCCAAGTCCCGAGGGAACGTTGTCAATCCTGACGATATCGTCCGTGAATATGGGGCTGACTCTCTGCGCTTGTATGAAATGTTCATGGGGCCACTCAAAGAAGTAAAACCTTGGGCAACTAAAGGAGTAGAAGGTATTTCCCGTTTCTTAGCCCGCGTTTGGCGCATAGCATTCTTAGAAAATCAGGAAGGGAATTGGGAAATTAATTCCAAGCTCAAATCAGATATTCCAGAAGCTGAAGCTATTGTTGTACGAAAGGAATTGCACAAGACCATCAAGAAAGTAACGGAAGATATTAATGCGATGTCTTTCAATACAGCCATCGCTAAAATGATGGAATGCACAAACGCCATGACTTCCGCCAATATGGTTGATGTACAAGATTATGATACATTCCTAACCTTACTGAATCCTTTTGCACCTCATCTCACGGAAGAAATCCATAGCCAACTGCAAACGATCTTCCCCAATCTGGCACAAACACAACTCTGTCAGAAAAAATGGCCTGAATGGAAAGAAGAAATGCTCGTGGAGGATGCTATTCCTATGGTTATTCAAGTTAATGGCAAGCTACGAGACAAAATGGAAGTATCCAAAGACATCTCACGGGAAGAATTAGAAGCTTTGGCATTAAACTCACCCAAGGTAAAAATTTTCTTGGAAGGCATTACTGTGCGTAAGGTCATCGTCGTCCCCGGTCGCCTAGTCAATATTGTTGCTAACTAATAATCGGTAAAAACATTACTATGGCGAAAATCTCCCCTTCCCTGTTGGCTGCTGATTTTTCCTGTATCGGAGAAGAAGCCCGCCGGGCTTTTAAATCCGGAGCAGACTGGTTACATCTAGATATCATGGACGGGCACTTTGTCGACAATATCTCCTTTGGTCCAGAAATCTGTTCTGCAGTCAGAAAAGCGGTGGGAGAGGAACGCTTTCTGGATGCCCACCTCATGATAGAAAGGCCCGATCACTACTTTGAACGTTTTGTCAAAGCAGGTGTGAATCTGATCTGCTTTCATGTGGAGTTGGGAGATTCTTATTACATACGTAATACGCTAAAACGGATTCGAGAATCCGGTGTAAAAAATGGCCTAGCCATCAACCCAGCCACTCCATTCAGTGCTATAGTTCCTTTCCTAGGCGAAATAGATTTGTTGCTAGTTATGTCCGTAGTACCGGGGTTTGGAGGTCAATCCTTTATGCCATCCGTGCTAGACAAAGTGAAACAAGCTGCAGAATGGCGGACAGAACATGGCGCATCATTTTTAATTCAAATGGATGGGGGAATTGGCACAAACAATGCCTCACAATGTATTCAAGCAGGCGCCGACGTACTGGTAGCAGGTTCATCTACATTCAAAGCTCCGGATATGGCTCAAGCCATTGCTGAAATGAGATAATAAGATATTCTCTTATCCTTAACGCTCTTAAAAAATCCGGCATTCTTTCAATAAAAAAGGATGCCGGATTTTTCATGTATAAGACAGCACAATTTACTTAACACTTGTACCCATTACATCCCCTTGACGAGCAAATAATTCCAAGCCATCCGCAGTCTTTTCCAACAAATCTGAAGCCAATTCAATCTTCCCCGGCTCAAAAAAACACATCACAGTGGATCCACCAAAGGCAAAATACCCCTTCTCGGCTCCTCTTACAGATAAAACGTCCGGGACATACGTTTCTTCAATTAAGCCAACTCCGGTAGCACCCACCTCCAGCATGGCGACTTTTCCCCATAAATCTGACCGGATCAAAGTCAAATTTCTTTTATTAGTCCATAGCCAGGCGAGATGACCGCGCAAACAATACGGAGACACGCTTGCCAACGGACCACCCAGCTTCGTCCAAGGAGAGGGTACCCCGGACACAGGAAAATGAAAACGGTGATAATCCGTAGGGCATAGACGAGACAAAACGACGGCACCTGCAGCATACTGCTCAGCCAGGGCGTCACTCCCCAGCAAGGAAGGCAGATCAAAACTCTGCCCCTTCACAAAAACGTTCTTAATTCGGTCGGCGCGTTCCCAGCCCATGTGTCGAGCATCTGCAGGGAAAACGGCCGTCTCCTCCCCGCCTGCCAGAGGACGAGCCTCCGGCTTCAGGCGGCGGTAGAAAAAATCGTTGAAATGTTTGAACTCCCCTATTCCTTTAAGAGATTCCTCCATATTAATACCATACTTTGATACAAAATCAGGAATAGAACGCGCGCTGGAAGGGCGATTCTTTAACCAACCCAACAGACGGGAAAAAAGGCCACGTTTAATTAAAATATGCAATGCAGCCTTTCCCAAAGCAGAACCATAGATCCATTGCATAGACTTCTCAGCTAGTACCTGTTCCCGTTCTACTCTGCCAGTGTAACGATTGTAATAACGTATACCCTCCATGAAGAGTTAAGAATGTCGTTCACATTCTCATTTGTCCAGCAGAAAGGGGATCTATATGCTTTATGGTATCATCATTCTCTACAAAAAAGGAGAGTCCCTGTATAGAGGGACTCTCCTTTTTGGGGATAGAAATAATAATATATCTTAACCCTTTTTACAAAGCCGTTGGGATTTCTTTACCCAAATCAGATGCCTTCTTAGCAGAACCGTCGCCGGCAATACGTTCCAAAATCACATCTTTGTAACTCATCCCCCCTAGAATCATCGGTAAGACATGCACATCATAAGGAACCATAACGTCCAAGACATAAGCATCCGGAGATTCAATCATACGAGTAATAGCAGCCGGCAATTCTTCAATACGGAGGACACGTTCGCATTTGATACCAAAACCAGCACATATAAGCGGATAGTTCGGATAAATAACATCTTCCGTCTTATGAGTAGGATCGTAGTGATCATGAGGGTCTGCTAAGAAAGTCTGAGCACGATTGGAATCATACTTCAGGTCTTCCCACTGTACCACCATCCCAAGGTGCTGATTGTTCAGAATAATGCATTTTACAGGCAACCGCTCCACGTGAATGGTTGCCAACTCTTGAATATTCATCAACACAGAACCGTCCCCATCGATATTGACAACCAATTTATCCGGATGAGCTAAACAGGCCCCCATTGCAGCGGGAAGACCATATCCCATACTCCCTAGTCCTCCGGAAGTAGCCAAACGTCTAGGTTTTTCAAACTTAAAGAATTGAGCAGCAAACATCTGATGCTGACCCACCCCCGTACAAATAATAGGATCTTTATCTGCTGTCTGTCGATAAAGTTCTTCTATCACTGCCTGAGGAGCAATGTACCCTTTACGATCCTCATAAGAGAATGGGTACTGCTTTTTCCACCCATCAATAATACTAAACCATTCAGGCGTACGAGAAAAATTAGAACTCTTGCGCTCCCAGCCTTGAGAAGCAAATTCCCTATTCAGAACTTGCAATGCATCCTTCACATTAGCACGAATGGGATATGCGACTTTTTTGTTTTTGTTAATTTCGCTTGCGTCAATATCAATATGAACGATCGTAGAATCCGGACAGAACATATTGACAGCACCAGTGACTCGGTCATCAAACCGAGCCCCCATAGCAATTACCAAATCCGCTTCATTTACAGCATTATTTGCAAATACAGCTCCGTGCATCCCCAGCCAACGAAGGGAAAGAGCGTGCGTTTCAGGAATAGAGCCGATTCCCATTAGCGTAGTTGCTACCGGAATCTGAGTGCGTTCAGCAAACTCTAATAAATCATTAGAAGCTTCCGCAGAAATAATACCTCCACCGGCATAAATAACAGGACGTTGAGCTTTCTCTATCAGTGGCATAATAGATTTCAGCAACTCTTCAGGAACGGGTAAAACAGGATTATAACCAGGAATATCCATTTCCATATCAAAGTCTGGTTCAAACACAGACTCTTGAACGTCCTTGGGCATATCAATCACAACGGGACCAGGCCGTCCGGTAGAAGCAATATAAAAGGCCTCCTTAATAATTCTAGGAAGTTCTTCCGGTTCCGTTACCAAATAACTATGCTTCACAATAGGAGCAGTCATACCAAACACATCCGTTTCCTGAAATGCCCCGCGGCCAATCAGAGAACGCATCACCTGTGCCGTAATAGCAACCAAAGGAGTCGAATCCAAATAAGCATCAGCAATGGAAGTGATCATGTTGGTAGCACCGGGACCTGATGTAGAAATACAAACTCCTACTTTACCAGTAACACGGCCATACCCCTCTGCCCCAAAAGCCCCACCCTGTTCATGACGAGGCAAAATAGTTCGAATCTTTGGCTGATGACTCAAAGCCTGATGAATCGGCAGACTGGCTCCACCGGGATAGGCAAAGACGACGTCCACACCTTCACGCACGAGGCATTCCACGAGCACTTCTGCACCTGTCATGCGGGTTTTCGTTAGGGCGGATGATGTTTTGTCGTTTGTACTCATTTGCAAATAATAGTTATTTGTTCGATAGAAAGGAGGTTCTAGCGTATTTTTAGCGCGATGTGAAGCCTTTTCATTAAAAGTCAAAGGGGGCTTAATACGAGGAACAATATTCAACCGTTCAACATTTTTACAAATATTACCCGTTGGTTGAATTAACTTTCCAAAGTTCCACAAACGAAAAAATTACACATATTACAGATTGTTAGTAAATTAGATTTACACAAAACACTAAGAACCATCGCTCTGATTATGTGCGACTTCATAATAAGTTTCGTCAGAATACTTTGAATCTGCAAAGATTTTGCCGGAGGATCGAGTAAACGAACTCGAAAATGCATCCAGACGTGGCGTTGCACCAAAGTTTTCCGACCTCAAAGTAGAGGCTCTCGACATAACTGCCGAATCTTTCAGATTCAGCAGTGAGAATCTTCTGTTTCATCGCCTGCTCAATGAATGCAAGAACGATCGCCAAATCTTATCAACCGCAGACAGTTCAATGTGCCCGGCGTAAGTTGACAGCCGGACTTACAAAAAAAATCCGGTAGGATGTGGTTATGGCTATTTCCGAAAGCGAAAGTGTGTTCTGCATTGATCTAAGCCGGTCAGAGTCTGCCGAGACGCCAGAGCAGAACGTTGTGTCATGAGACGTGACAATCCCAAAATAACGCCCGACTTGGGTAGACAGAATTTTTCATCCTTGTTTCCTAACGTATTTTTATAAACCTCAGAACCTATATTTTTAGCTAATGTTCGAGTAATCCCAATTAAAATCCACGACCATTGCGACGAAGCGTGTCGGGCGGTTCTCCGGCATTCCAAATCCCCGTCGCGGTCTTGATCCTTGTCTGATTGCCGTCCGCGTTGTAAACCGGTTCAAAGACGGCTTCTTCTCCGCGCTCGATGGCGGTGTGTTGGTTAAGCGGGCCGGTTGTGTAGGCGGTCGCTTCTTGCATCCTCAACCTGTGTCAATTGACCGAGATGGTTGTATGTAAAGCTCTGACGGGCGTGGCGTCAGAATAGCCGATTTCCACAGCAACCTCCGGACTTGTTTTTATAAATTTATAAATGCACAAAAATGTTATTAAAAAAATAATTGTCCCATAAAAAATAAAACTATCATACATAAGGACATCATAGGCTATCTCTCCATCAATAATTATTTCTGGATAAAAATTGTTCATAATTATCCTCATTATATGAACAGGAACACAATCATCCATGACATCTGCTCCTATAATTTTAGATACTAATATAAGAATAGGAAATGTTATTATACTACAAAAAATAACACAAAAAACAATTCTTTTTCTATTCTTTTTTAACTTCCAAAATTCCATAATATATATATATTCTATTTATATACTCATTCTTGACATTCATGATTGTAGTCTATCTTCCAAAAGGCCGTCTTGCGCCCTCTGTGGTCGTATCCGAAGCGAGTCGTATTCCCCAATGCATCCGTTATTATACAGGTAGTTTCGATAGAATTAAAGACAACGTCCGTCATTTCTTCTAAAAGGAGAATTGCCGATCATATTCAGTATTTTTTTCCCATAGCTAAATCGATTGAGATGTCTTTGTATAAGAATTTTTTTGATCATTTCACAATAGGGGGCTTCGTCCTCTTCCATGTTCATATAAAACCATAAAAAATTCCATCCGTTTTTATCATCTGGGAAATATTCTATATAGTTTTCCGCTACCAATTCAAAAAGATTCGCTTTGCTCAAAATAATTTCTCTGTCTTCATTGTTTTGAAGAAGGGATAAAATATCTTCATCCTTACTCGATGAACGGATATAAGGAACAATCATCCTGTTAAAATAACTATCAGAATCACAATGTATCATAGACAGCATTTCCGAATGTTGTCCACTACGGCTTTGTTCGAATTCCTTCTTTAACATTTTTTCCCAATTCACAGAATGAACGATATAGCCAGCCAGAGACTGCCTCTGCTGTTGTGACAAGTCCCTTATCCTTTCTCTTGACTGGGGGGATACAGGATCAGAAGAATCTGCTACGCGTACGCGTATAACCACTGGCTGTTCAGACTGATTTGCAAAATCCGCTGCCGCACGCAGATCTGTTACGACAACAACAGGTTTCAGAGGTTGCGTCACCATACTCATCCCTTGACGGCAGGATGGAAACAATGCAACCGGGAACAAGAAAAAGTATAATATTTTGCTAAAAAACGTATTCTTTATATATGAAAACATGGACATCAAGTTCCTGCTTGAGCATTTCAATATTGCGGCTACTTCGTCAAGGATTTTCTCAAAACTATTAGCAGATTCATAACATTTTTACAATGGTTTAATATCTTTGATAGGAAACATAGCTTTATAAAAATCAGCAAAAAATCACTATTAAAACATTGAGTTCATCAGTTTCATAGTCTGTGGTGCTGCCGAATTCGAAGACTTTCTTCCGGATGCCGATGCTGACGTACTGATAGCCGAAGCACCCGACGGGCCTGAGCTGGTCTCCGATCAGTTCGCCACGCTGTTGTTTGCGTTAGATTCCCCAAATGGTCTTATACAAAGCTCTGACCGGGTGTGGCGACATAATAGCCGATTCCCGTCAGCAGATTACAGTATATTTCGTATATATACACTTTGTAATAAAGATAAAAACCCGATAAGAGACACCCTGCAAGTGTAGCTTACCGGGTGCCCAAAAGAATCTCTACTTGGCTATGTCATTCATTAATGATGAAAAATTATTGGTCTATATATTTCCCTCACTATGCATTCAATTCTAAAAAATATCGTTAATTTTCAAAGAAATAATATAAATTAAATATAAATTTAAAGAGACTTCCTTTTTTGCAAACAGCGAATACCTATAAATTTTAAAATTTTATTCAGCATGCATCCATATTTATATTCATAATATTTTTCTCCATATCTAGATACTGGATAGATAATACGATCAAAAAAGTTAACATGAAATTCCATAGATATATTCACATTAAATTTTTCCAAAATAAAATTAATTTCATCAATATTTTTCTCTGTTACAATAATATCAATATCTTCGTTTTCAAGTGAAAAAAGAATGTGCTGATTACTATCAATATCCAGACTATCGTCCTCCCACCACTCAACAATATAATCTATTTTTTTATTTTTAATTTTATTAATCAAATTTTTGTCCATTTCATTCATGATTTTTGTATTGTGTAAGGGTGTTAAGGACATTCGAAAGTGCTTTTTTTATTTCTGCAAATTGCGTCGTTCGAAATGCATGAAGGATCAGTTTCCCCAGAACATATAAATATAATTGTTTTTTCTATCAAGCCAAAACATTGGATCTCGATATGGCATTTCCGTCGTATAATAATCACACTTTTCGATAATAGAAGTATCCCACCATATTTCTGTAGAACAATTTGGAACAAAGACAGGAATGGAATTATGCTTTTTATAAGAAACGTCTCTTCTAGATATTTTTTGGAAATCCTTCATAAGTTTTTTTTCATTATTTATTTCAGATACTTTAATACGTGCGAAAATCGCACGACTCCCTTCCATAAAATAATCTATAAATAAGGTTTCTTCTGGTAAATGAGACTCAAACTCTCTCTTAAACACATCAGGAGAAACGCTTCCCCTAAATACTAAATCATCATCAGAAAAAATAAATAAAAACAGAGATATAACACAAAGAATTGTTAATGCTGTAAGAATTGTTAATGCTGTATACAAAAAAAACAATTTTCTATTCATAAAATTCTTAAAACTCTTTACGACCTCTCATCTCCAATTTCCCATTAACATGAAAAGGTCGCAAATATCCACTATCTTCTAATCGATATCCGACAGCTGTAGGTGATTTTTGATCTCGGAAAGTTGTTGCTAATTTTCTATTCGCAGAACTTATAAATGTATAGTAATCAGTTAAATTAACATTAATGAAGTATTCTACAATACATTTTCCTGACTCCTTCATTTTACATATTTCACCATCAAATGTAAGTCGTGCATCACCAAAAGCGGTATAAATATCTGTACCTTTATTAGATTTGAAATTATGCGCGTATGTTTTCATCTTATACATCCCATCAGGTTTAGAACAATAGTTTGTTCTCAGATAATTTTCAAACCAATCTTTAAATGATTTTCCAGATGCGTCATGCTTACTTGAACTTTCAAACTCTTTTTTGCAATTTCAGCTTCAGTGGCATTAAGTGTCCAATTACCTGAGATAGCTCCGTCAGCATGATCCATTGCAGTTTTTGTCAATATCCCAGCAATGAAAAATTTACCACTAATCCACAGAGCCTTGTCTACCGGAGTACTGCTGTAAAAATATTTAAAAGCACTATACCAAGTTCCTTTATAAAATTCTCCAAGATAATCCCATCTGTTCACACCGTTATTGCCTTCAAACGCATACAAATTCCAGCCACCTTGTTCCGCAATAGGATCACGATTAATCCACCTTCCGTCGGTGGAGTTGTAGTGGCGGTAGTTGTAGTAGATGAGGCCTAGTTCTT
>CAZGGR010000019.1:0-40695 GCA_964525305.1 uncultured Akkermansia sp.
CAGCGGATTGACAATCCGCTAGAAGAGGGTTGCCGACAGGGATTCTGTCTTCTGCCGGATGTGAAATGAATCATTAAACTTCTACAGATTAATTCTATGCAACTACATTTACCTAAAATGTTACTTTCAGCCGTTCTTGCTGTAGTGACCGGTACATCCATGGCGGTTGCCGATCAAATGAGCAAGCCTGCTTTTGGCGGAACGGAATGGACGTATAGCACAGAAGATGGCCTTTTTCATAAGGCAGACGGCACGACCAGTGCTAATCCCGGACGGGCTGATGGTAAAGGTCCCGTGCTTATTTTTGACAATGTCGGTATGGTATCTGCCAGTGCAAGTGGGGATACATCCGATGCCGGCGGAATTAAGGTGACGGGGAACAGCATCGTTACTTCCAATCTTCGCTCTTATGCCGGAGCCATTGAAGTGGGTGAAGGTGCTACATTGAATGCTTCTTACGGAGGCTGGTTGAAAAATACCGAGGCCGATGGTGTGGCTAATGTGTGGGTGGATGGGACGCTGACCTTCGCCGGTCATCCAGAAAGTGGGATTGATATCTCAGACGGCAACAACTTCCAGAATTGGCACATCGGCACGGAGGGCTTGATCAACTTTGGCTGTGCTGATTTTGTGACCGATGGTCGTACGCTGAATCTTGAAGTGATTGTGGATACGATTGGCGGTGTGGATGGTCTTGTCAACCGCACGAAGACGACGGGGACACAGAGTCGCACGATTGCTACGCTGACGGAAGGCGGGAATATCTTTGAGACGCTCAATTCCAACTGCACGATTTACGATACAGCGGGAACAGCTCTGACCGATGCAACGTTGGTCAACAATGGGTCTTCCGTTACGGTGAGCTACACGGGCTCGAAGTATGAAGCTCAAAACTTATATACCGATGCAGACGTATTGTGGACAGCCAATGGAACGGAAGAAAATACGCTCTTTTCCGGGACTTCATTCGTCAACGGTGATTCCGTTTGGGTGACAGCTGGCGGGAGTGTGACGGCTCAGACTGATGTCGTTGCCAATGAGTTGGTTCTGTATAGTGGTAGTTTGATTGTGAATGGTCAGCGAGTGTCAGCGTCCACGCTTTCTTTGAGTGGTACATCTAAATTGGATATTTCTGCGGCCGGTTCTTTTTTGAACTTTAGTACACTTACGTTAGACAGTGATACGGTATTGGAATTGAAAGGGAATTGGAATCTCGGCACCTTGACAACCGATGCTAAAACCTTCACCAAGACGGGTGACGGTACTCTTACGCTGACCAATACGGGTAACTTTAGCGGTGGTACGGTCAACATCAATGAGGGTACGCTGGAAGTCAACAGAGGTTCTGATGAAGCAGGTGTGTTGCAGAACACCACGGTGAATGTTTTGGCTGGCGGTACGTTCAAATCTTCCGGGCATGACGCACTCGGATGGGGTGATGGTCATACGAAAGAGATTGTGTTGACCGGTGAAGCAGGGAAATACGCTACGTTTTGGAATAACGAATCCGAAACCGGCTCCAACACGCTGGTGACCAATATTGTCATGAATGGTCATGCCAAAGTGACCGGAACGAAGATCAACACTTTCGGCGGTACGATCACAGCAAGTAATACCGACAACGTGTTCGACAGTGAGTTGCAGATCCGCAATAACGTAACGATCACCGTTAATCAAGACGGCGAATTGACCCTTGCCGGGAAATTGAACAATGACCAATCCAGCTCCGGAACCAACCGTATTACCAAGGCTGGAGCAGGTACCTTGATTGTTTCCAGCACCGATTATTCGAGCTATAACGCTGCCTCCGGCGGTTGGAATATCAATGCCGGTACGTTGCAAGTTGCTCAAAACGCCGGTGTAGGTGTTGTAGGTGTTACGATTGCTAGTGGGGCCACTCTTGATGTCGCCAGTGGCGGTCATGTGGGTAATGCTCTGAACTTGAGCAACGGCTCTACCCTGAAGTTGACAACCAGCGGGCTCGTATTGGACAATGGTTCTCTTACCTTGGGCACGGGGCTGACCCTGAATATCTCCACGGGGGATGAGATGCTCCTCAGTGCTTTGGGGCTCGATGATTCATACTCATACACGCTGGCTTCTGGTGTAAACTCCATTACTTCCGGTGATTGGACGGAAAAAGTTCTAGCGTCTAATTACTTCTCTGCCATCACTGTGAATAATGAGGCATTGTCCCTTGACAATGCTTGGCTCTACTACGACAGCACCGCTCAGACGCTCACGCTGGCATCCGTTCCGGAACCGACCACAGCAACGCTGAGCCTGTTGGCATTGGGTGCGCTGGCGCTGCGTCGCCGTCGCGCTTAAGTCTGGCACATTCAATCATGAACTTCAAAGCCACGCCCCATTCCGGGCGTGGCTTTTTTGATGTTGCTCTTTCAAGCTGGACTGGCCGTGAGCAGATCCGGCATAAATGGATTGTAAAATCTTAAATAGTTACCCGATGCTTACCTATATATAAATTGTATTGGAGAGGAAAAAGGTGGTGAAAAGTGTCTCTGATTAAAGAGAGTGAAACGGGGATGAGAAGATGGTGTATAGAATTGATAGATAGTATGGTATATGTAAAAATGGAGAGTTGACAGAGGGAGTCGAAATGGATACTTTTTAGCGTGAGTCGAGCTTTTTGCTCGGATATAGAGATAATAATCAACTTACTATCATGAAATTACATTTACCTAAAATGTTACTTTCAGCCGTCCTTGCTGTGGTGTCCGGTACATCCATGGCGGTTGCCGATCAAATGAGCAAGCCTGCTTTTGGCGGAACGGAATGGACGTATAGCACAGAAGATGGCCTTTTTCATAAGGCAGACGGCACGACCAGTGCTAATCCCGGACGGGCTGATGGTAAAGGTCCCGTGCTTATTTTTGACAATGTCGGTATGGTATCTGCCAGTGCAAGTGGGGATACATCCGATGCCGGCGGAATTAAGGTGACGGGGAACAGCATCGTTACTTCCAATCTTCGCTCTTATGCCGGAGCCATTGAAGTGGGTGAAGGTGCTACATTGAATGCTTCTTACGGAGGCTGGTTGAAAAATACCGAGGCCGATGGTGTGGCTAATGTGTGGGTGGATGGGACGCTGACCTTCGCCGGTCATCCAGAAAGTGGGATTGATATCTCAGACGGCAACAACTTCCAGAATTGGCACATCGGCACGGAGGGCTTGATCAACTTTGGCTGTGCTGATTTTGTGACCGATGGTCGTACGCTGAATCTTGAAGTGATTGTGGATACGATTGGCGGTGTGGATGGTCTTGTCAACCGCACGAAGACGACGGGGACACAGAGTCGCACGATTGCTACGCTGACGGAAGGCGGGAATATCTTTGAGACGCTCAATTCCAACTGCACGATTTACGATACAGCGGGAACAGCTCTGACCGATGCAACGTTGGTCAACAATGGGTCTTCCGTTACGGTGAGCTACACGGGCTCGAAGTATGAAGCTCAAAACTTATATACCGATGCAGACGTATTGTGGACAGCCAATGGAACGGAAGAAAATACGCTCTTTTCCGGGACTTCATTCGTCAACGGTGATTCCGTTTGGGTGACAGCTGGCGGGAGTGTGACGGCTCAGACTGATGTCGTTGCCAATGAGTTGGTTCTGTATAGTGGTAGTTTGATTGTGAATGGTCAGCGAGTGTCAGCGTCCACGCTTTCTTTGAGTGGTACATCTAAATTGGATATTTCTGCGGCCGGTTCTTTTTTGAACTTTAGTACACTTACGTTAGACAGTGATACGGTATTGGAATTGAAAGGGAATTGGAATCTCGGCACCTTGACAACCGATGCTAAAACCTTCACCAAGACGGGTGACGGTACTCTTACGCTGACCAATACGGGTAACTTTAGCGGTGGTACGGTCAACATCAATGAGGGTACGCTGGAAGTCAACAGAGGTTCTGATGAAGCAGGTGTGTTGCAGAACACCACGGTGAATGTTTTGGCTGGCGGTACGTTCAAATCTTCCGGGCATGACGCACTCGGATGGGGTGATGGTCATACGAAAGAGATTGTGTTGACCGGTGAAGCAGGGAAATACGCTACGTTTTGGAATAACGAATCCGAAACCGGCTCCAACACGCTGGTGACCAATATTGTCATGAATGGTCATGCCAAAGTGACCGGAACGAAGATCAACACTTTCGGCAGCACGATCACGGCGAGCGGTACCGACAACGTGATTGATAGTGTGTTGCAGATCCGCAGAGACGTGACGATGTCCGTTAATGAAGGCGGCGAATTGACACTGGCCGGGACGTTGAGCAATGGGAATGACACAACCGGTAGCATCACGGTCAAGGGCGGCGGTGTGGTCGCAGTGAGCGGTACAGGAAACACCTTTAGCGGCAATTGGTCGGTGAATAATGCGGAGTTGGTTCTCACCGATGGTGCCTCCGTAGGTTCGGGGACGATTTCGCTGGGAGAAGGCGGCGTCTTGGGGATACGAGGTAATGTGACGCTTAACAATGCGGTCGTGGGGAACTCGTTTGATAGTGATATAGAAGTGTATGACGCTTCTACCCTGACGGTGCAGAGTTCCTTGTCGTTAAAGTCAACGTGGGAGATTACCGGAAATCTGACCATGGGATACGGTGGTTCTCTCAACTATGATTCTCTGGCTTTGCTGAATGATGGCGATGTGGAATATTCCGATGACATCAGCGGTACGACCGGTGCCGGCTATGCTACCGGGAACTTTATGGTTTTGGCT
The DNA here is from genome assembly GCA_964525305.1 of uncultured Akkermansia sp. GTDB lineage: Bacteria > Verrucomicrobiota > Verrucomicrobiia > Verrucomicrobiales > Akkermansiaceae > Akkermansia. Next base: position 4,745 of record CAZGGR010000019.1, read on the forward strand.
GCATCTCCCAATTCAACCGTTCGCAATTTCTATTCCGCCACCATCGCCGGGAAATATTGCAGCGTAACTGCCGAGGGCGATATGTATTGGGCTAGCTACGATGCAGAACAAAAAGGGGAGTATTTCATTAGAGTGGACAGCCCGACCATCGTGTACGGGGATAAGGATGCCGACGGAAATGCACTGAATGCCGCCGCCTCCGATGCAACGACGGGGATTGTTTTGGACTACGGAACAATGGTCATGAAGGAAAATCTGAACAGCCATGCCACGCAGGGAATTACCCTCTTGTATGGTGAAAATACGATTTCCCTCGACGATGAGGTGACCTTGCAACGCTCGTCCTTGTCTTTCTACAACGATGCTTCGTTGGTATTGGATGGGAGCGGTACCTTTGATTTGGGTAGCTCTCCCACGGTGACGGATAAGAAAGTGGTGCTTGGGGTTACGATGAAGGATTCCTGGACCGGTACGGTCGCCTTGAGCAATTTGACCATTGGCGGGATGGGGTCTAACACCAACGCTCTGATTACCTCGCTGAATGATCTGGGCAATGCCAATTCTTGGGTGCAGATTTCCGGCGTGTCGGGATATGCGTGTGGGGAAGGCAATACGATTAGCCCGACGGTGACAGCGAATCTGATTCTGGCGGATGGCGATGCACTCACGTTGAATAACGGGTCAAGTGGCAGTACCACGACCTTCTCCGGTAAGGTGAAGGGTGAGGGCGATATCGATTTCGCATGGAATGGTGGTAACGCAAACACGACCGTTGCTTTTACCGGAGATGTTTCCTCTTGGAACGGGAAGTTTAAGGTAACTTCTGCTGCGGCAGAAAGAACAGTATCCTTCAGTGGCGATGCAACCTCGATCAGTGCATCTGTGGAGAATAGCTCTGCCCAAAAATTGAATCTGAAGGTGGCAAACGATGCGGACGTTTCCTTCGGAGGTAGTGTGAAAAATTTGGGCGAAGGTTCCCTGAGTGTGATCTCGAGCGGATCCGGTCTCAAGACGTTCAGTGGGGATATCACGGCATCGGAGTTGAAAGCAGAAAATGGAACCACGTTAATTGCTGGATCAACCAATGTCATTGATTCCGTGATTGTTTCCGGTGACTGTACCTTGAGTGTTGCGGAGCATTCCGCCAATACGTTTATTCAGGTTGATATGGCAAGCGGTGCCACCCTGGATCTCTCTGCCGGTTCATCCTTAGGTGGTTCATTGACGATGCAGGACGGATCCGTTCTGATTATGACTGTGGGCGGACCGATGGCTCTGAACGGAACGCTTGATTTAGGTTCTAATCTGACATTGAATCTGTATCTGAACGGGGTGGATCTGCCTCCTGATGTGTATGAATACACGTTGGCAACTGGGGTGACCTCAATCGCCGGTTCGGATTGGTCAGAAGTGGATGCTAGTCAGTATTTTAGTTCCATCTCACTGGGTGGACACTCGTTGGAAGCCGGTGATGCCTTGCTCCGCTACGACAGTGAAGCAAAGACGCTCACGCTGGCATCAGCCATGGTTCCGGAACCTACAAGTGTGACGCTGAGCCTGCTGGCTCTGGGTGCGCTGGCGTTGCGCCGTCGTCGCGATTAAGTTTTACCGTAGGATAGTGATTTTCCCCCTCCTGTTTGCCTGATGGGCAGGACAGGAGGGGGATTTTTGTTGAAGAGATGGAGCCTTCTTTTGCTCCTCCCCGGTGGGGTGGCACTTGATGAGCTTGCGGAAAGGGTACGGGTGTGCTTGGATGGATAGGATGAAGGCAGAAAAGTTGAGTAAGCGACGAGTGACGGGCGTGGAAGATCCGCTGTTTACGGAATCCTTGGCGATATACCGAACGAGTTTCCCTGAGTATGAACAGAGACGGGTGCAGGATTTTCCCTTGGCGTTTCAGGATCCCGGCTTTTACTATGAAGTGTTTTTAAACGAGGATGGGAAAGTGGTTGCCATTCTGGTGAATTGGCGGCGTGAGAACTTTGTGTATTTGGAATATTTCGCCGTAGAAAAGGAATGGCGGGGGCATGGTGCCGGTCAGAGGATTCTGGAAGAATTGAGGGATATGTTCCCCCGGATGGTGATTCTGGAGATTGATCCGCCGGAGGATGAGATTTCTCGCCGCAGGTTGGGCTTTTATCAACGCCACGGGTTTGTCGCGAATCCTCAATTTGATTATATCCACCCTCCGTATACGGATGAAGGTGAGCCTTTCCCATTGTTGTTGATGTCGCACGAAGAGCTACTGGATGATGCGACGTACCGTGAGTTTGTGGCATTTCACCATCGGTTCGTAGTGGCTCGCTGATGGGGTGCAGCTGACAGTTTTCTTTGCTTCTTTTTTATAAAAGAAAATTAGATGATAATTTTCAATAGTTTCTTTTATGTGAGAAACTATTGACGTCTTTTCGGTGTTGTTCTAAAATAAAAGAAAAACATTGGAGGCAATTGCCATGATTGTGCGTGAACGGTATATGCGGTTGATCCGGAATTTCATGGATAAACCGGTGGTCAAAATCATAACGGGTATGCGACGAAGCGGCAAGAGTGCGCTTTTGGAATTGACCCGTCAGGACTTGTTAAGTCGAGGTATCCGTGCAGAGAACATCATTTTTATCAATTTTGAGTCTCTGCGATATGAGGCGTTGAAGGACTACAAAGCCCTGTATGCCGAGATTGTCGCAAAAGCAGAACCGGTAGATGGACGGGTCTATATTCTTCTGGATGAAATACAGGAGGTTAACGCATGGGAGAAGGTCATCAATTCTCTGCGAGTGGACCTTGACTGTGATATCTATGTAACCGGCTCTAATGCAAAGCTGCTTTCCGGCGAGCTGGCAACATTGCTGGCAGGACGCTATGTGGAGATACAAGTCTATCCACTGGATTTTGGGGAGTATCTGGACTTTGCCGCAGAGAATGAGGATGAAGCGAAGCTGTCCAATCAGGAGCATTTTGCAAACTTCCTTCGTTTTGGTGGTCTGCCCGGTATCCATCAGATGAAATGGGAGGAAAGCGGGATCATGCAATATCTGCATGATATCTATCATTCCGTCCTCCTGAAAGATGTGATCGCACGGAACAAAATCCGGGACACGGCCTTGCTGGAAAGCATTGTCCTGTATCTCATGGACAATGTGGGAAACACCTTTTCCGCAAAAACGATTTCTGACTTTCTGAAAAGTCAGGGGCGTAAGCTGAGCACGGAAACGGTCTATAATTATTTGAAGGCGTTGGAAAGTGCATTTTTGATCCACAAGGTCGTCCGGTTTGATATCAAGGGTAAGCGGATACTGGAAACACAGGAAAAATACTATCTCTCCGATCTGGGATTTCGCCATGCCGTGATGGGCTATCGGGATAATGATATTGCGGGTATTCTTGAAAATACGGTGTATCTGGAGCTGTTGCGCCGGGGCTTTTCCGTTAACATCGGCAAGCAGGATGTTGCGGAGGTCGATTTCGTGGCAAACAGGGCTGATGAACGGATCTATATTCAGGTTTGCTATGTGCTGACACCTGAAAATACAGAACGTGAGTTTGCCCCCTTGGAGGCTATTTCGGATAATTACGAAAAAATGGTGCTCTCCACAGACACGTTGCTACGGATCAATCGCGGCGGTATCCGGCAGAAGAACATTGTAGATTTTCTTCTAGAGCAATAACAGGAAAAACGGGAGTGTAGCCCTTCGCTTCGTCCGATGGTTGCCCTTTCGTTTTTTGTCATTCTTCGATTGGCACAGCCATTGTTCGTAGTGGCTCGCTGAGGGGGTGCAGCTGACAAGCTCTCGTCCTGCTCAGCTCCATGCCCGAGCTACAGCTTCTTGCTCTTCGGCAGAAAGATGTTGCGCCAGCCGTGCCTGCATTCGCTTAAAGTATTCCGGAATGTCCCAGGAGTGGAGTGGCTGGACGGCGGCGTTGGTAAATTGCCAGGAAGGAATGGGAACGATGACGTCTAGCACTTCCTTGGCTGTTGACGCCATGTTGGTTAACAGGCTCGCAACGTTGGAAGATAGCTCCGGATGGGCATCCATGATGTCCAGAAGCCATTGGCAGGCGAGGTCTGTTGGAATGGCTTGTGATTCAGCTAATAAGGTGGCGAGGCGATCCGGGGAAAGGGTGCTTGAAACGGTGGCTAGATACGGAGCTAGACGCAAGTCTCCCAGTCCCATCAGAGCATCCAGAGCTGGTGCCATGGAGGCTTGTTCGGGGAGCGAGGGAGCGCAGATCAGGTTCACCATGCCGGCAATGCCGGGAAAGCGTTCTTCTTGTTTGGGGGCGGCAAGGGTGTAAATCAGGTAAGCGGCTTGTCGGCGAATGTCCGGGAGTTCATCTGCCATGACGAAGGGGAGCAGAGCTCGCCATCCATCACCTTTGCGCTGTCGGATGAAGGCTGCCAGCTGCAGGGCACACTTGCGGCGGGTGTCCGGAGCACAACAGGATTGAAACAGGTGGTAAATGGTGATGCCTTCTTCTTCTCGGCCTGTTTCATTGCAGGTAACCAGACCATAGGCAATCATGGCCAGGGGCCATTGATCTGAGCCGATTTCATCCCTGCGAGAGGGATCCATCACCAGGGCGGCAAGCCGCTTGATTTCCGATAAAGAGTTGGTTTGATCCTGAAAGAGCCCCATGGCTTCATGATAGTCGCCCTAAGTCTCCTGCCAAGGAAAAACCGTGCCTGAATGCTGAGGGGCGTTGTCGGCTCAGGATGGAATCAGGGTTTCCATGTTGCGTTGGATCAGATTCACCAGGTTGTTGACGGTCGTGTCCAATTCCTGCGCCGTGCGGCGGTAAACTTCCGGCAGGGATTCCGGATGCCCGTCCGATTCCAGAAGAAGGCGGTGTGGCGGGATGGAGGAGAGGAGGCCGGGGCGTTGTAGTTCCCTCAGTCCGATGGAAAAAAACAGGGAAGAACTGCGTGGAAGGGTGGCGATGGGTATTGCTCCCGTCCAGCCGTGAAGGATGGCTTTGAGGCCGGGATGCTCCGGCAGAATGGATGCCAGTGTGCCCCATGCCCGGCAACAGTGCAGGGTGACGGGGCGATTGTGCTGAGCGGCCAGTTCCAAATGTTGGGCGAGTATTTGTTTTTGGAAGGAAAGGGGCAGGACTCCTTTGCGGCATTTATCCAGCCCGGTTTCTCCCAGTCCGGCATGAGGGAAGCGTTTCAAGAGGCTTGTCAGCTCGGTCAGGTATTCTTCCTGCTCTGGCGAGGTCAGGTACCACGGATGCACGCCGAAGAAGGGGATAACCGCTGAATCTTGTTCTGCCAGAGTGGCGACTTGTTCCCAATCTGCCGGGGATGTGCCGCAAACAAAGCGCGGGGCAGAGCCTGAGACAGTGGTGGCAGGGTGAGTGTGTGCGTCCGGCAGGTCGGGCATGGCTTAGCGGGATAAAGACTGGTCGTCCGTCGGTTCCAGGATGTCGAAGCAGTGTTGAGCGATGCGCACGGCGGCTGTCCCGGTCTCCATTTCATCGTGAATGACGTGGGTAATGCCGGCTCGGCGCAGGGCTTCTGCTTCCGATCGGAATTTGGCTCGAGCAATGACGGTGATTTCCGCATTGGCACTCGTTATTTGCATGTAAGTGGATAAGGCTGGGGTGGGGTCAGGGAAGGTGAATGCAATCAGGCGTGCCGTGCGGATGCTGGCTAATTCCATGGTGACTTGGTGCTGGATATCGCCCAGGAAAGCCAGATGTCCGTCATTGAGCAGGGATTTGACGGTATCTGCATTGAGGTCAATGATGATGCTGGTGATGCCGTATTGGGACAGCGTCTCATGAAGTCGCCTGCCGACGGGGCCGTAACCGCAGATAATAGCATGCCCCTTGATGCCCTTCATGCGTGTGATCATGGATTCCACATTGAGGCGTTCCCGTTTGGTCTTGAGGCCCGGAAGTCGCACGAGCAGGGGCGTGAGTTTCCGGGCGACTTTCATTAAGAGGGGTGTCATGCCCATGGAAACGGCGGCAATGGCATACAGGTTGGTGGTGACCAGTGCCGGAATGGGTGTGATTTCCTGCATGAACGGAATGAGTACCAGAGAGAATTCCCCCACGTTGGTGAGTGCAGTGGAGGCCATAATGCCCATGCGCCCGGGAATTTTCAGGAAGTTGGCGGCAACGATGCAGGCAACGAATTTGATGGCGAGAACAAAGACAGCAAATGTGACCACGTGATCCAGGTGTGCCCATAAGTCGTCAATATCAATCAGCAATCCGGCGGAAACAAAGAAAATGGTCAGGAAAAGATCTTTAAATGGGAGGACTTCGCTGAGAACTCGGTGACTGTAGTATGATCCGCTGACAAAGAGTCCTGCCGTGAAGGCTCCCAGCGCAATGCTTAATTCCAGCAAACTGGCGAGCATCGCAATGCCGGAGCAGATGGCAAATACCATCAACGTGAAGAGTTCTCGGCTTTTGGTGCGGGCAACCGCTTGCATGATGCGCGGAAGCAGGTATCGCCCAATGAGCCAGGCTGCGCCCAGGAAGACGAGGCCTCTCAGCACGGCTTTGCCGATGTTGACGGTCGTTTGCCAGGTGTCCGGCGTGGCGGCAAAGATTTGAGGCATGATGGCTACCAGCATGATGGCGGCAATGTCTTGAAACAGGGCAATGCCTACTGCCATTTTGGCTCCGGATGTGCCGCTTAGCCCAAATTCTTGGAATGATTTTAGGGCGACGGCGGTGGAAGAGAGTCCCATGATGGCTCCGATGGTCAGGGAGTGACTCATATCCATGCCCGTGGTGTAATGTAACCCAAGTCCGAATACGGCTGTACAAATGAACATTTGAGTGCCGCCTCCGACCAGCGCCGTTTTTCGCAGGTGTTTGAGTTCGTCTAGGGAGAATTCAAGCCCCAGAGTGAACATCAGCAGAATAATCCCGACTTCTGAAAGAGCGTGAATGCTGACGTCGGAGTTGGGTATGTGATCCAGGACGCCACAGTTGGCGAGAATGACGCCACAGATGAAGTACCCTGCTAAAAGGGATTGGCGAAAGTGCGCCAGAATGAGGGCTATGGCCAGAATGCCCATGAAAACGACCGTAAGCAGGATGAAGAAGGGTGGGGCATCATTGGGGCCGCCGGAAGCCAGAAGAGAGAAAAGCATGGTTGTTCAGGAGTATTTAGTGAATCAGGGAATGATGAGAAGGTTGATTTCCGGCGGACAGTTGAAACGGCCGGGGCCCACGTAGCCGATGCCACGGGTGACGAAGATGGTTTTGCCCTTGTAGTCATAGAGCCCGGAGAACATGGTCTGTTCATCGGAGGTGAGCAGTGGCTTTGAAAAGAACGGCAGTTTGATTTGTCCGCCATGGGTGTGCCCGGAGAGCATCAAATCCCAATGGTAGTGGTCTAAGTAGTGTCGTCCCTGTGGGGTGTGGCTCAGAACGATGGTGGGCAGGGTGGGGTTGTTTTCTACCAGATCCGATGGAGTCATGCAACGCTCCGGGAAAAAGTCTCCTTCCCTCAAATCTCCCAGCCCTACCAGTTTGAACTCAGCGTTGTTCAGTCTGGGTATGGATACAAAGGTGGCTGAGTTGCGGAGTAAGGTGAATCCTCCTTCTTTGAGGACGCGTTCCACGGTGGGGAGCGGTGCCATGTCGTGATTGCCCAAACAGGCGTATGCGGGGGCGATGGCGGAGAGCTGTTTCAGCATGGCAATGGTTTCTCCCGTGTTGGTGATGCGCAGATAATCCGTGTATAAATCCCCTAAGAAGACAATGATATCTGGCCGGGTTTGCTGTGCCAGAGGAACGATTTTTTCCTGCAGAGGTCGATTGGAGTGGATGTCTGACAGGATCAGGATACGCAAGCCGGAGAGCCCGGTTAAGTGGCTGGATGGTGCAGTAACTTCGTTCAATTCCAGCTTGCGGGCTTCCCAGTACATGTACGAGGCGGTGAGGGATCCCAGTAAGAGAAGTCCGGTAAGAATCAGGATTCCCCTGCGGAGTAGCGGGTGCTTGATGGCAGATGGTGAGTCTGTGGTCATGAGTCGGTTAGGCGGGGTTGAGTATAGATAGTTCCGGAACGGTAAACAAGCCGTTGTGGCGGATTAGGGTGCCGTCTAGCTCAATGTCTCCGCCGCCGCCGGCTTCGGTCTGAATGCATATCATGTCCCAGTGAATGCGGGATTGATTCCCATTATCTGCGACGTGGTAGGCTTGTCCCGGCGTCAGGTGGAAAGATCCGGCTATTTTTTCATCGAAGAGAATATTGCGCATGGGGTGGGAGATGGCTGGATTGACGCCAAAGGCAAACTCTCCCAGTCTGCGGGCTCCGGGGTCTGTATCCAGAATGGCGTTGAGTTCTGCCGTTTTATTCCCGGCTTCTGCTTGTACAATCAGCCCGTCTTTCAGAGTCAGACGGATGTCGTCAAAGGGGATGCCTTGAAACAGGCTGGGGGTATTGAATGAGATGGTGCCGTTGGCACTGTTGATGACCGGAGCTGTGAAAACTTCTCCATCCGGCAGGTTACATTCTCCGGCGCAGGGAATGGCTGGTAATCCTTGAATGGAAAAAGAAATATCTGTGCCGGGGCCTGTGATGTGAACTTTGTCTGCTGCTTCCATCATGGCTGCTAAATGCTGCATGGCTGGACGCAAGGCGGCGTAATCCATCAGGCAGGTGCGGAAGTAGAAGTCTTCAAATGCTTCTGTACTCATGGATGCTTGTTGCGCCATTCCTTCCGAGGGCCAGCGCAAGCCGCACCAGCGGGTGTGGCGAATGCGTTGTTGAAAGACAGGATTCATGGCTTTCATGGCGATAGCCATTTGTTCCTGCGGGACGGATGAGAGTTCAAATGCATTGCCGCCGCCTCGTATCTCAATGAAGGCGTCCATGGTTTTCATCTCTTCCAGTCGGTGTTGGCCGATGATGCTGTATTGTGCTTCCGTGGCTCCTGAGAGCATTTCTCGTTGAAGCCGGGATTGATTCAGGCGCAGGAAGGGGATGGCTCCAATGGCTCGCACTTCCCGAATGAGGGCGATTCCCATTTCTTCCGGAATGTCCGTTAATTCCAGCAAAACGCGGTCTCCGGGACGAAGTCCGGTGGAATACCCGGTGAGCTGTGCGGCTAGTTTCTGGAAGCGAGTGTCTTTCATGCCTTTATTAGGGAAATACCCGTGCCTTTTTGTCAAGCCGGAGACTTGCCACAGAGAAAAAACTGTGGTTTGATGTGCCGGATGTCCAGAATGCCCAAATTAGGAATACTCGGTTCCGGCTCCGGTTCCAATTGTCAGTCTATTTATGATGCCATTCAGGCTGGTTCTTTACGAGCCGAAATTGCTGTGGTGATGTCTGATAATCCGGATGCTTTCATTCTGGAGCGTGCCCGCAATTGGGGTATCCCTGCGGAGGTGATCGATTGTGGTGGGTTTAAGTCCAAATTCCCGGATGAATCGCAGGTGGCTGTAGCGGCCCGCTTAAAAGAATACGGCGTTGATTGCGTGTGTCTGGCTGGGTTTATGCGGTTGGTGAAGGCTCCGTTGTTGAAGGAGTTCCCGTCCCGCATCCTGAATATCCATCCTTCCCTCCTGCCGGCATTCCCCGGTCTTCATGCCTGGGAACAGGCGGTGAATGCCGGTGCTTCTGAGAGCGGTTGTACTGTCCATTTCGTGGATGACGGTATGGATACGGGCCCTATTCTGGGGCAGGCTCGCGTACCCGTTCTCCCTGGAGATACGCCGGATAGTCTGCATGCCCGCATTCAGGTGCAGGAGCACTTGCTTTATCCCGCCATGATTGCCCGGGTGTTGGATTCTTGGAACTGATGGATGACAGGATGACTGTGTCTCCGGTCTTGCTCTATGAACAGAATCCGCTAAAAAGAAGTCCCCTTTTCAAAGAAAGGAAAAAAATATGATGAAGATGAACCCTTCCATGGCCGTGATTGCTGCTGCCGCTTTTTTTGCGGGGGTGGCTGGCGCTCAAGAAAAAGCTGCTGAATCTCCGGCTCCTGAACAAAATAAACAAGAGAAAGAAATTACTGTGTCTACCGAACAGATGAAAAAGGATCTGGGGTATTTCCTGGGTTTCCAAAGTGGTCAGCAGCTTAGCACGATCCCAACCCTGACTTTTGAGGATATGGATCAGGATTCCTTCCTGCAGGGGATCAAGGATGGTATGGTTCGTAAGCCTGCTAAGGATATGGATGCTCTGAAGCCTGCTCTGGATACGTTCCAAAAGCAGATTGATGGTCGTATTGCTACTAAGGCTAAGGCAAATCTGGAAGCCGGTAAGAAGTTCTTGGAAGAAAACGGAAAGAAGGATGGCGTTGTAACCACCAAGTCCGGTTTGCAGTATAAGGTGGTGAACAAGGGCGGTGAAGAAAAGTTTGACGAGAAGAAGTTCAAGAACCCCATGTTCAAGGTGAAGTACAAGGGTACCTTGATGGATGGTACTGTGTTTGATGAAACCAAGGGCAAGTCTGTTGATCTGCCTTTGCAGGTCATCCCCGGTTTTGCGGAAGCTCTGACGACGATGCCTATCGGTTCTCAATGGATCGTGTACATCCCTGCTGAATTGGCTTATGGCGAAAATGCTCCCGGTGCTCCGATCGAACCGAACTCTCTGCTGATTTTTGACCTGACCTTGGAAGGTATCTCTGATGCTCCTATGCCTCAGGGTGCTCCAATGAACTTTTCTCCTGAACAGCTTCAGGAAATGCTTAAACAAGGCGGAGCCCAATAAGCGGTCCTTTTGTTTTATTCATAGTATGGACAGGCCCTCTCCTGATTAAAGGATGGGGCCTGTCTTTATTTAAAGAATAAAGTTTAAAAAGAGCACATATATTTTTTATAACAGACGTGGTCTTTTTTGCTTTCTGTGTGTATGCCTGTTTTTCTGATTGACAGAAATGAACGGTATTTATTCTATAAAAACCCTAAAATAAATTATGAGACTGCATTTACCGATTCCTCTTCGTTCCGCATTACTTGCCGGATTTGTTTCTGCCGCCGCTTTTTTGTCGGTTACATTAGTTCCATCTGCTTCAGCCGCTGCATTTGACTTTGCTTGGGATGAGGCAACTCATACCCTGACGGTGTCATCATCTGCTGATCGTGCCGATGCTGATACCGGGATTTTGATCAGCAGTAATGCTTCAGATCCCGGAGAATTGTCGGAGAATGAACATTATGCCGATGCCACCAAGATTGTCTTTAATCTTTCAGATCCCGGTTCAAATGCGGTGTGGTTTGTTGGTAATAACACGGTATCGACTCAGGATATCCAGATCGGGGACGGTTCTGATGCGACAAAAGGGTTAAGATTTAACGACGGAAGTTCCAATACAACTCTTACGTTTTCCGGTACGGTGACCGGGAACGGTGTTATTTCTCAGAGCGGTGGTGCCAGCAATAAGAGCATTCAGTTGACGGGGAATGTAACGGACTTCACCGGTACGGTGGCGATGAATAATTCCAGGAGCGGAACGATTCGTTTCGGTAATGGCGGTGTAATTGATTATGCCACTACGGCAAATAAAGGCGTTTCCGGAACCGGTGCTTTTACGATGGGGTCGGCGGAAGATACCATCGCTTACAATTATGGTGGTGGTATAGGTGGTGCGCCTGTTTACGTCACCAATACCATTACCGGGAATAATGGAGTTTTGGCTATGGAGGGTGCTGCTGATATGCAGTTTGTGAATGCCGTTTCTGTGGGGACTTTGCGTATTGGTTCTGATGCCGGCAGAGTAACTTCTCTGTACATCGATCCTGCAACTGCTGTGGTTACGGATGGTACGGATTTGGTCTTCAATCAAGTGTCTTTCGGAACATTGAATAACAGCGGTAATGGGGTTGTTCAGGTTTATGGGGCAGGTGGTTCGTTAACCGTTAAATCTACCGGAACGGGGAATACGATCGTGAATGGTGGGGATTTCTCCAGTTTGTATGCGATTAATGGTACAACTTCCCTGGTCGGAGAGATCAACATTACTTCTCAATTCCGAGGCGGTAGCAATTCTTTCCCTACCATCAATATTGGTACGGCAGATCAAGCCGCTCATATGACGGTTAATGAGTTTTATGGGCATTGGGAATTTGCGTCTGAGGCTGCTGCTTTCAACCGGACGATTGTGAATGTGAATAATGGTTCCGTGCTGAATGTGAGTTCCGTCCTTCAGATCGCTCGTGATGGTAAGGGGATCTTGAATATTAATGAAGGCGGTACTGTTTTGGTTCAGCGTCTGGATTTGGGGACGGCTAGTTCCAGTTGGACGGGGACTCCTGCAAAAGGAAAGCAGGGAACGGTCAATTTGAACGGTGGCGAACTGTATGTGGGTTCTAACGGTATCACGCAGAATAATAACGCCGAACAGTCTCCCGGCGTGCTTCATTTCGAGTCCGGTCTGTTGGGCGGTACGGATAATTGGAGTACTTCCTTGGACATGACCGTGGGCGGTGAAGGAAAATCACTGACCATTCATACGGGAAAATATGATGCGGCCACTCAGACGAGGTCTTCATCCGATGGTCTTACCATTACTCTTGGTAAGGTGACGGGAACGGCCGGTACTCTGGTAAAAGACGGCGTGGGTACATTGACGATGGGGAGCGGAAGTTCTCTGAACGGGTTGACGCTGTCAAACGGGTATCTGAATGTCAATGGTGCGGACGGTAGTTTGTTCGGAGCGTTGACGGTTGGCAATTTGACGACCATGACGGATCAGGGCGGTAAGTTCTGGATTGATCTGGGGGCCGGGAATGCTGCTGATAAGATTACGGCGAGTTCTTATGGGAATCAGCTCGTCAATCTGGCTCTTTCCGGAACCGCTACCGGAACATATACGGTGTTTGATGGCGGAACGGGCTTGACTGATACAAGCAATATCAAGCTTGATTTGTTTATGAACCGTGGGCTGTCGGTGGATGAAACCTCCGGTATCAGCATTGAAAACGGCGTGGTGAAGGTCACGGTTACTGGTGCCGCCAGTACGGAAACCTTTACCTTGACTTGGAACGGTGCGGATGGGGAAACCTGGTCTAATACCCAGGTTACTGCATGGAGCAGAACCGGTGTGGCTGAGGAACGTTTCTCCCAGGGTGATCAGGTCGTGTTTAACGGTCAGGGTGTTTCTGAAGTGAATATTGCTGGTGTGGTGAATCCCGGCAGTATCACGGTGAGTGGAACCAAGGATTATTCGTTCTTGGGTGGGAGTATCCGGGGTAATGGTGCTCTGGTTAAGAATGGAACCGGCTCCTTGGCGTTGAATACAAACTTGGCTGATTGGACAGGTGCTATCACGTTGAATGGTGGGTCGCTTGAAATATTTTCTGATTTGCTTGCCGTTACTGATGGAGGTCAGATGACGGTGGGCGGTGCGGCCACGCTTGCAATGGGGGGGAATGTGGCTCGAACCACGGTATTGAATGCCGGGTTGACCGTTTCTGTTGCAAATGGTGCGGAGGTGGCTCACTCTGGATTGATTTCTGGCACAGGCGGCTTGACGAAGTCCGGTGCCGGTACCTTGATCCTTAGCAATAATGGGAATACTTTTGCCGGTAATCTCAGTATTACGGAGGGCGTTCTGAAGATGGGGAGCGGTGCTACGGGAACCAGTGGTGCTCTGGGTGCATTCAACATTGACGACGGTAGTACTCGTGTGATCAGCATCCTTGATGGTGCCACGCTGGATATGAATGGGAAGGTGGATAACCGATATGCCATTACTCTGGCCGGTCATGGCGTGGATGGTTCGGGGGCTTTGATCAATACGGGCGGAAATGCTTGGTATGGCAAAATTAACTTCCCGAAGATAACGCTTGCGGCAGATGCCGGTATTGGCGGGACGGGAAATATCTGTATTGTCGGTCCCGGTTTTGCTGCTACAACGTTGAATCTTGCAGGGTATACTCTCACCAAGACTGGTTCCAATACTTTGGAATTGGTTTCGACGACGATTACGTCAGGAACAGTTGCTGTTCAGGAGGGTACGCTTAAGTTTAGTTCAGCCGGTTCTGACTATAATGCTTCTGCAGCTGATATGGTGGTGGGGGCTCAAGGTACCTTGGATATCACGGCTCGCAATATCTCCTTGAAGTCTTTGTCCGGAAATGGTGGTACGGTAAATCTGGGTGAAAAGACGTTAACTGTTGGCGGTGGCTCTTTTGCCGGGACGATAAACGGAACGGGCGGTTTAACCGTGACCGGTAATGGTGCTGATGCTGCTGTTCTGACGTTGTCTGGTTCTAATACAAGCACGGGCTTGTTGACGGTAACTCATGCCGCAGACGTGGTCCGTTTGGGTACGGATTCGCAAGAAGGTGGTTGGGTCGGAACGACGCTTGGAGGTGCCGGTACCTTGGAAGTGGTTAACGGATCATTGATTTCTGCCATGTCCAGAGTCGATGGGGCTTCTGCCGGGATCGCCGTGAATGCCGGAGAAAATAAAGCGATATCGTTGGGGGGAACGGCTACTGATATGCTGACTTCTATTGCGTTGGGCAAGGGAAGTACCTTGAGCGGCGTGAATGGGAATATCGTGGTGGGCGATGGCGGTTTGAGCGGTCTGGCTCTAACGTTGGACACGAGCAATACCGCTTCTTTACCTCTTGATCAGCCTTTGAGCGGTGTGGAAGGTGATGCTAAGATTCTGCAAGGTTCAGGGGCTACTCTCACGATTAATGATGCCACCAAGGTCTCTTTGACCATGGATGCGGTGGTGAATACTCTGCTGAACCGGAATACTTATTTGACTCTGACGGATGGAACTTTGGTTTGCAGTGATATTAATGGCATTTCTTTGACCACAACGGGTGGCGATTCTCTCCTGAGTTACGGGTTGAGAATTGTTGGTACGGATGGCGGTAGTCTTCTGCTGACTTCCAACCCTCAGAGTTTGTATCTGGTTTCTTCCGATGCTGCTCTGACGAATCCGCATATGGTGAATGAATATAATGCCTTGAGTTCTTATGCCGGTGTGCTGGTTCAGGGAGGCGAAACCTTGACGCTGAATCTCCCCGGAGTGCTTCCGCTTAGTGCTCAGACTGCCGGTGGTATGGTGATCAACAACTTGGCCGGGGGCTCCGAAGAGGATGCGGACAATAAGGCCCAGTTGGTTGTTAACAATACGGATGCAAGTGGCGGTAATGTGAAAGTGATCTTGAATAATGAGAGATTGCCTCTTTCCGGAACGACGGTTGTTGATCCTACGCCTTTTGGTGGAGATACTTCTTTCTATGGCCATATTACAGGTAATGCCGGCGTGACGTTCATCAAACAGGGCGCGGATGATTTGACCGTTTATGGTTCTGTGAAGGCGGATACCTTGCGCGTGGAAGAGGGGTCGCTAAGTGTGAAGGAAAGTGGAAACGTCATTCAAAATGTTGAATTGGCGGGTTCCGGTGATTCCGTGCTGACGTTTGGCGGTGATGTGAATGCAGGAACGTTGAGCGAGGCTAATAGCGGTGCTTCTCTGGTGTTGGAAAATGGCGCAAGTCTGACCTTGATGGGTGGTGGAAGCCTGAGCCGTAGTAGCATAACAGGTAACGGTTCTTTAAGCCTGGGTGACACGCTGTCCTTGAGCGGTACTTCTGTGGTTCAGGGTGATATCCTGCTGAATCTGACGAAGAATGCTGTTTCCTCAGGTGCCTTGGACATTGGCTCAACTGATGGCAGTGCTGTTGCCGGCGTAACCGGAAACGGGGCTGTTAAGAGTAGCGGTGGAACGCTGACCATCAATACCGGTGATTCCGGTGAGGGTGCTGTGTTCAGCGGTGCTTTGGAAGGTTCGGGTAAGATTGTTGTTTCCGGGAATGCCGGTCAGACGCTTCAAGCCGGTAATGCTGCTTATGAGCTTACGGTTAATTCCGGTACGCTTACCGTGAAGGGTACGGAAGCGACGCCAGCTCTTGCGTATAAGAATATTGTCGTGGGTAATGCTTCTACGTTCAGAGTTGAGGCGGTCAGCGGTGAGTCCGGTGCTGCCAATACGACAGTGTCTGCGGAAAATGTTGTGTTCGATGCGGGTTCTACAACGGAATGGATCTACAACGTCGCTCAAGATACTCCGTTTGGGGCTGGAATGCTGACGGCCGACACCATCACCATTGGAGAGGGTGCTCAGTTTGTCATTTCCAACATGGCGGAAAACACATCTATGGCTTCTTCTGATGACCTGGAAAATGTCTTGCTGATGTCTGCCAATTCTGGGATTACCGGATTGGAGGATGGTGGAAGTTTGGATGCCGCTCTTTCCGGTCTGTTTGCCGTGTATTATAAGGATGCTACCTTGAACAGAGTCGGGAATGACATTGTCTTCAATGCGATCGTTAGAGATGATAATTTGTTTGTCTCTGCCGGTGTGACGCATAATTCTGCCGCCGGTGCTGATCTGTTGTGGAATGCTCGTCATGGGCTGGATTTTACTTCTCAGCTTGGGAAGGTGATGGAGGCTGTGAGTACGATGGTCTCTGACGGTAATCGTGCCGGTGCTTCTCGTGCGTTGGCTGCTGTTGCCGGTAGTACGGTTAATGCATTGGGAACGGCTCAGCGTGACGCTTTGCGTGACCAGATGGGGTGGATCCGTAACCGAACAACGCAGATGGGCGTCAATCCTGCCTATGTGAACCAGGATATGCCTTACTTCCATATGTGGATGGAAGGTACGGGTTCTTACGCTAAGTTGGATAGCAAGGGGGATGAAAGCGGTTATGAACTTACATCTTGGGGTGGTACTGTAGGAATGGATGTGGACGTGAGCGATCACTTGACAGTGGGAGCTGCGTTTACGGCTAACTACGGTGATCTGTCCGCTTCTGCTGCTGATGTTGCTGATGGACATTTGGACAGCTACTATGCTAACCTCTTTGCCCGTTATCAGAGTAAGAAATGGGCCCATACCTTGATCCTGACCGGGGGCTGGAATGATGGTGAACTGAATCGTTCCGTGAATTATGGAACCGGAAGTTACAAGACGCAGGGCAGTACTAACGGATGGGGCTTCGGAGCCATGTATGAATTGACCTACGATATCTTCCTCAATGAATCCAAGAGCAGCATGTTGCAGCCTCTCTTTAATGCCTCCATCGTGACAACGAGTATGGACGGCTATACGGAATCCGGTGCAGGGAATGCTGGTCTTAACGTCGGGAAGCAGGAATGGACTACCGGTACCTTGGCTTTGGGTGGTCGTTGGATGGGGCTGGTTGGCAGTAACATCTTTGGGCGTGAGGCTCTGGCTGAACTGCGGGCTAATGTCGCTCAGGATATGGGTGATGACCGCGGTAAAACTGGCGTTGGCGTGCTGGCAAATCCCGGTTATATGCAAACCGTGCACGGTGCTGAGGTCGGTACCACGGCTTTGCAGCTCGGCGTCGGTTTGAGTGTCCCCGTCGGAACAAAGGGAACGATCTTTGTCAACGGTAACGCTGATATTCGTGACGGTGCCAGTTCCGTTAGCGGAAACGTAGGGTACCGTTACGATTTCTAAAGCCGTGTAGAGGTTGTATAGCCTGTTTTTTCTTCAAGGTCGCTCCGTCTCGTTTCGGAGCGACCTTGTTGCATGATTTTCCCTCTCTCTTTCTTCTCCTTATTCGATCTCCCATTCCCACCTCTCTCTTATAGAGGATGAGAGTACGGTGTACCTGGTTTCTGGAACTAATGGTTATTCTGTAAATGTCAGAGAGCCTGCTTAATGCTTTTCCTGAGTTTGATAACAAAACGCACGCGTGCGCGAGAAATAGAGGTGTTTTGATGCGTTTAAAGTGCCGTTTTGGGGAATGATGTGCCCATACGCACGCGTGCGCTTGCGCGCGCGTTTTCTAATATTGTTCTTGCAAAAAATTAAGATAAGCGTAGCATTTTTTCAGTTATGTCCGAAGATACCAACGAGGTTGTTGAAACCACCGTTACCACGACGGCGCAGCAGGAATACGGCGCCGCGCAGATTGACAAACTGGAAGGCTTGGAGGCCGTTCGGAAGCGTCCCGGTATGTACATTGGGGACCCGGATGAGCGAGGCTTGCACCACTGTGTGTTTGAAGTGCTGGACAACTCCATTGACGAGCATTTGGCTGGGTATTGCAGTAAAATTGACATTGTGATTCATGTCGATGGATCTATTTCCATTGTCGATAATGGTCGCGGTATTCCGGTTGATATACACCCGAAGTTTGGTATCCCTGCTGTTGAGTTGGTTTTAACCAATCTGCACGCCGGCGGTAAGTTCGGTCAGGGAGCCTACAAGTATTCCGGCGGTTTGCATGGTGTGGGGGCTAAGTGCGTGAATGCTTTGTCTGATTGGTTTAAGGCTGAGGTGAGACGGGATGGGAAGCGTTATCAGATCAAGTTTGAACGGGGTAAGACTGTGGAATCATTGCGTGTGGTGGGGAACTGCAGTGCTGATGTAACGGGTACCACGATTACCTTTTTCCCGGATGCTACCATATTCACGGATACAACGGAGTTTAAGTTTGATCGCTTGACGACTCGTTTGAGGGAGCTGGCTTTCTTAAATCCGGGGCTGATCATTGAGTTGGTGGACGAACGCGATGCTCCTGCTCGTCGTGAAACGTTTTTCTATAAAGATGGGATTGTTGAGTTTGTGCGCCAATTGGGCACGAATAAGGAAGTGATTAATGAAGACCCCATTTCCATTTCCGGTGTCCGTAAGGTGGAAGTGGAATATGATGGTAAGAAGATGGAAGATGATGTGTTGGTGGATGTGGTCTTCCAATACAACAGTACTTATGAAACGAACATCCTTTGCTTTGCTAACTCCATCTACAACGGTGATGGCGGAACGCACCTTTCCGGTTTCCGTGGAGCGTTGACCCGTGTTATTAATGGTTATGCCAAGTCTAATGGTTTGTTGAAGGAAAAGGATCCGTCGCTAAGTGGCGAGGACGTTCGAGAAGGTTTGGTGGCTGTTATTTCCGTTAAGATGCCCAATCCCCGTTTCTCTTCTCAGACGAAGGATAAATTGGTGAATACCGAGATCGAAGGTGTGGTGGGGAATGTGGTGTATGAGGAAATCAAGACCTACTTTGAGGAAAACCCGGCGATGGCTAAGAAGATCATCGAGAAGAGTATCACGGCTGCCCGGGCTAGAGAGGCCGCACGCAAGGCGCGCGAAACTGTCCGAAAAAGTGCTCTTTCCATCGGCGGTCTTCCCGGTAAACTGGCGGATTGCTCGGATCGGGATCCTGCTAAATGCGAATTGTTCATTGTGGAAGGTGATTCCGCTGGTGGTTCTGCAAAAATGGGGCGCGATCGCCGTACTCAAGCGATCCTTCCTTTGCGAGGCAAGGTCTTGAACGTGGAAAAAGCTCGTCTGGATAAGGCTCTGGGAAGTAAGGAAATCCAGAACATGATTACTGCTATTGGGGCTGGTATTGGTGATGGGGAGGATGATGCTTCTTTCAAATTGGACAGAGTGCGTTATCACAAGGTAATTATCATGACCGATGCTGACGTCGACGGTGCTCATATTCGTACCTTGTTGCTGACGTTTTTCTGCCGCCATATGCCCCAGCTGGTGCGTGCCGGGTATTTGTACATTGCTCAGGCACCTCTGTACCGTATTATCCGTAAGAAAAAGGAAGAGTACGTGCAGGATGAAATGGCTCTGAATCGTAAGTTGATCGAATTGGCGGTCAATGATGTCGTGCTTCGTCTGGCTGATGGCTCTCGCACTTTTTCTGCCGATGAATTGTCGGCGGTGTTGGATACTTTGATAAATCTCCAACGTTATACGGATTCCGTTCAGGCTCAAGGCGGTTCTTTGAAGGATTTGCTCGCTCACAGAGAGTCCAACGGGGATTTTCCTGAGTTCTTGGTTAAGGTTCGCTGCGGTAATGAGGAGGAGGTCTTGTACTTCCATGATATGGAGGCTCTGACGGCGTTCTCGGATGAAAACCGTGACTTGTTTATTTTCGGAATGCCTTCAGAAGAAGAACTCCTCGCTTCCCCCTTGCCCGAGCGGGAGGGACCCAGCCGCAGAGCATTGACTCATGAGCTTCATGAGGCCAAAGCGATCGCTCGTTCGTTAAATCGCTTAGAAGAATTAGGGATTCCAACGAACTTGCTTGTCTCCCAGGATAAGCCTCTGTTTGAATTAGTTGAGGGGGAAGGGGAAAAAGAGCGCATTTCGTCCCTATTTTCTGCTCCTGAAATTTTGGAAGCCGTTATTGCTATCGGTAAACGAGGCGTGGAAATCACCCGATTCAAGGGGTTGGGTGAAATGGACGCCAAGGACCTGTTTAAAACCACGATGGATCCGGAACGCCGCGAGTTGTTGCGCGTGGTTCTGAATGATGACAATGCAGTCAGAGCCGATGAAATGTTCACCATCTTAATGGGTGACGTGGTGGAGCCCCGCAAGAACTATATTGTGGATCACGCTCTTAACGTCCGCAACCTGGATATCTAACCTGCTCATTCTTTTTCAGCACCATGGAAAACAATAGAATCAAACCGGTGGACGTAGCCAATGAGCTTTCCACTTCTTTCCTGGACTATTCCATGTCCGTCATCATCTCCCGCGCCCTGCCGGACGTGAGAGACGGCCTGAAGCCTTCCCAGCGGCGCATTTTGTATGCCATGAAGGAACTCAACCTGAATCCCGGTGGGAAAACCCGTAAATGCTCCAAGATTGTGGGTGACACGATGGGTAACTACCACCCGCACGGGGATGCCGCTATTTATGGTACCTTGGTAAATATGGCGCAGGACTGGTCCATGCGGGATATTCTGGTTATCGGGCAGGGTAATTTTGGTACTCCGGATGGGGACCCGCCCGCTGCAGCTCGTTACACGGAAGCTAAGCTTTCGGGAATGGGCGTGGCTCTGATGGCGGATTTGGATAAAGATACAGTGGACTTTGTGCCAACCTATGACAATGAACATACGGAGCCGACCGTGTTCCCTTCTGCTTTCCCAAACTTGTTGGTGAACGGGGGAACTGGTATTGCTGTAGGGATGGCTACGAATATGCCGCCTCATAACTTGGGTGAAGTGGTGGACGGTATTTGCGCCGTGATTGACAACCCTCACATGACGGTAGAAGAGCTGCGCCATTACATTAAGGGTCCGGATTTTCCGACTGGCGGGGATGTGTTGGGCTTTTCCGGTATTGATAATTATTTCCGAACAGGTCGTGGGTCTGTACGTATTCGCGGCAAGATAGACATGGAAACAACGCCATCCGGCAAGGATCTTCTTATTATACGAGAAGTGCCGTATGGGGTGAATCGTTCTGCTCTACAGGAACGCATTGCGGAATTGTACAAGGATAAAATTCTGACGGATATTTCCGGGATCCGAGATCTTTCTGATGAGAAGACCTGCATAGAAATTGAGCTGAAGAGAGATGCTCGTCCGCAGGTTGTCATGAACCAGCTGTACAAACTCACCTCTATGGAGACTTCTTTTGCGGTGAATATGCTGGCCATTCATGATAACCGACCCAAGACACTGGCCATGCTGGATGCCATCAATTTCTACATTGAACACCGTCGTGAAGTGGTTGTTCGTCGGACTCGTTATCTTTTGGGTGATGCGGAAAAGGATGCAGAACGTTTGGAAGCTTTCTTGCTGGCTCTGCATCATATGGATGATTTCATCACCATCATCCGAGATTCCAAAAACAGGGAGGAGGCTCGTGAACGACTTCAAAATTATACTTTCTCTACACAAACAGCTGAAAGCCTGGGTATTTTGATCCGTTCGCAGGCTTCCGTTCAGGGAGATCGATATGTCTTTACCGAGCGGCAAGTAAACGCCATTTTGGATTTGCGGTTGTATCAACTTACCGCTTTGGAAAACGATAAGATTTCCGGTGACTATGCCGAGCTGCTGATTCGCATTAAGGATTATCTGGATATTCTGGCTAATGAATCTCGCGTGCTTGGTATCGTCAAGGACGAACTGCAAGCCATTAAGGAGAAGTATGCTACTCCGCGAGTGACACGTATTATTCCCTTTGCCGGCGACATGGCAATTGAGGATTTGATCCCGAACGATACGATGATTGTTACAATCACGCACAGTGGGTATATTAAGCGCACCAACTCTGCGGAATATCGTGTACAGGCGCGTGGAGGGAAGGGAATTAAGGCCGCCTCTACCAAGAGTGCTAAAAAAGATGCGGAAGCCGACTTCATCGAGCACTTATTTGCGGCTCAAAACCATGATTACCTCATGTTCTTCACGAACACCGGACGCGTATATGTGGATCGTGTGTACGAAATTGATGAGGCCGCACGTAGTGCACAGGGACGTAATATCAAGAACTTGTTGGATCTTCAGCCGGAAGAATCGATCGCTGCCATTCTGCGCTTGGAACGCCGGGTAGATGAAAATGGCAATGATATTACCTTTGCTGAAGGTAGTGGCAATGTGGTCTTTGCTACGAAGGATGGCACGGTGAAGAAGACTAGTCTGAATGACTTTGCCAACTACCGGAAAGCCGGTATTATTGCCATCAATTTGGAAGAAGGTAACAGTCTGGTGAATGCAGAGTTGACTACCGGAGAAAATGAAATTGTGCTTGTTACGCATGATGGAATGAGTATTCGTTTCTCTGAAGATGCTCTGAGAACACAGGGTCGTAATACGATTGGTGTTCGAGGAATTCGTCCGCGAGAAGGGGACTACGTTGTAGCTCTTGCCATCGTGGATACTCAGAAGACTTTGTTGGTTGCTTCAGAAAATGGCCTTGGCAAACGTACTTCCTTTGATGAATATCGCACTCAAGGTCGTGGAGGAACCGGGGTTAAGACCATGAATTGCACGGATAAGACCGGAAAGGTTGTGTCTGCTACCGTGGTTTCCGATGAGGATGAGTTGATGTTGATGACTACGGCCGGGCAGTCTGTGCGCATTAAGGTGGCAACCGTGCGCGAAACCGGACGTGCGACACAGGGTGTGAAGCTCATGTCCTTGAATGAGGGAGAAGCCATTCAGGATATCTCCATTGTCATTCCTGATGATGAAGATGCTGCATCTGAAGATACGGAAAACGAAGCGGATGGAGAAGCATCCGGTGAAGTGCCCGTTGAAACAGAATCTCCAACAGAAGAATAACCTCAGTGAACCCCTGTTCCGTAAGCATTGATGGAGCAGGGGTTCTTGTCCTATTAATATGGAAGAGAACGTTTCTTTACACCAATGCGCTGAACGGTTAGAACGGCGCGGATTTCGGTGTTTTGTGGTTCAGGGTGTGAAAGAAGCTGCTGATTTGATGCGAGGTCTGATTCAGGAAATAAATCCTGAATCTGTTTCTTATGGAGACTCCATGACTCTGGTGTCTACGGGGATTCTTGATGAGCTCCGAGCTAATCCGGATATCCTGTTTTATGATGGCTTTGTCCCGGGAATGGACAGGGACAAAAAATGGGAAATCCGGCGGCGCGGTATGACTGCAGATTTGTTTTTGACGGGGATTAATGCTGTCAGTATGGAGGGAAGCCTCCATTGGTTGGATATGGTGGGAAATCGAGTAGCCCCGGTGGCTTTTGGCCCTCGAAATGTTATTTTGTTGGCTGGTGCCAATAAACTGGTAGCTACAGCGAAAGATGCTCAGGAGCGCATTCGCCTCATTGCTCCGATGAACGCTAAACGACATGAGGGGTTCAAGACTCCTTGTATTCATACGGGGCGTTGTGCGGATTGTAATTCCCCAAATCGTTTGTGCAATATTCATATGTCTATTGTCAAATGCTTCCCAGCGGGCCGAATTACTGTTATTCTGATGGAAGAAAACGCAGGACTTTGAACTATGCCTAAACAATCCCGGATAGAAATTATGGCCCCGGCTGGGTCGTTTGAATCGTTGGCAGCAGCTTTGCAGGGCGGGGCTGATTCCGTATATTTCGGCGTAGGGAAATTGAATATGCGTTCTCGCGCTACAGTGAATTTTGCAGAGAAAGACTTGCCGGAAATCGTTTCTCGTTGTCATGATGCTGGGGCAAAAGCTTATCTGACGCTCAATATTATTGTGTATGATGATGAGTTGGATGCTGTGCATTCCCTGTGTGATTCCGCGTTGAAGGCCGGAGTGGATGCCGTTATTGCCTCGGATTTGGCTGTGATTACTTATGCGCATTCCATCGGGCTGGAAGTTCATATGTCAGTGCAGGCCAATGTCTGCAATATGGCTTCCGTTCGGTTTTATGCACAATATGCGGATGTTGTGGTGTTAGCTCGTGAACTTACCCTGGCGCAAATCAGGCACATTATCGAAGCGATACGCCAAGAGGATGTAAGGGGACCGTCCGGCGAGTTGTTGAGGGTAGAAATCTTTGCGCACGGAGCATTATGTGTGGCTGTATCCGGTAAGTGCCACATGAGTTTGGCAACTTATAATTCTTCTGCCAATCGAGGAGCCTGTTTCCAGAATTGCCGACGTGCTTATCGTGTAACGGATGAAGATACAGGAAATGAATTGGTAATAGATAACAAGTATGTGATGTCTCCTCGAGATCTGTGTACTGTTCAGGTTCTGGATCAGCTTTTGGATGCAGGTGTTTCCGTGCTTAAGTTGGAGGGAAGAGGTCGTTCATCCGATTATGTTAGAACTGTTACTTCCGTTTATCGGGAAGCGGCTCAGGCTTGTTTGGATGGTTCTTTTTCCAACGAACGCGTGGAGGGTTGGATGAAACGTCTGGAATCCGTTTTCAACCGTGGATTCTGGAAGGGTGGATATTACTTGGGTGTGAAGTGGGGGGAATGGAGCGGATCTGCCAATAGCCGAGCTTCGTTAATGAAAATCCACATAGCCAAGGTAGACAATTTTTATAAAAAGAACGGAGTGGCCGCGTTGTTTTTGGAAGCTGGCGGCTTGTCTGTTGGTCAGTGTATTTTGATTACGGGTCCAACGACAGGATCTGTCCGTGTAGAGGTGAAGGCCATGCAGAAAGAGTCGTCTGATGGAATGATTCCCGTGGACGTTGCTCAAAAGGGAGAAACTGTCTTTCTGGAAGTTCCGGAACAGGTGCGTCGACGGGATAAGGTTTATCTATTGCGCCCAAGAACTTTGGAGGATGGAGAAAGGTAGGGCCGCATTTGAGTGTGGTTGAAAAAACTTGTTTGTGTATTACAGGCAAGGTCCCTATTCTCTAGTCAAGAGAATGTGCGGTGGATTATGGGCTGAGTCTCTAATTCATACGCTTTTCCTAATAATAGGCATGTAATGATGTCTGTTTTTATGCGCTTAATTTGCTTATTGTTAGCTTGTTGTGTTTTTTTGTCTTGTTCGTTGTAGCTCTTTGAGAAGAAAAATATAAAAAAATACTCAACTTGAATGAAAAAGAGTTTTATCGTCGTACTATTATAAAACCATAGCCATGTTCAACTGTAGCTTCTTTCTCCGTCTTTTTTCGTGTTCCTGTGTTTTACTGGGAGCCGAGTCGCTTCAGGCTTCCGGCTTGCAATCATGGATACAGGATTTGTCAGTTATTCCGCTGATGGCATCAGAAAAGGAGAGAGAACCATGGCAGCGGCAGGTGTGGACGCGAACAGCAGAGTATGTGGCATCTCTTTCTGATCCCGTTGATGCTGATGATTGTGGTGATGCCATGTCTTTATTGAGTCCCGTATTCCAAGCTTGGCCTGATGGGAAGGCCGCAGGTATTGCTTTGGCGAATGTTATTTCCGTTCCGGCGGAGAGCATAGGCTGTATTTCTTCTTGGTCTGATTTGGAAAAGCATTTGGACGCAGTTTTGGAAAAAGTTCGTTTTATCAGACTGAAGAAGTTAGCTGCTTATTATGATGTTGCTGCTATTCGTCGAGCGGTGAAGCACAATCGGGAAAAATATGGGGAACAATACCCCGATGCCGATATTTTTTTGTCTCGGTTAGATAAGTGGGAGAAAAAATTGGGGCCATTGGATCAGTGGGTGGAACAAGCCGGACCGGGACAGGCCGGGCAGTTGCGCGAATTGGTGGACTTGCGAAAAAAAGCCTTGATTGAGTCTCTTCCTGAGCAAGACAGGCTACAGAAATGGGTAAGTGTACGGCGATTTAATCCAGTTGGGCAAAGTACTGTAACCCATGATCGCCCGGCAAACTGGCAGGGAATTTCTAGTATGCCGGGGCCTGGACGTATTTATCGTAGTGGTATCGTGAAGTTTGACGGGACTTCATCCTCTTGTCCTATAGAGCAGTTGATGACAGACGACCGTTGGGTGGGGCATCTGGATGTGGATTTTTCCGGGGAAAAACTCATGTTTACCGGAAATGGGTTTGGAAAAAAGGAAAACAGACCATGGGATGTTTTTGAACTGGATTTGAGAACCGGAAAAAGGGTGTCTTTGACTCACCATATGCCGGCAGATACGGATAGTTATAATTCCTGCTATCTCCCGGATGGCCGAATTATTTTCGTTAATACTTCCGGAATGCAGGGCGTCCCTTGTGTGACCGGAGTGGATTATGTCGGGAATCTACACTTGTATGATCGAGAAAAGAAAACAACCCGTCGGCTTACTTTTGACCAGGATAATAACTGGTTCCCAACGATGCTTCCGGATGGACGGGTAATGTTCTTGCGTTGGGAGTATACAGAAAGCGCGCATTACTTTAGTCGGGTGTTGATGCATATGAATCCGGATGGTAGTGATCAGAAGGAATATTATGGTTCTAACTCCTATTGGCCCAACAGTCTGTTTAATGCTCGCCCTCTTCCCAACAGGCCGGGAATGTTTGTAGGCATCGTCAGCGGGCATCATGGCATCAGACGATTGGGTGAGTTGGTTCTTTTTGATGTGAATCGCGGACGGTCAACAACAGAAGGCGCCGTGCAAAAAATCCCGGGATATGGGAAACCTGTGGAAAATGTGACGAAGGATCAGCTGGTTGAAGGGTTGAAAACGCCTTATTTTGCAGAACCGTATCCGCTGAATCAGGAAAACTTTTTGGCTGTTTTATCTCCTACTGGTAATCAGGGGGGAACCAATGTGGTCTGGTGTGACGTTTATGATAATATTGTCCCTATTACGGCTTCGTCTTATTTCATTTATGCTGATCCTATTCCGCTGAACCCTCGACAAAAGCCTCCCGTATTGCATGATCGTGTGAAGCCTGAGAGTAAGACGTCTACGGTTTATATTGCAGATGTTTATCGAGGTCGTGCCATGGAAGGTGTTCCCAAGGGGGAAGCAAAGTCTTTACGCATATTCATGTCTGAGTACAGTCCCCGCAATACGGGTGGACACTATGCTATGGGCATGGAAAGCAATTGGGACTTAAAAGTGTTATATGGTACGGTTCCTGTTAATCCTGATGGTTCTGCCATTTTTACAGTTCCTGCTTGTCAGCCGCTAACTCTTCAGGTGTTGGATGGTGAGGGGAGAGCGTTGGCTCTTATGCGAAGTTGGTTTACAGCCATGCCTGGGGAAACGCTTAGTTGCATTGGGTGCCATGAAAGGCAGAATGGGGCTCCGCCTGCTAAGGCGGCCATGGCTTCTCGGCAGAAGCCCGTCAATATAGAACCATGGTATGGCCCGACACGTACGTTTTCATTTATGAATGAAGTACAGCCTGTTCTGGATAGGCATTGTATACGCTGTCATGCTGCGGAGAATAAGGCACAAAACGGAGTCCCGGATTTGATGACTACGGACGCTGTTAAGGGGGCTCCATCTCCTGGTTCCGTGGCATACTGGAATCTTCACCCTTATGTGCGTCGCAATGGTCCGGAGGGTAATTATCTTGGATTAACGGCTACAGAGTTTTTTGTAGATACATCAGAACTATACCAGCTTCTTAAAAAGGGACACCATGGGGTGAAGATGCCTCAGGAGGATTGGAATAGGCTGGTTACTTGGATGGATATGAATGTTCCTTATTTGGGAGAATGGACGGGGGAGCGAAATGAAGGATTGCTGAAACGTCGATATGATTTGCATAAACGATTTTCTGTAGCTGAGCGGAATTATGTGACGATGAAGGATTCTCTGTTCCGAAGAAACATAGGCAATGGTATTGCTAATAATACTATTGCTATGCCTCGTGTCGGGGAAAAGAGTATGCCTGTCCCTGAACCGAATAATGAAACGTTGACCATCGAGTTGGGGAACAACGTGAACATGACATTCCGTCGTATTCCTGCAGGACGATTCAAGATGGGAAGTGACCGGGAAACTCCTGCAGAAAGTCCTGTTAACATGGTAGAGATTGAAAAACCGTTTTGGTTAGGAGAGACAGAAGTAACATTGGAACAGTATCGTTGTTTTGAGGCTGCGTACGAGAATGGATGGTACGATATGCATTACAAGGATCAGGTCCGTCCCGGTTATAATATGGACGCCGATTCTCGTTTCCCCGTTATCCGGGTTCCTTGGACTAGGGCTATGGAGTTCTGTCGATGGCTTTCCGAGAAAACTGGGAAAAAGGTTAGCTTGCCTACAGAGGCTCAATGGGAATATGCGGCACGAGGCGGTTCGAATACAGAGTTCTTCTTTGGGGAACAAGGGGCAGATTTTTCTGCTTATGCCAACCTGGGAGATGTAACTCTGAAGGAGTTGGCTGTTTCTGGAATAGATCCTAAACCGATAAAAAATCCGAATCGTTTTTGGGATTTTGTACCGAGAGATGAAAAATACAGTGATGGTAAACTACATCTGGCTCCTGTTAAGAGTTATAAGCCGAATGCTTACGGTTTGTACGACATGATTGGAAATGTTTCGGAATGGACCCGTTCTGAATATAAACCTTACCCATGGAAAGAAAATGATGGTCGCAATGATTGTTCCGATTCCCGAGTGCCGCGAGTTGTTCGTGGCGGTTCTTGGTATGATCGACCGCGGCGTGCTACTTCTTCTTGGCGTTGGGGATATCCTGGTTGGCGACCCGTGTATAACGTAGGATTTCGCGTGATGATAGAAGACTAATTTTTAATTATCATGAAGTTATCAAAAAATCTCTGTTTTTTTGTTGTGGCTCTTTGTTGTCTGCTGATTTTTATTTCGTGTAGACAGGAGGAGGAAATCGTATGTCCTGTCAAGGCTCCGATAGATGTGAAGGTTGTTAATCAAAAGATTGCCGTCCTTTGTCATGAAAGCCGAACTTTAGAATTGCTGGAATCAAAGACTGGAGGAAAATTGGAAAGTATTCGTTTAAGCCAATCCCCTCATGGTATGGTAGTGGATGGTGGCGTTGCTTATGTGACGGAAGGCGGGCCTCTTGGAATTGTGGAGGTAGTGGATCTGGAGCGTGGGTGCGTAAAAGATTCCTTTCAAGTAGGGCATACTCCTATGTCCCCAGTATTGAGAAATGGGAAATTGTATGTGGCTTGTCGGTTTGATTCCCGAATACTGGAAATAGATACAGGAACCGGGAAGGCTTTGAACACATGGAACGTTCCTCGTGAGCCTGTGGCTTTGGCCGTCTCTCCGGATGGTTGCTCAATATGGGCCGTTGGTCATTTGCCGGCTGGTAAATCAAATGGGGATTTCACAGCTACGACTTTGACTTTAATTAAAGGAGAAAAGGTTGAGAACTTCTCTCTTTCTAATGGCTCACAAGGAGTGAGGGGTATGGCTATGAGTCCTGATGGCCGTTATTTGGCGATAGCACATGTGTTGAGCCGTTATCAAGTTCCGACTACACAGTTGGATCGTGGGTGGATGAATACAAATGCCGTGACGATTATTGATACGCAACATCCGGATAATCCTCATCCCGTATTGCTAGATGATCCGGATGCGGGATCTGCTAATCCATGGGGGATTGCTTTTGCCGAAGATGGAAAAAAATTATTTGTAACACACGCAGGGACACATGAACTTTCTGTGATTGAGTTCCCTGCTTTGTTGGAACGCATGAACAGCGAAAAGAAAGGGAATGAACCTGTTTCTGAAAGACTTGGTTTTTTGCATGATTTGCGGGTTCGAATCCCTTTACCGTTGAACGGCCCCCGTTCTCTTGCGATTGGTGATAACTGTGTTTATGTGGCAGGATATTTTTCCGATACCTTGGCAGAAGTCTCTTTGGTGACTCCGTTTAATCCTCGCAAAATATTATTGAATAATCATTTTTGCCCTACCAAAGAAAAATTGGGAGAACAATATTTTAATGATGCTTCTCATTGTTTCCAAGGATGGCAGAGCTGTGCGACATGTCATCCTGACGGTCGAATGGATGGACTAAATTGGGACTTGTTGAACGATGGAATGGGTAATCCCAAAAATACGAGAACGATGTTCTTGTCTCATCGAACCAGCCCCGTAATGTCTTTGGGGGTTCGAGCTTCTGCTGAAGTGGCCGTGACGGCAGGTTTTGTTCATATTCAATTCTTGGAACCTCCCGCAGAATTGACCGAATGTGTGAATGAGTACCTGAAAAATATGAAGGTTGTTCCAAGTCCTTATCTGATTGCTTGTTCTCGCTCCAAAGAACAGACGAAACACGCAACTTGTGCTCAGTGTCATGCTCCCGGGGTAGAGAGGGGGGAATTGTCGGAATCTGCTCGAAGAGGGAAAGATGTCTTTAAAAATGCCGGGTGTATTCGTTGCCATCCCCACCCTTACTTTACCAATAAGGAATTGGTTGCTACAGGTACAGCTACAGGTTTAGATGCCGGAAAAAGTATTTTGGTCCCCTCATTAGTGGAAGTTTGGAGGACGGCTCCTTATTTGCATGATGGTCGGGCACAGACGATTCGTGAGGCCATCACAACACACAATCCGGGCGATATTCGTGGAAAGACAAGTTCTTTAAATGAGCGCGAACTGGAAGATTTAATCAATTATGTACGGTCTTTATAGAGAGTAACGTTATGATTACGAACGTACCTGAGAAAATAACATGGGGCAACGGAAATGGTGCGGAAGAAAGCTTCTTCTGCATGACGGCCGAGCCGGGCGAAAGTTTTGAGGATGAATTGAAAGCTTTGTTGGATAGATATTATTGTTTAGGTGGGTGTGAGGAGGATGAATTTTTGTTGCGCTTTCATGTTAGTGATCCGGTTCGCCAGAGTCCTTTGTTGCATCAATTGCTGGGAGATAGGCTTTCTTATGTGTCTGTTGTTGGGCAGGCTCCGGCGAATGGTGCACGTGTAGCATTGGAATCATGGCATATCAGCGGAATCACCAGTAATAAGAGAATGACGGAACAGGATGGATTGGTGATGGAAGCCATCCGACCGCATTATCGTTTGTTTTTAGCAGGGAAAGGGGAATCTTTGGCTACGGATAGTTATGGTCAGATGGTAGAGGAGTTCCGGTGGTTGGATAAGATCGTGGCACAATGTGGAGGAGGTGTGCCTGAGCTGGTTCACCGTACATGGATTTACTGCCGGGACATTGATAATAACTATCAAGGTCTGGTAGATGGACGTAATGAATGTTTTAAACATTATGGATTAACTCCGAAAAGCCATTTTATTGCTAGTACGGGGATTGAAGGTTGCTCGGAAAAACCGAAGCGGTTATTGCATATGGATAGTCTGGGCATTGCTGGATTGCGTCATGGACAGGTGAATTATATGGAAGCTCCAGAGTTCTTGTCTCCAACGCATTTGTACAGAGTCTCTTTTGAACGCGGTGTGCGTATTGTCTATGGCGATCGCTCTCACTACTTTGTATCCGGTACAGCCAGCATTGATGCTGCTGGAAATATTGTTCATCCGGGTGATGTGAAGAGTCAAACGTTCAGAGTCGTGGAAAATATCAATGCTTTAATGGAAAATAGTGGGGGATCTTTTGCTGACTTAAAGCTTGCCGTAGTATACCTCCGTGATTGGGCTGACAGAGAGATTGTTCGGAGTTTGCTAATGGAGACACCTTTGGCTTCAATCCCTCATGTAATGGTGAAAGCTCCTGTTTGTCGTCCGGGCTGGCTCGTTGAAATAGAAGGTATTGCGGTTAATGACACAGGAAACAGAGCCTTTGCTCCATTATAAAAACTATCTATAGTATATATAGAACTATCATGACCTACCGCCTTAATACAGATCGCTTGGTTTTTTCCTCCGTGTTGTTGTGGGCGTTGTTGCCTCCGGGCGTTTTTGCTTGGGAAGGGAATCCTCCTAGCCCGGATAATGTGTTGTGGTTGGATCAATTTTGTTCCTGTTATATGCAATTTTTAACCATGATTGGCGTAGGCTGTGTGGTTGTCGGGTTTATTTGTGCCGCTTTGATTTGGCTTATTCATCGTTTGAACTGGTCGCGTAGTTTGAAAATCTGCGTGTTATTTATCGTTTCTGTTTTGTGTCTGATCTTGTATGGCGGTTCTTTTTCCTTTGCTTTGTTTTATTTACCATTAGCTTTAATTAACCCCGGAGTATATTGTTTCAGTCTGAGTAGAGGAGAATGAATGACTTTTCCCTATTGATTTTAGGGATACTTAGATTATTTCCCTTGGCTTATTTCCCGGAGTTCATGGACTTTTTGCTTGCTGAGATGGCGGCTCTCTAATGTTAAGTTTGCCATAAAATCTTCCCAATAGTGGGTGAACTCTCTTGTATATCGAAAATCTACTCTTTTTGCTTTATTTTTCAGTGTGGCCTCTCCTTTGAAATAATTGATGTTCTTTTTGTCATTTTTAATTTTTAGTGGTGTATTAGGAAGCAATATTTTAGAAATAACTAGAGCTTCTTCTTTGCTGATATAAAATTCTTTAACACCCTTGCGAACTTCGACCCAAAAACAAATATTCGATATTGGAGTGAATAATGCTTCAACATTAAAACAGTTCCAGTTATTGATGCCCCAATGAATCTTGATGAGACCTTCATCGGTTTTTATTTTTTCCCCTCCAGGAAACTGGTTCTCTATTTCTTCAAGAGAATTTCCTAATAAAGGAGTAGCAGGAAGATTGATTTCATTTTCTTTAATATTTTTCCCTATTTGTTGAGTTTTTAATAATAAACCTTTGTCTTTGATGATAAGTTTTTTGTCTTTTGAAGAGTATACTACATCAATAAGTTTTGATTTATTACGAGGTACTCCCTTAAAATTATCGTCTTTTAAAGAATATTGAAATTTAAAATCAATAGAGAAATTGTTTTTTAATAAATTAAGTGCTTTAGTTCTAGTTTGACAATCAGAGAATACCATTTTGAAACATTTGTTTTGAAATGTAAAAAATGCTTTCAAATTTACTCCTTCTTTTTTCCAAGTGATAGTTTTAAAATCATGAGTTCCCTTGGCTTTTCCTTCTTTTCCCATTCCCCACTTTGCGTTCATTTCTTCAGAAGTATCTCCTAAGTTTGCTTTAGCGATAGGAATGACTAATAATACAAGTGATTCTAAAATTGTGATACTATATTTTATTTTGTCCATTAGCATAATATTGATTCATTTTTTAATAAAAATACCCCTTATCTGAATCAGAAAAGGGGTATTAAGTCATGTAACCAGAACATCGAATATTCCCCCCTCCAAAGGAGAGGGGATACTGTTAATTCACCACGAGATGGGTTAAAAATTCCAGCTAATACCAGCAGTGATGGAGTGATAAACGTCTACATCCGAGAAGTATTTGTTCATTTCATAACCGATAATGAAGTCAGTTTTTTCTCCTATAGCAAACTTGAATCCAAGTTGGATAGCATAAGTACCTTTACAATCGTTATCGGTTATAGAAGCATTAATAGTTTCATATCTAACCTTTAACTTTGATTCAGAAGAGAGAAATCCGACTTTACCACCTAAGAAAAACGTTGTTATGTCGGACATAGGAATATTAAGCGTGTATCCGAACGTTATAGGAATAAGACGTTGATCCAGTTTGAGTACTCCATAATAGTTTTCGGAACCTTGAAGAATGCCTACATTTAATGACAACTCGTGAAATACTGATCCTCCTTGGATATTAGTATGTATGCCAAGTTGAGCCCCTTTTACATTTGGTATATCAAATCCATAATAATTGTCTGTACAGAATGAATAGATACCTTTGAGGCTCATTCCGAATGTAGAATCATATCGCGTTGTATATGCAGAATTATAACTTTTCCCTAGCGTATAATATACGGGGCTTTGGGATGCTTGAGCTGTAACGGTAAGCGATAGCGCACTTAAAATGCCCGCAATGAGTATGTTCTTCTTCATAGTATGAGTTTTAGTAATAGTGTTGTAATTGTGAGTCTTGATAATCATAGTTAATTAATTGCCGACCAATGTTTTGTGAATCTGAATCTTTATAGAGGATTCGACAATCTGTTGAACATTCAGTCCTGTTTTCAAACTCAGAAGAACCAATGCTTTCAACGCACGATGAGAAAGTTTTGTCGTAACCTCTGATTTGTTTGAATCTTTCATTGACGTGATTTTCGCGCTCACATTTATTCAATATGCGCTCTTTGACGATTTGTCAATCATGATTCTTCAAATGCGTTGAAATATCATCACAAAGAGCGATTTTTTCCACACATGGAGGAAGCAAATATCATAGATGTACCAACGCTGGGGCGTTGGATGGCAGAAAACCATATCAGCCGTGCAACCTTGGCATCTGCTCTGGGCTTAAAGAGAAGCGCTATAGATAATTATTTTGTCCGTAATAGGATTCCTCGACAAACACAAATCCTTATCAATCGTTATATTCAAGGGCGAGATCCTGCCTCCTCCCAAGAGATTTCTTCTTTAATTACTATTCCTCTAAGTAACCGGATTTTGAACCTTGCTATGCAAGCGGCGGTTAAAAAAGGAGTATCTCTGGAGGTTTTTGTTGCTTCTTCTATTGAAGAAATAGCCAAATTGACGGTTTTTGAAGATCCTTAAATTTTGGAGAAAAGGTCAGACTCCTAGTTGCTGGAAGATTTTTGTTAATAAATGGTTCGTCGCATGAGAAAGTTTACATTTTTATGCAAGCTTTCTCATAAAAATATTGCCATTTTGAATGATATTTGGCCGTCAAAGGCGTTTTCTCGAAAAAAGAGGAAGAGCCAGAATTAAGGAGGAGGTGGATGTGTTTGAGAGAGTGATTAAGAGGAAAGCTAAGAAGGATGGTGTATGAAAGAGGGGATAAAAATTGGGAAAAAGGAGCTGGCCGTTGATGGATGGCATCCGGATTATTATGGAGCCAGCCACGCAAAACGACATTTTAAGCCATTAGAAAGTAGCCCAAGGAAAGTGGCTAATACCATTGTGACAGGGAAACGCTCTAAAGATAAAGAGAAATTGATAGTTAGCGGCCGAAATTCACAAAAAGCTACATTAGTTAATGAAGGAAAAAAGAAACTCAAACTCATCACTGCCTATAGGGACACACGAGACAAAAAGAAGAAATAGAAATACCCCAGTCATGAACCAGGAACTACGATCGGGTATCACAGACTTCCGCCCCAGATTACTGATCACCGGCTAAGAGGATTCGCGCCGGGTCAGTTGCCGACCGGAAAGTTAAAATAACAGAACGGAGTTAAAGAACAAGAATATTTTTTGGCGGGGGAGGCGCAGATGGAGGTGTTTAGGACGTTGGCGAAGGCGGAGGCGCGGAAGATTTCTGAAGTGATCAGCAAGCAGTTTGTGAATCGGTGGCTGGATAGGTTGTATCCAGGCAAGCCACGGTTGGTGTATTGGGCGATGGATGCGGAGGATGAACAGGGCAAGATGGCACATGTGGAAAAGATTGCGAAGATGGCAGCGGTGGGGTATCGAGCCGAGGATGATGAAGTCAGCGAGCTGATCGGCATGAGGGTGAGTTATCGAGAGCCGGAGGTGCCGGGGATGCCGGGAGGAATGATGCCGGGCGTAGGAGGGGTTATTCGGAACCGAGAGGGAGCCGGGAGTATGAATGAGCCGTATGATTTGGATACCGAACGGCTGCTTACGGAGCTGGATGAGGAAGCAATTAAGCGCCGGGCGGAGTTTTATGCCAAGAAGTTGGAGTCTGCAGCTGTGAATGGGCTTGGATTGGCGGTGGATGAAATGACGGCTCAAACGGCCGCAGAAGAGGGGGATGAGCCTGAGACGGACAATGAGTCGCAAAACGGCAGACACCCCGTTGCAACCCCGTTGCAAAACGCCGGAAACGGGCAAGATGAGGATGGGGAGGG
>CAZGGR010000020.1:0-34399 GCA_964525305.1 uncultured Akkermansia sp.
GCGGATTTACAATCCGGCTCTTCTGTAATCTTCGGAAAGAGAAGAGTTTGTTGATATGAAGTTAATGCAGAAAGCGAATGTCTTCTGATAATTGGTAATCCGGAAGTATCAGGATAATGATGTGAGAGTTTTGGATAAAATATGACCGGCTAATTCATCAAAAGAACAAGACAACCAACCATGAAAGCGTTTTCAAACAAGCGTCCGATTTGTTTAAAATGAAAGGCGAACGCTCATTCGGCATGATCTCTTTAAAGACTGAGAGATATTGATGTTTGCGGGCAACGTGTTGCTAAAAGTTCTTGGTGAATGAGTTTTGCCTGGTTCAGCGTGTTGGTTTTAGGCAGAGCTTAATAGCGTACAGGGCAACGAGGCCTAACAGAACAAAGGAGCCTAAAACAATCAGCGTGTTGACAAAACCTAGGTTGATGAGCCAGGTCGTTGGGAGGATTGACATGGACGCCAGAAGATGCGGAATCCAGATAAAACATAAGGTCGAAAGCATGGTGACGGCTGTAAAGGCTATTCCTGTCATGATGGTAAGCCGCACCGCTGGATAAATGGGGCGAAAGGTTTCCGTGACGTTTTTTTGACAGACTCTTACTACCGCTGCGAATGCAATAAAAAGAAGGAGCGGTGCCAGCACGGCTGTTGCCAACAGACTGTATCGGAAAAACCACGTACAGAGGGGCGACAGGGCAATCAAAATGCCGGTGATTTTAATCAGCAGGTGTCTTTGGGGCACAGATGGTACAGTTGGATTCATAGTTGTTAATCAGGCCAGACGTTGCCGGGGGTACTGCCCTGGGTAATGACGACTTCTTGTCCTATTTTCAGTGTAAAGTTCGGGGTGACTTCTTGTTGTACTTCAACAAGTTCGTTGGTGTCTTTGAGTTTGACTCGCACGCGGATCATTTTCGTGGCTTCTACTCTGCCGTCTACAATGGATCCTGTAGCTGCGGCTAATTTGGATGTCCCCATCCCCAGAATGCCGGGGGTCATGGCTTCTGCTGCTGTCCCGGCCATATTGGCGAAAGTCCCGTCATCCGTGGATGTAAGAACGTTGATTTCTTTAATCCGAACCACGTTGCCCAGTTTGATGGTAGTAACTTTGCCGGTGGCTATTTCCAGATTGCTTTTTTGGGTGCAGGAAAGAAAGGCCGGAATAATAAGAACAACGGGTATGAAAGAAAGTAGATTCATGATCCTTATCGATATAGTTACTACGTTGGAATGATGGAGAATCTTTAATGCGTAGGAAGAACTGTGTAGGTTGCTAAATAGAGAATAAGATGAAGGGAGGACATGGCTAGAACCTTGTTCATGCGCTTGTCGGCCGGTGTCTTGCGTATTAAAAGCATGAGATAGCCGCCAAAGAGTATGGCCGGAATCCACATCCACCATGTATGTGTCAGATTCAGATGAAGGGCTCTGCTGGAAGTAGGTAGGGTGATATAAGCTGCTAAAATGAAGGATTGTGCCATGGCTCGGGCTTTCGCTTCTCCCAGGCGAACGGCTAGCGTGCGTTTGCCGGTGCTTAGGTCTTCTTTCCTGTCCCGGATGTTGTTGACTGCTATCATAACGGCACACAGAAGGCCGCATTGAATCCCCGTAACGATTCCGGCGTTATACACGGCCAGTGATTCTACCCTCGTTCCTGGTACAATAGTATCTGTCCCTACCTGCACCAGGATAGTGCCTAATACTGCCACTAGACCAAAGAAGAGGATGACAAAAACTTCCCCCAGTCCTTTATACGCCAAAGGCCACGGGCCTCCGGTGTATCCATAGGTAAAGTAAATGGAGGGGATGCCTATGGCAATGATGGGCCATCCTCGAATTTCAATTAAGGGGATGGCTAGCAGGCATGCTCCGAGTAGGAAGAGGAAGCCAATGATCATGACCGTCTTTTGTGAGAGGGCTCCGCTGGCCGTCATGCGAACGGGCCCCGTGCGTTTTTCCGTGTCGGCATGTTTGGCAAAGTCTATGGCGTCATTGAAAAAGTTGCAGGCAATTTGCAGGCATAGACAGGAGGCTAGTGTGAAAAGTGCTAGTGAAAGATCCCATCTGTCGGTTAATTTCTGTACGACCATACACCCGGCCCATACCGGTATCAGGGAGGCGGAGAGTGTTTTGGGGCGCGCCGCCAAAAAAGCAGAAGATATGATATTCATGAGTGTGCGCAGATCTTTTTTTAGCGAAGAATGGGGGTAAGATGAGAAAGGGTTTCCTTAAAGAGGGTGACGTGCCATTGGCCGGGGGCTGTTTCTTGGTCGCCCAGATAGCCGTAGACCAAGCAGGATCCTAGTTGTGAGAATAAAAGGCGAGAAACAGGGCCCATAGAGCCCATCCCCATAACGGCAATGGGGCCTTTGGCTTTGGTAAATAATTGAACGCCTGTCTGAAGGTCTGCCGCAAGACATGGGGTGAACGCAAACTTGACGATGTCTGCCCCATAAGAGCGCGCTTTCTTTTCCAGTTCGTGCAGGTAATCAATGCCCGGTGTTATTTGAAAGTCATGAGTGGAGCCAATGATGATGATACCTTGGCGTTTGGCTTCTAGAAGCAGCTCTCTGGCGTGACGCATGGAATTGATTTCTATGTCCATGGCGGCGGCATAGGGCATATAAGTCCGGAAGAGGTTGAAGCGTTCTTCTTCCGGGATGGGGCGCTGTCCTCCTTCTTCTTGGGCTCGTACAGTGATGAGCAGAGGCATGGCTGGCCGGAATTCCATGATTTGTTCTGCCGTGAGTTCTGGCGGCATGGCATCTACCCGTAATTCAACCCAATCGCATTGTTGTGATAAGTCTTTTCCTTTCAGTGTTTTCCATAAATCCCATGAGGCGACGGAGGCAACGATTTTAGGTGGGTAGGTTTGGTGGTCACGGTCAATCTGCTGCATACATCCTACTATCCCAGTAAAGAATGGAAGGTCAATATTCTATTGATGACATTCTTCCTTTTCATTACATGAAAATACCCGGACAAAAGGGAAAAAATTGTGCCTGCTTTTACCTCCGGCTCGGAGAGCAAAGGCTCATCCTGATGAAATGTAGCTCCGCCGGAGTGAATGATGAGTGATAGAATATAGTAAAAGCGCACCACGTTTTCTACGTGATGCGCTTGAAAGGTTTAAGTAGGGAGCAAATCTGCTCGGATAAATTAAAGAATGATCGGGTGGGGCCGTGTGGCGTGATCTGGCCCGAAGAGTGCCAGCATGCGCCCCGTTTGTCCTTTTTCGATTCGGTAGGAGTAAAAACGCTTGGTATCTGCGGCTGTATCGAGTCCGGAATCGTGAATCTGTTCTTCTGGTACTCCTTCGGCTATGAGTTGGGCTTTAATGGCGGTGGGTATGTCTTCCTCATAGTGAGGGGGACGTATGCAGGGTGAAATGACGGCAATCAAATTGGACGGTTCCACGTTCAGGCACTTTTTCATGGAATGAATGGTGTTGGCCACAATGTTGCCGGCTGTTCCTGCTTTGCCGGAATGTATCAGTGCTCGGTGGCAGTGTTCTTTGTCGTAGAGCCAGACGGCGGCGCAGTCTGCCACATAAATCGCAAGAACGC
Organism: uncultured Akkermansia sp.; assembly: GCA_964525305.1. Lineage (GTDB taxonomy): Bacteria > Verrucomicrobiota > Verrucomicrobiia > Verrucomicrobiales > Akkermansiaceae > Akkermansia. The sequence continues at coordinate 3,570 of CAZGGR010000020.1, forward strand.
AGTCGGAAACGCCGGAACAAATCAGGCTGTCTGCTCCTTCCACGGGATAGTTGGATCCAATGTCGCCCACCAGCGCGGCCTTTGTACCGTGTATTTGTTCGGCTCGGCGCAGGTCTTTCCAGCGCCACCCTAAAGCTTCGACTTCTGCCCGATGATAGGGTTCCAGTCGTTCCAGTACGGTTGCTCGGTCTGCTGTTACATCCACTCCCGGTATTCTTTCAATGAATTGAACGATTTCTCCCGGATAGGATTGGATGGGTTTCAAGAATGCGGGCGTTTCCATAGTTGATGGATAAATGATGTTTGCTGGGTTCATCTTGTCGTTTTGCATGACCTAGTCGAGAAAATTCTGGCACAAAATGCAATAGCTCGTATCCGGTGACTGAAAAAAGGTTTTTTCATGTGTCCTGAGAGTGGTATGAGCAATTCATGATGCGCAGATATTCTTTTTTCTTCTCTCTTTGCGTTGGCGTAATGGCCGTGATTCTTTCTTTAACTCCGGCTTCCTCTCAGGATGGGGCTCCGGATGCCGGACAAATGTTGAAAAGGGTTCGTCAGGGTGCCACTTTACAGGAAAATAAGGATATAATGGGGCAGATCCGTAAGCGTAGCGTTAAGGTCCCTTTTTCCATGAGTCTGCGCGGTAATCTGATTGCTTTTCAGTATCAGATGAATAACGCTTGGAATAGATTTGACCTGAACTTTAAGGAGAAAGGTCAGGAAATCCTTGCTTGGAAGGATGGTAAATCCGGGGTCTTGCCTGTTGCTCAATATGGCGTGCCGATTGCCGGAACCGATGTGACGTATGAGGATTTGTCCATGCGTTATTTGTATTGGCCTCAAGCTAAAGTAGTTCAGGATGACGCCGCTAGTACGGTAAAGGGGCGTGATTGCTGGATCGTTCAAATACAGAATCCAAATCCTAAGGTCGGGCAGTATGCATGGGTGCGTGTTTGGATTGATAAGGAAAATGGAGCTATGTGGCAGGTGGATGGTATAGATGGACGAGGGGAATTGGCTAAAAGATTCATGATTGATTCTGTGATGAAGCTGAAAGATGGCTCTTGGTTCTTTAAGCGAATGAAGGTGGAGGTCCGTGATCCGGCTAATTCTCGTAGGACGGTGTCTGTCAGTTATATTGATATGAACAGTCCTGAGTAATATTGTTTGTGGGGCGATGGCGTTTAGACTTTTTCTAATGATGGAGCAGGGCTTTTTTTCTTTTGGGTGCGTGATAATGGATGATTTAGGGCGTGACAAGATGGGGTGCTGGGCGTAAATCCTCCAAAAAACTGTTATGAAGAAGCGTGTATTTCTTACATGTGCCTTGGTATTTGGGCTGTCTGCTTGTTCGCAGCATCAGGATGTTTCTACAACAAATCCTCCTCCTCCTCCGGTGAAGAGGGGGCTTTCTACGGTGTCTGTCCCCGGGAAAAAACAGGATCGCCCTGCTGTGAAATTGCCGCCTAAGCCCGCAAGCGTTCCTTCTGTGAGCCCTTCTTATAATAACACGCCTCTGGCTCCTCGTATTCCGGGGGTAACGGTAAATCGTGTGGCCGTGCCTGATAAAGTTGTTGCTCTGACCTTTGATGATGGCCCTCATGGTGTGCTGACTCCTAAGGTGTTGGATATTTTGAGAGCAAATAATGTCAAGGGTACTTTTTTCATGCAGGGGTGCAATGTGAAGGCTCATCCTCAGGTCGTGCGCCGCATGGCTAATGAAGGTCATGAAGTGGGTAACCATACCTGGAACCATGTTTATTTAAGTAAGATTTCCAGAGAAAAAGCAGAGGCTCAGTTGCAGGATACCAATGAGGCTATTCGTAACGCTTGCGGTATTGTCCCTGTGGTAATGCGTCCTCCCGGTGGGTATACAAATGCTGGGGTGGCTTCTTGGGCTCGGCAACGGTTCGGTTTTACCACCATTATGTGGGATGTTGATACGAATGATTGGCGCAAGCCGGGATCTTCTGTCGTTGCGGCAAGAGCTGTGAATGGTGCCAAACCGGGGTCTATCATTCTGGTTCATGATATCCATGCTTCCACGATTGCCGCAGTTGATGCGATTGTGAAGGGATTGAAAAATCGAGGGTATGAGTTAGTGACTGTGTCTGAATTGATTCGGCGTGGCCGTGCGGCTGCCGCAGCCGCTTCTTCTCCGGTTGAACACGTTTCTCCATCTTCTATGGCTTCTCCTGTTTCTCCTGCCGCTTCTTCACCCGTGATTTTGGCCCCATCGGCTTCCGGAACGGTTTCCGATGTAAACAGGTTGTGAGTTCCATTCCGTATTTCTTTCTTTCTTTTGATAGCCCGGTTCCCGTGAGGAAGCCGGGCTTGTTTCTTTGAACGGGTTGGATTCATCTTCCTCATGTGGCTTTCTCTTAATGGATACACGCACAGAAGGCTTGACCTGACGGTGTTTTTCTCCACAATCCTCTGCCGTATTATTCACACCCAATCCGGATTGAAATGTCTATGAATCTCTTGGCTTCTGCCGATACTCTGCCGACTGATGGCGGAATGTCTCCTTCTCTTGCGTTTATTTATGATCTCTTTAACAACCCCCTTTTCATTTTTATTGGGGGCTTGGTTTTGCTGGGCGTGTTCTTTTGGTATCTCGGTTCAGATCAAGATAAGGTAAAACGAAATGCCGGTTCCTTTTTTATTGTCGGTATAGCAGCTTTTTCTTTGTTCTCTCTGTTTCAGCAGGGGCTGAAGTATGGTATTGATATTGCCGGTGGGGTTTCTTTCACCTTGAGTGTTGAACCGAACATCGGCGATGATGGTAAGCCCATCCCGTTGACTGATCAGGCGATGGAACATGCCTGCTCCATTCTGACGGAGCGTCTCAATAGCACAGGGGCTAATGATGTGATCATTCGCCCGAAGAAGAAGGATGACCTGAACCTTATAGAAGTTCAGATCCCTGCTGCTGATCCGGCTAAACGAGAAGAAACAAAGGCTATTCTGACGAAGGTCGCTAAGTTGCAGATCCTTCCCGTTCATCCGCGTAATAGTGAATTGGTGGCTGAAGGTCGTGTCCGCGTCCCTGGCTACAAGCTGTATGATTATACGTTCAAGAATGGTAAGGGCGAAGATGTTACCGAAAAGATTTTCTTGGAAAAGCGTGAAACCCTTACCGGACGGGATATCGTGCGGGCTGGGATTGATTTGTCTCGTCCCGGTCATGTGAATGTAACGCTGAGTAATGACGGGGCAGAAAAGATGTATAATCTGACTTCCCGTATGCAGAAGGGGCGTGACCGCATGGCTATTGTGCTGGATGATGTGGTTAAAAGTGCTCCCACGGTTCAGGATGTCCTTTCAAAAAGCTTTGAAATTAGTGGCTTGGATGCCCCAGGCGAAGCTGAGGCTTTGACTAAAGTGCTTTCCAATCCGCTTACAAATAAGCTTAATTTCGAATCCGCTAGTGAAATCTCCGCTTCTTTGGGGCGCACGGCTTTGCTTCAAGGGGAGTATGCCGGTATAACAGGCTTGATCCTCTGCTTCATCATGGTATTGATTTATTACCGTTTCGCCGGTTTTGTAGCTATTATTGGCTTGACGGTTAACGCGTTGCTCCTTCTGGGTGCTATGTCTATTTTTGGGTTTGAATTGACCTTGCCTGGTATCGCCGGTATTGTTCTTACTCTGGGTATAGCTGTGGATGCTAACGTGTTGATTTACGAACGTTTGCGTGAAGAAAAGGAAAAGGGGCGTCCCTTCCGAGTGGCTATCCGCAGTTCTTTCGATAAAGCTTTTTCTGCAATCTTTGACTCGAACCTCACTTCTTTGATTACGGCTGTTATCTTGTACTGGATGGCAACTGGTACCATTAAGGGGTTTGCTGTTACATTGACGGTAGGGGTTATTACTTCCATGATCGGGGCTATCCTTGTTACTAGAGTATTGTTCTACTGGGCAGACACGATCGGAATGATGAAGGATCTCCACTTCTTGAATTTGTTCAAGAAGAAGAGCAATATTGACTTTATGGGCCAAAAGGTCTGGTCTTGCTCTCTTTCCGCTATTTTGTTGCTGGGCTGTCTGGTATTTGGTTGCGTCAAGGGTAAGGATTGCTTGGGCATGGATTTCACGGGCGGTTCTTCCATTTCTTATCTGGTGAATAAGGGTGAGATTTCTTTCCGTGAAGCGGAGGAGATTATCAATAAGCTGGATTTGACTCAGAAGGCTACGGTTCAGGAGGTGGCTGAGTCAACAGATAGCAATAAGGTAAATATTTTGGTGAACTTCTCTGATAATGCTCAGGATAAGGTTGCTATCACCGATGCTCTGAATAAGGCGTTCCCTGTGTTGAGTACGGTTCCGTTCAGTGAAGAAACCATTGGACAGTCAATGGGGTATGATACGTTGATCACATCAGCGTGGGCTCTTCTTTTCGGTATCCTTGGTATCATGGTTTACCTGACCGTTCGTTTTGAATGGACCTTTGCTGTTGGGGCTGTTATTGCATTGACTCATGACGTGTTGTTGGTGTTGGGGCTGGTGATCATCAGTGGAACGGAACTGAATGTGATTCACATCGGGGCCTTGCTGACGGTGGCTGGGTATTCTATCAATGACAAGATCATTGTGTTTGACCGTGTGCGTGAGTACTTGCGCTTTGCCGATCCTAAAGAAAGTGCTTCTCAGATTATGAATGAGGCTATTAATCAGACTCTTTCTCGTACAATCCTGACTTCTCTTTCCACGTTGGCTGTGTTGGTATGTCTGTACTTCTTCGGCGGGCCTTCCATGGAAGACTTTGCTTGGACGATTTCTGCCGGTATTGTGATCGGTACGTATTCTTCCATCTTTATTGCTTCTCCTGCTGCTCTTCTGTTCTCCAGAAAGCATGGATTGCATGAGGAAGTGCAACAGGCGATGAAGGCCGGGGCTTAAGGTCTCTTGTGGTTTTCGTTTGATCTTTTTTGACCGGGTGAGGCTCTGAATGCTTCTCCCGGTCATTTTTTATAGGGGCTGTAGAAGTATACAAAAGAACACTTACTTGTGTTGATAATGCTCCTTTGCTTCTTTTCCTTTCAATCTGTGAACGTGTTTTTGCTGTATTTTGCTCGCCCTTTTCTCCTGCTTGTTCACTGTCTCCCTTGTGCTTCTTTGTCTTGTTTTAGTGTCTTTGAGATTGGCTGGGCAACGGGGCTGGGCAGAAATGGCGTTTAGTTGCCTTTGAGTCGCTTCCTCTTATGGCCTCTTTCGATTTCTCTTGGCCGAGCAGGTTGCTTTTATTGTTATAAATATAAAAAAGAACCCCGCCTGCCGTAAGACAGACGGGGCTTTTATGCTATGCGTTTATGGGGTGAGGTTATTCGGCTTTTTTAGCTTCTTGAGCAGGAGCCTGCTGCGCTGCTTGGGCTTTCTCGGCGCGAGCTGCTTTTCTCGCTTCTTTGCGAGCGGCGCGACGTGCTTCCAATGCCTTGGTGGCGTCAGCATTAAGTTGTGCCATTTCAGCTTCGTTTAGTTTGCCGTCTTTGTCGGCATCATATTTTTCTTCAATCAGAATCCATCCTGCTGCCATGATCGGAGCACGGTTGGGATCAAGCTGTGGACGCGGTCCTTCCGGGCGAGGTCCGCGAGGGCCGCCCATCATGGGTTTGCCATGGCACTTGGGTCCGCAAGGACCGTCCATCATAGGCTTGCCATGGCACTTGGGTCCGCGAGGGCCGTCCATCATGGGCTTGCCTTGGCACTTGGGTCCGCGAGGGCCATCCATCATGGGTTTGCCATGGCACTTGGGTCCGCGAGGGCCGTCCATCATGGGCTTGCCATGGCACTTGGGTCCGCAGGGGCCTTCTGCTTTGGGGCAACCGGGTGCTTTAAAGCCGGGGCCGGGTTTGCCGGGCATAACGGGCATTGCTTTCAGTTCGTCTGCAGAAAGTTTGCCGTCGCCATCCTTATCAAATTTCTTGATCATGTTGGCGACACAAGCTTCTTGACGGGCTTTCATTTCTTCCATGCGCTTGGCGATTTCCGGATGATCTTTGATCCATTCGTCTCGCATGGCTTTCTTTTCTTCGTCGGAAAGTTTGCCGTCGCCATCTTTGTCAAACTTCTTCAGAATGTCGGCTTTCTTTGCTTCCTGACGGGCTTTCATTTCTTCCATGCGCTTGGCGATTTCCGGATGATCTTTGATCCATTCGTCTCGCATGGCTTTCTTTTCTTCGTCGGAAAGTTTGCCGTCGCCATCTTTGTCAAACTTCTTCAGAATAGCGGCTTTCTTTGCTTCCTGAGCTTTTTTGACATCGGTTTGCAGTACGGCTATTTCTTCGTTAGATAGTTTGCCGTCCTTATCGGTATCATATTTGGCCATGACTAATTCTTCCCCGATAATCATGATTCCGGGGTTGATTTGCTTCATTTGGCGATTGCCCTGATGATGTTTTGGCCCTTGATGTTTGCCTGCTCGTTCATGATGACGAGGGCCTCCTTGGCGTTCTGGTGCCTGCATTCCCGGAGCTTCGGCCGGTGCGTTCGGAGCTGGCGGGGGGGGCGGGGCATCTTGTGCGAATGCGGCGCATGCGGCAAAGGCTGCGGCGATAATGATTTGCTTGGTCATTTTATTGAGTGGTGAGAGTTAATATGTTCTTTGTAGGGGGTGGTTACGATGCCTTTGTTTGTTGGCAACCGCGCCCTTTGTTATAAGAAACACTTAAGGGGTTTGATAGTTGCAAAAAAAATGTACACTCACGCAAATTGTGATTTTGTGTCTGGGTTGACTGTTCTTATTTGATCGGAAAAGCAGAGGCCGAAATCTGAAATCTTGAGACGTGCCGTCTATAATGGAAGGTTATAATGATAATTTGCCTCTCTTAATAGGTTCTCTCCCTCTCTCGCTTTTCTGAGTCCTGAGTGGGTGTCTTTCCCTGACCCAAGCTTGTCGCTATTTTACAATAGGGTGATTGCTCTTTTCGTAAATTTAGCGTTGGCTTTATTCTCCGGAAATAAAGCGAAGATAGGCTTGCCACCATTGATCTCCTCCAAAGAGCCAGATCATGGCTGCACTGAGTAAGGCCGGCCCAAACGGAAGCGTCTTGCCGAATCCCATACGCGATACAATCGCTTGTAGAATGCCTAGAATACTGCCTAGGAAAAGACAAAATACAGTCCCTTGCCAGCCGCTGATGCATCCAATCATCATCAAAATCCAAGCGTCTCCGGCTCCCATCGCTTCTCTTTTCGCATGAATGTCTGTGAGGGTTCCTTCCACACTTTCCAGTTCTTCCAGAAGAAAGGTTTCTCCTGTTGATAGTTCCACTTTGTCTGCTTGTAGGGTAACGGTTTCCGGATGGTATGTTTTCCCGTTGATCGTGATAGTCCCTCCTGAAATGACTGCTTGATCCGAGGTCCGATGAAAGAGCATGGACCAGTCATGTCCTTGCCCATCGATAACAAGACGAAGCTCTTCTTCTGGTGATTCCGGTTCTCTTAAATACCATGTCACAGTTGTGACAAAATGCTGCTTCCATGTCCCAAATAGTACCTTGCCCAGCTCGATGATCAGTCTGATGATGATATAGCCGATTCCTCCGCCTAAAACGGATGCTGTGAAGGCGTCTGCTCCTCTCATCACTTCTTGGTCGGGTAGCAGAAACGGATTCAACGTGCAGGCTCCTATCCCGGCAATTGCTCCAATGATGGTTTGAGATCGAAAAACGATAAGATGTTCTGCATCAATAAATATAATAACAATGGCAACGGCCGCCCAAAGGCATAATAGCACGGATGAAACAACGGATTCTTCTGCATAAAGGTATCCCAAAAGTGCAAAAATGACGGCGGTAAGTAGCTCCACTCCACAATAACGAAACCGAATTGGCTTGCCGCAACATGCTGATTTTCCACGAAGAATAACCCAACTAAATACAGGAATGTTCAAGTACCAGGGAATCTCTTTGTCACATTCCGGACAAAATGAGCGTGACGGATTATTGACCGACATCCCTCTTGGTACTCGGTAAATAACAACGTTCAGAAAGGAGCCTATGCAGGCTCCCATCATTCCGAAAACCAGAGGTGTAAGCCATGCGGGGACGATCTCAGGCATGGGGAGTGGGTGAGTATGTCCTGCTTGGTGTCTGATTGATGCGGTCAATCAGTAGGCGGAGTCTGCCATAATTCCCCCGCTTGATGGGGAATATGAGTCGCGGAAGTTGTTTTAGATTGGGTTCGTTTGCTTCTTCCGGAAGCGGATCTCCCTGAATCATTTTCCCTCCGGGCAGAATAAGGTCGGAGAAGTCTCGTTCCAAATGTTCTACCCATTGCTGCGGCAAGGGGGCATTCAACCGGATGACTATGGTGTCATTGATAAAACGATATGAGTGGAATATCCGATAGAACTGGTCGATATGTTCCATGGCTTCTGCTGGATTTTTGGTCACATGAATGAGGTTCAAGTCATCTTCAGAGATTAGTCCGGAATCTACCAGTTCCACGCGAATGAAGGCCAGCCAGTTCAGCCAAAATGTCTTGCCGGGTGAATCCAAAAGGACGAGTGGGTAAATGGTGGCTTTGCCTGTTTGAATCAATGTGAGGGTTTCAAATACCTCATCCATGGTCCCAAATCCTCCGGGGAAGGCTACCATGGCATCGCTTTCTGCCACAAAGTTTAACTTTCTGACAAAGAAGTAATAAAAATTGATGAGCTTGTCGCTGTTTGCCACCACATGATTGGAGGTCTGTTCATATGGTAAGGTTATATTAAGCCCAAATGAACGCTCTTCTCCTGCGCCTTCATTAGCTGCTTGCATGATGCCTGGTCCCCCTCCTGTTATGACCATATAGCCGTGTTCCATGGCTTCTTTGGCAAATTCACGAGCTGTTTCATACGCCGGTTCATCATTTTTGATGCGTGCTGAACCAAAAACGGAGATCTTGCGAATGTGTCGGTATGGTGCAAAAGTGCAGTTGGCTCGGTACATTTCGCGTCCGGAACGGATTAAAACGGTAAAATCATGATCTGAGGCGTCGGATTGCGCCATATTGATACCGGTTTTAATGTATTCCTGAAGGTAACGGGGATCGTGATTGGTTGAGGCCGCTTCTGCAAGTTGTTTGACGCTGTCTTCCAAATTTTGATTGCCGCCGCTCATCGCCATCGTTGATGGCTGTTTTTTGTCTTCGCCTGTAAAATCTCTGTTATCTAAAAAATCAGGATGCTTCATAGTCGGTATGATAGGTTTGCTTGATACTATGCCATATATCGTACATTAAGTCACAGAAAATTTGCTGCAGAACGTGAAAAGAGTTGATTGTTGAAGTCAGATCGGTACATTGCTCCCCGCACGGGTTTTTTCAAAATATACCGTAGGTCCTTCAGGCGGATTTCCCGCCGTGCCTGTGCTGAGGGGAAACCCGGTTCATTAAATACAATTATGTCGGAAAACGAAACTACTACTCCAGAAGAAGCCTCCGTTACCACGCTGGGGCGTTTTGAGATTCCAAGCCGTCTGGAAAAAATTGAAGATCCAAATGATGAAAATCATTTGACCTTCGTGGCTGAACCTTTTGAAAATGGTTATGGCCATACGCTTGGTAACTCCCTGCGTCGTGTTCTTCTGGGCTCTCTTGAAGGCGCTGCCATTACTTCCGTTCGCATTGCTGGTGCTCAGCATGAGTTCTCTTCCCTCCCGGGGGTGGTAGAAGATGTGACGGAAATCGTCCTGAACTTGAAGAAGGTTAAGTTCAAGCACAATGGCAAAGAACCTCGTCTCCTTTCTTTGCGTGTTCATAAGCAGGGTGTCGTAACTGCTGCTGATATCGCTGATGATACTATGTATCAGGTCGTTAATCCTGATCAGATTATCTGCACCTTGGATCAAAACACTATGTTTGAATGTGAGTTCCAGGTTCGTGTAGGTCGTGGCTTTGCTACAGGTGACGAAAACAAGACGCCGGATATGCCTATTGGCGTGATTCCGATCGATTCTATCTTTTCTCCTGTTACCCGCGTGAAGTATTCTGTGCAGAATACGCGTGTGGGGCAGATGACTGACTACGACAAATTGGTGCTTGAAGTTTGGACTGATGGCCGCATCGCTCCTGCTGATGCCATGTTGCAGGCTTCTGCTATTCTGCGCCATCACTTGGACGTATTCGTCAACTATGACGATAAGCAGGTCAACTTTGAGGAAGCTCCCTCAGCCGTTCAGGATGAGGAAACGGCTCGCTTGCGTAAGCTGCTCAATATGAGTGTGAACGAAATCGAACTTTCTGTTCGCGCAGCCAACTGCCTCAACAATGCCAACATTACCACCGTTGGTCAGCTCGCTATGAAGAGCGAAAGCGAAATGCTCAAGTACCGCAACTTCGGTAAGAAATCTCTCAACGAAATCAAGGACAAGTTGTTGGAGTTGGGACTTTCTTTGGGCGTTCAGGTGGATCCTTCCTTGCTTACAGGCCCTGTGCCTCAGGCTAAGCCTCGCTTAGGTCTGGAAGAAGAAAGCCCTGTCGGCTTGGCAGACCTTATTGCCGCCAACATTGAAGACGACGACGACTAAATCTCACAAAAACAACACATATAGAAAAATATTATTATGAGACACGGTGTAAAAACCTCCAAGCTTCAGCGCAATGCTTCTCATCGCAGGGCTTTGCTTGCAAACCAGGCTTGTAGCCTGATCTTTAACGGACGCATTACTACAACTCTGGCTAAGGCCAAAGCTCTTCGTCCTTATGTGGAAAAATTGATCACGCTGGCTAAGCGGGGCGATGTTCATTCTCTCCGTCTGGTTACCGCTACGATTCATAACACGGCTGCTGTTAAGCGCTTGTTTACGGAAATTGCTCCTCTTTGTGCAGATCGCAAGGGTGGCTATACCCGCATCGTTAAGTTAGGTCAGCGTCTGACGGATTCCGCTCTCGTGGCTATGATCGAATTGGTCGATCTGCCCCGTGAAACGGCTGAAAAGGAAGAAGCTCCTGCAACAACGGAAGCTACTGCTTAAGCCGCTAAAACGAACTGTTTAGTTTATAATCCGCCCTGCCTTTTAATGAGGTCAGGGCGGATTTTTTTGTGTTGCAAGTAAAGGAATTACGATGGCAACATCGCTCTTGCTTCTTTATTGGTAGCACTGTATAATGATGATTCATTTATGGACGCAGTATTATTGTTTTCCGGACAAGGTGCCCAGAAGGTAGGTATGGGCAAAGATTTGTATGATCAGTATCCCACTGCCAAAGCTTTGATAGAGCAGGCTGACAAGGCTCTTGGCGAATCTCTTTCTTCCATTATGTTTGAAGGCCCGGGTGAAGAATTGACGCGTACTTGCAATTGTCAGCCGGCTCTGTATGTTCATGGTCTGGCTTGTTTGGCTGTCCTTAAAGAACTGGTGCCTTCTTTAAATCCGGTAGCTGCAGCCGGTCTCTCTTTGGGTGAGTTTACTGCTCATGCCGCTGCTGGAACATATTCTTTTGAAGAAGGGTTGCGCCTTGTTCAGAAACGTGGTGCTTTTATGGAAGAGGCTTGTAATGCTACAAAAGGTACAATGGCTGCCATGATTGGCGGAACGGATGAAAACGTTACTAAGTTGGCTCAGGAATGTGATGTGGATGTCGCTAATTTTAATTGCCCGGGGCAGACGGTTGTCTCCGGTACGGAAGAAGGCGTTGATAAAGCTATTGCTGGAGCCAAGGCTGCCGGTTGTAAAATTGCCAAAAAGCTTAATGTCGCAGGTGCTTATCACTCTCGTTTGATGCATAGCGCTATGGTGAAGCTGGCTGAAGAATTGAAGAATGTTTCTTTCGGTTCTCCTTCTATGCCCGTTTTCTGTAACTATGAAGCCCGTGTGGTGGAAGGTCCTGATGATATCCGTAATATGCTGGAGCACCAAGTGTGTGGCTCTGTAAGATGGACTGCTTCCATGCAAAAGTTAATAGAACAAGGTCATCGCCTGTTCATTGAACTGGGGCCGGGTAAAACTTTAGCCGGTATGATGGCTCGTATTTGCAAGGAGGCTACCGTTATCTCTATTGAGGATGTAGCTAGTTTGCAAGCTGCTGTTGCAGAGCTGAATAAGTAACCACCCTTTGAGTAATACTTGATTTTTCAAGCCACTGGAGATGTATCTCCGGTGGCTTTTATTATCTCTGGTTAAAGAGTGTCTTTAGGGCTTGGCTTTTTGCAATGACTGTTTTTTAAAATAGAATGCGTCAGAGAAGTTCTTCTAACGAACTGATTTTAGCAGAACTTAGAGAAAAATCTGCTTGCATGGTTACTCTGTTGGGAATGGAGATGACCGGCATCCCTGCTCGATAGGCGGCAATGGTGCCATTTTGAGAGTCTTCCAGTACCAAACAATCGGATGGCTGTTGCCCTAAGTCTTTTGCTGCTTTCAAAAATAATGCCGGATCCGGTTTGACGGGAAGCCCGTCATCTCGGCAGACGATGGTTTGAAAATGGGTAATGATGCCTAGCCTGTTAAGCCAGTCATCCACCCAACGGTGAGACGAACTGGACGCTACTCCCATGGGAATGCCGGTTCTTGCCAGATAGTGAATGAGTTCTTGAGCTCCGGGTAAAAGTCCCGCATGTTCCAAATCACAGACAATTTCTTGTTGGCGTCGGTTGTTAATGGCGTCCCAATCAAAACTTCGACCGGTTAGCTGTTCCAGATATTCGCCGGGATTCCAGTGTGTGTACCCGCTTCCTAAACACTGATTGAATTGTTCCAGTGGTAGTGGATAACCGTAGGTTGCAAAAACTCTCTCCCAAGATGAATAAATGGCGTACTCTGTATCAACCAATAAGCCGTCAAAATCAAAGATAACAGCGTTTGCTTGTCGAAGGTGTTCGCGAGCAATTCGAACGGCTTTCTCGTGATTATCAATGCTGTCAGGATTGGTCATGGGCCGGTGTCTTTTTTAAGCTCTTCAGTATTTCTGTAAAACTTCTGTGTGCTAATTTGGTTTGGAAGAGTCGTATGGCAATGATGGTATAGATAATGTTGGGCATCCATGCTCCAAGCCAAGTGGGGAGATAGCCTGCAGAGGCTAAAGTCGGAAAGAATTCATACAAAAACAACATGGCCGCCGCCAAGAACAATGCAATACCTATGCCGGACATGGTAGAGCGTCTTTGGAAGGTGATGGCTGAGGGGATGGCAATGAACGTCAAGATAATGCAAGAGAACATACGCGCTATTCTAACATGCCATTCGGTTTTCAGACTTCTGATATATCTGATGTTTGATGAACCGTTTTTGATGTGTTCCTGAAGAGCCGGAGTCCCTTGCGTGTCTACTCGAACATTGGGTGAAATCAGTTGCCAGGGTGTTTCCGTAAAGTTCTCTTTCAGGGTACGGTAGCCTTGTTCATCAAACATGGGTACATCGTGAGCTTGTCGTGGTTCTGTTTGTGGATAGTTCCTCCTGATTGCGTGGACAAACGTCCATGTCCTGCTCGTAGAATCCCATGTGGCTTCTTCTGCAAAAAGTTCATATTTCATTTTGCCGGGAGCACTGAATTGTTCTACCCTGACTTGCCGAAACGGTTCTCCGGGCGTATCTATGCTGGGAGGATTGCCCAAATACCAGATACGAGAATCGATATCGTTTTTGTAAATAGTACTTTGTGCCGTTTGGTTGTTTTTGTTTTGGCTCAAAGAGGAAAAAATGAGTTTCCGATACAGAATAGAATTGGGAGCCCAATGAAAGCCGAAAATCCCAAAGTATATAGCTGTAAAGATGGCTCCTATAATAATCGGGGTATTAATCCGAAGTAAGGATCTGCCGGATTGTAACATACCGGTTATTTCTGAGGATGAGGAAAGTTTGGTAAGTGCCCAAAGTGTTCCTAGAAGCAGAGTGTAGGGCAGAATCTGATTCAGAATCATGGGCATTTGACTTAAGTAAAAACGAAAGGTCCCAACAAGAGGTGATTCTAGATTCATTAAATCACCCACGTTGTCGGCAAAGTCTCCGATGATGTAAATGAGTGACAAAATCCCTGTACACATGATGAAGGCTGTAAACCAGGTGCGGGCTACATATCGATCCAAAATACTGGAACGATTGTAAAGCAATAGACCTAATGCTGGAAGAAAGCATCCTATCAGAATGAGCCACGGTCGTAATAATTGAGCAAGCGGATATTCTGATGGTGTCCCGGGGATTTCCCATTGCATTTGAGCCCATTCTCTGGGCATCAGAAACCAGGATGCCGTCCCTCCAATCAATAACATGATGAGGAATGTTGTCCATTTACGGTATTGTCGAACCCGGGTTTCCATGAAAAAAGAGTGGAATAAGTATGCTAAACTTTATAAGGAAAATAAAGCGTTATTTCCCTATCTGATGCAGGTAGAATATCCGTATGCTTTATTTCGTTGCTCATACACCGATAAAGGTTCTTTCGCTTTGTTGCGTTACTGCCTGCCAATACTTCATTGATAGAAGTTGAATATTGCCAACGTAAATAGGGCAGGGTAGAATCCTTTTCGCAATGGTTTATCGTCTGTAGCCTTTCCATGTTCAAGCGTCTTGTCCAATTGCTTCTTTTGTTATTCCTGGCGGTGTTGATAGGCTTGGTGTGGTTTGCTTGGTATATTTCTACACCTTTGTTAATGCCTATTGGTGGAGATTCTCCAACGCCTGCTCCCGTTGCGGATTCGTTGATTATGGAGCATGTTGAGGCCGTTTCGGCTGATGGGGTTGCTGTAGATGGTTATTTGGTAAGTCCGGGCCGTCCGGATGCTTTGTCTCCAAGTCAGAGTCGTATGCGTGATGCTCTGAAATTGCGCGGTAGAATGCCTCATTTGGATGTTAAATCGGAGTTGGTGGTTATCGCGACTTCTTGGAACAGGGGGGTAGAAAACTCTATGGCTTTGGCAGAAGCTCTTACAGGAGCCGGTTATACATGTTTGATATGGAATCCGAGGGGTAAAGATAATGTCCGCCAAGCTTGTACGTATGGGTTGAGGGAATATGCAGATGTGACGGCTCTTCTTGATGTTGTGGCTCAGAAACAGGGTGGATTGCCTCCTGTGGCTGCCGTCGGTCAAGGGTTTGGGGCTGCTGTATTATTGAGGTCTGCGGCAGAAGACCCCCGTATACGCAGTATGGTCTGTATGGATTGTTTCCCTTCTCTTAAGACTGTGGCTGTGCGAGAAATGGAGCAGGATTGGGGTAATCCTTTATGTTATATTGCCTATTGGTTGTTGGATGTCGGTGTGGATTGGCGTGCTGATTTTAGTACGTTTGATGTGGCACCGGTGGATGATGCTCTTAAATTGGATTATCCGGTGATGGTTGTTTGTTCTAATCGTTATTTTTTCTCAACAATGGAAGATTGTTTGAGTATTTATGATTCTTTAAAAAATGAAAAAAAACAGCTTTATGAAGCCATTAGGGAAGGTGAACCTTATGGAATTAAAGAGCGGAATCTTCAGCAAATTATAGAAGGAAAAAAAGGGGAAATATTTGAAAAAACGTATAAGGTAAATGTTTATGCCGGGGATGACGAGTTGCATGCTGGTATTGCAGAATGGATTTATGAGAATACTCATATGCCGATGCCCAAGGTGTTGCCCCATGAATCTTCTGGATCGCCTGTTACGGGTACTGCTCCTTCCGGGATGTGAGTCATATCTTTTATGTTCATAGGTTGATGATATGGTGAATGCAAATCTGGATAATAACGGCGAACTTCGTGAAAACCGCCACAGACGTAGTCGCTTTATCTTGCCGGCTCCTCGCCATATTGTCGCAGTAGCTGCCGGAGCGTTCTTGGCCGCAGTTCTTGTTCATGGTTTAGGTTATTTGGTGATGGATTGGTTTGGCATAGGTATTGTGGTCCCCAAGTCCGCTCCTATGAAAACGGATATTAATCCGTCCGTGCCGGAAAAAATTGTTTTACAAGCGGATGATCGAACTTTACCGGCTCCTGAACCGGAAACTGAGGCAAAACCTGATATTGAAATAATTGAGGAAATGCCTCCGGAGAAAATTGATTTGGAGGATATTGTTATGGATAATGTGGTGATTGAACCGGGGGAAACTCAGATTTCTCAAGAGTCCATAAGTATTTCTCCTATGAAGGCTCTTGATCAGCAAATGTCGGTGGAAAGTATGAGTTCCATAATGAAGGGTGTCCCGGAACTTACACCTGCTGAGCCATTGAAGAGAACTAATAGCCCGTCTGCAATTAAAACTCAGGATCCGGAGATGATCAATCCGGATGAATGGTATAATGATAAGCTTAAAGGGGCCGGAGGTCAGGATGATTCTCATTTGCCTGATGGTAGCAAATCCTTAAATCAGTTGTTGGCTCAATCTTCATTGGGTAAGGATAGCGGGTATAGTCGGTTAGGTGCCGATCTCCTTTTTGAATACAATAAGGCTGTGATGAAACAATCAGCCCGTTTGAGTATGTTGCAGCTTGCTATGCTGATGATGAAAAATCCGGATACAATTTTTATTGTAGAGGGTCATACGGATAGTTTTGGTTCTGAGGATTACAATGCCGTACTATCGTTAATGCGAGCAAATGCTGTTCGCCAGTGGTTAAAGAATAATGGCGTTCCAATGACCGCAAAAAATGGAGAATGCCGGCTGTATATACGCGCTTGTGGGGCGTCCAGACCTGTAGTTTCTGTTAAGGGTGATCAGAATGCGCAGGCTGCTAATCGAAGAGTGGAAATTCATATGAGAAAACCGGGTGAGGAAATCCCTGTTGGTTGTAAGCCAGTGACATATGCTGTGGATATGTCCACGCCAATAGCGCAGCAAGTTCAGGCTGGAATAGGATCTCGTGTCAGGATTCCTCATTCTGCCATTACCTCAGACAAGAAATTGGACACATCGGATAAGAAAATGAATCCTTCTGCTACGAAACGGCAGAATAAGCCTTCGTCTTCACAAGAACTCATTCCGAATGCAGAGCCGATCCAGCAGGACATCCCTTCGGCTGTTCCTGTAGAGGATGATATTCCGTTGGCTGAGCCTATTGTTCAAAGGTCGTTTTTGTGGAGAGAAAGGGTGTGAAATGGATTTAATGTATTTGTTGCCGGTTCAGGTATTGCCTAGGCCTAAACAGGCGCAATTCCTTTTTTCTTTCGATTTTGATGATACGTTATTCTCTCCCGGAGAACAAACGGAGGTAAGACGAAAATTTTTCAGCATTATGCGTGCTTTGCGGGCCCGTTATAATGTGCTTTGGGGTATTAATACGGGGCGGGACCCCTCTTATTTAAGAGACGGATTGAGAGAGTTTTTCATGGGGATTCCTGAGGCGTTTGCTCCGGATTTTACGGTAACAATGGAGCGAAATGTGCACTTGGCGTGTGGTGAGGGGGTGTTGAAGCCTGTTGAGATATGGAACTCTGCTTGTTCACTTGCTCATGATCATTTGTTCGCACGTTATGGTGATATACTGGAGTCATTGTTAGAGAGATTGGAACGTCAGTTTTCTGAGGTTGGATTGCGCAGACAGGATAATGATGCGTATTCTTTGGTTGTGGATGATGCTTGCTCGTTGGATGAGGTCTCTTGTGTAATACAGGAGACAATTGGTGCTTATCAGGAAATTGTTACGCAACGGGCCGGTCCCTATTTGCGGTTTAGCCATCGTGACTATAATAAGGGAACGTCTCTGGCCTTTGTTGCTGGACAGTTTGGTATATCGGTCAGGAATGTGGCTATTTTTGGTGATGGCCATAATGATTTGGATGCTATGAGTTATTTGCCGGAAGCGTTTCGTTGTTGTCCTTCTAATGCTGCGGAGGATGTGAAGGGCATGGTCGCTGACGGGAATGGCTATATAAGTACAATGGCGCGAACTTGTGGTGTGTTGGATGGGTTAATTCACGGTGTATTCCCTCATTTTGGAATGACACAGATGTAGTTTTGTCGCAAGTGATAAACGGTAAAATGGTTAGGTGTGCTGATGGCGTTTGGGTGGACGAATGATCCTTTGGTAAAAGCGTTTGTGAAGGGGAAGAATCGTATTGACAAGGCATGTCTGCAATGCAGAAATGATGGCGATTCAATCTCCATACTTGTTTCATGAATATTCATTTTTCCCGTCGTAGTTTTTCCGGAGGTTTTGCCGTAGGTTGGTTTTTAGTCTTATTGTTAATATGTGGCGCTGTGGCTGGGTATTATCTTTATCAAGATAATTTGGCAAAAAGGAAAGCTAATCAGGAATTGATTGCAGAACGGAAGCTGAAAGAGAAGAAAGCTAAAGCGGAAGTAGAGAAATTGCGCCTTAAGAGAGAACAGCAAATCAAGGCAAAGAAAGAAAAAGAACGCTTGGCTGCTCAAAAAGCTCAAGAGGAAGCAATGAAAAAGAAAGAGCAGGCTGCAGAAGCGGAACGAAAGTTGCGTGAACAGGCTGAGCTGGAGAGACAAGAACAGGAAAAACGTGAAGAATTGGAGCGGCGGATGCGTGAGGAGCAAGAAAATAGGCAAGAGGATGATTCTCAACAGGCGGAAGAAGAACCGGAGCCTGAAGGGATTTTCCCCCAGCCTGTGAAAAATCAGATGCCGGATCTTTCTGTTTATGCAACTCCTTGTAAAGATGAGATCGTTTTTGAGAAAGATAAGGTTTTGGGTGAATGGAATTGGGATAAAGTTGAAAAGATGGAGGGAATGGATGACTTCCCCACAAAAAACGCTCCCTGGGAGAGCGGTAGCAAGGGTGCTAAAATGCAGGATTTGCTGAGTAAATGTAGGGAGTGGAAGGATGCCAAATTATCTTCATTAAAAGCTTGGCCGGCTGCCAAGGATTTCCCCGGAGTCCCGGAAAATGGTGCCCCAATTGTGAAGCGAACTGTGGAAATCGATTCTAATATTACCGGATGGCACAGTACTGGGTTGTATGCACCTCCCGGAGCGGAAATCTCTTGTTCTATTTCCGGGGCTCCTAAGGATACTTCTCTTAGTCTTAGAATCGGATGCCATACGGATAGTTTGCATAAGTCGGACAGTTGGAAGCGGGTTCCGGAAATAAC
Source organism: uncultured Akkermansia sp. (assembly GCA_964525305.1). GTDB lineage: Bacteria > Verrucomicrobiota > Verrucomicrobiia > Verrucomicrobiales > Akkermansiaceae > Akkermansia. The sequence goes on from CAZGGR010000020.1 coordinate 22,531, forward strand.
TATACAGGCGCCAATTGAGAAAGGCCGTGTAAAATTGGTGAATCCGATGGGGGGGCTTGTTTATGTGAATGTGAGTAATCGCTCCAAGAGAAAGAAAGTATTCAGGGCTCAAATTTCCGGCGCTGTCCCGGCTCCTTTGTTCGTTATGGGGCAGACTACACCGGAACAATGGGCTAAGCAACTGGAAGAGGCCAAGGCTCCATGGGGGGAAATTCGTATGCCTCGGCTTGTTGTCTCCATGCCGTTGGAGCAGTTGAAGAATGATACGGATTTTCAAAAGGTGGCAGAATTTTTGCAAAAAAATATGTCTTTGCAGGATTGGATTATGGGGTGGGATACTTTCCCTGATCGCTTGCATCATCCTATGCGTTTTGCTGTGGATAGGCAGATTTCTGTCGGTGCTGGCCATTCCGGCTATCCCGCTATGGGAACTAAGGATTGGACTAAATCCATTTCAACAGGGGGAATTATTGGTTCTGGTAGCTGGGGCTTATGGCATGAGTTAGGGCATAATCACCAATCACCTCCATTTACAATGGAAGGGCAGACGGAAGTGTCTGTTAATATCTTTTCCATGGCTTGTGAAGTGATGGGAACGAAGAAAAACTTTGAAGCATGTTGGGGGAGCGGTATGGGGCCTTACAGTATGGCTTCAGATATGAAAACGTATTTCAAATCATCTCAAACTTATAATGAAGCTCCCAATAGGGTTCAACTTTTCTTTTGGGTGGAACTGATGTATTATCTGGGCTTTGATACGTTCCGTCAGGTTTCTCTGCAGTATCATAATAAGCCGTATGATAATAATAAGTTAAGCGATGAAGAAAAATGGGAATGGGTTATGAATACATTCTCAAAAGTGACCGGTAAAAACATGGGGCCTTTCTTCAAGATTTGGCGTATGCCTGTTTCCGAACGTGCTATCAATAAGTTGAAGAATATGCCCGTTTGGTTGCCGTCAAAGGATTATCCCGCTTGTTATACATCTGAAGCTCAGTAGGAGCTGAGGGTATAGAGGATGTCCCGGGTGCGTAATTTTAACTGGACGCTTCTGTTAGAGTAGGGCTAGGATTGTTCAGTACTGATGAAATGGCTGAAAGACTGGTTGGGCTTTTTTAAGCCCCTTCAGGTTCGTGAACTGCAAATATTTTGGTCAGGGCAGGCTGTCGCTTTGATTGGAATGTGGTTGCAGGTAACGGCCATGGGGATTCTTGTGTACGATATTTCTGGAGGCTCTGCAACGGCTGTTGGATTATTGGCTGCTTTGAATGCATTGCCTTTTTTCTTGGGGGGCATGTTATTGGCTGGTTTGGGGGATCGTTTTGAGCGTAGGAAGTTGCTTATTGTCGTGCAGTGGGTTCAATGGATCGTCGCATCTTCTCTTTTTTTGCTGACGGTGATGGGGGTATTGCAGTTATGGCATTTGTATGTTGCCGGCGTGTTTATGGGAATAAATCAGACGGTGGGGTTTTCTGCTCAACAGGCTTTTGTGGGGGATTTGATCCCCCGTAAGCAATTGCAAGAGGCCGTAGGTATGTATTCATTGGTATTTAATACATGCCGTTCGGTCGGCCCTGCTTTGGCTGGTTATGTTATTGCTGAATGGGGGGCGGGAGCTGCTTTTGGCGGTAATGTCGTGGCTGGATTGCCGCTGATTGGTTGTTTGATGGCATTGAAAGGGAGGGGGGGTAATTCTTCTATCCCTAAAAAACAACGTGGAAGCGGAAGAAAAGCTTCTGCTCTAAGGGTTGTATTATCCACGCGAAGCCTGCTATTCATTATGATCAGTGCTTTGATCCAGAATATTTGTGGACAATCTCTTTATCAGATCGTTCCGGCTTTAATGCACGGTAACCCTGCAGATACGGGGCTTATTTTGGGCTCTGTCGGAGCCGGGGCTATGGTGAGTATTCTGTTTGTTTTGCCGTTTGCTCGTAAAAGCGATAGAGTCGGTGCTAAACTTTCTTCCGGTACGCTTTGGATGGGGTGTGTGTTGTGTTTGGCTGGAGTGTTTCCAATTGTTGAGTTTCAAGCTCTTTGCTTCTTTTTTGCAGGGTTGGCTACGTCCACTCTTTTCGTGACTTCTTCTTCTGCTGTTCAGCTTTTGGCTCCGGTTGAACGTAAATCTGCCATTCTTGGACTATATAGTATTGTGGTGATAGGTGCTCAACCTTTGGCGGCTATGGGATGGGGCGTTGTGATTGATGCTTTGGGTGTCCCGTTGACAATCATAACGGCGGGCGGGCTGGAGGCCGTGTTGTCCATATTGATGTTGAGCGTCCCGTTTTGGCGCAACTTTAGATTCGCACCGGAAGGATGACCTGTTCGTGCATATTTTGCAGGAGTCTTTAGATGGGATAGGTTCTTCCTCTTCTCAACGGATCTGAATGAAGCGGATAAATGCTCAACGGATAAATGATCGACAGAGTTTTTGGGTGTTTGATGTCGTGAAGCGGATGTTGGGATTAATCTGCTTCGTTAGCTTCGTGTTCGGAATAGCTGATCCCCAGCATACAAATGTCGTCTGCTTGATTGGTACATCCTGTGAACTTTGCTACACAGGTGAGTGCTTGATGAACGAAATCTTTTGTACTGTTCGGGGTTGTCTTATTGAAATAATCAATAAGACGTTCAATCCCTAATTCTTCTCCTTCAGAATTAGCAGCTTCCGTCAACCCATCCGTGTACATGAGGATTCGTGATCCGGCCAAAAGCGGAAACTGGGCATTCCGGTAAGGCGCGTCTTCTAATAATCCCAGAGCAATTCCTTTCGGAAGTGGTAATTTTCTTGACACCCCATCCGGCCCTAACACAATAGGGAAGGGGTGTCCCGCGGTGGCGGCCGTCATTACCCCAGTTTCTAAATCCAAATAAATATAAACGGCTGAGGCAAACATTGTTGTGTTAGCCCGCTGAAGGATTTTGGTAAGTTGATGATTAAGGGAGGAGAGAAAGGCTGCCGGATTGTCGGCTAAGTGAGATAATTGTTCCATTAAGCCCCGAAGCATGGAGGCTATCAATGCAGCATGAACTCCATGTCCCATAACGTCACAAACGATGGCTCCTACGCCGGAGTTACCCACAGGAAATGCGTCAAACCAGTCTCCAGCAACCCCTTCGGATGGGGTGAAAATGTGATGAAAGTCTACAAGTCTTGTTACTCCATTTTCTGTGTGGGAGCGAGATGGTATTTTATAAGGTAATAAGGCAAATTGGATTTCTCTGGCGAGGTCTATTTCTTTTTCCAGAGATTTATTGCGTTCTTCCAGAATGCGAGCCGTTTTTGTCGCTTTAATTTCCGTTTGTACCAATTTAGTGACATCGCTGGATATACCTACAATTCCCTTCAACTCTCCATTGCGTCCATACCACGGGAATTTACTGATTTGACTCCAGGAATCATCCTTATGCAACCAAGTTTCATGGTGGATTTGTGCCCTTATTGGTCGCCCTGTTGCCATAATTCCCAGCTCTTCATTGCGAGAGAGCTCCGTCATTTTTCGATCAAAAAAGTAAGCATCCGTGCGCCCGATCAGGTCGGACGGTGTAGGAACTCCCAATTTGTTTGCTGTGGCAGTATTGGCTAGAACGAAACGTGATTCTCTATTCTTAAAGTAAATACTGTCCGGAATATGTTCTATCAGCGTATGAAATAGGTCTTTATCTTCAGCTGCCCGCATTTCTGCTGTTTTCCGACGTGTTATATTGACCCATACGCCCACTAACATAATGGGACGACGCCGTTTGTCTCTGCGTGCCAGCCCATTAACTCGTACCCAACTCCAACTTTTGGAGTTTTGCTTTTTCATTCGAATTTCAATGCGCATAGGCATGAGAGAATGCCCATCTAGGTAGCGCCTGACTTCTTGATTGAAAAAAGCTTGGTCTTCTTCGTGAATAGTAAGCTCTGGTTGTGTGAAAATATTGGGAGCTTTATCCTTACGGCTGACTCCCATCATAGTCAAGCAACGCTCCGTATAATGAATGATGCCCGTTTTTATATTCCAAATGTAAAACCCCTCCTCTGCTGCCGCCAAGGCCATCTTGATTTTGTCCCAAGTAAAAACTTTTTGGGCAGAATGTCTGTTGCGTGAAGACGGCATCGCTGGTAATCTAACGATAAAAACTTTGTTTTGGCAAGATACAAAATTAAAGAGTTTATTCCGTCGTTCTAATCAGACGAGCTGGGAAAAGGTTGTGTTGTCGAAAAACAACGAGTAGGGAATATTTTAATGTTCTTTTTCCTGGCTTTTTAGGAATTGTAATTCTTTTTCCAAAGCCTTGCCTACGCGATGTTTTGCCAAATAAACTTGAGCAATAGAAACGCCTAGCTGTCTGCAAACTTTGGTAGCACTCCATTCTCGCAGTACATAGTAATCAAAAATCTGAAACTGTTTAGGTGAAACCTTGGTTTTGACTCGTTCCAAAGCTGCTTGAAAGATTCTGTCTTGCCATTCTTTTTCCCAGATTTGGTCAAAGTTGTTTCTGCTTTCGTCCGGGATGTTGTCAATAGGATGTTCCTGTTGATCGGTAGAGTCCGGATTCATGAGCATGGCTGTATCTTTTTTCCTTTTACGGAATTGATCGTTGATGCGCCAACGGGTCATATTCCATAGCCAGAGTTTGAATGAGCCTTGTTCTGGATTATAAACATTCTTTTTGCTTTGCTTGGCAATAGATAAAATAGTCTCCTGTACAACATCCCATGCCTCGTCTTCTCGTAATCCGGCTTTGAGTGCTACGGAATAAATAAGCCGCCAATAAGTGCGGTAAAATTCATCCCAAGTGCGCTGGTCTTCCCAATTTTCTAATCGGGCAATTAGACTTTTTCTAGTATGTTCTGCGTATTGGGAAAGCGTTTGTTCATCCGGTTGAGGGTCATTTTTGGGTTGCAATGGAGACACACTCATGTTTCTATCATGAACTAAGGGTTAAAGTGAAGATAAAGTCGAGTAATAAAACGCAAAAATGACGTATTTATATGTTCTTCTTATTACGTGCCCATTTTGAAAATCTTTCATAGAAACAAGAACATGTTCAGAAAACAGATCAAGCGTAGGGGGATATCTGTTATATCCTCGTTGATTGTGTTGTGGGCGGTGATGGGATATGGGGTGGCAGAGTGGCATATGCAGGAGAGCGTGCCACGGACGGTTCCCGTTGAAAAAAAGGCGCGGAAACAGCTCGCTGCAGAAAAGGTGGAAATCCCTGCCAAAGGTGTTCCAATTCGTATGTTGACGTTAAATGCTGGTAATTATTTTGTCCCGGAAGATCCGCGTAGAAGTAATTATCAAGTGAAATATAAACCCATAGAAGCTCGTGAAGCTGTAGCAGAATTAGTGGCTCAATCAAGGGCTGAAATAGTGGGGCTCTGTGAGATGGGGGGAGAAGCTGCCGTCCGAGATTTACAGATGAGATTGAAAAGAAAGGAAATACAATTCCCTCACCAAGTGCTTGTGATGAGGGAGGGAGAAGACCGAGGTTTGGCTCTTCTTTCCAAATATCCCATTGTAAAAAACAATTCTGTAGAAAACGTTTGTGTGACGGATGATCTCAAACGAAAAAAAACAATGTTGAGAGGGATATTGGATGCTACGGTTAGCGTTCCTGATGGGAGACTGTTTCGTCTATTGGGGATTCATTTGAAGTCCCGTATTAGTCGGAATGGTTCTGCTGAGGATATCCGACAAAATGAAGCTTATGCTTTGCGCAATTATTTGAATGATGTTTTGGATTCTCAAGATGGGATGCCGGTGTTATTGTACGGAGATTTTAACGATGGACCGGCAGATACTTCTGTACAGATTATTCAGGGTGCCCAGAAAACAAAATACAGGTTGAGCCGATTGAAACCTAGGGATTCCCGGGGGGAAACTTGGACCTTATATTATGGTGGCGAGGATACGTATCATTCTTTTGACCATCTTCTGTTGAACAATACATTGAAATCTCGCCTCGGCCGCAAGCCTTATATGGGGATTCTTGACTCTTCTGCTGCAAAGCAAGCCAGTGACCATCGAGGGGTGTGGTTGGAGCTTAATTAGAGCTTTTTCTTATAGTCTTTGAAATAAACAGATTGAATGGATATTGTTACGGTGTTTTTTCTCATGGATTATGTGTCGGGGGCAGAATGTAGCCTTGTGCTTGAAGAGCATGGCGAAAAGGTTGCGCCCATGGTTCTTCAAAAAATGATTGCGGTATCCGGGTGAAACGAGTAGCATACCGAAAATAGTTGTTCAATTCTACACCATCCGTATGAGACATTTTTTCAAGCATCCCGGAACGGTTTTCTCCTGTCCCTCTTCAATCGGTAAAGGGTTTACTTTGGTAGAGCTGATTGTTGTTATTACTATTATGGTGAGCATGATGGCCTTGGCTGCAAATATGCTCCGGGGCGGCGGAAAGGGACATGGGCTTCAGTCTGCCGTTGAGATGGTGGATAGCTTGGTGCAAGAGGCTCGACTGGATGCCATGGGGAAGGGCACTTGGAGCCGTTTGATTATTGTAAGTACTCCGGATGATGCGTCTCGCAATATGCGTTCCTTGGGCATTATGTCCAAAAATCCTCGTACGGGTAAATGGCGTCTGGTGAATCGCTTGCAAACTCTTCCTGACGGGTTTTATATTAGCCCTACTTATAGTACTTTACTGGAGGACGTTAAAAAGATTAAAGGGGAAAAAACAATTATCCGCAAGTTCACTGATGGACAGGATACAGTGAAGCTTCAGGGTAACAAAATGACGGATATTTACTATATAGAGTTTGATGAAGAGGGGCGAATGTCTCAGCCCAATGCCCCTACTCGTTTGGTTGTGGTTGCCGGCTCTGCCGGAGATGGGAAGGATGAACGTCCTACTCCAATGACTGATGGTAAACCGGGGATGGCTGGTGGTATTGTGATTTATCCTAAGGGAAATATTAGTCGTCTTAAAACGATGGAACAGGTTGTTCCTCATTAATTTTAAATATGAATCTTATGTTGAGTAAGTGTATGAAACAGGCCCGTGACAAGGGGTTCACCTTGACGGAAGTTGTGCTGGCTATCGGTGTAGTTGGCGTGTTGATAGCAGTGTTTATGGCTATGTTTATTCCTGCCAGAAAAACCGTTCGTGCTGCTCTAAGTCTTCGTGAAGCAGATCGAATTGTTCATGCGTTGACTGCCGAACTGGGAGAACTTCGTAATTCTGAACGAGCTACCGCTAATGCTAAAAATTCATCTTCAACCAAGTACGTTTCTGCATTTGACAAGGCGTTTTATTGGATGCAGTTCACGTCTAGACCTGCCACAACTATCCTTGTTTATAACTATAGAGCTGATTTAACTGCCGGTGCTCGTAAAGACGGTACACCCCAGCCCTTGTTGGGTAAAGAGGGGATTCCCGGACAAAGCTCGGCCGTTGTGACCGGTGTTTGTTTAGCTAATAATAAGGATCGATGGGTAGACTTTCAAGCTCTTGTGGGCCCCGTGTTCGCTGTGCGTATGACTCAGCTGGTTGTGGAACGTATGGGGACTGGTTATTATGGGTACAAGTTGGCTCCCAAGTATGGAACTATTTATGATCCATTTAACCGTGGTAAAGTTATTAAGGATCCTTCTCAGTATGTTTATGATCCGGATAAAGGTGGTGGTTTGAATCTTCCTTGGGGGGCAGAGGTTCTGTATCAGGCAGAGTTCTTCCAGCTTTCCAATTCAGCCCCGGAACGATTGCAAAACATGACGTGGGAAAAATTAAAAACGCCCGTCTTTACTCGTAACTTGGCTTTCCGTCGCTAACGGATGATATATCTGAAGAGAGTTAAAATTATGAAGACATTTTCCAAAATAAAGTCTGGAGCATTTACTCTGGTTGAACTTATGGCAGCCATGGCAATTACCACTGCGTTGGTGCTTGTGATCGTGGCTCTGACTTCTCGCGGAATAGAAATCTGGAAATGGGTGTTACAGGATGTTCGTACCACAACTCTTGCTCGTACAGCCATGGATACCATGACTAAGGATTTTGAGAGTATGCAGTATCGCCCGGGGAATTCATTTGAGTGGATGTTGGTGCAGAGAGATAGCGATTTGGTCTCTCGTGTTAATAAGACAAAGGCATCCAATAAAAAAGGCCGCTCTTCTGCTTTGAATGAATCAAGGGTGAGTTTGATGACTATGGGGCCAGAAGGTGCCAAAATCACTAATGCCTCCCATTTAATTTTCTTTACCTCTGCTACGGATCGTAGCCCCGCTAAATCCAGTGAAGATATGCGTAAAGATCGCACTATTGGCGATGTAAATTGCGTGGGCTACAAATTGATTTATCGTGATCAAATCTTGAACCAGGATGCTACGGAAGAGTCTGAGGGCTTCCCTGTTTATTCTTTATACCGTAATTTGATCAGTGCAGAAGATACTGTTCAGGATATGCTTGGGCAGAATGAGCTTTGGACAGCTTATGCCAGGTATAGGCAAGATGAGACAACGCCATCTAATTTCTTGGTAGAAAATATTGTGGAAATGACATTGCTATTTGAGGTGGATTACCAGAAAAAGACAGGCAATACCGGCGCTAATAAGTCGGTTAAAGACGCTTCTCAACGGGAATCGGTATTGGTTCCTGTGATGACCACTGGAGGGAATCGTCTTGGTTCTTGTACTCAGTTAGAAGTCTTTGGTAACCGCTTGGACATTGTTGGTAGTAGTGCCAATATTGATGATTTGAAGTCAGGCCGTGTTACTGCTGTAACGATTTCTATGACCGTTGTCACGGATGAAGGGATGATGGTAGTGGATCAAGTCCGTCAAAAGACGCGTCCCGCTCCTAAGCCGGAAGATTTTTTTGAACGTTATACTCGTTCCTTTACGCAGCGCATCCAGTTACCTATAAATCGCTAATAAACGGATTGGATCGGTAGAGGTACGTTAAGTTCTAAGTATTAATAATACCAGAAATGCCAAGATGTTGGGCCTGTCAACAATTATCGGTAATTTATCTCCCTTACCGGAACTGGTGCTGTGGCGGGATCCTGTTGCCAGAATTGGAGCAGAGTCTATGGCTGTGGATGAAGCAATTCTGGAATGGGGTAAAATGCCGGTATTGCGGGCGTATCATTGGGCAGAACCAACGGTGACTTATGGCTATTTTGATGAAGAGGCCACTGCTCGTTCCATTTTCCCAGGGGATGAACTCCATTTTGTGCGACGTTGGACGGGTGGGGGGATTGTAGATCATCGTCAAGACATTCCTTTTACTTTGGCTATGCATCGTAAAGGAGATGTAGAACGTCCAACAAGCGCATTGTTGTATCGATGGATACATGGTGCTTTGGCTCGAGTGTTAAAAGATTGTGGTGTGGAGTGCATGATGCTGGATGGGGATGCTCCTGATGGTGGGCGCGCCTGTTTTTCTAGTCCTGTGACAAGTGATCTCGTTTTGCCTGATGGAGCAAAGTTGGCAGGAGGCGGACAGAGAAGGGTTCGTGATGGTGTTCTTCATCAGGGGAGCATTCAGAATTGTAGTCTTCCTATTGGCTGGGATGAAAAGTTAGCGTCCCGTTTGTCTGATCGATATACATTTTCTGACGCTTCTGAACTTTTCCCAGGTATGAATGCTCGTGTATCAGAGTTGGTGAGTACTAAATATGGGAGGGGGGAGTGGAGGGAGAGGGGGCGCCACCTTCGCACGCATCTCTAATCTAATTCTATCTTTTTGTTGTTGATGAGCTATATCCCTGATTGTCATCGTTATAACGTATTGAAATATAAGCGTTGTGGGTGTAGTGGAATGTTGCTTCCGCCCATAGCTTTGGGGTTATGGCACAACTTTGGAGCGGCAGATGAATTGAGTATTGCTCGGCAACTTATTCATACTGCATTTGATTCCGGAATCACCTATTTTGATTTGGCAAACAATTATGGGCCGCCTCCCGGAGCGGCAGAGGAAGTTTTTGGGCGCATTTTCATGCAGGACATGTTTCCTTATAGGGATGAACTGGTTATAGCGACCAAGGCAGGACATTTGATGTGGCCGGGGCCGTATGGAGATTGGGGATCCCGTAAACATTTGCTGGCAAGTCTGGATCAGTCTCTTTCGCGCATGAAGCTGGATTATGTGGATATTTTTTATACACATCGGTATGATCCTGCGACACCGTTGGAAGAAACAGCCGGTGCTTTGATTTCTGCTGTCAGATCCGGTAAGGCGTTATATGCCGGTATTTCGAAATATCCAGCTGAGCAAACTTTACAAATAGGCTCCATACTCCGGGAGGCCGGAGTGCCCTGTCTGGTTCATCAGCTTCGTTATAATATTTTCAATAGGGAACCGGAAAATGGTGTTTTTGAAGCTATTCAGAAGATAGGATCCGGGTGTGTGGCTTTTTCTCCTCTGGCTCAGGGAGTTCTGACGGAGCGTTATTTGGAAGGCATCCCGGCGGATTCTCGAGCGGCCGGGGCTTCTGCTTTTTTAACGGCAGAAAGGGTTCTTTCGTATGAGGATAAAGTCCGTCGGTTACTTGATCTGGCACGGTCTCGAGGGCAGAGTCTTGCCCAGATGGCTTTGGCTTGGGTGTTGCGGAATCCAGTGGTAACAACTGCACTGATTGGGGCCAGTCGTCCTTCTCAAATCCGTGATTGTCTGAACGCTCTAGAGTCGCCTCCTTTCACGGAAGAAGAACTTGCTATGATAGATGAAATCTCTTTGATAGAGAATGAGTAAGATGTGAAATGACGCCATAAAACAAACTCTCATTTAAGGGGTCGTAGTGAGGGGGAGGTTGGGACGTGAAGAAAGGTGGGAAGTGATGTTTTTGTGGGGTAAGTTGTTGAAGAGGAGGGGGTTGGGTGTGATGTGGAGTGGGTTGTGTTTTTTTAGGAAGGGTGGTGTTGGTGTATGGGGTTTAGTTTCTTTGGGTTGTGGTGTGAAGTGTGGGGTGTGAGGAGGGGCCGTAGTGAGGGGGAGGTTGGGACGTGAAGAAAGGTGGGAAGAAAGGTGGGAAGTGATGTTTTTGTGGGGTAAATTGTTGAAGGAGAGGGGTTTGGGTGGTGTATGAGGTGGGTTGTGGGGTGAAGTGTGTGGCGTGGGGAGGGGGCGTAGTGAGGGGGAGTGTGGAAAGGTGGGAAGTGATGTTTTTGTGGGGTAAATTGTTGAATGGGAAGGTTTTGGGTGTGATGTGGGGTGGTTTGTGCTTTTTTAGGAAGGGTGGTGTTGGTGTATGGGGTTTAGTGTCTTTGGGTTGTGGGGTGAAGTGTGGGGTGTGAGGAGGGGTCGTAGTGAGGGGCGTGTGGGAAGGTGGGAAGGTGGGAAGGTGGGAAGGTGGGGGTGTGAGGTTTTTTTGTGTGGTAAATTGTTGAGGGAGAATGGTTTGGGTGGTGTATGAGGTGGGTTGTGGGGTGAAGTGTGGGGTGTGAGGAGGGGTCGTAGTGAGGGGGCGTAGTGAGGGGGGGGATGAGGTGGTTTTTTTTGTGTTGTAAATTGTTGAGGGAGAAGGTTTTGAGTTGGGTGTGTGGTGGGTTGTGTTTTTTAGGAAGGGTGGGGTGGTGTTGGTGTATGGGGGTTAGTTTCTTTGGGTTGTGGGGTGAGGTGTGGGGTGTGAGGAGGGGGCGTAGTGAGGGAGGGTGAGGTGGTTTTTTTTGTGTGGTAAATTGTTGAGGGAGAATGGTTTGGGTGGTGTATGAGGTGGGTTGTGGGGTGAGGTGTGTGGCGTGGGGAGGGGTCGTAGTGAGGGGCGTGTGGGAAGGTGGGGGTGTGATGTTTTTGTGTGGTAAGTTGTTGAAGAGGAGGGGTTTGGGTGTGGTGTGAGGAGGGGTCGTAGTGAGGGGGGGATGAGGTGGTTTTTTGTGGGGTAAGTTGTTGAAGAGGAGGGTTTTGGGTGTGATGTGGGGTGGTT
>CAZGGR010000021.1:0-34063 GCA_964525305.1 uncultured Akkermansia sp.
TGAATACGCCGATGAAGAACTTGCCCTGATCTACTACAACTACCGCCACTACAACCCCACCGACGGCAGGTGGATCAGCAGGGATCCCATCATGGAACAGGGAGGGTGGAATCTTTATGCCATTCTCTCTAATAAACTTGCTCAGAATATAGATACACTTGGATTATGGAAAATTAAGAGAGAATCGGAAAAAATGACGGCCAGTGCTTGTGCTGAAAAAAACGATACTTGGGAAACATTAGCTCAGACGGTAAATCTAGATGAGGCAGAAGCATTTAAGTGGGTTCTTGGATATACACCAAAGCCTAAATCTGGTAAAACTTATCAGATTCCTAATACATTGATTCAAGCATGGTATGGAGATTTATGGTGGATAGGAAGACGTTATTCCGGATGGGATTTTGATCCGGGAGGCAACTATCATGTTAAACAAATATTTCATTCTGCATTATCAAAGAACGAAAATAAAAACAAAGCCGGCAATTTAGCAATGGAATACAGCCGGTCATCACATTTATATGGGGTTTATATATATGGACACGGTAACGAAAAAGGTGTGTATTGGGGGCAAAAAGGAAACTCAAAAGTTGTTGAGAATGGTATGTTGAAAATAAAAAATCCCGTTGTTTGGGATTATGAATCAACTAAACTTGACTATAGATTAGCAATGGTCAATTTCCGAGCTTGTGAATCGGCTGATGCAAAAAAATATTGTGCTGCAAATGCCAGAGTTTGCGATGTTTTCGAAGGGATGTATATACCCATGCCTATAGGATGGGGATTTTAAATATAATTAATTACATGAAAACCATAATAATATTGTTATCGCTTGCATGGTCACTCACTTCATGTACTAATGATGGATATACGTATATATCATTCTATAATATTGGGAAAAAACCGATAGATATCAAATATTCGTTTGATCTACGCGAATACTCTACAAGGATAGAACCGAATACGAATACAACATATACATTTCGGAAGGATTGCTCTGATGCTTATAAGTATAGATCCATTGAATCCATTGAGCCTTATGACTATTCATTCATCATCAATATCTCCATTAATAATAAAATCATCGTTCCGAAATTCCAAAGTGGAAGCACACTTTCCTGGAGCCTATATGAGCAATGCTATAATTTCATAATTGATGACAATGCCATCTACCGTTTTAGCATAGACCCTATGACTTCTTGGGCTCAAGATCATTCCTATGAACGTGGTTCTATGATAGACACAGCTAATTACTGGGTGATGGATTTCATCCAAAACAATAAAAAGAACTATTCCAGCAATAGTAGAAAAAAAGGTTGTTACATAATTGATGAAAATGCCAACTATCATTTTGAGCCGGAGACTAAGACGAATTGGCTAGATCATTATTTCAATTGGCGTGATCATGGTATGCTATCAGATCTTGATGAGATAGAGTTTGTTAATGACTGGGTAATGGATTTCATCCAAAACAATAAAAAGAACTATTCCGGCAATAGTAGAAAAAGTAGTTGGATAGATGAATATTGCAATAGGCGTGATCATGGTATAACGCCGGTTCCTGAGGAGATTCTTATGGAGGTTATCAAAGTAAAATATCCTGGCTATAAAAGAAAAAAGTACAGTTGGAAAAGACTCGTCGAACTAACGTTAGAAAAAATTGGGGACATAAGCACCTCTCAGCAATAATTTTGACAAACATACACAGAATGAGATGTTGTCATCAGATAGAAAACTGTAGTCCTTTACGAGTAAAGGATATGCTGAAACGGAGTGCAAGAAAGTCTGTTCGGTAGATCATATTCGCCTCACCCAATGTATGGAACGAAAACAAAACAGTAGAGGTGATTTCACCGCCATCCGCAAAGACAGCACATGGTACGCCTACGGTTGGGACTTGACGAAGAACATCACAGAGGTTTTTGGCAAAGCGGGCTACCTGCGCACCGCCTACACCTACACGCCCTACGGAGAAGCCACCGCCACCGGCGACGTCACCCAACCCATCACATGGAGTAGTGAATACGCCGATGAAGAACTAGGCCTCATCTACTACAACTACCGCCACTACAACTCCACCGACGGAAGATGGATTAATCGTGATCCCATCGAGGAACAAGGTGGGTGGAATTTGTATGCGTTTGCAGGAAATTCTTCGATTCTCAGAGGTGACACTCTTGGGTTGTTTAGCATTAGTGAAATTATAAATAATTTAGAATATTCTCCTATCCGCGTAAGTTACAAAATACCTAAATTTAGTAAAAGTGCCCCGCTCAGTCCCATGGGAACTGGACAATTCTCTTTTGGAGGAAGAGTGAACTTTAGCATGAAACTCCTTTTCGCACCTAATACATCAAAGTTTAATGTTGATGTAAATGGAGAGTATGATATAGGAATTAGTATTTCCAGTATAGATAAACAAATTAATATCGGAGGAATGGAAGCTGGTTTGAGAGCAGGTGTTACTGTAGGAGATACGGCTAAAATAGGTATTGATGGATCTGTTGATATAGTTAAATGCCCTAAACGTTCTATCACGGGACGTGTGTGTATTACAGGAAGTGTGGAATCTTATATTATTTTAGGGGCAAAAGCTTCCCTAAAAGATAGTTGGTTTGATATTTCTGTTGGTGCGGAAGTTAAGGGATCCTTAAAATTATCGTATAAGCAATATAGGATTTTTCAAGGAGAAAAATCTACATCTCAGCCAGCGAAGATAACTTTATCGGCAAGTGCTATCGCTTATGTGTATATTTTTTCTAATTCTTTAAGTGTTAATTTAGGAAGTACTTCTTCCGAATTGTCTAGTTCTTGGGCACCTCAAATTTTATAAATAATATATTGTATGAATATTTTTAGATGTGTTTTCCAAGATCAAAAAAATGAAATTGTCTTTGGTAAAAGATTGCTCAATGGGCTTTTATTGAAAACGGATGGATCTGTTTGTGGCCGTTATTCCGTAGAAGCATTTTCTCAGAGATGCCGTGTGCATATATCTATAGAATCTTCAGATCTTCAAATTGATATACAAAAATCAATGAGTGACCCCATCCAATGGGTAAACAGGCTCTTTATGCCATGGGGCAAAGGGGATATTATCCTCAACGGGAAAAATATTGCACAATATATTTCTTATGGAGAAATCAAATTTAAAGATTCCAAATTGGGTGGGTTAAAAATTATACAGGATGATAGTGCTCGTAGATTTTTGTGGGCTAGAACTCAAGGATGTTCTTGTGGTGATGCAAATAAATATAGAAATTACCGGGAAACATTACTTGTAAGCAACGACGCTATATTTGCCTCTTTTTGCGGATATTATAGACGTTCTCGTCTTTTGAGTGAAAATGATGAACATATAGTTGTTAACATGCCTTTAGAAAAACAGTGGTGTATTTTTGCTTTATGTCTGATATGGAATGCAATGAGGCCAATTGAAGGTTTTTTGGAAAATAAAATGACTCCTTCTTATAATTGCATAGGGGATCCTATTCCGGACATACCTTCGTTTGTATTAAGAAAGATAGACGGAGAAAAAATACTTTCTATTGATCCTAAAGATGCTAATAAAAAAATAACGAAACGTGATTATTTTTTTCAATTTATTACCCGTAATTGCCAATGGTATCTTGGTATTCCTCTCATTCTATTGTTATATGCCTTCTTAAGAGATTGTTATGGTTTTTTTATTTTGAAAATGAATGATATTCCTGTCGAAAGAATTTGGATAACGGCTCTGTTGTGTCTTACATTTGCTATTCTGTATTGGAAAATTGCTTTTAAGCATAGCGTTGCAAAATATTATAGGTTTCCCTTTAAAAACGATACCTGTACAATAGAGCAAATATTTCCGAACAATGATTTTTCATCTTAATGAAAACATAGCTAAATAGAGATTCTTTTTGACGCCCGGTAAGCTACACTTGCAGGGTGTCTCTTATCGGGTTTTATCTTTATTACAAAGTGTATATATACGAAATATACTGTAATCTGCTGACGGGAAGCGGCTATTATGTCGCCACGTCCGATCAGAGCTTTACATACAACCATCTCGGTCAATTGACACAGGTTGAGGATGCAAGAAGCGACCGCCTACACAACCGGCCCAATCAACCAATACACCGCCATCGAGCGCAGAGAAGAAACCGCACCTTTGAGCCGATTTACGATGCGGACGGGAACCAAACGCACATCAAGACCGCAACGGGCATTTGGAATGTCACCTACAATGCAGAGAACCGTCCGGTGCGTTTTGAAAGCGCGGACGGAGCAACCGTCATCGACTGCACCTACGACTACATGGGCAGACGGCACACCCGCAAAGTCACCGTCAACGGGACGGTGAGCAACTATTTGAGATACATCTATCGTGGCTATCTGCAAATCGCGGCGATTGATGCGGTAAGCGGAGTCTTCCGCTGGTTCTTGTTCTGGGATCCGACACAACCGACAGCCACGCGCCCGCTGGCTATCCGCAAAGATGGCACCTGGTACGCCTACGGCTGGGATTTAACCAAAAATGTGACAGAAGTCTTTGGGCCGGCTGGATATATCCGGACAACGTACGCCTACTATAGTCATTGAGTATTTCACAAATAATCCAAATTGAAATAATCATAAAAAATGTTTTCAAACTTGGTTTATAAGAAGTTAGCGTATTAAAAAATACAGAAAGCTACTTTATAACTACATGCGTTTTCTCATATGTATTCCCGTCGCATCATCAAGAACTTTTGAACCATAGTACTCAATGGTCATGATATTATTATCTCGTAATCAATAAAACTTAACTTGCAGAATATTCTCCATTTGCTATATTTTCATACCCTTGCTTAGTATGCAAAAGAAACGCAAAAAAGTTTATTCAAAATTTTATTTTAATTGCGCTTTATTGAGTATCTTTATATGGATGTTTCTGTGGCTTTTATTCATACATTTAAATCCACATAAAAACTTTACCCCACCCTTAAACATACAAATATATGCCATTTTGTTCATTTTGTGGGTGTTTGCCTCCTTTTTAATGATGCTCCTCAGCAAAATTGTATTTAAAACACCGCCTGTTTTATCTTTAACAAGAAAAATTGCCTTTATATTGATTATTTCGTATTGGTATTTTCCCACGCACGTTTTATTATTCTTTGCAGGTGAAGGACAAGGAATATTGGGGAGTATTTTACCTGGTTGCTTTTTTTTGCATCATCCCTATAACGTTCATTATATTTTTAAAGCTTAAGATAAAACGCTAAAAGCATTAAGGATCAGTCTAAGAACCGTCGAAATATACCAAAACGCAGGAGTACTTGAGATGTTCTATTTGATAAAATAGTAGGAAAATACTTCGGATTCCAATAACAATCCATTTGCAATAATCTTATTATCTAATATCAGATATAAGCATAAAATGATAAGCTTCCCACCAAAGCTACTCATGAGACTTTGACAGGAAGCTTATAGCTTATTTAGTAGTGAATTTATTTATTTTTTGCCTTAAACGGAGAAGGAGACGCATAGACCTCATAGTCTTTAATGCGGCCATTTTCCCGATCCTGTCGAGGTAAATAACGGAATCCAGAAAGTTTTTGAACCTTCCCCATATCTAATACGATCATATGAGGATGATTGGGATTATCGCCCTTCCACTTGGTATGCCAATAAGTGGTTGGTTGGTTATCCATAACAAGGCCAGCCTGAGCGGCTTCACCTTCTGTTTCATGGGAATCAGCATATACCACAGACCACTGTTCACGAGGCAACAGTTTACCGGAGGAATCGATAAAGTTTAGCTCAGCAATGGAAGCATGAGGGCCATTATCATGGGCATTTTTACTGACAATAGCAATATAACGAGCCTGAACCGGTGAACGGAACAGGATTTCCTGTTGTTCAGCCCCCTTGGGGAAAGAACCTTGATGGACCAGCTGTTTAGCAGAAGGAGCTACAGGCTTCCCTACACGATAAACGTCTGCCATAGCAGGATCCATATTAACTTCATACACAGCGTTCTTTATTCCCTTTACCGAACCAGAACCTCCATCTACATCTAGCACAACAATTTCATTTTTACCCGGCTTCATGTACTCACCAGGACAATAAAGGGCCTGTTGAGAACCAATGAACCAATAACGACCCAGATTATGCCCATTCACCCATACAACGCCCTTTTTCCAACCATCACGCATATCCAAATAAGTATCTTTAGCCGTGGCTACATTGAAATATCCTCGGTGAAACACGGGCTGATCGCCCCCCGGCTTTTTGGCGGAGAAATCCAGACCGTTCACACCTTTGCAAGGGAAATTATAAATAAGGAAGCCTTCCAATTTTTTCCCATTCAAAGTAATAGGACCACGAATACCCTTGCGTTCATTTAAGAGTTGCTTACCGAAATTAATACGCCCCAGGTTCTCCACCAAAATATCAATCGTATGAAGTCCGGCAGGGATGGACACATCGCATGCATTTTGTTTATAACGGCGATCCGCAACCCCCTGTCGCTTGCCATCCACATAAACAATGGCACGATCCTGCATATTATCCATCTTCAATTCCCCTTTTACCGGGCCGTTTACCTTTGTTCGGTACATAATAAAGCCAAGGCTCTGCCCTAAAGCTTCCATATGAACAGGTTGTTTGCTAATAACAGGCTCAGGAAGTTTATTAAACATACCTACCTTCTCCGTCAATGTAATGGACGGCAATTCCATCATTTCCGGCTGATTCGGAGGCTCAGGAAGCTTGTATGAATCTCCGTAATAATCCTGAATAGTTTGACGGAACGTACGGTAACGCTCCGTCAATGTTCCATTTTCAGAAATAGGAGCGCCATAATCGTAGTTAGTAACATCCGGGGTATAAGCACCTTCCCAGTTTGCTCCGTTCATAAAACCGAAGGATGTACCGCCATGAACCATGAAAAGGTTGGGAGAAACATTGTTTTCCAACATCCACTTCAAATCACGGTTAAACCCTTCCGTACTGCCTCCATTTTTTGGCTTACCCCAATGGTCAAACCAACCGACCCAAAACTCACCATTAATACGAGGTGTTTTACCCTTGTGTCTTTCCAGATTCGCAAAAGCACCTTTAGCACCACCGCCAAAGTTCATGGCAGGGACAACGTCAGGTAAAGTGCCATTCTTAATCATCCAGTCATTAGGACCATCTGAAGTAAAAGGAATAACCCCGGGCAACTCCTTGCGGATTACATCCAAATGCTTTTTCACATATTCCTTATCTGAGCCGTAAGAACCATATTCATTTTCCACCTGAGCCATAATGATAGGACCTCCCTTAGTGATCTGCAATGGCTCCAACATGGAACAAACCTTTTTGAGATATGCCAGAGCCGGTTCCAAGAATCTAGGATCCTGGGAACGGACCTCCAAATCCTCATCCTTCAATAACCAGCCGGGGAAACCGCCGAACTCCCACTCTGCACACACATACGGCCCCGGACGTACAATAACCCACAAGCCGGCTCTTTGCGCCTCCTTAATAAATTCGACAAAGTCCAAATTGCCGGAGAAATCCCACTTTCCCGGTTCCGGCTCATGAACGTTCCAAAATAAATAGGTACAAATGGTATTCATACCCATGGCCTTAATACGCTGAAATCTATCCTTCCAATGTTGTCGAGGTACACGAGGATAGTGCATTTCACCGGAAATAATTTTCACGGGCTTTCCGTCCATTAAAAAGTTTTCCTGATTAGTAGAAAAAATATGCCTGGCTCCGTCATTGGACTCTGGCAATGGCATAGGCACAGCCGCATAAAGAGAAGAAGCGAAAATAAAAGCTGAAAACAGAGATAATTTCATTACCGTGAGAACTTGATAAATAGTTACATTACAGGACTGAAACGGGATTATGATCAAATCTGAACGGCTTTCAATGTAAAAAGAAGAACCTGACAGACAGGCTTTTCTACGGAGCAACTGGCTTAGTTCTTTCAAGATGAATCACCTTATGTCTTTCTTCAAACGGGCGGCCACTGTGTCGAGCAGACTGAGTTTCTTTCTTGATGTTTTCATCCACCCAATACAAATGAGACTCCAACGGATTATAAATCCTAGGAGAACAAAACCGAGTAGGGGAACACGGCCATTGAATCCACCGCCAACAAGCTATATTGGTATAAGGTTCCCGCCAACCGGGTATCCATATACAAAGCTCATGAATACGCCTTTGAACACGATGCAAAGCCCGTTTTAATGTCACAACATTGGATGCAGAACGTTCTGCATCCAATGCTGCATCCAATTCTGCATCAGCCACAGCAAAAATGTTATTGGTATTGCTGATGGGATTACCACGGGAATCATAAGCCAATTCAGAAGAGAATATATCATATAATCGAGGGAACGGAGTTTTGTTAGGCCAAGCCCACAAGACAGCTTGGTGACGTTTTTCAAAAACCTTACGTGAACAAACGCTGTAAGAAAGGGCATCTAAACGTAACTCTACACCGCATTTCAACGCCTCTTGTCGAATGAGAGAACAAACGTTGGTCATCAAAGAAGAAGAATCAGCAAACGACAATTCCAAAACAAGCCTTTCTCCCCGTTCATTTTTTAACACACCATCTTCACCCATTTCCCGATAACCAGCCGCGGCAAAATATTCCAAGGCTTTTTTCTTGCTATACTCCGGAGCTTGAATCGGCAAAGTTAATTCTCCATATCCCTCCATATAAGAATTAAGCCTTCTCATATTACCCCGAAACAAAGAATCAATAACCATATTCATGTTTACGGAATGAGCTAATCCCCGGCGAATATCTGGATTTTTAAGAAGTTTATCAGAACAATTCAGATACAACCCATATGGGGGACAAGCATAATCCGACTCTAAACTGTATTTATCTATATACCCTTGATGAGCTTCTGCCAATTCCAGACCGTTTGACCACACCTCCGGCTTGCGAACAAGCATCATATCCAAATCCCCTCTACGAAACATTTCAACGGCCTTATTGTCCAACCCGACAAATACATGCTCTACTTGATCTGCATTACAGGAATAACGATAATATTTTTTATCCTTTGCCCACCAATCTTTAACCCTTCCCAACGTAATACACTCCCCTAAACGTGTTTTGCCGGGCACAACCATATACCCGCCTGTATTTGGCACGGCCTTCCACTGATAACGTTCCAAAAACAAAGCGTTAAAATCATGATAAAAACCGGGGTGAGCAGGATGAAAATCCACACACGCCATATAGGGTTGCAATGGACCAGAGGATGGTAATGTCAGAGCAATGATAGAGTCTCCATATATGGTAATCTGATCATAGGAAGAACGGAACAAGGCCGTCCAAAATGGATCTCTGGCAAAATCAGATGTTCGCAAGCAAATATTCAACAAGAAATCCTGAGCCTTCACCGGACGCCCATCACAATATGTTGCTTTCTGATCCAAATGATAAAAAACCGTTTTACCATCTGCGGTTAAAGCCCAACGATCAGCCAACCCCGGTATAGGCCGCAACGTTTCCGGATGCAATCCCACGAGAGGCATCCATACGTTATCAATAGCTGAATAATTGAAAAAGTTTTCACTACCGGGCCCAAAAGCCCGCAATGTTCCCGGAAATGGTGTATTAATCCACAACCGCACCACACCGCCCTTTTGAGCACGAGAATCCCCCAACTCCGGTTCATCCATTCCATACTGCCACACCAAATCCGACGGTACTGACTCTGCAGGGAGCAGTCGGATATGATCTTTTAATGCCAGCCTTTTTCTGATACGCTCTTTTGAAAGCTTATGTTCTGTTAAGCGTCTGGTATCCCCTTCCCCTCGGGAGGAAGTAAGCAACGACTCCTTACGATCGCATTCTGCCAACTCCCGTTGTAGTTCACGTTCCACCATTCCATTCCATCGCTCCACAAAGCCATCAAAAACAGCCGGCATTCCTCTATCGTCCGTCTGTCCATAGACTTCATGCCACATATCCGCTTCTTGATGGGAAAAATAAAATACTCCTCCCAGAAAAACGCAAACGGCTACCGTGGCCAATGTAAATCCCCAACGTAACACAATTCAAACTTTCATCATATGTTACCTGATTTCAAAAACAACAGGAAACAAAAAGCCCATCTTCCGTCCATAACTGTTCCCTTCGCCATGAACAGTCACAAAAAAACGGAAGATGGGATTGCAATCAACAATTAAACCTTAACCGAGCAATTAGAACTCTACCGTCACGCCACCATAGATACCAAACCCTCTGGCTTCGCGTGGGCCAAAGTTGTAATCATTAGTCATGATATACTTTTGGTCAAACAGGTTTTCCAAACGAACATGGAGAGCCACATTTTCCGTTGCTTGATAACGAGCAAACAAACGAGCCGTAAAGAAATTGTCTAACCGAGCATAGTTACAATCCGTACGCCCCATAGCAGCCGTTACCCCAAAACCAACCGTCAATTTTTCTACAGGAGAAGTGTAGACCTCCGCATTGACAGTATGGCGGGCAGTATTGGCCATTTGAATGGTTTCATCATATCCGCCAACAGAATCGCGCTTGGGCATGGTGTAAGTGTAATTGGCATAATACCCACTATTCCAAGCATCCTTAAACTGTCCTTTGAAGGAAACTTCCACACCGTAAGAAGTACAGTGAGAATAGTTGGTATAAGTGGTATAGGAACTAGGCCCAGTCTCCACTCTCTTTGTTCCGATCTCATCATCTATACGAGTCCAGAATCCAGTTACAGTAGCATAATGGTTTTCAGTCAGACGCTGTTCAATTCCTAAATCACCGCCCAAAGACTTGGACACATCCAGATCCGGATTACCGACATAACCATAATTGGCAGCATACTGTTCAAAGTAGGTAGGAGCCCGGAATCCAGAACCAACAGATCCAAAAATACGGGTGGGAGAATCCTTACCCGTTACCTTCCAAGAGTTAGAATAACGCCATGTGAAGTGATTATTCCAAACGGAATCATGTTCCAACCGCAAAGCCAAACTTGCATCAAAATTATCTGTGGGAGCCCACATTTGTTCTGCGAAGAAAGCAAGCGTACTTTGCCACTCATCCTTGGAAACGTAATTATTAGCGCTCATGTAATCGGAACGATCCCAAGCAATACCGGCCACAGTCTTCCATTCCTTATTCCAAGTTAAAGCATTACGCCATTCTGTCTGGAACCGACGATTACGCATTACATTAGGTAGGAAATCATATTCCGGAGTATGGCATGAATAATCCATGTTGTAATGCCCGACCATGAAGCTGGTGCTCCAGACCTTGGAAAGTTCAGCATCTACACGCCCTGTAATCAGATTGCTACGATTCTTATCTTCTGTATTGTACAGATGAGAATCAGGGATAGAAGGACTCACGCTATAATCCACATACGGCGTAGGATATTCAAAATAAGAATCCAAACGGCGATAGGTAAAGCTCAACTTAACCTTATCATTAACATCATAACCCAAACGGACAGCTTCCTGCCACTGACGGAAATCATTCATTCCCGTTCTATTGTCATAAATGGGCTGATAAAAAATGGGCTGATAAATAGAGGGATCATTTTCTGTTGTTTCAAATCCAACCCCCACAAAATAAGAAAGTTTTTTAATTTTTCCGGAGGAAGTTATATAGCTGTTGAACGTCCCATAAGATCCGGCTTCTGCAAAAATCTTCGTGACAGGAGTGCCTACACCTTCCGGAGTTTCCATGGCAACCACACCGCCAATCGCCCCAGAACCAAACACAGCCCCCTGAGCACCTTTCACCACTTCCACATTACCTACAGTGAAGAGATTGGTGATACCCAAGAACTTATTGCCGGACATATTGGCATCACTGATGCGCATTCCGTCCACCATAGTTAAGGTATAAGTCTCTTTATTCATCCCACGGATAACAGTGTTACTTACTGAACCGTGTTGCCAAGTTCCGCCACCATCTAACGTAAAAACACCCGGCGTTTGAGAAAGAGCCCCCGTCAGAGTTTCAATGCCAGCTTTTTGGAATTCTTCCGGATTGATGATAGAGACAGACACCCCGGACTGATTGTACGGCACACCTACAAAGTGGGATGCCATGGTCAATTCCGGCATGACCTGCATGGTTTCCGTTTCAACAGAGGTCTTGGTGTCTTCTTTTTTAACGGAATCGCCAAGAGAGGACTGACCTGCGAAAGCTGCAAGGCCAACGGCAATAGCGCCCATTTGAAGGGCTTTCTTCGTATAAAGCATGGTTGTAGTGCCTTACGTTCGGTAACTCGCCGAACAATTGGACAACCCCGTAGGCTGGTTTTCTGGCTTGCGAGATATACTCACTTACAGTGGCGGTACCGCTCCGGATTTTCACCGGGATTCCCCATCTATTTCTTGCCCGGCTACGGGCGTCCCTGAGGTCTGTAACCCTTCCCATAAGGGTTCATAGCTCGATATGATAACAAAGTCTCCGGTATGACAAGTAAAAAATTTTTTTTTTGAACATTATTTTTTACGAACTCCACATTTTTGTTCATCAGAAATGAAGCATTCCCGGACAGGCTTAGAGAAGGCCTTCCATTTTTGACTTGTCTATTCCATCTGAGACAAGACATGATGCTTCTATGATGAGCCTTGCTTTTTCATTTTCTCCATGGGAGAAGGATTCCGCTCTCGCAGAGAAAGCTCATTACCCCCAAGGTGACTCTTTTAATGAGAAAACATTGCTTGGCAGGTCAAATCTAACTACTACGATATGAACAATTTTTCACATGGCGGCAACTTAAAAAAATTGTCAGACGTTGCAGGTTGTGCGAAACAGGATATCCTGGATTTCAGTGTGAACTTACGACCTGAAGGAACACCTGAATTTATTATATCTTCTTTGTGGAAAGCCATTCAGGATGCAGTTCCTTATCCATCCCCCGATATGGAAGAACTCAGGGAATTAGCAGGTGATCATTATGGAATACCGGGTCATTGTTTCACTTTTGGGAATGGAGCCAACGAACTGATTCACGCCATCCCCCGCGCTTTCGACCTTCACAGAGCAGTAATACCAGAGCCTGCGTTTTCTGAATACAGGCTGGCTTGTTTACGCCATGGCACAAAGGTAACATCCTTCCAAACAACAGAACAAGAACACTTTCTACCAAATACCAATCTCTTAAAAAAATACGCCTCCGAAGGGAATGCGGTTTTTCTGTCAAACCCGAGTAACCCTTCCGGAGGGTTGTTAAAGGCAGAACCTTTGCGGCAAATCATCCATACCACACCTAAAGTCATTTGGATTATTGATGAATCCTTCATGGATTATACAAACGGGACCGAATCACTACTGAAAGACGTCACTCGTCTACCCAACTTAATCGTTTTGCGTTCTCTAACAAAGTTTTATGGCATGGCCGGCGTACGGTGTGGTTTTACCGTCTGTTCCGAACCTTTGGCAAAGCAATTACAACAATCCCTGCCGCCTTGGAACGTCAATATCTTTGCAGAAGCAGCAGTAAAAGCTGTGTTAAACTCCGAGCGATCCTGGGCAAATGAGGAACGCACCCGGAACAAAGAACGACGAGAAGACCTATTCCGCAAGCTGTCCGCTATACCCGGAGCAATGGTTATGAGCTCCGAAGCCAATTTCCTGCTTTTCCGGCTAAAAAACGTACAATCAAATCTAATCTCCAGGCTTTTAACCCGACATGGACTTGCTCTGCGTGACTGCAGCAACTACCCGGGACTGGGAACCGGCGGTTGGTTTCGTGCAGCAGTACGAACCATTGAAGACAATACTCGCCTAGTTAAAGCATTGTATACAGAATACATTGGAGAAGGGCCCGGTATCCTACACAAACGCCCCACCCCCTCTTTGATGATTCAAGGAACCTGCTCTGACGCAGGGAAAAGTGTACTTACGGCGGCACTATGTCGCATTTTCCTGCAAGATGGTTTTAGACCAGCTCCATTTAAGGCTCAGAATATGGCACTCAATTCCGGAGTAACGGCGCAAGGAGAAGAAATGGGCAGAGCTCAAATAGTCCAAGCCAGAGCCTGTTGCATTGATCCTGATGCCAGAATGAATCCCGTCTTGCTGAAACCTCATTCTAATACCGGTTCACAAGTAATCGTCATGGGACACTCCGTAGGACACATGGAGGCAAAAGAATACTTTATGGCAAAAAAGCGTTTCTGGCCGGCCATTTGTAAAGCTTACGACTCCTTAGCAGAAGAATATGACCTCATTTGCATGGAAGGAGCCGGGAGCCCCGGAGAAATCAATCTCAAATCCGCAGATGTCGTAAACATGAACATGGCACGTTATGCACACGCCAAAGTTCTATTAACCGGCGATATTGACCGCGGAGGAGTCTACGCCTCTTTTTTGGGAACATGGATGACGTTTAATTCTTGGGAAAAAGAATTGCTGGCAGGATTTGTGGTCAACAAGTTTCGCGGAGACCAGGAATTATTGTCCTCTGCACACACCTATATGCTGGAGAGAACCGGTAAACCGGTACTAGGAGTTATCCCGATGATACGAGATATCAATATTCCAGAAGAAGATCGCGCCGTTCTTCCCTTTGAACATGATGAACATTCTAAACACATAGATTGTTTGGACGTAGCTGTAGTCATGCCAGCCCATATCTCCAATTTCACAGACTTTGCACCACTAGCAGCAGAACCGGATATCCGACTCCGCCAAATACGGACACAAGAAGATTGGGGGAATCCCGATTTACTTATTTTACCCGGGACAAAAAGCGTAGCGGCAGATCTATCAGGGCTGAGGGTAGCAGGGCTAGAAAAACTTATTCACCAACATGCTAAAAGCGGAAAATGGATATTGGGAATCTGTGGAGGTCTGCAAATGCTGGGAACCGACATTATGGATCCTAACCATATGGAATCCCAAGAAGAACAGACACCCGGATTGGGACTACTAGAACTTACTACCGTCTTTGCCCCAACCAAAACACTCACAAACGTGCGCCAAGCCACGACGCCACTAGGCCAAACGGCCTCCGGTTATGAAATCCACCATGGAATAACAACCCATCGTCCACCCTGCTCTCCTATTATTTTCAGAGAAGACGGTTCTCCCTGCGGTTATGGCAAAGGCAATATCTGGGCAACATACCTACACGGCATACTGGATGATGATTTATTCCGTCGTGCATTTATCAACAAAGTCAGAATATCCTCAGGCTTAAAAGCTAACCCCAAGCTTCTCACATCCTATGATCTGGATGGAGCTTTGAACCGGCTGGCAGACGAAGTCAGAAAACATCTGGATTTGAAATCTATCTACCGTATTCTTCGTTTGAACCATTGAGTTATGACTCTACCACCGTTCATCTTGCTTGCCTCTCTTCTGCTGGATATTCTGGCAGGAGACCCGCCCAACAGATTTCATCCTGTCTGCCTGATCGGCAAGTGTGCTCGTCATTTGGAACGAGCATCTCGTTACATATGGGGTGGTTCTCTGATGGGAGGAATAGTCGCAGCCTTAGGCACTTGTGTTACAGCTCTAGTCGTATGTACATTGTTTTTACTCCCATTTTCTCTCTCAACTCAATCTTGGCTCTTCTGGATTCCTTCAATTCTGGTCATTTATATTTGCATGGCACCACGAGGATTAGCAATCCATGCACGACGGGTGGAAAAGGCGCTACTCAACGGAGACATAACCTCAGCCCGGAAAGCCGTCTCTATGATTGTGGGTAGAGATACAGAACGCATGGATTGCCACGGAATAACTCGAGCAGCCATTGAAAGTGTAGCAGAAAACCTGACGGACGGTGTTTTTTCCACCTTATTCTGGGCAACGATAGGTTGTTGGCTTGGCGGAGCATGGGGTGCGGCTTATGCTACTCTATTCCATCGTATTTTTAATATTCTGGATGCCATGTGGGGGAAAAAGAATGACCGGTACAGACACTTTGGAACCTTTGCCGCACGCATGGACGATGTCCTCAATTTTATCCCAGCACGCCTGATTCTTCCGTGCATTTCCGCATCTGCCATGTTAATAAAAGGCACATCTTCTTTGAAAGCACTCACCATAGGTTGGCGTTTCCGCCACGCCCATGCCAGCCCTAATTCAGCCTGGAGTGAAGCAGCCTTTGCCGGAGCCTTAAATCTCCGTCTGGGAGGACCGGTCACTTACAAAGGATTACCGGCTGATTACCCATGGATGGGTATAGGCATCAAAGAAGCTACAGCTCATGATTTGAGCCTTTCCATACGCCTCATGTGGATAACCACATTGATCGGGACATTACTATTTTCTCTCTTTCTTTTCATTATTTCTATTTTTTGACAGTTATGAACCAACTAAACATTCCCCCGCTAGACCAACAAGCCGCCGCAGTTGCTTTGGAGCGTCAAAAGATTCTTGCAAAACCACCTCTTGCCTTGGGTAAACTGGAGCCTGTCGCCATCCAAATTGCCGCTATGACGGGTAATCCTACACCCTGCTTAAAAAATAAAGCCGTTGTCCTCTTTGCCGCTGACCATCACATTGCAGACCATGGTCTCAGCTTAACATCCACAGATGTCACCTACATCCAAACTCGGAACTTCCTTCAAGGAGGAGGTACAATCAACGCCTTCACACGCAATGCAGGAGCTAGACTCTCTGTTGTAGATGTGGGAGTCAATTATGACTTTGGCGACCTGCCAGGCCTTATCAACAAAAAAGTCATGCACGGAGCCAACGACTTTTCACAAGGGTCAGCTATGACAAGAGAGGAGGCAATCAAATGTATTCAAGTAGGGATAGACATGGCCAGAGAAGAAAAAGCCAAGGGATTGGATATTGTAGCAGCAGGAGAAATGGGCGTTGGCAACACCACGCCATCTTCTGCCATTGTTTCAGTACTCACCGGGACTCCTGTAGAAATCGTAACGGGGAAAGGATCCGGAGTAAAAGGAGAAGTGATCCGTAAAAAAATAAAACTCATCGAACAAGGGATAGCACTGAACAACCCAAATCCGTCTGACGCCATTGACGTACTTGCAAAAGTAGGAGGGCCGGAAATAGGAGCCATGGCCGGATTGATGCTAGGGGCCGCCTCTCTGCGCGTTCCCATTGTCATTGACGGCTTTATTGCCGGAGCCGCGGCAGCTATTGCCCAAGGTATTTATCCGGAAGTTGCATCATACTTTATCGGTTCCCATAACTCCGCAGAACCAGGACATCAACTTATCATGAAACACATTGGTGTCACTACTTACCTGGATCTGGGACTCTGCCTTGGTGAAGGGACCGGTGCAGCTTTATTTTTCCCGATGCTGGATGCAGCCACTCGAATCCTTTCAGAAATGAAAACTCTTCCGGAACTGGATATTTACGTTCCTCATTAACAGTACTTTACCCATTTATGTCGTTCATCACAACCATCCGTTCCGCCTTTGGTTTCTTAACCAGACTTCCGGTAGGGCCATGGCCTTTACAACAAGATCTGAAGGGGATTTCCGCTTGGCTTCCACTGGTTGGGCTTGTTGTAGGAATACTGGCAGGAGGGCTCACTTGGGCAGCATCACTACTCTTTCCTCCTCTCATATGTGGAGTTATCGGATGTGCCTGTTGGGTAGCTATCACAGGTGGGTTACATCTGGACGGTGTGGCAGACTGTGGAGATGGCTTACCCGTGGAAGTCCCCAAAGAGCGCAGACTGGAAATTATGAAAGATTCACGTCTGGGCACATTTGGAGGCACGGCTTTGTTCTTTAATCTTGCTTTTAAGACTACAGCCCTGGCCACTATAGTGACACAAGGTTCTTGGGAGTTTACAATCACAGCTTGCGCTTTGGCAGGCTTGCTGGCACGTAGCCAAATTTTTATTGCCATGCGCTTTCCCGGAGCCCGGCCGGGAGGCATGGGTGAAGCCTTCAAACAAGGGACACGCCCCATTCATGCGATAAGTGCGGCTATAGTCACCCTTGCGGCCTGCGTTTGGGTAGGAGAACAGGGATTGTACGCCATGCTGACCGCCATCGTTGGATCATTATCACTGCTCCTGTATGCTCAAAAAAGGCTTGGAGGCGTTACAGGAGATGTTTTCGGCTGTACCGTGGAATGCACGGAATGGCTTGTTCTTTTCTCATTCTGCACATTATGAACCATCCGCAAAAATGTCGTGTCCCGGGGCTTAATATCGGTTGTACCTCTTTCATCATCCCGGATTACTATGTTCCCGCCATAAAAAAATGCGTTCATTACGCAGATGATATATCCCTGCTCCTGTTAGAAGCCGGCACACACGGAGAAAACCTCATCACTCCGGCAGAAATCCGCGAATTGGCAGCCATTGCAACAGATGCCAATATCACCTGGAACATACACCTTCCCACAGATGGAGGATTTGCTACGGAAGAATCAAGCCGTCTCTACACAGAAAACCTCATTCGTGCCATTGAATTGACCAGAGAGCTAAATCCGCACACATGGGTAATGCATGTAGTAACGGATCATATCCCCAGTACGGATATGCGCCCCCATCTCACGGAAAGAGAAACGGAACGCATTCTACGATGTTTGGAACAAATCAGCTCTCATTTACCGACCCCGGAGAGTTTGGCTCTGGAAAACCTGGAGCGGCATCCCATTGACTATTTGGACAAGTTGATCTCAAACAGTCCCCATTCCCGATGTTTTGACATAGGCCATGTCTGGAAAGAAGGACTGTGCCCGGAAAAACTGTTAACTCTCTGGTGGCAAGACATACGCATATGCCACCTGCATGGGTTACACAAACGGGATCACCAGTCCCTACACCATATGCCATCAAACATGATAGACGCAATACTTCACCCCATGTGGGATACATCTTTCACACCTACCATCACACTGGAAGTATTCAGTTTAAATGACTTTCTAAATTCTCACCATGCTATAATGGAATCCTATGAACGCTACATCTCTAAACTCTGACACCAATGCAGCACGCATGACGTTCGTTCTGGGTGGCATCAGAAGCGGTAAAAGCCAATACGCTGAAAAAATAGCTAACGGATTTGGTAATAAAATCTTATACATCGCTACGGCAGAAGTTTGGCCCGGGGAGGGCTCTATGGAATACCGTGTGAAAAAACATCGAGAACGACGTCCAAAAAGCTGGCTTACTCTGGAATGCCCGCGCCACGTAGCAAACGAAGTTAAACAATCAGGGCTATTAAACCAGGTGGACGGAGTTATTCTGGAATGTGTTACACTACTTACGTCCAACACCTTATATGCTCAAAAAGACCCCACAATATTCGAGCCGTTCCTGGAAGCATTAATTGAAGAAATTGATGCTTTAAAAGAACTTATCAACGTATCTCCTGTTCCCTGGGTACTAGTTTCATCAGAAACCGGCATGGGTATTAGCCAGGCAGACGCAGAAACCCGACACTACTGTGACGGACTGGGCATTGCCAATCAGTTGCTTGCCAAAAGTGCCGATGAAGTTTACTTCATGGTAGCAGGCCTTCCCATAACCGTAAAGAATACAAACAAAAGACACAGTTAGAGTAACAAATCACTCCTCTATACGGTAAAAAACAACGCCAAACTCAGAAATAAAAGAGGATAAAGTTTGACTCATACCTCTTTTTTTTCGCCGGAAACGATCATTATTCATAAAAAATCCTTGACATCATTTTCATCTTGGCGTTTAATTCCCTTGCTTCACGTGCCGTCGTGGCGGAATGGTAGACGCGCTCGACTCAAAATCGAGTTCCAAAAGAGTGTGGGTTCGAGTCCCACCGACGGTACCAAAAATCTTCTTGAAGGCCACCTCATTTGGGGTGGCCTTTTTGTGTCTTGATAATCTTGAATATCAATGTGGTGTGTATTTATCTGTGTTTTATTTCTGAATAGCGAGAGGGAGTTTCTCTAATGGCAGGAGAGACAGATTTTTCTTCACACCGGTTCTCAAGTGAGCTTAAATAGAAAGCCATGAAGCGCTTTCTATTTCCTCTTTTAGCCCTGTGTGTTTGTATAGCTGCGCCGCTTTCCGCCCAATCCAAAACGGGTGCGGCACAATCTAAGGATGACTATAATCAGAGTCGATTCTGGATAGGCAATTTTCCGGATGGGCAATACGTAGTCAACCTCAACCGAATAGTGGCCGTGGCACAGCATAAATATGTCCTGAACAATGCATGCATGGTATATGAGGTCTCAATCATCACCGAGGGGAATACGCCAACTAAGTTTTATTATCTGGAATCTCTAGGACAAAACTCCGGCATTAATGCCATTAAAAACATCTCATCTCGGGCTAAGGAACTTGGAAACGGAGCACTCAACCGAGCCACAGGGGAAGAAATCAATCCGGATACCGTTGTTGCTAAAGCCTATCCGAATACGAATACGGTTGAATACCGTATAGCCACTCTGGACCAACTCAACAAGCTATATGCCTCTCTTCTTAAAGCGTGGCAGGATGGCAAAGGAAGAACATTCAAGCCCTAAGCCCCCATTAGGGCTCTAATATATTGCCCAGTTCAAATATATTTTCTGTCCATTAAATGAGCCTTTAATGGATCTGAAGAAAATAGATGCGTCAGGCCTATAGCCAAAGCATCGGCAGCATCAGGAGCCGGATTTTCCCGGAGCTCCAGCAGAGCTCGTACCATAAAAGCCACTTGAGTTTTTTGCGCGGCACCGCGTCCCACAACAGAGAGTTTTACACTTTTGGGGGAGTATTCCATAATTTGCAAACCGGCCTCTGCCGCCGCAATAACTACAGCAGCTTTAGCGGCACCCATTGCAATGGCAGTCTGATGAGACTGGACGTAAATAATACGCTCCACAGCCATTTCATCCGGATTCCACTTGTCAATAAGGTTACTTAGATGTTGCTTAATAGCCAGCAAACAACCTGATTGGGAAACGCTGCGAGGAATAGACAGTGTTCCGTAATCCAAGGCACGGGCACGACGATAGTCCCCTTCTACTATGGCATATCCTGTATTGCGTATGGCAGGATCTATGGCAAGTATACGCATGGATGATTTTTCTTTCCGTAAGACCAGGGAGACAACGCAAAAGCCCCTGTTATTTTAACGCCTGCGGCGTTTGGTGGGAAGAGGAGGTTTAGGCTTACGCACAGATTTCACAGGCTTATCTTCTAACAAAGCAGTGTATGTGTAATTAAATCCATCCAGCTTCTTACGTTCAATGGGCTTACCAATAAAGTTTTCTACAGCAACGGCAAAGTCTAATTCATCAGCCGTCATAATCGTAAAGGCATCACCTGAAGCCTCGGCACGTCCGGTACGCCCAATGCGATGGACATAATCTTCCGCATTTTCCGGAACACGGTAGTTAATCACATGAGACACACCATTGATGTCAATACCCCGGGCAGCCACATCCGTAGCTACAAGAATATCATATTTCCCGTTTTTGAATCCCTTTAGGGCTTCCATGCGCTCTCTCTGAGGGATATCTGAGTGCATCACAGCAACTTCACCACGGTAGCCTTGACGTTTCAGCATGGCACAAACAGCATCAGCCTCCTTACGAGTACGGGTAAAAATCATCACGGAACGAAAATCCGTACCCTTCAGCAGAGCCAACAACAATTCATCCCGCTGATCCAAAGCAACGGGATAAAAGGCATGGCTAATGGTGGCAGCAACTTCGCGCCTTGCAATGGTGACTTCCGCAGGATCCGTCAGACACCATTTCGCAAAACCGGCAATGACAGGCGGCATTGTCGCTGAAAAGAAGAGAGTCTGTCTCCCATCCCACGGGCACAGATTGACAATCTTACGGACAATCGGAAGGAATCCCATATCCAACATGCGATCCACTTCATCCAAGACCAAGGCCTTGACTTCCCCAAAACGCATGGAACAACGATAAAAATGATCCACCAAACGACCGGGGGTGGCAACGACAATATCAGCCCCTTTTTTCAAGTCTTCTGTCTGCTTGCCGTAGCCCACCCCGCCATATAACAAAGCCACTTTCAGGCCGGTAAACTCACCATATTGGATAAAAGATTCTGCAACCTGGTCAGCCAATTCCCGCGTAGGTTCCAATACCAAAATCTGAGGCTTACCGATAGGTTTCGTTTTCGTCAACAGAGGGAGAGCAAAAGCAGCTGTTTTGCCTGTTCCGGTCTGGGAAGCCCCGATGAGGTCACGCCCCTCCAAAATAATGGGAATGGACTGTTCTTGAATAGGAGTGGGGTGTTCATAACCGCATTTCTCCACAGCCTTCAGGACTGGTTCCGATAAGCCTAATTCTGAAAATAACATGGGTCTTATATGCTTTGCTAAAGAAAAATAACACGAGCTTTCTCACACCGGCGACGGTGAAGTAAAAGAGCAATCAGGACACAAACGGGTTCGTCAACAATTCGTTTTTCACGGTTGTATATGGGCCGTGTCCCGGGAAAATCATAGTAGTGGCCGGTTGATTAAGCACCTTTTTTTCGATACCCTGTTTTAGTTGGCGCAGATTCCCACCCGGCAAATCCGTTCGCCCGATAGAACCGGCAAAAATCACGTCTCCTGTAAACATAATGCCTTCATCAGGCAAATCATACACAATGCTGTCCGGGGAATGACCTGGAACTTGATGCAGATGCCAGAGGAGACCGCTCCAATTGGCCGTATGGACATCGCTCGTCAAAACATCATCAACTACAAACGGTTGAATACTAATAGGAAGCCCCCATGCATCACGAGCCATTTTTTCCAATGTCAATTCTTCATTGTAAGCTCTTCCCGCATGAATGCGGCAGTCAAATATTTGACGCATTCGACAAGCATCCTCGACATGGTCAAAATGCTGATGAGTGATAAGAAGGT
This sequence comes from uncultured Akkermansia sp., assembly GCA_964525305.1. Lineage (GTDB taxonomy): Bacteria > Verrucomicrobiota > Verrucomicrobiia > Verrucomicrobiales > Akkermansiaceae > Akkermansia. The sequence goes on from CAZGGR010000021.1 coordinate 22,771, forward strand.
CCGTGATGATGATGTCCGGTTTTTTAGAATAAATCCAATCCGCAAATCCGGCAGGAGCATCCACCGCCACATAAGTGTTATCTTTTGTCTTAAAAAGATAACCGTTACAGGAAGCAACACCACCCGTATAAACGCGAATCCGATCCATGGAACGAGATTATAACAGAATCAGCCGGAATATCCAGCACAAAGACACACTCCTTATTGAGGTTCCGTCATTTCTCCCGAAGGAATCACATCATACTCCAAGGAATGATACAACCGGCATCCATCGGCACAACCTTTTGCCCATATCCCTCATAGGCAGAGGGGACCATCATTTCTCGCCGTTGCAGGCGAACGGTCTTGGCCGGAGGGGTTAAGCCATAAAGAGAGCAAGCGTGATCAGACACAAAGCCCTGTAACTTATCCAATGCACCATGCTCCTCGAACAAAGCAGCCAAACGAGGCAAGGCAAGAGGAGCAGTAAACACACCGGCAGCGCATCCGCAAGCCTCCTTAGCATGAATGGGGTGTGGAGCAGAATCACTACCGAACATCAGACGGGGATGACCGGATAAGGCCGCTTGCAACAGCGCATGCCTATCCTCCGGCCTCTTGGCAATCGGCTTGCAGAACAAATGAGGCCGCAACATACCGCCAGCCACATCATCCAGAGTAATCAATAAATGCTGAAGAGTTACGGTTGCAGCCAAGTTTTCATATTCATCCAGCAACTGTACGGCAGCAGCCGTAGTAATGTGCTCCATGCAAATAGTTAAACGAGGGAACCGTGTTGCCAAATCTCGGTAAACGCTCAAAAACTCTGCTTCACGATCCATCACAAAGCCATGGCTTTCCCCATGAACCAACAAGGGGATTTCCATCTCCTGCATCAGACTCAAAGTCGCTTCAGCATCCTTCATGGCCTTCACCCCGCCATCACTGTTCGTTGTTGCACCGGCAGGATACAGCTTAATACCAAACACCAAGTCTTTCAGTTTTTCTAATTCCTGCTGCGTATAAGAACGGAAAAACGCCGTCATGTATGGCTTAAACACGTCATTTCCGCACGCTTCCTGCACTCGCTGCCGATAGGCAACAACCGACTCCGCATCAGCCACAGGCGGCACCAAATTGGGCATGATAACAGCCCCGGCAAAAGAAGCAGAACTTAACGGCGTGACCAATTTCAGCATATCGCCATCCCGCAAGTGCAAGTGCATATCCAGAGGAGAGTGCAGTTCCAGAATCATGCGAACATCATGCGGGAATACCGGGTGAAAATCAAGTACGCACCTTTTCTTCCGCAACGACTCCCATTTGTACACTGCCCCTCACAAATTCAATCCATCTGAAAGTGTACAAAAAAAAGCCGCCAGAGGCGGCCGTTTTTGAATAAGGTGGCGAAGCGGACGGGGCTCGAACCCGCGACCTCCAGCGTGACAGGCTGGCGCTCTAACCGAACTGAGCTACCGCTCCTTAACCTTGGTCTTTATTCCCGCTCCATCACAGATGGAGTAAGGACGGAGAGGTTTATACACGCATTCCCCCTTACTGACAATAAAAAAATACTTTTTTTGCAACTTTAGGTTGATTCCGCCCTTACTTTCTTAGGGAGATATAGTGGCACATCATTCCTTTTAACACCATAATAAATACAGGACTTTATTTGTTTTAGTTTGACAACAATTAACTAGTTTTGACATAACAGCGCCATGCTTCAACCTACCTTGGATATTGCGAACTCCGTTCACAAGTTTGAGACCATTCTCATTCAGTTCAAAAGAGACAATCTGAAAGAGGTGGACAAAGACCATTACCAAGAAATCATGGGATTAACGGTTCGTCAGATGAACGCATTGGGAGCATTAAACCGCCTGATGACCAACAAAGAAGAAGGCATTCCCCTTAAAATGCTGGCTAATTATCTCCACATGAGCATCCCGGCAGCATCTATATTGGTGGACAGCATGGTGAAAAAAGGGCTATTTGACCGCAAAGAAAACCCGAAAGACAGACGCTCCCTGTGCATTCGCCTTTCTGAAAAAGGAGAGACCAATTTCCAATTGCTTTTCAACGGGATGAAAAAAAAGCTTGAGGCTCTGTTTAGCCCGTTACCACAAGAAGATCAAGAACACTTCTGCCGCATCGTGGAAACCCTTTATAACAATGTTTACAATAAATAAATCGCACTACATGAAAAAGCACACCTATCATCAGAAAGAAGCTCTCCGCCTATTGGCAGGGACCTGCTTGCTTTTCTCCCTATTGGTTCCCGGCTATGCCCAAGGCACTCCGGGGAAAGCGACCAAACCCAGTACGGTACTGGTTCAAAAGGCATCCACCATAGACAGCGCCGTCAACAAACAATATATTGGGCAAGTAGAAGCCATTGACCGCGTCACCGTGCAGCCACGAGTCTCAGGCAACATCGTTGCGACCCGCTTCAGAGAAGGCAACATTGTCAAGAAAGGAGATCTTCTGTTTGAGATAGAAGATACACACTACAAAGCAGCTCTGGAAGAAGCACTTGCCAAGAAGGCACAGCTGGAAGCCAAACTCATTTATGCTAAAAACAGCTTCACGCGCTACAACAAATTGCTGGCTTCCAAATCCGTTTCCATGGACACCGTGGAAAACGCCAAAAGTACCATGCACGCCTTTGAAGCAGAAATCCAATCTGCTAACGCCGCCATCACCGTTGCCAAGGACAACCTTAACTACACCCGCATTACAGCTCCCATATCCGGGCGTACGGGACGCGTTACTTTCTCCACAGGCAACTACATTACACCCGCTTCATCCTCACTGGTAACCATCACCGGCATTGATGAAGTGTACATCAAGTTCCCCATTAGTGAACGAGATTTTCTGTCCTTGTTCGGCTCTCAGGAAAACATGAAGAAAGACGCCATCGTTGCCGTAAAACTTGCCAACGGAAGGGAATATAACCAGCCCGGCAAAATCTTCATGACGGATAACACTGTCCAAACCAACACCGACACCCTGAACGTCTGGGCCAAGTTTGCCAATCCGGAAGAAGTACTCACCCCCGGCGGTGTTGTCACGGTTAACATTTCCAAAAAGAACGTAGACCGCTACCCGTCAGCCAATATTTCTGCGGTCATGCATGATGCCTATAAAAGCTATGTTTACGTGGTAAATGACCAAGGTTTGGTAGAGCGTCGCGATGTCACTCTGGGCAACACGGTCAACAATGAACAATGCTTCAAAACAGGCGTGAAAGAAGGAGAAGTCATCATTATTGATGGCATGCACAAGGTACGCCCCGGAGCCAAAGTAAATCCGGTATATCCTGCTCAAAACTAATCCTCCCATGATTGCGGATCTCTTTATCAAGCGCCCTAAATTTGCCATCGTCATTGCCATTTTGATGATGCTGGCCGGAGGCATCTGCTTAAATCAGCTGCCCGTGGCAGAATACCCGGAAATTGCCCCTACCAGCATCAACGTGCAGGCTACCTATACGGGAGCCAGCTCCCAGGTGGTGATGGAAACCCTGGCATCCCCCATTGAAGAAGAACTCAACGGGCTGGAAAACCTGATTTACTTCTCCTCCAAATCAGACAACACCGGGGGGTACAACCTAACACTGACCTTCAAGAGCGGCACGGATTCAGACATTAACATGGTCAACGTGCAGAATGCCTTGAAGCGAGTGGAATACAAACTTCCCAAGGAAGTAACGGATCAAGGCATCAAGATCAAGAAGCGTTCCTCTGATATTCTGGGCTTCTTTGCGTTCCGTTCCACCAGCATGAGTTCGCTGGAGCTGAACAACTTTGTCAAATCCCGTGTGAAGGATGAAATTGCCCGTGTTCCGGGAATTTCCGCCGTCAACCTGATGCCGGAAAAGAACTACAGTATGCGTATCTGGCTGGACGCCCTACGTATGTCTGCCCTGAACATCACACCGGATGATGTTTCTAATGCTATCAAGGCTCAGAACGTACAAGCGGCAGCCGGCTCTATCGGCTCTGAAGGGGAAAACAACTTCATTCAGTATAAGGTCAATGTTACCGGCCGACTCAAAACGGTAGAAGAGTTCAGCAAGATTATCGTCCGCACGGGCGACAATGGACACGTCACTCGTCTGGACGATATAGCCCGCATTGAATTGGGCTCAGAAACCTACACGGGCAGCAGCCGTAACAATGGTGAAGACTCCGTTAACATGGCCGTGTATCGACTGGACGACGCCAACGCACTGGAAGCCATGAACGGCGTAAAAGATACGCTGGAAAAACTGCAACACCGCTTCCCCGAAGGGATGAGCTATGAGGTCAGTTATGACCCCACGCAATACATCTCTGCCACGATGTCGGAAATCTTTGAAACGCTTATAGTGGCACTGATTCTAGTCGTAGCCATCACGTACTTATTCCTTCAGGACTGGCGCGCCACCCTTATTCCGGCATTAGCCATTCCCGTTTCCCTAATCGGTACCTTTGCCATTTTGCTACCGCTGGGCTTTTCCATTAACGTGCTGACCATGTTCGGCCTTATTCTGGTTATTGGGTCTCTAGTGGATGACGGCATCATCGTAGTGGAAAACACCATGCGCATTCTGGAAACGGAACATCTTTCCCCGGAAGAAGCGACCAAAAAGAGTATGCACCAGATCACGGGAGCCATCATCGCCACCACACTGGTAACCGTGGCCATTTACGTACCCATTGCCTTCTTTGGCGGCATGGTCGGGAACATTTATATGCAGTTCTCCGTTACCATGTGCGTAGCTCTCTGCCTTTCTGCCATTAACTCACTGACACTCAGCCCAGCTCTGTGCGTCTTGCTACTGAAGAAGAAGACTAAGGCAAAAAACCGATTCAGTTTATTCCGCCCCTTCAACACCGTGTTGGAATGGAGCCGCAAAACTTACCTTAAAGGAGCCGGCATCCTGGTACGTCGAGCATGGCTCACACTGATTCTTCTGGCAGCCGTGCTTTTTGGTAACTGGAAGCTGTTTGAAACCGTACCCAAGTCCTTCCTGCCACCAGAAGATAAGGGTACCGTGTTCTGTGATATTCAATTGGCACCCGGTGCAACACTGAACCGCACGGAACAAGCCATCCGCAGTGCAGAAGAAAAACTCATGAGCATCCCCGGAGTACGTCAGGTATCCTCCACTTCCGGCTTCAGCTTCATGGGAGGTAATGGAGAAAACCTGGGGATGTGCATTGCTCAGCTAGACCCATGGGATCAGCGAAAGACGCCGGATCTTTCTCTAGATTCTATCATGCAGAAAGCCTCCATCATGTGTGATGAAATACCGGCAGCCAAAGCAACCGTCTTTAGTCCACCGGCCATCATGGGCTTAGGCTTAACGGGGGGCGTCTCCTTTATGCTTCAAGCAAGCGGGGATGAAACGCCCAAAGATTTGGAACGCGTGATGACGGATCTGCTGGATAAAATCAACCAGTTGCCCGGCACCATGTATGCCCGCAGTGCCTATGAGGCCAATACCCCCCAGCTCTTCCTGAACATTGATCGTGAAAAAGCGCAAAGTCTGCACGTGCCGGTTAACCGCATTTTCACCACTCTTCAGAGCAAACTGGCCTCCATGTACATCAATGACTTCAACCTGATCGGCTATACGTTCAAGGTCAAGATGCAAGCGGCAGCAGAAAACCGCACAACCATCAATGACATCATGAACACTTATATCCAGAACGATCAGAACCAAATGGTACCACTCAGCTCCGTGGCCACCTTATCCTATATGGTGGGTCCGCGACAAATCTCCCGTTTCAATCAGCTGATGTCTGCCGAAATCACGGCACAAGCCAAGCCGGGAGTTAGCAGTGGTGAGCTGATGAACCAAATTGAAGCCATTCCCCTGCCGGAAAACTACTCCATCACTTGGACAGACATGAGTTTCCAGGAACGGCAGAACGACGGCAAATTGGTACTGTTGATGGGCATGGCTCTGCTCTTTGGTTACTTATTCCTAGTGGCTCAATATGAAAGCTGGACGGTTCCGATCTCCGTGATTGTATCCGTATCCGTAGCTATGTTGGGAGCATTGATCGGCCTCATTATCTGCAACACACCGCTGAGTATTTACGCCCAGCTGGGCTTGGTGATGTTGGTCGGGCTGGCCGGTAAGAATGCCATTCTTATGGTAGAGTTCTCCAAAATGGAACGAGAACGGGGCGTGCCTATTCTGCAAGCAGCTCTGGAAGGAGCCGGACAACGTTTCCGAGCCGTTATGATGACGGCAATCTCCTTCATCATCGGGGTATTCCCCATGGTGATCGCTACGGGCGCCGGTGCTGCCAGCCGTAAGGCCATTGGCATTTCCACCTTCTATGGGATGATACTTGCTACCGTCGTGGGTATTCTGTTCATTCCGGCACTGTATGCCATGTTTCAGCGTTATCGTGAATGGGTAAAGGGCCTATTCACTAAAAAGGCATCATAAAAAACGGCAGTCAGGCCATTATTTACTTACCCTCAAAAAAAGGGCGGACGACTTGGAGAAAGTCGTCCGCCCTTTTAAATAAGATTTGATTCTGCTAACACGAAAACACAAATGGGACTAGCAAGCGACTCAGGCAACTAACGTCCCAGGAACGTTCTCCTACCCTATTCGTGTAAATATAAGTCAAACCCGTCAAATTGTTCCTTCAATTCTGCATGGGCAAGCCGATCTTCAAACTGAGGCAAAAACGTATCTGCCGGATAATCAGCCTTAACATGGGAGACCCACATACGGGACATCATCGGCAACAACAACGCAAAGATTTCTGCACCGCCAATAACCATCACCTCCGGATTCATCAACTCCAACCCGGCCAATTCCTCCGGAGAATGAATCACCTGCACACCGTCTGCGCTCCATGACTTATTACGAGTTAATACAATATTCTGCCTGTTAGGCAATGGTTTGCCGATGCTCTCATAAGTTTTCCGTCCCATCAATACGGGATGTCCCGTTGTGATACGCTTAAAAGTCTTGAGATCATCCGGCAAATGCCAAGGCAAGGTTCCACGATACCCAATACCGCGGTTGGGAGCCATGGCTACTACCCCTGTATATGTAACAGACTCAGACATGATTGATCAACAGGTTCAACAATTAAACAGAAATGGGAGCCTTAATATGCGGAAGAGGATCATATCCCTCCAATTGAAAATCCTCATAACGGAAACCGTCAATAGTCTTCACATCCGGATTCAGTTTCATTACCGGCAAAGGACGCGGCGTACGGGAAAGTTGCTCCCGAGCTTGATCCAAATGATTTCGGTATAAATGTAAATCACCAAACGTATGGACAAACTCCCGTGCTTCATAACCGCACACCTGAGCCGTCATCATCAACAACAACGCATATGAAGCAATGTTAAACGGCACGCCCAAAAAAAGATCGGCACTGCGTTGGTAAAGTTGGAGAGACAATCCATGTTTTTCTTCTCCCGGTTGAGCAGGAATCACACAGAATTGGAACAAAGAGTGACATGGCGGCAAGGCCATATCATCGACCAAAGCCACATTCCATGCGCTGACAATATGGCGACGAGACCACGGATTATTCTTTAGCCCATCTATCAACCGGGCAATCTGATCAATAGGCTGCCCGTCACTCCCCGGCCAATGTCTCCACTGAGCGCCATACACAGGCCCCAAATCCCCGTTTTCATCGGCCCATTCATCCCAAATACTGACGCCGTTATCCTTCAAAAACTTGATATTGGTATCCCCTTTCAGGAACCAGAGCAATTCATAAATAATAGAGCGCAGATGCAACTTTTTAGTCGTCAGGCAGGGGAACCCGTCCCGCAAATCATATCGACTCTGCCGTCCAAACACACCGATGGTTCCAGTTCCGGTACGGTCTTCACGCCCAATACCGTTGGTCAACACGTCTTCTAAAAGTGCTAAATACTGCTTCATCCTTAAATAGAGCTTTTCTCAGATATTTTACCGTGATAGCGTTAAATCGCAACCTTTAGTACCATCGACCAACACAAAAATCAGCATTTTCCTTCATTCCCCCTTCATCATTCATCGATCAACCGATTCTGATTTCCGTTTATGATTCTTCCGGAAGAGCCATACTTGGGATTTGCCGCCCTCTGCCATATTGCCGGTGCATTCTGCTTAATCCCTGCCCTGCTCCACACCCGCACACCGCAGGGTACTATTGCCTGGATCATTTCTCTTCTGGCATTTCCTTATATTGCCGTTCCGTTTTACTTGATTCTGGGACGGCGCAGATTCAGTGAATATGCGGAACCGCGTCACTTATCAGAATCAGACTCATCGGGGGGCATTCCAGCTAATCGTCTCACCTCATTCATGGATCCGTATGCGGTCAAACCATCGGATGAACCCGGCAAGCTCATGCAGACTCTGTCGGACATTGTGAGTTTACCCGTCTGCCGAGGCAACTCCAGCCGCCTGCTCATCGACGCAGATCAGGCCTTTCCCTGCATTTACGATGCTATTAAAAATGCTCGTCATTACATTTTAATTGAGTTCTTCATCATTAAAAATGACTCTGTAGGCCGGAACTTACAAGATCTGCTTATAGAACGAGCCAAAGCCGGTATTCGAATCTATATGATCTATGATGAAATCGGCTCTCACAAACTCCCCCCCGGTTACATCTCTGCTCTACACAAGGCCGGAGTTAATATTGAACCATTCAACGGCAAACGCCATTTCCTGAGCAACATCCTACGCCTCAACTTCCGAAACCACCGCAAACTGGTAGTAGTGGACGGCAACACCGCTTTCATCGGCGGCATGAATATCGGCAGAGAATACCTGGGAAAAGGGGCACTGGGCTATTGGAGGGATACTTTCATCCAGCTTCAAGGCCCCTCTGTTCAGCAAACACAAATCAGCTTTCTGGAAGATTGGAACTGGGCGATGCAAAAGAGTGCTCACTCATCTCTCCCGGAACTTTGCTGGGAAATTACTCCTCAACCTCAGGATGAAACTCTGCTCATCCTTCCATCCGGCCCAGCTGATATCATCCCTGCCTGGAAAACAGCCATCATCGCCATGGCTAATTGTGCCAAAACGAGACTCTGGATTTCTTCCCCGTATTTTGTCCCAGACGAAGCCGTACTAGCAGCACTACAAGCCGCTGCCTTGCGAAAAGTCGATGTGCGTATTCTACGCCCGGAACGAGCCGACCACATTCTGGTCAAGCTCTCGTCTTTTACCTTCCTGAAGGATCTGGAAACTTACGGCATCCAACTTCGGGCTTACCAAAAAGGCTTCCTGCACCAAAAAGTCATCCTCATGGATGATGACATAGCGGCCGTTGGTACCGCCAACCTGGACAACCGTTCTCTGGCTCTCAACTTTGAAATCACAGCCATGCTTCACTCACCGACTGCCTGTGCCGATGTTAAAGCCATGCTGGAAAAAGATTTCTCTGCTTCCAAACGCGAATCTCTGGAAGACTACAACAACAAATCCCTAGGGTTTAAAATGCTCTGTAACCTTGCTCGCCTCATGGCTCCCGTGCAGTAATTTCTTCCGTCAATTCCGTTCTTGTACGCTTGACCTATAAAGTCAGCTGTGAGAAAATCATCCTTAAGAAGCCACCTCTTCAATTTTTAACTATAGTTAAGTAAAATTATGAACCCTGTTACATTTAATTGTACCGTTCTGCGTGACGGACACCAATCCCTGGCAGCCACCCGTATGAAGACGGCTGATATGTTGCCCATTGCCCCTATTTTGGATTCCATGGGCTTCAGCGCTCTGGAAACCTGGGGTGGCGCTACAATTGATGCCGGACTGCGCTTCTTGAAAGAATGGCCATTTGATCGCCTGGATGCTCTGAAAAAAGCTGCCCCCCAAACGCCGCACATGATGCTTCTGCGTGGACAAAATATTGTGGGGTACACCAACTATGCCGATGACGTCGTGGAAGCATTTGTTGCCATGAGCGCCAAGCACGGCATGAATATCTTCCGCATTTTTGACTGCGTAAACGACCCTCGCAACATGGAAACATCTATCCGTGCTGCCAAAAAAGCCGGAGCCCAGGCACACGGCACTATTTGTTATACGACTTCCCCCGTTCACACCACACAGACCTTTGTGGACATGGGGCGAGAACTGGCAGATATGGGGGCAGACGCCATTGTCATTAAAGACATGGCCGGTCTCATTCCTCCTTATGTGACTTATGAATTGGTCAGTGCTCTGAAAAAAGACCTGAACATTCCCGTATGGATTCACACTCACGATACTGCCGGTCTCGGTGCTTCCACCTACCTCAGTGCTATTGATGCAGGTGTGGATGCCTGTGACGTCTCCATAGCCCCCTTCGCAAACGGTACCGGTCAACCGGACTGCCTGCGCATGCTTGCCCTGCTCAACGGCAATGCCCGCAAGCCCGATTACGATACGGACAAACTCATTGAAGTGTCTGAAATGCTTAAGCCCATTTATGAAAGCTTGGGCAAGTTTGCGTCTCACCGCAATGAAGTGGTGGACTCTGACACCCTGCGCTATCAAGTTCCCGGCGGGATGCTCTCCAACTTCCGTACTCAGCTGAAGGAACAGGGCATGGAAGACAAGTTTGAAGAAGTCTTTGCAGAAATCCCTGTGGTACGCAAGGCTCTGGGCTGGATTCCGCTGGTAACTCCTACGTCTCAGATCGTTGGTGTGCAATCCATGCTTAACGTGAAGTTTGGGCGTTGGAAAAACATCACGCCTCAAGCTGCAGACATTGCTTTGGGTTACTACGGCCGCACCTCTGCCCCCGTGGATCCGGAAGTACAAAAGCTCTGCGCTGAAAAAATGGGCAAGGATCCCATTACCTGCCGTCCGGCTGATCTCATCAAGCCAGGCATGGAAGACCTCCGCAAAAAGCTTGCGGAAAAGGGACTGCCTACGGATGATGAACACTGCGTCATCTACGCCATGTTCCCACAGCAGGTGGAAGAGTACTACAAAAAGCCGGAGCCCAAAGAAGAAGCACCCGTACAAATCAACACGACAGCTCCTGCTTCTGCACCGACCATGACTGTCATTGACAATGGCATTACCGCCAAGGTCAGTGGCCCAGCCGGTTCTCGTGACCTGACCATCGTCATCAATGGTCAATCTCACTCCGTTAAAGTCGAACGCATCGGTTAAACGACGCTTTTACCGGCTTACTATAAACTAAGCCGATTTTCTCAATCTTGGAGAGTGGCTCTTTCTCGTCAGAAGAGCCACTCTTTCTTTTTTCTCCAAACAAGGCTTTCTTGTTTTACGGGCTTAAAAAGAACCCTCTTACATCCTATAGAAGTAGAAATTCTTGAGGCTGTATAGCCT
>CAZGGR010000022.1:0-31785 GCA_964525305.1 uncultured Akkermansia sp.
CGGATTCTAAATCCGCTAGATGTTCTTCAAACCTTTCCTCATAAGCAGTATGAAGAAAACTTTGTTTATTCTAGCAACAATGGCGGTAAGCTTGGCTACAGCTGAAGCTTCAACAGTACTCATTTCTTTCGGAACCAATAGTGGGCCATCCACATCCATAAAAGATGGTACCTACTTGGGAGAAGTCGGGCAGAAAGTAAATAGAATCTCTACAGATGGTTACAATTCATACACTTCTGATGTATTGATCACAACCGATAGCAACGCTACAGGGATAACTCTGACAACGGGGAGTACTTGTTGCGGAGGCGCAGGTGTTCTTAGCTCACCAGAAGCATCTGCCGTTGAGGGACAGAATAACAAGTTTTTCGATGTATTTGGCACTGATATGGCTACCGGTAATCCAATGGGTGGCGTTGTGAATGTTGATAATTCCACCCTTACCACAACCTTAAATCATTTGAGCATCGGTAGCTATGAGCTTACTGTATTGATCGGGCGAGGGAACGCTTACGGTGGTGCAACTTCTTCAACTTATTCGATAGCAGGAACTAATATTGCAAATATTAGTGCTTCTCTGGATAATTATTCAACCGGATCTAATGCTTCTTTGTCCGGCAACTCTATTACAGCTAATACATATAATAATGATTGGATATTGGTAACTTATTCCTTTGATGTAACGGCTGATGATTCTAATATTGAAATCAAATCCCAAGGTGGTGGTGGAAATTTCAACGCATTGGCTTTGACTTCTGAATCTATCCCTGAACCGGCAGTCGCTTCTCTTAGCCTGTTGGGCTTGGGTGCGCTGATGATGCGTCGTCGTCGTGCTTAATATATTTATTTTTAATACCCCGTGCCGTCTGATCAAGAGGCACGGGTGTTTTGTATAAAATTGTCTCTTGTTAATGAATAGATTTTTGAAATCCAATACTTTAAGTTTCCTTATTTAGTATTTGTGTACTCCGGGGGATAAGTCTTGAGTTCATGAAGCCGGGATGCTAGGTTAAAGTCTTATATGGCTTTTGACAGGCAGGAGTATGATGCAATGGAGCAAGAAGAAAATCATTCCCCGGTATGGATAGGAATGACATGGGGTGCGGTATCTCTCTTGCTTGGCATGGCTTTGTTAACAGCCATGCTGACGTTTGATGTTAAGGAGATTGGGTGGAAGTATTTGAATGGTTCTGGGGAGTTGATTCAGGGCACAAGTAACCTGTTAGGCGTGGTTGGCTTGTATATGGCTGGGATTGTGTACCGGGTTCTGGGGGGCATGGCCTGGATATTAGTCCTTTTATTGGTATGGTGGGGGCTTTACCGACTGAGACATCATGGAGAATTATCCAAGGCAGTGGGGTATGGAAGCTTGTTCCTTTTATTGAGCGGTTGTTTATTTTTAACATCAGGTCATGTTCCTAATGATGCTTGGGCGATGGCTCATCAGCTCCCTTGTTCAGGTGGCCTGATCGGACATTTATTGGGAGCGGAATTATTGATCCCTCTGATAGGAAATACATCTATATTGTTGCTGAGCGGTTTTGGTTATATGCTGGCATTGATTTATGCCTTGGGATTGCATCCTAAGCCTTTGTTCAAGGCTTTCTTGAGAGAACTGCGCAACTGGCGTGCTGTGCGTAAGGAAAAGAAATTGGAACAACGATCCGCACGGCTGTCCAAGGAAAATGCACGGGTAAGAGAGAGTATGGAAGAAGCTGCTTTTTCTGCACCTCGTCCGCTAAGTAAAAATCGAGAGCGTTCTGGACGATTACCACGCACGGGTGATGATTTAGAAGGCCTGTATCAAGAAGTAGCTGCCACCTCTGCATCATCCCCCCCCAAGACTAAACAGGTTCCGGAGCAGAAAGACCTGAACTTGACTCCTCGACCACGTATCACTGTGGCCAAACCGGCAGAAATTAAACCGACTTCAAAAGAGCAACCGTTTGCTAAGATTTCTTCTCCTCCTTCAGATGAGTTCCGGGAGTATCAATTACCACCGTTTGAATTGTTGCATTATGAAGAAAAACCGGAAGGTCCAACAGAGGCTGATAAAGAGGAGATGTTGGAAATCCAGGAAAAAATTATTGAGACGCTCACAACGTATCATTTGGATGTAACGCCGGGAGATATCACCCGTGGCCCAACTATTACCCGCTATGAATTATATCCGGCTCGAGGCGTACGTGTTAACTCTTTTGAACTGTATTCTAAAGATATTGCGTTAGCAACTAAAGCTGAAAGTGTGAACATTGTTGCTCCCATTCCGGGCAAGGGAACGGTAGGGATCGAAATTGTGAACAGAAACAAGGTTGCGGTTCCTCTGCGGGAACTATTGCAGGATCCTGCTTTTTGTTCTCCTAAAAAGAAAATTCCATTGGCGCTGGGTAAAGATGTGTATGGAAATACCGTAATCGGGGACTTGGCTGCCATGCCTCACTTGTTGGTAGCAGGGGCAACAGGATCCGGTAAATCCGTGTGCATTAACAGTATCATTTCCTCCATGCTTTTGAAGTTTAGACCTGATGAACTTCAATTGATTTTGGTGGATCCCAAAGTGGTGGAAATGCAGCCTTATTCCAAATTGCCGCATTTGATTGTGCCGGTGGTGACTGACCCTAAAAAAGTTCCCAATGCCTTGCGTTGGTGTGTGAATGAAATGGAACATCGCTATCATTGTTTCGCCAAGGTCGGTGTCCGTAACTTTGAAACTTTTAATAAACGTCCATTAGACGCGCCTCTTCCGGAAGAGTCTGAAAACGAAGAAAATGAGTCCGTTGATGAAGCTTTGGCGGAATCCATTGCTCAGGAATTGGAAAATCCCGGGGAATGGCCGGCTGAAGAGGATGATGAATTGGATTTTGAGGATGATATCATACCGGATCGCTTCCCATATATTGTCGTCATCATTGATGAGCTGGCTGACTTGATGCAAACGGTTGGTGCTGATATTGAGACTAATATCGGACGGTTGACTCAGAAAGCCAGAGCTGCCGGTATTCATCTGATTGTTGCCACTCAGACGCCCAGAAGACAGGTGGTGACCGGGACAATTAAAGCCAATATCCCGACGCGCATTGCTTTCCAGGTAGCAAGTGGAACGGATAGTCGCGTAATTCTGGATAGGCAAGGAGCTGAAAAACTGGTAGGTAAGGGGGATCTTCTGTATTTACCTCCCGGTTCCGCTCAGGTGGAACGGGCTCAGGGGGCATTTATTTCTGATTCGGAGGTTGAGGCTCTGGTTGCTCATTGTTCATCTCAAGCCAAACAAAAGTTTCATGAGGCTGTTCAGAAATCGATGGATGAACCGGATCATGGTGGTGGTGCAAACAGTCCTTTGGATGATGCGGAGGAAGAATGTTATAGCAAGTGCCTGCAGGTCGCTCTTAATGAGCGAAAGGTGAGTACGTCTTTATTACAGCGCCGCTTGAGTATCGGGTATGGCAAGGCCGCCCGTATGATGGATTTACTGGAAAAACGTGGTATTATCTCTCCGTCAGATAACACCAATCGTCCTCGAAAAGTATTGGTGGATTAACAATCATATGTTCTTCCTCAGTTTACTCATTTCTCTGGCATAATGAATAGAGTTCTAACACCGCTTGTTTCGGTTGTCTGTTTCTTGTTGGTTGCTTGTTCTCAACCGGCTCCTCCGGCTCCCAAAAAAGTTCGTACCCCTGTATATGTAGGCAAAGTAGAACAAAAGTATCCTGGTTACAATTACGTACTAATTGCATTGGCCGGACGTATTTATGAACCGGGAACCGTGTTGATATCTCAATCATCAGGGATTGAGGAAGGCCGTCGAGTTGCCAACTTGATTGTGACAAATGAGCGAATGGGCCGTAAGCGTATCCCGGCGGATATCCGTAGCGGAGAAGTGGAGCCGGGGGATCTCGTTTTTTTATATAGAAATCTGGCTTCACCTAATAGTTCTGTAACGATTGAGCCTGATGATCCTGAAGAACCAACGGAATCTCCTCAGATCATTCCGTCCGGGTCTGGACAAACAACGGATGGGTTACTCCCTTTGCCTGGAGAACCTGCAGAACCGGAATCTGCAGAACAAAAGCGTCTTAACCAAGAAAGGGAAAAGATTCTGAAGGAGTTGGAAAACGTACCTGATAGGATGGAAGATCCCATGAGTGAGTTCAATCAAGGTAAAAAAGAGCATTAAAACGGCGCTGATGGATAAAAAACAAGTATGTAACGGACGGAAAAATCTGGCATATCGTCTTTGGCAATTTGCTGGGAGTTATGAGCTGGGCATAGCTCTAATGCTTATTTTGTTAATATTAACCTTTGCCGGCACCTTACATCAGGTTGAGCATGCTTCCGTTATGGGCTCTCAAGCCGCTATAGATTCCTTTTTTGGTGCATCGTATGTGCTGATTCCATTGGGAGGGAAACAGTCTCTGATTTTTCTTCCTTTACCGGGTATGGGTATTACATGTATCTTTTTGTTTATCAATTTGTTGATCGGCGGTGTATGTCGTGTTTCTCCACGTACGCGAAACATGGGTGTACTGGTAGCTCATGCCGGTATTCTTTTACTGTTGGCTGGAGTGATGCTTGGCGGTCATATGACGAAAGCCTTAGATGCTCTGGAATTGCCACAAGGAGAACGAATACATGATCAAATGTTGCCGTTTGACTTGCGTCTGAATCGCTTTTTGCCTGAATATTATCCTGGGACAACAAAGCCGAAGTCTTATGAATCACAAATAACGATCTTTCCTGAATCGGGTGGGCAATATGATGCCGTTATCCGTATGAATGAACCCTTGCGTGTGGCAGGGTGGACGCTTTATCAAATGAGCTGGGGGCAGGATGCTCTGCATCCGGGTAGACTCATATCCGTACTCCGAGCATCGCATAATCCATTGGAACAAGTTCCTAAATGGGCTTCATACATGACGGCTATCGGACTATTATGGCACTTTGGTGGTGTATTTGCTAGATTCTTGCGCCGTAAACGCGAAAAAAATGAGGTAACGGAGGGAATTTTCCCATCTGATTCAGATAGCTCTTTACCGGAGCAGGTCTTTGCCAACAGCAAACGTTTCCGGCTTATTGGTCTTGGCGTACTGGTAGTGCTCATCTTTGGCATTGGAATGCTGGCAGCTCGACCTCACATTCAACTGGTCAATGTGAAGCAATATACTCCATGGTCTGCCGCTTTGACAGAAGAAGTCGGAGCTATGGCTGTTCAGGATGGCGGTAGACTTAAACCGGCTGCAACGTATGCAGGATTCCATTTGCTGAGAGTATTAGGTAAAAGGAGTTTCTCCATAGAAACCCCATCCGGTGTGAAAAAACTTACTCCGGTGGAATGGATGCTGGATTGCATGTTTCGTCCGGAATTGGCAGAACAGTACCCCGTTTTTTTAATAAATAGAGATGAGGTCGTTCGACAACTGCACTTGCCTGAACAATCAGAGAAGCGAAAAAGATACTCCTATGCACAAATAACTGCACATTGGAAAGACTTGGCGAATGCTGTGCGTGAAATACAATCGCAAAGGACAGGGGAATTGACGGAAACACAGAAAGAAATCCTGTCTTTGGCTCGGAACGTGGAAGTTGTCCGAGGTTGGATTCTCAGCCCCGGAATTATGCTGAAATCTCCATCTTCTTTGGAACAAATAGAGTATCCTCGTTGGTTCCCTGCTGAAAAAGGAGATTGGACGGCTTCTCCGAGCCAATCTAATGGTACTTTTTTAGCAATGGCTTCTTTGCTGGCTCGAAAGTCTTACGAAGCGAATGCCGATAAATCAGCAGAACTTCGTAACAAGGCAGAGGGCTTGTTGAGGGAAAAGCTAATTGAACCCAATGAAAAAGCCTCTGAAGGAGTAAGAAGCAGTTTGGAAAGGGAACTCTTGTATTATCGTCTGGATCCCCTTTACCTTTCGTTGGCTGTTTTCGTTGCAACATTTGTAGGTTTGTTGCTTTGCGCTCTGTGCCCTCCATCAAAAAAGGCTTCCTTATGGAGAACTTGTTTGAGACCGGGTGGTTTCAGTTTTGTTTGGTTAGCGGGGGCTGTCGGTGCTGGTATCTTGCTGGTAGCGCTTGTTATCCGAGCATCAATAACCATGCGTTCTCCGGTTGGTAATACTTATGAAACAATAGCCTTTATTGCATGTATGGGGGTTCTTTGTTCTTTAGTTGCGGAGTTATTTAGTAAAAAAGGTATCATCTTGGCTGCCGGATTGCTGTTGGGGGCTTTTTCCTGCCAAATGGGGATAATGTATGAATCATCTCAAGCCGTGGATCATATGGATCCCCTGGTAGCTATCTTGCGTTCCAACTTCCTGCTTTCCACGCACGTTATTACCATCGTTTTAGGGTATGCTGCTGGCTTGTTAGCTGCTGTTCTTTCTCACGTATATTTGCTGGCTTCTCCTCTACGCCTGATTGATAATAAAACCAAACATTCTCTGGATCGCATGGCTTATGGAATCCTGGGATTTTCTCTATTGTTTACTCTTGTCGGTACGGTTTTTGGTGGTATTTGGGGAAATGAATCCTGGGGCCGCTTTTGGGGCTGGGATCCCAAAGAAAACGGGGCGTTAATGATTGTTCTGTGGCAGTTAATTTTGTTGCATGCACGTTTGGCTGGCCGCTTGTCTTCTTGGTCGCTTCACATGGGTAATGTCGTATGTGGCATTATTATTGCCTTCGCTTGGTGGGGCGTCAATATGCTGGGGATTGGGCTGCATTCTTATGGCTTCACATCAGGGCAGAATGCTCTGAATTCTTTTTACTGGTCTGAAGTCGTCCTGATCTTTTTGTTTATCACTCTTTATTGGAAATTAAAAAGATCGAAAACTTATTGATAATAAATGTAATACAACACAAATTTGTCGATTAACAAACCTCATTTCTCCTATCGTTGTGCACTCGTAAGAAAAAAATCTTCATTTCCTTCTTGACAAATCGAAGCATGAAAGATAAAGTTTTTGCACACCTCATGCAGGGATAGCTCAGTGGTAGAGCGGCTGTCTTACACACAGTTGGTCGGGGGTTCGAATCCCTCTCCCTGTACCATCAATAAATCTCGTAAGCTTAGTGGCTTACGAGATTTTCTTTTTTTTTAGAAACATGTTTGAGGTGAGATGACTATTGTAATACTTGAAGGTCGTGTAAGGGTGGGGACATAACTAACCACCGAATTTACAATCCGCTGGTTGATAAACAGTTTGAGTCATTGTTTATAACATGATAAAAATAAGTGTTATACAGCGTAATTTATCATAAATTACTTTTACATTTGATTCAAAAATAACGATAGCATAGGTTTTATTTTATATGCTTATTCTCAATTTTTAACATTGACAGCGGATTGTAAATTCGCTAAAGCTTTGACGTATTGATAGTGAACGGCAATAAAAATTGCTAAATTTCTTCTAACATAATCTAACAAATGAAAAAGACTCTTGCTGTAGTATTTGCGACGATGTCTGGTATTGCGATGGGAGCTTCTCCGATTTGGCAAGTCACTCAAACGGATTCGACACACATTACATACACAACCAATCAAACAGGAACTTATTCTTTTGATTCTTTGGGGGATGCTACGATCAACAATGGAGAAAGCTTTTCCATGACTATGAAATTTGTGTGTCCTACCAATCCATTCGTGCAGGGTAATGCTATTTCTTTCCTTGCAGCTAAGGCTGGTAGTTCTTCCGATCTTTATGATATTAATGGAGATGATAACCAATTTCGCCTTTACATTCGTCCAGGGGATAATTTTTTGCAGTTTAGCGTCAATGGATGGAATTACGGAACTAACACAACCGGTAATAATACTTCAGATTACAGTTTTAACATCCCTTCGGATATCAATGCAGAAACACCTGTTATTATCGGAGTGACGTTTACTTTTGTGAACAGCGCAGATGCCGAGGACGGGAATGATTATTTTACCATTTCAGCCACGGAGGACAGCCAAGTACAATTTTCAACTCTCACGGATGACAACGTGGTAAAAAGTTTTAATTTCTATGATCTTACCAATAGCACCAGTTATGCTAGTGCACCATCTGATATGGAAACAACTTTTTCCATAACTAAACTTGGAGTTATTCCTGAACCATCCACGGCAGCACTGAGTCTTTTGGCTCTGGCAGGATTGGCAATGCGCCGTCGTCGCTAGTAATAAACGATTTCATCGTATTGTGAAAAGCCGTTGCTCAATAATACACGAGCAACGGCTTTTTTTTGATCAGGAGGCTTCCTATAGACGTCAGCAAGGGTAGGGAGGGGGAAACGGCTGAGATAAGTTCATAATGATGGGGCGTCTTTTTTGATTTTTTGTGCTTGTTTTATTTGATAGATTGCAAAGACAAGAGGATATACTCAGAAGTCGAGAAATATCAGCATGTAAAAGGCTCTTTGGTATTGCATGGATATTTTAAATGTGTAGAATCCGCCAACATAATTGCCACGCACTATGGAGAAGCTTGTTGTACACGGAGGTTTTACGCTGAGAGGGGCTGTTAATATCAGCGGCTCCAAAAATGCGTCCTTGCCGATTCTGGCAGCGTCATTGCTGACAGATGAACCGGTTGTTGTGCGCCGTGTTCCTGATGTCTCCGACACGAATTTCATGGTTCAAATCATGGGACAATTGGGCGCCTCGGTAGAACGGTCCAGCGGCAATGTGAGAGTAGAGGCAAGAAATCTTCATTCGGAAGCAACTTATGAGCAGGTTCGAAAAATGCGTGCTTCCATTTGTCTAATGGGGCCGTTGATGGCTCGCATGCAACGTTGCATTATTCCTCTGCCCGGAGGCTGTGTGATTGGAGATCGCCCCGTAGATTTACATATTAGAGCCATTCAGGCACTGGGTGCCCAAGTGCAAATTGAGCGAGGCAACTTGATTATTGAAGCACCGAATGGTTTGAAGGGAGCAACGGTTGATTTAAACGGAGATCATGGTCCCACTGTTTTAGGAACAGATAATTTGATGATGGCTGCTGTGTTAGCGGAAGGTACTACCGTTATAGAATCAGCCGCAGCAGAACCGGAAGTGGTGGATTTAGCAAACTTCCTGATTAAGATGGGTGCCAATATTCAGGGAGCAGGGACTCGACGCATTGTCATCGAGGGTGTTAAAAAACTTCATGGGTGCAATCATACCGTTATACCGGATCGTATCGAAGCCGGAACATTCATGGTCGCCGCTGCAATGATGGGAGATGGCGTTACTCTTAGAAGAGTCTGTGAAGAACATCTGACGGTGATTACAGATTTGCTCAAAAAATGCGGACATCACGTAGAATTTAACGAACGCGGAGATACGGTGACGATTATTGCCGGAAAATCACCTAAATGCGGAGAAATCAAAACGGCTCCCTATCCCGGTTATCCAACGGATATGCAAGCGCAGATGACAGCTTTATTTGCCACGACACCCGGTATCTCTGTAGTGAAAGATACCATTTTCCCTCAGCGATTTATGCACTGTTCCGAACTCAAGCGCATGGGGGCAGATATTAGAGTGGATAATGGCACAGCGGTGATTTCCGGAGTGGAATCGCTCAGTGGAGCACCGGTAATGGCCTCCGATTTGCGCGCCTCTGCCGCACTTGTTTTGGCCGCATTGAAAGCTGAGGGAACAACAGAAATCCATCGCTTATATCATATTGATCGTGGTTATGAAATGATCGATGAAAAACTGTTAGCTATAGGAGCAGCGGTGGAAAGATTACCGGACGAAGATCATTAAATTATAGTGGTAAAATACGGCTTTTAATGGTTTTACCACATTTTTTCTTTACTGACAGAGTTTCATATGCTATTCACCAAAGTCCTATGAATAAGGCTCAATTGATCGAACTGATTCAAAACAAGCTGGGTGCAGATACGACCAAGAAGCATGCAGAAGAAGCTCTGAGCGCTGTATTGGAATCCATCAAAGAAGGCGTGCAGAAATCCGGTAAGGTGCAAATTATTGGTTTTGGTACATTTGCTACCAAAACTCGTGAAGCTCGCACTGGCCGTAATCCGAAGACAGGCAAGACTATCAATATTCCTGCCTCTACAACGGTTGCTTTTAAGGCCTCTTCTGCCCTGAAGGACTAAAACACTCCATCTAAGAGCACTTTTTCAACACCCCATCCTGATGGATTGGGGTGTTTTTTATGTCCCAATGTAAATCTCCGTGGCTTGACCGGATGAATGTAGGCGTCTAGAATGCGCCCATGTCCAGCAGCTTTGGTCAGGTGTTCAGAATATCAACCTGGGGAGAATCCCATGGAACCGGAGTGGGGGTCGTAATAGACGGGTGTCCTTCTCTTGTTCCGTTAACGGAAGAAATGATTCAACAGGAATTAGATCGACGCAGACCGGGCCAGAGCGACATTGTAACGCCCCGCCATGAGGAAGATCGGGCGGAAATTCTCTCCGGTCTGTGGGAGGGGAAAACATTGGGGACGCCCATAGCCATTAGCGTACGAAATAAAGATCATCGTTCCTCCGCTTATGATGAAATGGCAACAACTTACCGTCCGTCTCATGCAGATTACACGTACGATGCCAAATACGGTATTCGTGCCTGGGCAGGAGGAGGAAGAGCCTCTGCTAGAGAAACAATCGGACGTGTTGCCGCCGGTGCTGTAGCTAAAGCTGTGCTGAAACAAGCCTTCCCGGATATGGAAATACTGGCTTGGGTGGACCAGGTACACCATGTAAAAGCTTCCGTCAATTGGCAAGACGTGACGGCTTCTGTCATTGAAAGCAACATCGTCCGCACTGCCGATCTGTCTGCTGTAGAAGCCATGATTGACGTCATTAAAGACGCTAGAGACGCCGGTAATTCATTGGGTGGCATCATCAAATGTCTTGTGCGCGGGTGTCCAGCCGGCTTAGGAGACCCCGTTTTTGATAAGCTGGATGCAACGCTTGCCCATGCCATGATGAGTATTCCTGCAACTAAGGCTTTTGCCGTAGGTTCCGGATTTGAATCAGCAGAAATGACAGGATTGGAGCACAATGATCCCTTTTATATGCAGGATGGACGAGTAAGAACTACAACTAACCATTCAGGAGGCATTCAAGGCGGCATTTCTAACGGAGAAGATATTCTGATGCGTATCGGGTTCAAACCGACAGCGACTTTGATGATAGACCAACAGACCGTTAATGTAGCAGGAGAAGATGCCCGCCTTAAGGGGCGTGGTCGGCATGATGCTTGTGTATTACCGCGGGCCGTGCCTATCGTAGAAGCTATGGCATGGCTTTGTTTGTGTGATCACTATTTGCGCCAACGCAGTCAGCGTATAAACTAATAGCTAACGCCCTTTAGTATTTTTCATTCGGTTCAATCCATGGATTCATCCCTCACATTTTATCTGATTCTGGGAGCATTAGTAGTGGGCTTTGTTATACTCACAATGTTGAAAGGGATGATTAAAATGCTGCTGTTTGGAGCGGCAGTCCTTTCTGCCATAGCAGCATACTTCTGGCTGTCCAAATACGGCTTTACTTACCTTTCTTTTATCACCAGCAATCCTCAGGAATGGATGGTCACTGCATTATCAATTGGGGGAGCTGCAACTATTTTTTTCGTTTTTATGCATGGCCTGTTTTGGTTCAGTAACGTCTTTTCTTGGGGGCGTCGCATGGGATTTGGCGGAACCAAAGGCATCGTTACCACCATTTTGATGGCAATAGTTGTCTGTTGGGTTGGCGTTATGTGTATTTTCTTTTACGGATCCATGGCTGAAATGAATCGAGCCAAAGAATTAGCTCTATACCACATGGATCCCAATCGGACCATCTCATATCCAACCGTTTATTCTATTAAAAAGGCCATTATAGACAATCCAAGCTTAAACTGGTTGGTAAAAATCTCCCCGGAACACGATCCTGAACGCCTCTCTTTGGCAAAAATGATCGCTTATCTGGTATCACTGAATCCGGAACTTTCTGATCAACGCCGAGCTCAACTGGATTGTTATATGCCCCGTTCTCGTATTACCAGCCGCGTGCTGAGTTTGAAAAGCCTGAGTGAAGATCAAGCGATTCGCCTTTTGGTAGAGAAGGGGGATATGCAGGGACTTTACAATGACGTTAAACTTACTCGCTTCTTGGAAGATCAAGACGTACGCAATATTCTTTCCAAATTGGATGTCGACCGCATATTAGGGTTTGTTACGGAATCTCAATCTGTTCCAATTACCACACAGGAATACATTCCGGATGCCACGCCTATAGAAGAATAACAGTCATTTTCTCTCGTTTTTCATAGGAACTAACTCGTTTCGCGTTTTTTTTGGGGGGGGCTTTTTCACGAGAGAAAGAAGTAATCGTCTCTCATCATAGACTTATTTAATCTTCCGCTTAAATAAGCCGTTTTTTGTGTATTTTCTATGTGAATAACTAGTTAATATAATGTGAATAATAAACAAAATCCAACGGTTCTTTATATTGATCAATGATATGTTGATACGAGTGTTATTGAACCTCTAAGACAACAATTTCCGGTGGGCAACAGAAACGCAGAGGAAGGATGCTACAGCCCAGACCTCGTGTTATAAGAAATAGGTGCCCATTTAGTTGAGACCAGGGATAAGAGAAGTTAACCTTTTCACGAGATATTTTTGCTAAGGGATAACCACCGGGCAAACAAATCTGACCGCCGTGGGTATGAGCACTAATAACAAGATCAACATCGCCGGGCGATAACAGAGGGAAAATGTCCGGAACGTGAGAAAGCAAGATGTGCGGGACTTCCTGAGAAAAACGTTTCGGTAATTCCTCCGGTTTGATTCTTTGGGTGTAATCATCTCTCACGGAAGAAAGCTGTAACAAACGGTTTCCCGGCAAGTGCAGCAACAGTGAATCATTCCACATAGGCTGGATTCCCAATTCTACAAACATATTTCGCCATAAATCCCACCCATAATACTGATCATGATTGCCCTGTACGGCAAAAATCCCCAAGGGGGCACGCAACATTCGGAAATATTCTTTCGCTTCATCCGGACTCATACTGCTTTCTTTCGTGTGACCGTTGGCATAATCCCCCAGCAGCAAAATCATATCAGGCTTAGCCTCCATTATTTTTTGCATATACAGATGAGCCAATTTCCCGCCATGGGGACGTAAATGGAAATCTCCGGCAACTACAATGCGAAGGGGTGGCTGATTGTTCTCCCATTGTGGAAAATCCAATATCGTAGAGATCGTTTTAACACGCTGAGGCTCTATCAACCATGCCCATATAAATAAAGCACCTCCAATAATCAGTACCAGCATTAGTATTGGGACAAGAAGCAAAACAAGTTTGTTGAGCGACAGATAACGAGCCAAAGACAGCATGGGGAAGCAAAGAAAACCGGGGGGTAAATCGTAAACACTTTTACTCAATTTTCAATCATTCATGTTTACCAATCGGGAATTTACTGGTATGATTCGCCCTGTTCAAGGGAAGGTTGTTAAGATGACTACAACCTGAACCTTCATTATTAACATCCTAATACCATGCAGTTTACACACGAAATCGAACAAATGTGTTGCGTCAAAAAAGGCTGCAACCATGGTCCGGCTCCCATCCCTCAGGAAGGCTCCTGGACACAATCCAAGGAAATCACGGACATTTCAGGTCTGACCCACGGTGTGGGTTGGTGTGCACCTCAACAGGGCACTTGCAAGCTGACACTAAACGTCAAGAACGGCATCATTGAAGAAGCTCTTGTAGAAACCAGCGGTTGCTCCGGCATGACCCACTCCGCAGCCATGGCCGCAGAAATCCTGCCTGGCAAAACCCTGTTGGAAGCAATGAACACGGACCTCGTGTGCGACGCTATCAACACCGCTATGCGCGAATTGTTCCTTCAGATTGTGTACGGTCGTACGCAGAGTGCTTTCTCTGAAGGAGGTCTTCCCATTGGTGCCGGTCTTGAAGACCTAGGCAAAGGCCTTCGTTCTCAGATTGGTACCCTGTACGGCACTCGCGCCAAGGGCCCCCGTTATCTGGAAATGGCCGAAGGGTACATCACCAAGCTGGCTTTGGACGAAGACGGTGAAATCATCGGATATGAATTCGTACGCATGGGACCGATGATGGAAATGATCAAGAAGGGTGTGGACGCCAACGAAGCCGTCGCCAAGTGCACAGGCAACTATGGTCGTTTTGACGAGGCCGCCAAGTACATTGATCCTCGTCACGAATAAGATTGAAATAAAAAGAGTTATTAACACTAAAAACTATTACCATTATGCCTCTTTTCGAATCCTACGACCGCCGCATCAAGCAAATCAATGAAGCCCTGGCCAAATACGGTATTGGCTCCATTGAAGAAGCGGAACAAATCTGCCTTTCCAAGGGCATCAACGCCCGTGAAATTGTCAACGGCATTCAACCCATCGCTTTTGAAAACGCCGGTTGGGCCTATGTTGTGGGTGCCGCCATCGCTATTAAGAAGGGTTGCACCAAGGCTGCTGATGCAGCTGAAGCTATTGGTGAAGGCCTTCAGTCCTTCTGTATCCCAGGTTCTGTTGCGGACGAACGCAAGGTAGGCTTGGGTCACGGCAACCTGGCTGCCATGCTTTTGCGTGATGAAACAGAATGCTTCTGCTTCCTGGCCGGTCACGAATCCTTTGCAGCAGCAGAAGGTGCCATTGGTATTGCTAAGTCTGCCAACCGTGTTCGCAAGCAGGATCTCCGTGTTTGCTTAAACGGCTTAGGTAAAGACGCAGCCTACATCATTTCCCGCATCAACGGGTTCACCTATGTGCAGACCAAGTTTGATTACGCCACTGGCAAGTTGAACATTATTCAGGAAAAAGCCTTCTCCAAGGGGCCGAAAGCCGCTGTGCGTGTTTATGGTTGCGATGACGTTCGCGAAGGCGTTGCCGTCATGTGGAATGAAGGAGTGGACGTTTCCATCACCGGTAACTCCACCAACCCAACCCGCTTCCAGCACCCAGTTGCCGGTACTTACAAGAAGGAATGCAATGAAAAGGGTAAGAAGTACTTCTCCGTTGCTTCCGGAGGTGGCACAGGCCGCACTTTGCACCCGGATAATATGGCCGCCGGTCCTGCCTCTTACGGTATGACGGACACCATGGGACGTATGCATTCTGACGCTCAGTTTGCCGGTTCTTCTTCCGTACCTGCCCACGTAGAAATGATGGGGCTGATCGGTATGGGCAACAACCCGATGGTTGGCGCTTCCGTTGCGGTAGCCGTGGCTGTTGAAGAAGCTGCCAAAAAGAACGCTTAAGCGTATAGAATAGAGCTGATCACTCATAACAAAAAACGCCTTCCCGTCTATTTATATTCGGGAAGGCGTTTTCTTATGCAATCAACAAAGATGAATAATAAAAAAAAGAGGAAGAATGTTCATATAACATCTGAATTGCCGCCTCCTCAGCTACCAATGCGAAATCTACGGTCAGAGCGGGGAAGCGGTGGACGGACAGGAACCGTTTTTATTTTTACCGGAGGCACAGGAGGCTTGGCAACAGGATTTTCGATACGAGGATGTACGGGAATCACCGCTTGCCCCTTTTTCCCTTCAGGAACCGGAGTACGCACCGCTGCCACGCCCGGTACTACCAGTTTCTGCTGTTGGTGAGCACGATATGCACGCTGTAGTGTAAAGTCCCTCTGTTCTCCCGGCTTTAAAGAATAGTCCGCCTTTTTTATATCTGCTACCTTCTGGGCCAACGGTTCTATTCTCTGTTGCAACTGAGTAGCAGTCTTCAGTTTACCGTCAACCCATTCCGGATTCCATTCCGGGGTAGAACTTTTCAAATTCTGAAGCAATTGAACCGCTTTTTTGCTACTTTCCAGAGCGGATTTGAAATCTCCATCCTTTTCTTGGCGAGCCGCACGCGATAAGGAAAGGTTTGCCTCGTAAAAATCGTCATTAGGTGCGCCAAGTACCATGGAGCCAGACAGGAATACACAAAGCACCGGCAGGGTTAGAAGATGTTTTTGCATGATTAGTGGAATGCTAACATGATTTTTTAGTGAGGGAAGGACATTCTTTCAGTATGGCTGATACAGGATACGGGGCAATTTCTCCGGCCACTTGTTTTCCCGGTGCGCCTTGACGTCGAATGATAGATATCTTATGCTGAGCAGGCCTGCTATATGTCCTTAAATGAGTCAGACAACCTCTTTGACGAACAGGTGGAGGAAATCCCCGGATACCTGACAGAACAGATTGTAACCTATTTGGGCAACAAACGTTCTCTACTTCATTTTCTGGGGACAGGGTTGGGACAAGTAAAAAAGCGTTTGGGGAAAAATAAATTACGGGCCGGAGATTTATTTTCCGGCAGTGGTATTGTAGCCCGCTTTTTGAAAAAACATTCAGAAGAATTAATAGTTAATGATTTAGAAAAATATAGCCAAATTGTCAATACTTGTTACCTCAGCAATGCTGAAGAAGTGGAATATCTGGAACTGGATAGACACTACAGGCGACTATTGCGCTATATGGCAGAGCATGAATTACCCGGATTTATTACGGAATTATATGCGCCTAAAAATCAGGAATACATTACGGCAGATGATCGCGTTTTTTATACCAGACGCAATGCATTGTTCTTAGATACAGCCCGGCAAACCATCAATCTTTTACCGGAAGAAGTTAGGCCTTATTTTATTGCCCCTCTTCTAGCGGAAGCCTCTATCCACACCAATACATCCGGTGTGTTCAAAGGCTTTTATAAAAACAAAGAAGGAATAGGACAATTTGGAGGAACAGGAGAAAATGCTCTTTCTCGCATTATGGGGGATATTTCTCTGCCGTTTCCGATTTTTTCCCGTTTTGATTGCAATTATTCCATTTATTGCCGAGATGCCAATGAGTTAGCTCCGGATTTACCGGAGATGGATGTGGTATATTTGGATCCTCCTTACAACCAGCACCCTTACGGATCCAACTACTTTATGCTGAATCTGTTGGCTTCCTATGAAAGGCCAACATCAATCAGCAAAGTTTCAGGAATTCCCCTGGATTGGAAACGCTCTGCGTTTAACAAAAGACAACAGGCCGCAACGGCTCTTTTCCAATTGTTGGAGGCTTGTCCGGCCAAGTTTATCTTGCTTTCTTATAGCTCGGAGGGCTTCATCAGTTATGAGGAAATGATGGAGTTCTTGAACCGCTTGGGGCATGTATTCTCTCTGGAAACGCCGTACACTACTTTTCGAGGCAGTAGAAACCTCAGGAATCGTCCTCAGAACGTAACGGAATTCCTCTTCTTAGTCGAACGCTTTTGACAAGTTAACCCAAAACGCCAGCCCTTTTTATCTCATGCAAGTTCACCTGGAACGCTTCATTCGTTTTTTGGCCGCAGAAAAGGGCTTAAGTGCCGCTTACCAGATTTCTGTACGACAAACACTAGAAGGCTTTGCACATTACCTTGACCGGCTAGGTATAGAATTTACTCAAGTAGACATTCATACGCTAACGGGATTTCTGAAAGATTTGCAAGATCGAGGATTGGCTCGCAGCTCCATGCGAGTGGAAATGGTTCATTTGCGTATCTTTTTTCGCTGGTTGACCGGGATGGGAATATTGGATCAAGACCCTGCCGCTTTTTTAGAAATGCCACGGCAAGGGCTGACGCTTCCTCATGTTTTGGATCAACAGACTGTTGCGAAATTGCTCGAAAGTATTGATATGCAAGATGTACCACTTGGTTGTAGAGATAGAGCTTTGTTGGAATTGATCTATGCTTGCGGAATGCGCGTCAGTGAAGTAATTAGTTGTAAATTAGAGTGTTTTGATCAGGAATCCGCTTTCATCAGAGTGTTAGGGAAGGGGGATAAGACCCGTCTGGTTCCCGTGGGCAAATCCGCTCTGGAGGCCTTGCAAGCATATTTGGAAACAGCAAGACCCAAATTGATGAAACCTTGTACCAAGAGCCATATCTTTCTAACTGTACGCGGAAAACCTCTTACGCGCGAGCGAGTCCGGCAAATCATCTGTGAACGAGCCAAAGCTGCCGGAATTGAACAACATGTCTTCCCACATATCCTTCGACATTCGTTCGCTACTCATCTTCTGGAGAACGGTGCAGACCTGCGCATCATTCAGGAAATGCTTGGCCATACCGACATTTCCACCACTCAGATTTACACTCATCTGGAACAACAGCGTCTGAATAGTATTCATCACCGCTTCCATCCAAGGGGATAAAACTTTTTTCGTGAATGACTTAGATTGGATTCATCCTCTTACGGGAATTGCTCGCTATGTGTATTTATACTCAATTTAATTTTGCATTACATATATTATGCGAAGTATAAAAATAATGAGATTTCCCGTTCCATTTAAGGGAAATCCGGATACACGCTTGCATATCTATCATCAAGTGCTCATGTTGCAGTCTTTCTCACTTGTCAGATCTGTTTGAATAGACATAATGACAAAAGCATGAATACTTTTGTACCATTTTACCTACTACTTGGTGGGCTCTATATGCGCAATTCCCTTTGTGCTAAGTTTCTGAAGGAGGATGAAGACAGTTCTTCTGATCAGGAATCGTTATCAGAACCAGATGATGATTATTTCGCCCAATCGGACTGTATTCAACAAGGAGGAGAACTTGCGCAATTTTACCAAGTAGCACGCACACTTATGGGACAAATTGAAAAGAGCGGCAACATCGAAAATGTTAACACGGACAATCTGGATCAGTTACTCTCGATTACACGTATTGCATCCGAGGCCCCTCTGTTAAGTGAGAATAAAGACACGCCTGTTCAGCAAATGGCGAAGGATTTTATTTTGGCAATAGATATTAGGCTTAAAAGAAAAGTGATGGAAACCCTACTTATCATTTCTGAAAAAAATCTCCAACAACAATGCTCTACTGAAAAAAAGAAAGAAATCGGGCAACTTTGCTCTATTTATGCGGCAATGCTGATGAAGATGATGAAAGAAGCCTACATTCCTAACTTTGCGAGTTGGAAGAAAGAAATAATGATGAAAAAAAACGCAATCGCTGCGTTGGATGACCAAGAAAAAAAAGACCTTGAAGACAGACTTTCTGTGATGGGTGCTCGAAACTTCAAAATCGGATCATTTATCTACACAATAGGAAGTGGATGCTTATTGTGGATTTTGTTATCCAACTATCCCGATGAAGCCACGAAAGTGTTTCATTACCTGAAGCTGGCCGGATATGAGAAAAAAGAAATGATAAAAATGATTGAAAATAAGGTAGGAAGAAATAAAAGAACGGAGTTTTTGTATCGTAGTATATTACAAGATGCAGAGTTTTTTAACGAAAAGAAACAACAAGAATAACTCATGAGTAAAAGGATGAATTAGGCATTTTATCTTGCTGGGGGCTTTCTCTCTTGTCAGATCTATTTTTAATAGCCATAATAAAAAAAGCATGAATGCTTTTGTCTCATTTTGCCTGATTGGCGGGCTCAGTTTTAGTGCCATTTGTTCTGCACAACAGCAGATGGATAATGAAGCTAAGAAGAAGGTAATTAAGGATTTGGACAATCTGTTAGCCATGAATAGGTCGGCAGAGACCAAGGTAATCAACACCGCCATCAGTAAATTAAGCTCTGCCGGCAGAGATCCGGGAGCAGCCTATGACCTGCTGATACAATCCAAAAAGTTTTTGATGGAAGCGGAAAAGGCAAAAGACAAGAGCCAAGGGAAAAGTGCCAAAATTGCCTCCAACTCCTTCAAGGATTGGATGGACAAAGAAGCAAAACAATACCAAGACAAAAATGCCCGCAAGGGGTTAATGCTTCAATATCAATGGGGCGTACTTGTTCTTAAGGCACGTCTGAAGGAAAACATGATGAATGCCGTTTCCAACTCCACAGGCGGCACTAAAGAAGAAAGTCTGGATATTACAGAGTTTCAGAAACCGGCCATGGATTTGCTAAACGTCTATATGTCAGCATGTACGGATCCTGATTTCATCAAAAACAGCGGCGGAAAATCCGGCGCACGCATAGCAGAGCAATCCGTGTTAAGTACAGAAGTGGGAGAAGCGTTGGGGATTGGCAGTATGTCCACTAAGGCTTTTCCTGATTCGTTGAGGAACCGGGACGAAATCTTTGACAAACTATTTTTCACCGGCTACAGACAGACGCGAAATATTTCAGCCTTGCGTCAAGCTTGGAATAAGCGGATCGCCATGGAAGTGGCACTGGGCAAAATCAGCCATGCTATTTCCATTGGTAAAAAATCCGGTATGCAGGGACGTATAGCCAATGCCTCAGAAGATGAGTTTGATGAACAGGATACTGCTAATCTGGATCGTTTGCGTTGGCGGTGTGAACTGGATTGCTTTGAATTAGGAGACCAGGCGAATGCCACGCAGAACATGCTGAAACTGATTCGTTCCACTGTAGATCCGGTACGCCGGGAACAAGGGATTCGCACCTTGCGTGACAAGCTGCTCCAAAGTATGCAAAACAAGGCGAATACGGAAGACGTGTTTGATGCAGATTTGACAGAAGAAGACCTCAAACCCGCTTCTGCCCCTGCCCCTCGCCCTGTTAAAAAGAAGAAAAAGCCTGCCGCCTCAAGCACGACAATCACAACCAGCCAAGAAATAGATGATCCCGGTGCTATGGATCCGGATGTCCCCACCCCCAAACGGCCTAAGACACCAAAACCGGATCCAACGCTGAGCGATGATTTCTTTGAGGACGCATAAGCACTCTGGAGAAATACAGGCACATTTTTTACATGAGGGATTCCTAGGGGGGCCTCTGCAAGTCCCTCTGTGTTTTCTCAACCAAGGAGAGATGCTGTTTTTTTGGGTATCGTTTTAAGATGGATGGATTATTTACCGTAGTGGTAGCGTAGTTGCAGGAGTTCGATATCTGTTTCTGAGATGCGCACACAGAGGTGTGTCTTGACCGTGCGGAGCTGTCATTCTATATATTGAGGTATGTATCAGCCATTTCAATTTTTCATGCCTGCGCAGATTTTTTTTGGAGCAGGCTCTTTAAATCAACTTAGCACAGTCCCTCTGCCCGGCAAAAAAGCCTTGATCGTCATTGGCGGTACCTCAGTCAAGCGTCTTGGTTATTTGGATCGCGTACAAAACCTATTGGCGGAACAAGGTGTTGAAAACGTTGTCTTTGATAAAGTTCAGCCCAATCCCATAGTCGAACACGTGATGGAAGCCGCCGCTATCGCCAAAGAAACGGGATGTGATTTTGTCATTGGCTTGGGAGGAGGCAGTAGCATGGATTCTGCCAAAAGCATAGCAGTCATGGCAACGAATCCCGGCACATACTGGGATTACATTCAAGGCGGCTCCGGCAAAGGCAAGCCATTATCCCAGAAGCCCCTGCCCATTATCTGTATCACCACAACGGCAGGCACCGGAACGGAAGCAGATCCGTGGACTGTTATTACTAAGGAAGATACGCAGGAAAAGATAGGATTTGGATCCTCATGGACCTTCCCCACCATGTCCATTGTGGATCCGGAGCTAATGCTTTCCGTCCCTGCCAAATTAACGGCTTATCAGGGCTTTGACGCTCTGTTTCACGCAGTGGAGGGGTATATGGCAACCATTGCCTCCCCCATGAGTGATATGTTTGCTTTACAAGCGATTGAATACATTGCAACCTACCTTCCCCGTGCGGTTAATAACGGAGATGATCTGGAAGCCCGCGCTTATGTAGCTCTGGCCAATACTTATGCCGGTTTTGTGGAATCCATCTCGTGCTGTACATCGGAACACTCCATCGAGCACGCTCTTAGTGCCTTCCATCCTGCCCTTCCTCACGGAGCCGGGTTGATTATGATCTCCTGGGCTTATCATGAAGCCTATTCCTCCGCTTGTCCGGAACGTTATGCCAAAGTTGCCACCGCCATGGGGCAAGAAGCATCCGTAGACGGCTTCCTGAACGGCCTCAACAAGCTAAAAGAAGCCTGTGGTGTAGATACGTTGAAGATGTCGGAGTTCGGCATCACTCCTGATCTATTCACAGAATACGCAGATACCGCCATGTCCACCATGGGGGGATTGTTTGACTTGGATCGTCGCAAGTTCACGCAGGCAGACGTCGTCAGCATTCTGGAAAAATCCTACTCCTGATTTATTCTTTCTCCTATCTAGGGGAAATCTCATAACAACCGACCGTATGCGTTCCTTTTTCCTTCCTCTCGGAGTTGGGGTGGAAGGAAGAAAAAATCTCGTTGGCGCATACGGTCGGCTCAGGAAGCCGGCTTTGAGGAAAAATATCATATCCGTGTCCGACGTTCCTGCTTTTTAGTCTTGATTGAGAGGGGAAACCATATTTCCTTAGCTTTCATGTCACAGCCGCTTCTTGTTACCGGAACTATTGGGATAGACACCATCATCACTCCTCACGGTCGTGCAGATGGCGTCTTAGGGGGTTCCGTTTCCTTTGCAGCAGTGGCGGCCTTGTTATTTGCCGAGCGAGTCGATGCCGTCAGCATCATCGGCGAAGACTTTCCTTCTCATTATGAAGAGGCACTTACCGCTAAGGGGTTGCATATGGACGGAGTGGAACGCAAAAAAGGCCCGTCTTTCTCCTGGACCGGCGAGTACTTTGACAATATGAACAAGCGCAGAACCGTCTGCGCCAATGATTCCGTGATGGTAGAATGGGATGTACAGGTGCCCGAATCTCTGAGACATCATCCTATTCTGGTTTGTTGCTGTATGGTTCCGGCGCAACAACTCAAATGTATCGCCCAATGTCCTCAAGCCTCCCTGGTTCTATCCGATTCCATGGACAAATGGCTGCGCCGCCAGCCGGAGCTGTTGGACGCCGTCATCAGTCGTTCCCATATCACCATGATGAATGAGGATGAAGCCAAAGAATATGCCCATGCTTCCACAGTAACGGAAGCCGGGGAATTCTTGCTTTCCAAGGGAGCCGTTTATGCTGTGGTCAAACAAGGCGAATACGGAGCTACGCTGTTTGGCAGAAAAGAGGATGGATCTCTCCGGATTTTCCGCTGTCCTGCTTACCCGCTTAAAACGCTGGTGGATCCCACCGGGGCCGGGGACTCTTTCCTGGGGGCTTTAGCCGGGTATTTATCCACCCTGCCCCCTCAACTCCCGTCTTTTGAAGACGTGAAAAAAGGCATTATCTTGGGAACTGTGGCCGCATCCTTTACCTGCCAGTCATTCTCTGCCGATGCCCTTCTTTCTATGACTCAGGAGACCTTCCGTCAGCGGCTTCATGAGTATAGGGATATGTGCAGGATTGATTAACGAAACCTCCACTCTGAATATTATCTAATTACCGGGAGGGGATGGAGGTTGTTTTTGCTCACGTTGGGCAAGTTGGCGTCTGTATTCCATGCGTTCTTTAATACGCAATTCCAATCCGTTTCCTGTGGGAGTATAATAAACACGGCCTTCCGGGAGATAAGCTTGAGGGACATAATGTTCCGGATAATCGTGAGCATACAGATACTCCAATTTAGCGGCATCAGTTCCACCGGCGGCGGCTAGTTTTTTACGAGTGGGAGTACGCAAGTGTTCCGGAACGGCCAAGGTTTTGCCGTTACGCACATCTTCCAGAGCAGCATTGATACCCATGTAAGCAGAATTACTTTTAGGAGCGGTGGCCAAGTAAACCGTGGCATGAGCCAGCGGAATACGTGCCTCCGGCATACCGACCATTTCTGCCGCACGGGCGGCATCCAAAGCCACACGCAAAGCATTGGAATCCGCCAATCCCACATCTTCAGAAGCAGCAATAATGAGACGTCTGCCGATAAAGCGGATATCTTCACCGGCCTCCAACATCATGCCCAGCCAATACAAGGCCGCATCCGGATCTGAACCGCGCATGGATTTGATAAAAGCAGAGATAGTATCGTAATGAGCATCTCCCAGACGATCATATTTAATTGCTTTGCGCTGAATGGATTCTTCAGCAACAGAAAGATCCACATGAATAACACCATCTTGCCCGGCAGGGGTGGAGAGTACGGCCACTTCCAGAGCGGTTAGAGCCTTTCTGGCATCCCCATCGGCCTTGGAAGCCAAATGAGACAAGGCTTCCGAATCCATCTGGACCTGCCATGAGCCCAAACCGCGTTTTTCATCAGCCAGAGCGAGTTTCAACAAAGCAATCAATTCATCTTCCGGAACCGGTTCTAAGGGAAACACTTGAGAGCGAGACAACAAAGGGGAATTGATCGCAAAATAAGGGTTTTCTGTGGTGGCACCAATAAATCGAACCGTTCCCTTTTCCAAATGGGGCAACAAAACATCCTGTTGTGCTTTATTAAAGCGGTGCAACTCATCCACAAAGAGGACGGTTTTACGTCCGTGCATGCTCATTCGCATTTGAGCCTGAGCGATTCTTTCACGGATTTCCGCCACATTGGATTCTACTCCATTAAGCATCATGAAGTGGGCGTTAGTCGTACGGGCAATAACCGCAGCCAGCGTAGTCTTGCCACATCCGGGCGGACCGTAAAAAATCAGGGAAGTAAAGCGATCCGTTTCAATAGCACGTCTAAGCAGTTTACCCGCTGAAAGCAAATGTTTTTGTCCGGCTACTTCATCCAGGGAACGGGGACGCATCCGGGCGGCCAAGGGCATGGTCGCAATATCTGCTCCGGGCTCAAATCCTTGTTGTGCCTCTGCTTCCTGTAGACTGAACAAATCCATTGCACGCACTTTACCTGCTACGGCAAGCGGAGAAAAGAGCAATCCCCGGAATATGGCAAGTTTGGTGCAGAAAAAAGGCAGAAATCCCCGTTGCTTCCCCTTCTCTGCCTCCCACAAAAGAGGACAATAAAAAAAGACCGCCTCCGCCATGAACAAAAGGCGGAGACGGCCTGAAAACAATTGAAGCTGTTTATTTACTTGCCAAGAATGCCCTTGAAGTATTCCAGCGTGGTAGCCAGACCTTCAGGCAAGGTGTGCTTGGGTTGCCATCCGGCATTGCGAAGCTTATCCGCACAAGCACGGGAATGCTTGACGTCACCTGCGCGTTCCGGAGCATGAAGCACCTTGGAAGAAGAACCGGCAGCCTTAATAATATTGTTGGCCAGTTCCTCAATGGTAATTTGACCGCCGTAACCAGCATTAAATACGCCCGTTACTTCAGGATGTTCTGCCACGAAGGTAAGAGCACCCACAATGTCCTTCACGTAAATGAAGTCACGAGTCTGGGTACCGTCACCATATACGGTGATATCTTCTCCCTTAACGGCCTTCTCAATAAAGATCGGCACAGCAGCAGCATAAGCACCCTTAGGATCCTGACGAGGGCCAAAGACGTTGAAGAAACGAACGGCTGCCGTATTGATCTTACCTTCAGCACGGAACATATTGAGGTAATATTCTCCGTCCAGCTTGGTAATGGCATAGGGGCTCTTCGGCTCCGGATACATGGTTTCCAGCTTGGGAACCGTGGGGTTATCACCGTAAATGGCGGCGGAAGATGCCAATACGATTTTTTTAACCCCGGCGGCAGAAGCTTCTTCAAGCACGTTCAGCAGACCATGAACGTTGATGTCAATGCATTCGTTAATCTTGCTCATGGATTCCGGAACGGAAACGAGTGCGGCCATGTGGAAAATGTAATCAACGCCCTGCACAGCCTGTCGAACCAGTTCGCGGTCACAGATAGAGCCTTCAATGAAAGTATGCTTAAGACCATTCAGGTTCTTAAGATACCCCGTGCGCAGATTATCCAGCACGCGGATTTCTTCTGCCTTATCCTGATAATGTTCCACAATGTGGGAACCGATGAATCCGGCACCGCCGGTCACGAGAATCTTCATGTTTTTTCGATATTTGTCAGGGGTGATTTAATAGCGATCAACAATAGCCTTCATTTCATCCATCTGAGCTTCAATGGATTCAACCAAAGCCATCTGAGTGCGACAACGATCCAAGTTATGTTCCGGGCGATGAATCTTGAAGTACACGTCCCCGGACAGATAATCCGTGAGGAAGCGGATACCGCATTCCATGGTGAGCAACTTACCAGAGAACGGCAACAAGCTCTTTTCCAACGGAGTCAAGAAGCTCTTGGCAGAGCTTAAATAACCCTGAACCAACGCTTCAAACATGAACATGCGCATCGTCACCTTGGAAACGTCCTTTTCATCTTCCGCAGCGGGAGATGTGGCTGTACGGATCATGTCCCCGAAGTCATAAATAGCGGAACCCGGCATGGTGGTATCCAGGTCAATCACGCAGATACCTTCTCCGGTCACGTCATCAAGCATCACGTTGTTCAGCTTGGTGTCATTGTGCGTGCAACGCAGGGGGAGTTCGCCGGACTTCAAGTAATCCACAACCATATGGCAATCTGCTTCACGAGCAAGATACCAGTCAATTTCCTTTTGAACTTCCTTCACGCGGCCCAATGGGTCAGACTGGATAGCTTCTTTCAATGCAGTCAGACGAGAAGTGGTGTTGTGGAAATTGGGGATCGTTTCAAACAGAGGTTCACCGGGCAAGTCAGCCGTCAGCTTCTGGAAATCACCAAAAGCCCGAGCAGCTTCTTGGCACTGCTTGGTGGTTTCAATCTGGTCATAGGTACGAGCCCGTTCGATGAACGGATACACACGCCAGCAGTTACCATCAGCATCCAAGGCATAAGGCTTGCCGTCAACGGAAGGAACCAACGTCAGGGTACGGCGATAAGCTTCCGGACATTGTTCCTCTTTCAGGCGTTTCAGGGCGTGATCCGTCACGCGCTTAACGTTTTCCATCAGAGGGATGGGCTGCTTGAACACGTTATGGTTCACACGCTGGAGGATGTAGCGGACACGTTGTCCCGCTTGATCCACCCAGATGCAATAAGTGTCGTTAATATGGCCACTGCCATAGGAATAACCGTGAACAAAGTCGCCACGGAGATCAAACAAAGTTGATACAGCCTTAAGATCGTGCATGGGGAACAAACTTAGTTAAGTTTTTCAGGGTATACGCCCTGCTGGATGAGCTTGTTAATACCTTCCACAACCATGGGCTTGTCTCCCGGGTAGGTTACGCCGAACCAAGTGGAAGATGTAGGAAGAACAGCACAATCCGCACGGTCCGCATGAATCAAAGAGTCCACAACGGTGGGGATGAAGCATTCGCTCTTCGGTTCCTGACCATGTTCCTTCATGAAGGCGACAAAATGATCTTCCGTCAGCTCGATGAAGGAGGGGGAGAAGAGCCAGAAGTTCATGGACACCAATTCATTAGGATCAACAGGAAGACGTTCGCCCTTCAAGTTATTACCGCGAACAACGCCGTCTTCATCAGCCTGAATCTTCACGAATTCTTCCACACCATTCAACAAACCGCCCTTAATGGAGCAAATACCGCGGTTTACATCCCCGTTATCGGAGAGGGTGTTCTTCAGAGGATAACCGATCATGCCGTAATGGGCTTTACCGGGTTCATCCGTTGTGGAAGTCAAGAACTTGGCGGCCTGAACAAAAGCGTCAGCACCATAAAAGTCATCAGCATTAACAACGGCAAAGGGTTCCTTCACCACGTCACGAGCGGCACGCAGAGCGTGAGCAGTACCCCAAGGCTTTTCACGGCCTTCCGGGACAGAGAAACCTTCGGGCAAATCATCCAGAGCTTGGAAAGCATAATCCACTTCGATCTTATCGGCGAAACGGCTACCGACCTTTTCCTTGAACACGTCTTCAAAGTCACGGCGGATGATAAATACTACTTTGCCGAAGCCAGCCCGGATAGCATCATAAACAGAGTAATCCAGAACGACTTCACCATTGGGGCCCATTGGGTCAAGTTGCTTAAGACCGCCGTAACGGCTGCCCATGCCAGCTGCTAAAACAAGAAGTGTAGGCTTCATAATACGCAAGTCATTATGACCAAGCCTCCCCGTTTGGCAACAGGAAAATTCCGAAAAACCAGATATTCCCTCCTTATTAAAAAACGTAAGAACACCAAATCCCCAAAACCGCCTTTTTAAAATCATCCCGGCCACAACCGTAATAAACACCCAGGAATGGTTCCAGACGCAAACTGCCGGAAACAGACCAAGCAATCCCCGTTCGTGCCATGAGCTCCTTCAGGCCGTTCTTACCCAAATAACTGTGACACAGCCCTACGGCAACCGTATTCACCATAGCAACGGAACCGCTTAACAAAGGCTGCCACGTCATACTACACCGGGAATACACACCATCCTGACCGGAATCGTACAATAAAGAACCTTGTAAAGACCAAGCCGGAACGGGATTCCATTTCAAAGAAAAACCGGGTTCCACGCCATTTTGAAAAGGAACATGATCATACCTCTGTCCATTGATAAATACCGAGACGGTGCATTCATCCGCTAAATAATATTCCGCCTCACCATGCAACGT
The DNA here is from genome assembly GCA_964525305.1 of uncultured Akkermansia sp. Lineage (GTDB taxonomy): Bacteria > Verrucomicrobiota > Verrucomicrobiia > Verrucomicrobiales > Akkermansiaceae > Akkermansia. The sequence goes on from CAZGGR010000022.1 coordinate 28,302, forward strand.
GATCTGAGAAAAACGGCGGTCCTGCCAATTGCGAATAGAAAAAAGCTCCCCACTCAACGCCCAAGAATCTGATAATGAGATACCGCCTGCAATCTGACCTTCTACGGAATGAGACCCAATTTCTTCGCCGCGGAAAATATAGTGAGAGCGGTACCCGCCCAACAGCTCACCTCCCATACGAATAGGTGAACGTGCATCCACTTCTGTCAACGGGGGAGGTCCGTCATAAGCGTAAAGCACTTGTACAGAACAGGCAAGGAGCAGAGCAAACAACCGCATAGAGTTATTTTTAGCACAAAAGCCAAACCAGAGCCAACGCTAAAACAGGGCATGGACATTCTCCGGACTTGGCAAAAAGGCAATCAGCCCTTAACCTCACGCGCATGATTCACTTTACCCTGTTTGGGATACCTGTTTACATTCGCCCGAGCTTCTGGGTGGTGCTGGCTATTTTTGGAGGCATCCTGAACACCAGCAGCGTGAATGAATTGATCTATCCTGCCTTATTTGTCATTGCCGGCTTTATCGCGATTTTATCTCATGAAATGGGCCATGCACTGGTTGGGCAAAAACTGGGAGGAGGCTATCAAACGATACTGCTGGAGCTTTTTGGCGGCATGACCCACAGCCAAGGGATGCAATTGACGCGAGGAGGGAGAATCATCATGATATTGGCAGGGCCTCTGATGACTTTTTTATTAGGTCTTATTTGTCTGTTAGTTACATGGCAAATTATTTCTCCGGTCATGATTGAAAATAACATGAATATTTGGAATTTAGTCCTGCGACCGGAATTAGCCTTCGCCATTTCACCCAAGTTGCTCATCTTCTCCTACCTCATCATGATAGGAGAATGGTGGACCATTCTCAACTTATTACCCATTTACCCTCTGGATGGCGGGCAGTTGATGGCACAATTGATTCGCTCCCCCAAGAAAGTCTTTATGATAGGGAGTATCATCGCCATTCTCATAGCTTTAGCCGGGTACATCCTTCTTCATAGCTTTTTTATTACTGCCTTCATGGTACTGTTTGCCTACAGCAACTTCAGGGAATATAAAAACGCGCCCTTCTAAATCAAGAACCACACTACTTTTTTGCGGGGGATACCCCGTTCCAACTTAACAAACACTCATCCAATATGTCTCAACAAACTGCAATCACGCCTACTCGCGCCCAAGACTTTCCTGAGTGGTATCAGCAAGTCATCAAAGCCGCAGACATGGCAGAAAACTCAGAAGTTCGTGGCTGTATGGTCATCAAGCCCTGGGGGTATGCCATCTGGGAACTCATCCAGAAAGATTTGGATCAACGCTTTAAGGACACCGGACACACCAACGCCTATTTTCCCCTTTTGATTCCACTTTCTTATCTGGAAAAAGAAGCGGAACACGCAGAAGGCTTTGCTACAGAATGCGCCGTAGTCACCCACCACAGACTGGAAGCGCAAAAAGACGAAGCGACCGGCAAGACGCACATGATCCCCAAAGGAGAACTGACCGAACCCTTCGTCATTCGTCCCACCTCAGAAACCGTCATTGGAGCGGCCTTTGCCCGCTGGACATCCAGCTACCGGGATCTCCCTCTCAAAGTCAACCAATGGTGTAACGTGATGCGCTGGGAAATGAGACCCCGCATCTTCCTGCGCACAGCAGAGTTCCTGTGGCAAGAAGGCCACACGGCTCATGAAACACGTGAGGAAGCCATTGAAGAAACCCTCACCATGCACCAAGTGTATGAAGAGTTCCAGAGAGACGTGCTGGCGATTCCTACCATCCCCGGAGAAAAAACGGAAGCCGAGCGTTTCCCCGGTGCTGAACAAACATATACAGTGGAAGCTATGGTTCAGGACCGCAAGGCCATTCAAGCCGGGACCTCTCACTTTCTGGGACAAAACTTTGCCAAGTCCCAAAACATCTGCTTTGCCGGACGCGACAACACCCAGCAATTTGCCTGGACCAGCTCCTGGGGCGTCTCCACACGCATGATTGGGGCCCTCATTATGATGCACTCTGATGACGACGGGTTAGTCTGCCCTCCACGTGTTGCCCCTCAGCAGATCGTCATCATCCCCGTTACCCCCAAGGAAGACAGCCGCCAAGCCATTCTGGAACACTGTGAACAACTGGCCGCAAGCCTCCGTTCACAATCCTTCCATGGCCAACCGCTCCGTGTGTTGGTTGATAAGAGAGATCTGGGTGGCGGAACCAAGAAATGGGAATGGGTGAAGAAAGGCGTGCCTGTACGTCTGGAAATCGGTCCCCGCGACCTGGAAAAAGGCTCCGTCTGTCTCCAACGGCGTGACCAAGCCGTCTCTGAAAAGTCATTTATTCCCGAAGCAGAATTGGTGGATAACGCCACAACCCTCCTGCAACAGATTCAGGACGCCCTGCTTCAGCGAGCCATTGCTTTCAGAGACTCCCACATCCGTCCGGCTTCATCTCTGAAAGAATTGGAGGACAACTTCTCCGGAGAAGGCGATGCAGACTGGCTCTTGGTACCGTGGGATGGCACCCCGGAAGAAGAAGAAGCTCTCGCCAAGCGTCTGCGCATCTCCATCCGCTGCGTCCCCCTTGGTGACATGGGACACGGAGAACCGGCCCCCTGCATTCTGACCGGACGCATGACCGAACGCCGCGTCCTCTGGGCCAGAAGCTATTAAGCCTTTCGATTTCCATCCTTTTTTCACGGGAATGTTCCTACGGGCAATCACCCCATCGGAGCATTCCCGTTTTTGTTATCCTGTTTTGGCTCAAGCTACAGCGTAAGAAAGAATGAAGATATGCTCCGAGCAAACGACTCATCAAGTCCCCTATACCCACCCTGCTCTTCGCTTGAGCCTTTGTCATAAAAATCAAACATTGCCTCGTTTTTTGTAAAAAATCCTTGCCAAATCCGGAATATCCTCTATATTCCTCTCCGCAACGAAGCCGTAAAGCTTCCGACCTATCATCAAAGCGGATGTAGCTCAGGGGTAGAGCGCAACCTTGCCAAGGTTGATGTCGTGGGTTCGAATCCCATCATCCGCTCCATTTTTTTACCGTTATTTTCTGCCACACATATATGATGTGTGGTTTTTTTGTTTCTTAGCTGAGGGGGTGGGGCCGAGAAAAAACAGCCCTGCCCTAAACAAGACTTTCGGATCGGAACAAAAAAGTCGATTCCTGACTTGAGCCAAGTCTTGTTCCCATACATTCCTGACTTGAGCCAAGTCTTGTTTTCATCCAATCCTGACTTGAACGAAGTCAGGAATGGGAAAATACGGCTTTATTCTCCCCCCCTGCATCACCAATTCCTTGAAACATTCAAGCTGATGAACAGCAGGACTTCAACGGGCGAGAGCTGCGGAGAGTTCATTTTTTTGCATGTGTGTTTTTTTGTTTCTTAGCTGAGGGGGTGGGGCCGAGAAAAAACAGCCCTGCCCTAAACAAGACTTTCGGATCGGAACAAAAAAGTCGATTCCTGACTTGAGCCAAGTCTTGTT
>CAZGGR010000023.1:0-27302 GCA_964525305.1 uncultured Akkermansia sp.
TTTTTAGGGAGGTTTTTTAGGGAGGGGGGAGTGTGGTGGGGGGCATTGAAGTTGGTATGGATGCGATGGGATGATTTTTTTTTGAGGGGGGTGATTGGTGGGTGGTTGAGAGTAAAGGAGCTTGGGTGTTTTTGATGAGAGGAGGGGAAGGGAAGAGAGGGGAGAGGAGGGGATGTTTTGAGCTGATTTGGCGAGGGAAAGAGCGGTAGAAACGGTAGATTTTTGTTTGGAATGGAATCCCGGATGTGTTATTCTTACAGTACTTTAATCTAAGAGTACTGACATGATAGCAATTCAGGATTTATTCTGGTTTATCCCGACGGCTTCAGTCTTGGCACTTATTTTTGCGGGGATTTTTTTCTACCGCATGAAAGCCCAAGACGAGGGGAATGAGGTCATGAAAATGATCGCAAAGCACGTCCGCAGCGGAGCAATGGCATATTTACGGCAACAGTATAAAATTGTTGCCATTTTCTTTGTGCTGATCACGCTGGTATTTGCTTTTTTGGCATATTGCCTGCATATTCAGAATCCATGGGTTCCCTTTGCCTTTATTTCCGGAGGCTTTTTCTCCGGGTTAGCGGGGTACATTGGGATGAAGACAGCCACGTATGCATCCGGTAGAGTGGCGAATGCCTGTCGTCAATCTTTGGATTCCGGCTTACAGATTGCCTTTCGTTCCGGATCGGTGTTAGGGCTGACCGTCGTAGGGTTAGCCATGCTTGATATAGGCGTATGGTACTGGGTTCTGGATTGGTTTTATGGAGATATGGAGCTTTCCAAGCGGTTGGTGATCATTACCACCACGATGTTGACCTTCGGCATGGGAGCGTCTTTACAAGCCTTGTTTGCTCGAGTGGGAGGTGGGATATTCACGAAAGCAGCGGACGTTGGAGCAGACCTAGTTGGTAAGGTAGAAGCCGGCATACCGGAAGATGATCCTCGAAATCCAGCCACCATTGCGGATAACGTAGGGGATAATGTTGGGGATGTGGCCGGTATGGGAGCCGACCTTTATGAATCATATTGCGGTTCTATTTTGGCGGCAGCCGCCTTGGGAGCAGCCGCTTATACAGCCTTGCCCGAAATGGCATTGAAAGCAGTACTTACCCCCATGTTTATAGCAGCGTTGGGGACGATTCTTTCCTTGTTGGGCGTGTATGCCGTGCGAGTCAAACGAGGAGCCTCACAAACAGAATTGATGGCCGCACTGAACCGAGGGATCAATTTGAGTTCTTTCCTGATTGCGATAGCCTCTGCCTTTGTGCTTCGGTTTATCGGCTTAGATAATTGGGCCGGGATTTGGGGAGCAATCGTGACCGGTTTGGCGGTTGGTATCGTCATTGGCAAGAGTACGGAACACTACACCTCCCATGATTCTTATCCCTGTCGGAAAATTGCACATAGTGCCAAGACGGGGCCAGCCACCGTTATTATTTCCGGTATCGGCATTGGCATGATTTCTACGTGCATTCCCGTGATTACCGTCGTTGTAGGGACCGTGTTAGCTTATGGCATGGCTTCCGGAGACTGGCACTTTACCGGTGCGGAAATGGGAAAAGGCTTGTACGGTATTGGTATTGCCGCAGTGGGGATGCTTTCCACTCTTGGGTTAACCCTGGCAACAGATGCCTATGGCCCCATTTCTGACAATGCCGGAGGCAATGCAGAAATGAGCAAGTTGGATCCGGAAGTGCGACGTCGCACGGATGCCCTGGACGCCCTGGGAAACACGACAGCCGCTACGGGCAAGGGATTTGCCATCGGATCTGCCGCCCTGACAGCACTTGCCTTGCTGGCATCTTACATTGAAGAATTGAAAATTGCCGTTAAGCATTGGAGTGAAGCGACCGGTAATACCGTGTACATGATCAATGATGCCTTAAGCGTGGAAGTTGCCAAGATTACGGACGCCTCACTGGGAGACTTTATGGGGTATTTTCAGGTCAATCTGATGAATCCCAAGGTATTGATAGGACTCTTTGTTGGGGCTATGATGTCCTTCCTGTTCTGCGGATTGACGATGAATGCCGTGGGACGAGCCGCAGAAAAAATGGTTAAGGAAGTACGTCGTCAGTTTAAAGAAATCAAGGGCATACTCACAGGAGAAGCAGAACCTGATTATGTGCGGTGCGTGGAAATCTCTACAGCAGGAGCCCAGCACGAAATGATCTGGCCCTCTGTTCTTGCCGTTATTACCCCCATCATCATGGGCCTCTTATTTGGAGTTCCCGGCGTGTTTGGTTTGTTAGCCGGTGGTCTGGCATCCGGTTTTGTGTTGGCCGTGTTTATGGCAAACTCCGGTGGAGCATGGGATAATGCCAAGAAATATATTGAGCAGGGGCATGTTGGAGGCAAAGGCTCAGAAAGTCATAAAGCAGCCGTTATCGGAGATACGGTGGGAGACCCCTTCAAAGATACCTCCGGGCCCTCTCTGAATATTCTGATTAAGCTCATGAGCATGGTTGCCATTGTTACAGCCGGCGTCAATATTGCCGTGACCTTGTTCTGATTTGGAAAGAAAGGCAATTGTGAGCAATTGCCGTAAGATTTACCCTCTCCGGATGCCGAGGAAGAGCATCGGAGAGGGATTTTTTTACAAAAATCTTTTGACAAGGGCGGGAAGAGAATAGTAATAGAAGCGCAGATGCCAATCAGCACCGTACAGCCTTTCTTTAGCAACAGCCGTTATTACAGCAATGGCTATTGGTGGCGTGTACCCATGTCCGGACGGGGGAATCCCGAGGTGCAGTAGAAGCATTCAGCTCAAGAGAACATTTTCCAAAAACTGCTTTGATTCCTCCGAGAGTCAAAGCAGTTTTTTTATTTTCAACTTACACCATCATACAACCATGCCACTAACAACCATCATTACTCTGCGACAGCGCAGCCGCCGTTTGAGTGCCGATTTAGAAACACCTATCAGCCTGTTTTTGAGCCTGACTCATCAAGAGACACCCGGCTTATTGCCGGAACGTGCGGAAGTGGACGGCAGATGGGGGCGATCCAACCTCATTGCCTGTGACTACCTGATGACCCTTTCCTGTGAAGAAGCCAAGCACTCCCTCGATATGAACGATACCCGTTTGAGCCCTTTGAAAAAATTGGAAGGCATGCCTTACGAGGTAACACCCATGACATTGAATCCCGAAGATTATGGTATTTCGGCGTGTTTACCGGAGGAATTATCCGAGCATACCAAAACAGAAGCCGTGAGCGTTCTTCAAGATATTCTGACATGCCAAGGGAAAAAAGCCATGATGGATATGGTAACGCTGAATGTGGGAGTTGCCTTATACCTGTTGGAAGAACATTCGGAACTTCCCGTCTGTATGGCAAAGGCACGGGAAGCAGTATGCGCCGGAGTAGGAAGGAGGGTTCTCCATGCTGCTTGATCAATTTCGTGAGGCTAAGGCTGAAGAAATAGCCTTGCTTACAGGAATGGCGTCGCGGCGAGAACTGCCCCGTCCCTGGAAAGGGCAGAGACCGGATTTTCTGAAAGCCATTGCTACACCGCCAGCCGGGTATCCAGTATCCGTCATTGCCGAGTTTAAGCAATCCTCTCCTTCTTGCGGAGACCTTGCTACCGGGTTGAAACCGGAAACCGTGGCCGAGCAATACGCCGCAGCCGGAGCGAGCTGCATCTCAGTTCTGACGGAAGAACAATTCTTTGGCGGACGTATAGGGTACCTTGAACGCATGAGCCGAGTCGGACTACCGTTGCTTCGCACGGATTTTATATTCCACCAGCTTCAGGTCATAGAAACAGCCTCAACGCCGGCATCAGCACTGTTACTCATCGTTCGGTTGACACCGGATGTACGGACGCTCCGCATTCTCCGAGAACAAGCGGAAGCTTACGGAATGAATGCCGTCGTAGAAGTTTTTGATGAAGCGGATTTAGAAATCGCCAGACAATCCGGAGCCCGCATCATTCAGGTCCATGCACGTGATCTGAATACGCAGAAGACGGACAGGCACGCCTGTCTGAAGCTGGGAGAACACCGTCGGGATGGAGAAATCTGGATAGCAGCCAGTGGGATGGAAAGCGGAGAACATCTCCAAGAAGCGGGAGAAGCAGGTTTTTGTGCCGCCCTTATTGGGACGACCTTGATGAAAGGAGGGACTCCCGGAGAGAAATTATCAACCATGTTAAAAGAAACGATATCGATCAAATGAATAAGTTACCATTTGTTGTCAAGGTGTGTGGGATTACTCGACAGAGTGACTTATCAACAGCCATGGGGATGGGAGCGCACTATTGCGGATTTATTTTCCATCCCGGAAGCCCTCGATACATAGCACCGGAACGAGTAGCAGCCTTGGACTCTGCGTTCATTCGGCGTGTAGGTGTTTTTGTTCATCAAGGAGCGGAAGAGATATTGGACGTGATGAAAACAGCACGGTTGGAATTTGCGCAACTCCATGGCAATCAGACCATGGAATGCGCCCGTCGTATAGGAGCGGAAAAAGTCATTCGCGTCTTGTGGCCAGAGGACTACGAAAGTGTAGAAGCTTTGCAACAAGAAATGGAACGCTGGGCAGACTGTTGTTCCCGTTTTTTGCTAGATGCCGGGGGAAGAAGCGGATGGCATGGAAGACAGTTGGATTGGCGTATGTTAGCTGAATTAAACGCCCCGCGCCCCTGGTTTTTGGCAGGAGGGTTGAGCCCGACCAACTTAAATAAAGCATTAGAACAATGTATGCCTGACGGCATCGACTTAAACTCCGGCGTGGAAGCTATACCCGGACAGAAAAGCCCGCAGAAATTGTTGGCAGCATTTAGAACATTAACCCCTTACACATCATATCACCTCGCATGAAGAAAGAAGGATATTTCGGAAGATTTGGCGGTCGTTTTGTACCGGAAGCTCTGCGTCCACCGCTTTTAGAAGTGGAAGAAGCCATGGCAAGCATCATGCAGACAGAAGAATACAAGAATACGCTTCGAGATTTGCTGGAGCATTACGCCGGGAGAGAAACGCCCCTCACCTTTTGTCCGCACCTGTCGGAAAAGCTGGGATTTCGCTTATGGTTGAAGCGGGAAGACCTGTTGCATACAGGAGCCCATAAAATTAACAATGCACTTGGGCAGGCTCTTTTGGCCAAGATGATGGGCAAGACGCATCTGATAGCGGAAACCGGAGCAGGGCAGCATGGCGTTGCTACGGCAACGGCGGCCGTTCGTCTGAATATGGACTGTACCATTTTTATGGGGGCAGAAGATGTGGAACGTCAATCGATGAACGTCATGCGCATGAAGCTCCTGGGAGCAAGAGTCATTTCGATAGAGAGCGGCTCTCGAACGCTGAAAGATGCCATTAATGAAGCATTGAGATACTGGATGGCGCATCAGGGCGATACCATGTATTGCTTTGGCACGGCAGCCGGCCCCCATCCGTTCCCGACCTTGGTGCGGGAATTGCAATCCGTGATTGGGCGAGAAGCGCGCGCACAGATGTTGAAGCGAGCCGGCAGGCTTCCTGATGTGGTTGTGGCCTGTGTGGGAGGCGGCTCCAACGCAATAGGAATGCTGGCACCCTTTTTGGATGATGAAGAAGTGAGATTGGTAGGCGTGGAGGCCGGAGGAACCGGAGAACCGGGGTGTTACAATTCAGCCCCTATCAATTTAGGAGCGCCCGGTATGTTACATGGCAATATGACCATGCTTCTGCAAGATGAAGACGGACAGATTCAACCGTCACATTCCATATCAGCAGGACTGGATTATCCCGGAGTGGGGCCGGAACACTCCTATCTGGCAGAAATCGGGCGTGTGCATTACGGCGTGATTTGTGATGCTTCCGCGATGAATGGCTTCCTGACCTTGACGAAAGAAGAAGGCATTATACCAGCCTTGGAATCATCCCATGCCGTGGCCTGGGTACTGGATCATGCTCAAGAACTGCCTCAGGGCGGAGACGTGTTGATCAATCTTTCCGGACGAGGAGATAAGGATTTGGGAATCGTCAAAAAATATTTGAACCTTTAAATCGATTTTTTCATGAAAGAAAAGCAGAAATCACCTTTGCAAGAAGCCGTAGAGAAGGCACAAGCCCAAGGACGGCGAGCCGTTATTCCTTTTATTACAGCCGGATTTCCGGACAAGGAATCTTTCTGGGAACAATTAGGACGGATAGATGAAACCGGAGTCGATATCATCGAGATAGGCGTTCCGTTCTCTGATCCTGTGGCAGATGGTCCCGTTATAGAACAAGCATCTCGGGACGTTCTTGCTCATGGGGTTCATTTGAAATGGATACTGGAAGGATTCAAAAAACGGCGCGGTCAGTTTGCCGCCCAATTGGTATTAATGGGATACGTGAATCCTTTTTACCGGTATGGAGCGGAGCGTCTTGCTACGGATGCCGAAGAAGCCGGGATTAGCGGGTTTATTATACCGGATCTGCCGTTGGAAGAATCAGACCTGTTCCGTGATGCGTTTGCAACCCATGGTTTGACGCTTATCACCTTGGTATCACCCAATATATCTGAGGAGAGGCTTCAAACCTATCAACCCTACACAGAAGGCTTTGTTTATGTGACCTCCGTTTTAGGGACACCCAAAGCTGACTTATCACGGCGAGTGACGGAGACCATGCGCCGGGTTCGATCCGTCCTGGATGTCCCTTTAGCTTTGGAATTTGGTTTGCAAACGCCGGAACAGTTGGAAGAACTCCCGGAAGACGCCAGACCGGATGCCGTGGTGCTTGGCAGTGCCTTGATCAGGCAAATTGCCGAGGGGAAAGACGTTAGAGATTTTTTGGAGAAATGGACCAAAGCTTAGTTTGATGATTGAACATGAATAGATTGAGAGCGGTCTGCCGAGCTAACTGTGCGGATCGCTCTCATTTTATATTCCCCGTTGTGCTATATTGGATATTTGTTTGTTTTTGTTTGGTAAATGTGTTATTTAACTACATGGAGTTCAGTTAGTTAACTATTTTTGAGGCGTTTATTGACGAGGAGATATGATTCTATCTGACGGGTCTATAGGATATTCGTTGATATTTTGTAAAAACATAGCAACTGGCTCTTTTTCTTTGACAGCAGGAAGTGATTCCCTTATCAATATTCAAAATGGTGTTTCCCCTATCGTATAGAGGAAGAAACATTTAGATTCGCTAAAAACCTCAATTTCAAACGTTTGTATGAAGTTACATCTCCCTCTGAATTTGTTGGCCGCCCTGATGACCTCCTTTACAGGAGTGACAATTGGGACAGCCACATTTACCGGTGTTGCCGGTATCGTTATGGCGGTATCGCAAGCCAATGCCGCAGACGTTACCTTTAATGGAACGCAAGTGGATGTTGCCGCCAGCGGAAACGTTACGTATGACGTCGGTACGGTTACAGCATACGGTATTGCAATTTGGCGGAGCCGGAACCGCCACTATCACCAATCTCAATGGCGATGCATCGGATGCCGTCCTTAAAGTGAACCGTGTTGCGAATGCCGCCGCTGCGCTCTCTACCTTAAATTTGACGGGGGAAGGCGACTTCAATGGTACGATTTACCTTTATTCCAATACAGTAGGTGGTTCCCGGAACAACATTTTGTCCCTGCAACACGCCAATGCCGCCAAGAATGCCACCATTAAGCTGGGCGGTTACGACTACAATGTAGGCGCATCCGTTTTGCAGGTGGATGTGAACTCGTCTATCAAGGCATTGGCCTATGACAGTGAATCGAAAGATAAGAATGCGGCTATCATTAAAGGGACCGGGACAACGCTGACGGTTACCGGGGATTCCTCTTCTTATGGTGGGAGTTTCCAAGGGACCGTGACGGTGGATTACGCCGGCGGTGGCACGTTTACACTGGGAAGCGGCAGCAAGGGACAAAACCTGGAACCGCACTCTGACGCTACAGCAACACTGAAGATCAGCAACGGAACGCTTTCTCTGAACTCCGGGACTGTGACCTGGGCTCAGAAGCTGGTCATGGGAGACAATACAACCTTCAACATTGCGGATGGTCCCGGTGTACGAGGATTGCAGAACTATGATGCTGCCTCTATTAACGATGGCAGTTTGAACTTTACCGGAACGACGACCTTTGGGAATGGTGTCAATTTGACCACCTTGTATGGCAAAAACTTAAAGTTTACCGGGGCATTAACGGCAGAGCATGGCTTTACTATTAATGGGTCTGCAGTTGAATACACCTATATCAACCTGATGAATAATGCCAACACTATTGAGGGTACGATTAATCTTGCCCGTCAGTCCTTGTCTCTTGGTATCAGTTCCTCCGGTTCTTTGGGCAATGCAACCGTTGTTACAGAGGCTGAAAACAAATCTCAGTTGATTACCTACTATGGCACAGCCGGGGATGCGGCAGATGTCATCAACAACACCATAACCGGGGCCGGGCATTTTGTTGCCCATACCGGATGGGTTCATCTTTCTGAAAATGTAGCCCTTACGGGAGGGTACACCGTGAATACCGGAGCAGTTTTATCCAGAACCGGAAATATTCAAGCCATACTAGGCGGAGGCCGACTGGATGCCGGATCCGGGACGATGGAAGTTCTTAGCTTGAGCGGTAATGGTATGCTTTCCGCTTCAGCCGGAACCATGAACTTCCAAAACGAGACGACCATTGGCAACGGTATCGGCATTCTCGTCAATGGTACGGGGACGATCACCGGCAGTGTGACGGTGGATGGCGGTCGCTTGTGCTATACATCCATGGACAATGTAGACACCGTCCTACAGCACGTGACTCTGACCTCCGGGATTATTGACTTCTCCGGGTTCCAAGAATTCATGGATATTCTGGGGACGGACGCCTTGATTGGAAAAGAATACAATCTGGGAGCCAATGTGGGAGACGGCTTTACGCTGTCCGGCGTCGCATCCGATAGCTACACCATTGATCATTCCTCCGGCAAATCCATTATCAAGTTTACGTCATCCGGAGCCGTTGCCACGAACTGGGCTGCCAACTGGGGTCTTAGTAGTGCACCTACAGAATCAGCCGTAGTTGTGGAAGCTGATTCTGCCGCATTTTCTTTATATGGATTGCGTCCTTCAGGATTGCGTCCTTCATCCATGCAGGAAGGATTTGGATCGGTTAATGTGGTGACCGGAACGGGCAGTTTGACCGGAGTGATCTTAGTCGGTGGTTATAATGCGGGTCTTACCGGCAATCATGATATCAATACCGGCATTTGGACATACATCACGGGCGGTGATTTCAAAAATATCATAGGCGGCAGTAATGCCAATGACTGGAGAGATGCCTCCAGCACCAGAAATATCACGGGCGATGTCCATACGCAAATGACGGGAGGCTCTGTTGATTTCCTGTATGGTGGTATCTTTAACGATGCCAACAATCCGGTACTGACAGGGGACGTTTATGTTGCGGTGGAAGGAGATGCTGTCGTGAGAGGGAGCATTATCGGCGGCAGTATTGCCAGCCACACCAAGAAAAATTCCATCGTAGGGAATACGCTTGTATCGGTGACCAATCTGCAGAGCTCCACAACAGCCGAGAGTGATAACTTCATTACAACCGGCTACATCATCGGTGGTAGTGCATACAGAGCTAATGTTGGATCCTCCACATCCATTTCCGGCAATTCCGGCGTGATCGTTGATTTGGCAGACGATGTGAGCGGTTCTTTTGTGAAGAGCATTGTGGGTGGTTCCTTCGTCAATCCGACAGCCTCCTCCCCCATTACCAGCGACTCAGCAGCCGTTACGAACGTGATCGGAGGCAATACGTCCGTGTCCATCAAGGCCTCTGATGACGTTGAGTTCACCGGATCTATTTACGGTGGTTCTTATGCCCAAACCGGTTACTCTACAGCAACAGCGGTTGTAGAAGGAAATTCTTCGTTAACTTTGGACGGAGGAACTTACAGCGGAGCCCTTTATGCCGGCAGTGCGGGCGACCAAGGCCTAACCAAGGGGACAGCTACGTTGAATGTCAAAGGTTCCGTTGCCTTTAAGACCGGTAGCTCTTTGAATGCCGGAAATGTGACCGGGCAATCGACCCTATCTTTGGGATCCGACGCCGGAACAATTGCTTTTGACGGGACGGATGGCACAAGCCTGACCGGGTTTGATATTGTGAAGATGTTCCAAGGCGCGGTGTTCACCGGGAAAGTGAACATGGACGGAGCCGGAGCGTTAGCCATTGCGGGGGGAGCCGGAACAGCTCTCAATCTTGGCGGAACGTTCTCTCTGGCCGAAAACGGCGTTTTGTCATTGGATCTTTCCGAATTCGGGCATCTGACGGATGGAATGACCATTATGACCACGGAAGGCTTGAGCAACATTTCATCCATTGTTGCCTCCTTTGACGTTGGCGTGGGCGGTATTATTTCTATCTCAGACGATGGGAAGAATCTGGTATACACCGCACAGGACATGCTTTTGTGGAACGGTGGAGCTTCCGGCAACTGGAGTACGGAAAACATCTGGATAAACAGAGAAAATCCCGCCACCTACAGTGCCGGGGTAGCGGTATCCTTTGGTGATTTGACCGGAATTGCTTCCTCCAAGGTTCAGTTGGATTCCGAAGTTTCTCCCAGCTCTATCCTGATGAACAATACTTCCACCCGCTATGAATTGACGGGAGAAGGAAGCATTACCAACACGACCATTACCAAATCCGGAACCGGGACATTGGTTTTGGGAACAGCCTCCATCCTTGGCACGGGAACCACACTTACTCTGTCAGAAGGTACGTTGGCCTTCGGATATACAACCGCTTTGCCTACGGAAGGGATTACCTGGGGAGCAGGGACTTTCCTTAGTGCGGCAAACGGAGCAACGGTATCCGTTGACTTGAGCACGGTGACCAGCCCGATCTTCTCTCTGGCACCGGAAGCCGAATCAATCGTGAACCTAATCACGCCGACAGACATCACCTTTAACAGAACCATTGACGGAGCCGGTTCAGTCACGAAGACCGGAGCAGGCGTGTTGATTTTGACAGGAGCCAACAAGGGGCATCTGGTGGTTAAAGAAGGTAACGCCCAGGTCGGGAATACGACTGCCAGCATCAATTGGGGCAGCGCCGGATCTTCCGTCACCTTGGAAAACGGAACATCCCTGCTTATTTCCGGCAAGGGCGGACACCATAAGATTGGTTCCGATTTGATCCTTGGTCTGAACGCATCCGATACCGTTTCTGTGAAATGGCAAGACGCCGATCAGGCAAACAATACGGATTACCAGCATGACCTGGCCGGAACCATTACTGTTAACGGGCAAGCTACATTTACCGGATCAACGGATTGGTCCAAAGAAATGGGGATTACGGGGACATTAACCGGAGCCGGGACATTAACTTACAGACGCGGAGCCGGTGACGTTCAGTACAACTCCAACGGCAAGCTGATCATAGCAGGAGATGCCTCCGGCTTTACCGGACAGCTTGTGTTGGATGCCACCAATGGATACAGTGCCGGTTTGGACATGCTCGCCTCCGTTGCCAACGGTGGCGTTACCCTGACAAGCGGATCGGATACCACAGGCTTTGCCTTCATGCGTGTGCGTGAAGACGTTGAAATTCAATCTCTGGACGGTACCGCTAATTCTCAAGTTGGCTCTACGGGCGGTGCTCATACGCTGACCGTTGGATCCGGGACCTACAATGGTAAACTTACGGATAAAGGTATTACCGTAGAATTTGATTTTACAGCTCAAGCGGCCTCCGGTATCACTTATGATGACACCGGCGTTCTGTCTTTGAAGAAAGTCGGCGATGGTACGTTGAGCTTGGGTGGCGTTGTTGATTACACGGGTCTGACAAATGTTCAGGGCGGAACGCTAGCCTTTACGGGGGCCGGAGCTACAGCCCTCAGGAACATCACCATGGGAGACAATTCCAGACTGACAACAGCCGGAGCATTGAATGTGGCATCCGGGTCTACGTTGTCGCTGGACGTGAACTCATTAATGTCCGTAGGCAGAGCCTTTGGATCCGGGGTATTCAATCTGACGCTGACCGGACTGGATGGTATTTCAGATGAAGGCGAATTTACGTTGATTACCGCGACCAGTGGTTTGGGAACGACCAGTTCCACCTTCAACTGGGATGGTTATACCGGGGACGGCTCTCTGTTGTACGAACTGGTACGCTCTGACACAGCCCTGAAGTTGCAGGTGACAAGTGCCGGAGACGTATGGATCTGGCAGGGGACAGACGGAGTCAACTGGAGTGATTCAACGACCGGAGCCCAGTGGGGCATTGCCGGTTCCACCGAAACAGTAGCCGGCAAGGGCGTGATCTTCAACTCCGTCGGATTGGGGACATCCACCAGCGAAACCGTTACGATCAGCGGAGCGGTAACGCCGGAATCCATTAAGGTGACCAATGCAGCCGGAACGGAATACATCTTTGCCGCGGCAGATGACAGCTCCAAGATTACAAGCGGAACGCTGTCCAAGTCCGGCGACGGCAAGCTGACCCTCAACCTGAATAACACCGGCTGGACGGGAGACATCGCCGTTAAGGGCGGTGAACTCGTTGGCGCAGTTGCCGGATCCCTTGGAGGAGGAGCGATCACCGTTACGGAAGGTAAGTTAACCCTGGCAACGGCAGACGTTCAGACCGGAATGGGAACCATTAACCTGAATGGCGGCACCCTGAATCTGGCCTCCGGAGCTTTTGCAACCGAGTTTGCCGCAAGCAATATGACTTGGACGGATGGTACTCTTAGCTTGGGAGCAAGCACTACAGCAAGTATCGCCAAGGCTTTGGCAAATGGGAAGACCGTTGAACTGGCCGACAGTTCCGTTCTGACCATAACCGGGTCTAACGATGGCAGTGCCTTGAACCTGAATGCATCCGGAACCGGTACCGTTTCCGTCAGCCTTGGGAATACCTATGGGGTTAATGTGCTGAATCTGAGCACAGCGTTCCAAGGGACTTTGACTGTAAACGGAGGCAACTTCCAGTTGAACAAGGTGACCATGGGAACAGATGCCGTTCTGAACCTGGCAGCATCCAGCGTCAATGTTGAATGGAACGGAACAACCGGAGGCACCTTCGCCAATGACATCGTCTTCAATGGTAACCAAGTGCATGCCACTCATGATGTGACCCTCAGCGGAGACTTGAGCGGAACGGCATTCACCACCTCCCGTGAAGGAAATCTTACCCTGACCGGAGGCGTGGATCTGGATGGACAACTTAAGGTACACAGGGGGACCGTTACCATCAATACAGCCAATGTGACCAAGTTAGGTGACAGCATTGACCTGCAGAACAACTCCACGTTGGCCTTTGCGCGAGACTTCTCTTACGCCAATGTCATCAGCGGTACGGCAGGCAGCACCGTTGCCGTCAATAGCGGCAAGTTGACCCTGACCGGAGCCAACACGAGTCTGGCAACGCT
Organism: uncultured Akkermansia sp.; assembly: GCA_964525305.1. Classification (GTDB taxonomy): domain Bacteria; phylum Verrucomicrobiota; class Verrucomicrobiia; order Verrucomicrobiales; family Akkermansiaceae; genus Akkermansia. The sequence continues at coordinate 13,362 of CAZGGR010000023.1, forward strand.
GGCCATAGCAAGCGGAGCGACTGCTGAATTAGGAACAGGCAGTGCCTGGGCCGGAGCTATTTCCGGAGCAGGCGCCTTGAATCTGACCAGCAGCGGCAATATTACGCTAGCAGCCGGCAATACAGGCTTTACCGGAACGACACAGCTTACCGGGACGGGAACCGTTACTTTGGCCGGAGCCGATTCTTTGGGAACCAGCCGTATCACCATTAACAATGGAGTACTTGACCTGGGGAACAATGATGCAGCGAATACCATCCTGATCAACAAGGGCAAGCTAGCCAATGCCTCTGCCAAGACCTCCGGAGCTGTAACCGTGAATGCGACAGCAGGAACGCAAGAGGCCTTGAACACAATTGATTTGGGCGGACTGAACGGCACGATGGTAGGGTCACTGAACCTGAATACCTACACACGTCTGACCGGCATTACCGGCAATTTGGACATGACCGGCAAGACCGTCTCCCTGAAATTGGATTCAGGAAACATTACAGCCAACGGCACCACCGGAACGGGTATGATTACAGCAGAAGGCCTGACGCTCTCTGCCGCTAATACGACCATAGACCTCAGCAATGAAGGCGTTCTGGATATCCTTGCCGCCAGCAAGACATCCGCTGAAGGTGTAGGGTTGGCCTTGACGACGGGAACTTTGACCGTGGATAACGCCAGCGGGATCACCTTCTCACCGCTGCTATCCTCCCTCGGTTACGCAGTAACGGGAACTCAAGGCGGAGCCCTGCAGGTCAGCGGCAATACGAATCTGGTCTATCTGGTGGATGATACGCTCAGCTCTGCGGATCCCAACATCAGTGCTTATGCGACGCTGGATCCCTACAAGGCAGTGGGTATTGATAATGCCACGCTCTCAATCAGCCTGCCCGGCGCACCCGAGGCCTCTCGCGGAGGAGCAGGGCTGAAAGTCAGCAACCTGATTGGCAGTAATGCCTCCCTGGTTGTGACGAATACCGCAGCAGATGCAGAAGATAACCATGCCGTGGTAGATCTGATTCAGAATACAGATGCCGGCAACAACAGTTACGGCGGAACCATCAGCGGTGATCATGTGGACTTCGTCAAGAAGGGAACAGAAACACTAACCGTGGACGGCAACCTCACCGGAGATGACTCCAAGCTGAGCTCTACGGAAGGTCGCATCGTGCTGAAGGGAGAAGACAACAACATCTCTGAACTGGAACTTGCCGGCGGTGACATCACGCTGGGAGATGACAGCACCGATGCTACTACTCATACCCAAGCGGAAACGCTGAGCTCCGGCACGGGTGGCGGAACGTTGACGATTGCCGACGGATCCCAGTTGACACTTGCCGGCCAGCAGGCAGACAATGAAGTAGAGCAAGTGACCATAACCGGAAACGGTTCGTTGGTTCTGGGCAATCCCGGGTTAGCCCGCGTTGCCGGACCTGATTCCGCTCTGGTACTGGGAACAGGCTCCACCCTGGACGGAGTTGATCTGGATATCAACTCCGGCTCCTCTCTGAAATTGGCCTCCGGCTCAACGAACAATGTTTCTTCCTTGAATGGCGAAGGAGCCTTGAATCTGAACGGAGCAGAATTGACGATTCAGTCTACAGCCGCCAATACCTTTGCCGGTACGCTGGAAGGAACAAGCGGTACGATGAATATCAAGTCGACCAATGGAAGCGTTCAGACACTAGCAGGAGCCGGCAATGCCGGTTACACTCTGAATGTGAGCGATGGCGGAGCCTTAAGCCTGACAGGAACGCCCTCCGGAGATACCACCCCGGCACAGGCCTCCTATAAGGGAATTACGGTGAACGGCGGAACGTTGAACATCGGAAGTACAACCGATCCCAAGACACAGCTGACACTTGGAACAGGCGGTTTGAGCGTGACGGGCGACAGCACCGTTACCATCACCACCTCATCCACGACGGTGGATGGTTTGGGAGCTCCATTCGTCACATCAGAAGGCGATATAACGCTGGGCGATGCAACGGGAGAAGTCACGTTGATCATGAGCAACCTGGATACTCTGGTATCCGGCAGCTCCGATATACTGAACATGGAATTGTTCACCACGACCAACGGTAGCGCCACCCTGGGAGAAAACGTCACGCTTCAGGATCATATTCTGAGCTCCATGTATGAAAATCTGGAGCTGACGGTCAATGCAACCGGCAAGTCTATCATCCTTACCGGGACGGCACTGACGGATAACATCTTCGGGAACTCCTCCACGACGGCCAATTCCACCACCGGTGGAGACCTGCTCTGGAACGCCCGTTATGATCTGACAGAAGGGTCCACCCTGCGTGAAGTCTACACCTCCATTCTGAACTCTCAGATAGCAGGCGATTACGCCGGAGCCTCTCGCCATCTGGCAGCAGCAGCCGGCAGCACCGTGACCAGTCTGGGCATTGCGCAGCGCGATTCACTGCGAGACCAGATGGGATGGATTCGCAACCGAGTGGCCCAGATGGGCGTGAACCCGGCTTACGTGCATGAAGGTATGCCTTACTTCCACATGTGGATGCAGGGCACGGGATCATACGCTAAGCTTGATTCCAGTGGCGATGAAAGCGGCTATGAACTCAACACATGGGGTGGAACGGTAGGCATGGATATGGATATCACCAGCCGACTAACCGCCGGTGTTGCCTTTACCGCTAACTATGGCGACCTGACAGCCAGTGCCGCCGATACAGCGGATGGCGATCTGGACAGCTACTATGTCAACCTGTTCGCACGTTATCAGTCCCGCAAGTGGTCACACCTGTTAGTCCTGACCGGAGGCTGGAACGATGCCTCACTGACCCGAACCGTGAACTACGGATCCGGTTCTTACCAGGCAGAAGGCAGCACAACGGGCTTTGGTTTCGGAGCTATGTATGAATTGGCATATGATATTGCCATGAACGAAGACAAGAGCGTGATCTTGCAGCCTCTGTTCAACGCCTCCATCGTGACAACCCGCATGGATGGTTACAGTGAAAGCGGAACAGCCGGGAACGCCGGCTTGAAGGTGGAAGATCAGGAACTGACGACAGCAGCCCTTGCGGTTGGTGCCCGACTTTCCGGCCTCATTGGCTCCAACATCTTCGGACGTGAAGCTCTGGGCGAAGTTCGTGTGAACGTTTCCCAGGATATGGGCGACCGTCGCGGTGAAGCTAACGTAGGCTTCCTAGCCAATCCCGGTTATACCCGTCCGGTATACGGAGCCAAGGTAGGTAGTACAGCCTTCCAGGTTGGCGCAGGAGTGAGCGTACCTGTGGGTACTCAAGGGATCATCTTTGTGGATGGCAACGCAGACATCCGCAGCGGATCCACCTCCGTCAACGGCAGCATCGGTTACCGTTACGACTTCTAATAGAGAAGACATCAGCTGACAGCAAGACCGCTGCGGAGATGATCCGCAGCGGTCTTTTTTTTGTTGAGCAAGCCATCGTTGCTAACGTTTCTCAATTGAATCGAGGCTGATACAGCAAGGAGGGAAGAGCGTTCTCTTTGCTTCATCCAAGAATAGGAAGGCTACAACCATTCCCATTCTATGGGAGTTTCCAGATTGGGACGCAATGCTTGGCGAATGGGGCAAGCCATAGCTGTTCTTTCCAGCATGGGGCGGAGAGGGTGGCTCCCGTCCAGAGGCATGATAGCCTTGAGAGAAATCTTTTCTATTCCCTTAGGAGATTCCTCAACCCGAGCCAAGATACGCATTCCCTGCAAATCGACCCCTTTCTTAGCGGCGACGACAGAGACCAGACTCATCATGCAAGAAGCAAGCGTAGAGCCCAGCATAACGCCCGGAGAAGGGAACTCCGCCCGCCCGTTAAAAGAAGCCGGCAAATCTGTGGCAAAGGAGATATTGGAGGGGATATAGGTCGTTTGGCATCGGAATTGCCCGACATTTTCCGTTTCGGAAGTATCATTATGAGCGGTCATGGAGGTGAGACAACACGCCCCCATTCCCGGTTCATTCGGATTCTGTTCCAACCGGAATCAGGATTCAGCCAGGGTTCGGCAGATGGGCTCGGCGTAAAGCTCCGGTTCCAGCAAAAAGGAATCGTGACCTTTGGTGGAAATGATCGTGTGATATTCTACGGGGATGTCAGCTGCTTGAAGTTGAGCGACAAAGTCTTGTTGCTCAGCAGGACGGAAACAACAGTCCGTATCAATGGAAAAGATCAGGGCAGGGATACCGGTGCGGCGAAAGCCCTCCAATGCAGACTTGAACGACCCATCAGCCGCGTGATCCCGAATGTCAAACTCCGACCACATATCCGCAATGCGGATGTAAGAGTTCGCATCGAAGCGTTTTGCGAACTTGGTGCCCTGGTGCAGCATATAGCTTTGGGTGCTACGGGTGGGAGTCATCCAAGTAAGCAAGCCGGCTTGCCCCCCCACTTCTTTTCTGGCGCGCTGTTCCAGCCCCTCCTGGTAGACGAATGCTTTATGGCCGATGATGCGAGCGAACGCCAAGCCCTTGAGAGGAGCTGTTCCCTGATAATAGTCACCGCCGTGAAAATCCGGATCAAGTTCGATGGCAAGTATTTGTTCGAACAGAGACAAGCGGTGTTCAATGGAAGCACGATACCCCGAACCGATGGAAATGAAGCTTCGCACCCGTTCAGGGAATTGACAGGCAAAGCTCAGCGCAATCAAGCCCCCAACGGAAGGGCCCACCAAATGAACGCGGTCTATACCCAGAGCGGTTAGTAAGACGGCTTGGAGGCGTGCTTGATCCGCCACTTCAACGTGAGGGAAACGAGAACCGTAAGGCAAGCCATCAGTCGGACAGATGGAAGCCGGCCCTGTTGTGCCGTAACATCCCCCCAGATAATTGGCACAAATGATGCAGAATCGATCCGTATCCAGCGGTTTACCCGGACCTATGATGCTGTTCCACCAGCCCTCGTGATTTTCCGGTTGCCAGAGCGAGCCGATACCTGGAATGGCGGGATTATAACCGTAAGCGTGCTGGCTACCGGAAAGAGCATGAAATAACAGGATGACGTTGTCTTTTTCCGGACTCAACACTCCGTACTGTTCGTAAGCCACGCATACATTCTCCAATTTGGCACCGTTTCTCAGAGAGAAAACGCCCGGGAGATTCTGAAATACAGTATGAACAGTAGGATTGAGCATGGGAAGAGGCGAGGCGATATGGTTCAGCAAAAAAAGACCGGCACCCGGAAGGGCGGCGGTCTTTTTGAAATCTGTATCTGAGTCAGGGATTACTTAACGCCCTTCTTGGAAAGACGCGTACCTGCCGTTGCGCCCTGACGAGCCTTGAACTTAGGATTGCTCTTGCAAATCACATACAACGTGCCCTTGCGCTTCACGATTTGGCAGTCTGCGTGGCGGCGCTTCATAGAGGCTAAAGAAGAAAGAACTTTCATGGTGTATAACTCCGGTTAGGTGTTCGGTTCGGGACACAGAGAATACCGATTGATTAAGAAATGTAAAGTCATTTCTTTACGAAAAGTGAAATGAAGTTGGTAGGTGAGGAGTTTATCTCGTTGGAAGAAAGATGCCGAACTCATTCCAGCAGAATGGGCAATCGAGATTTTAACAGACGTTTGACCCCGGCAGACAACCGGGGGAGAGGCAGGACAATCGACTCTCAAAAAAAAGGGAGGAGATAAAGGGTTTGAGGAACGGAAGGTTTATGTATAGAATACCTTCCATATCCCGTATGACTCGTTCTGACTCTACCGATTCCCATTCTGCCCCCAAGAAAACATTTGCCCATTATGTGGGGATGAAAGGTTTTTTGTTTATGGAAGGGCTGTTGAAGCTCGTTGGGATGAAAACACTGCACCGACTGGGGAGAATGATAGGAGGGCTGGCCTGGATACTGTTGCCCCGGCGCAGAAAAATTGTGGAGCGGAACTTGCGGATTGTCTTAGATGCGAGCTTACGAGGCAAGGAATTGCACCGATTAAGCCGGGAGAACATCAAGCGGACGATAGCCAACTTTTTATGTTCCGCCAAGACGGCGACCCTGACCGATGAGCAGTTGAAAAAGTGCGTTGCGATTGTGGGGCATGAACAATTTGCCGCACCGGTGCTGGAAGGACGCGGGCAGGTGTGTGCGGTGGCCCATTCGGGGAACTGGGAAGCTTTGGCAAGAATACGGGTGTTTTACCCAGAGGTAGCACTTTATGGCTCCATGTACCGACAGTTTGATAATCCGCTGATGGAGGAATATGTTTATCAGCGGCGGACGGAGCGCGGGACGCAGATGTTTTCCAAAGAAGGAGGCATCAAGGCCCCGATGAAGCTGCTGAAAGAAGGAGGAGCCTTAGGCGTGCTGAGTGACCAATTTGTATGGGAAGGCGTCTACGTGCCGTTTTTTGGCAAGGTAACAGGGACAACGCCGTTGCCAGCATTGCTTAAAAAACGGACAGGGGCAGATATGGTGGCCGTTTCCGTGCGTACGGATTCGCCGGGGCATTGGATAGCAGATATGGGGAATATCGTGGATTTTTCCCAGTCGGACGGAACCCTCATAGGAGATACGATCGCGGTGAACCAAAGCTTGGAAAAGCTGATACGAGAATCCGTCATGGATGAATTTTGGATGCATCACCGGTGGAAGTCCGTGGCTCGGTTTGCCCCTCAGGATAAGAAGACGGATGAAGTTCTGAAACAACTGGATTTAAAACCCTACCGTATTGTGGTAGCCGTGCCAGATGCGTTGGATGAAGCGTTGGCCGTCATGCCGTTGATCAGAGCCTTGAAACGGGCTCGGTGTGATATGCAGGTGAATGTGATATGCCCTCCCGCCCAGGTCGGCGTCTGGAAAACAGTCCCGGAAGTGACGCACGTATTACCGCACGAGAATCTGAAGCAGTTGCAACGAGCATTGGATGCGGATGAATTTTATCAGGACGGCCCTCTGGATATGGGGGTGATGTTGGATGGGAATCCGGAAACGCTGAAAGCACTGGAACCGCACAGCCCCATCATGTATTCCGGGTTGGAAACTCATCCCGGCGCGCGGAAATACAAGTTCCGGGTCAAGGCCCCTGTATTAAATGCAGCCCCTCCGGCACACCGAGTCCAGCGTTATTTGAAACTGGCCTCCATGCATGGGCTGGAAGTAGGCGAACCGAGCTTATTCCCGATGAAAAAAGCCGATGTGCCAGGAGATGCGCCGATTTTGATAGCACCATTTTCCAACCTTGGTCCGGCTAATGAATGGGGAGAGGAACAATGGGAGGAATTGGTACATCTTTTATCCGGACGAGTTCTTCTGGTGGCGATGGAAAGCGATCGCGAACGAGCCACAGCTCTGGCAGAACGATTGAATACGGAAGTGGTCATCGGCTCTCCGGAAGCGTTATTCCCAGTGATGGATGGAGCCGTCGCCGCAGTAGCTGTGGATGGAGATATCCCCTCTCTTTGTTCATACAGAGGGCTTCCAACGGTTACTCTGTTTTCCACTCGACTTCCGGACGTGTACCGTCCCATGGGGACATTCAACCGTTCTCTGTACAGTCACCGATGCTGTTCACCCTGTTTCCGCCGGGAATGCGATTGTGATTCGCCTTGCAATCGGGATATTACACCTCAGGAAGTAAAGAACGCCTTGAGTCAAATCTCTCATTCCTCTTGAGAACTATGTTTTCTCTGACCAAATATTATATGGATTGTGTCACGGATTCCGGGGAAGTTGTCCGAAAAAAAGATTTTCGCGTTTGACCTCGTAAGAGGGAGGGGGGATGCACGTGATCCTCAACGATCCTGTCACTTCTCATTTTTGAATAAGAAGTCGAGTTTCTTCTTAGCGATAACGATTATAGTTCCACGAATTAGTACAAGTACAAATAACCAAGCTAGGCAGGAAATCATCCAGTTAGAGTTGAACATTAGGCAATCTAGTATAGTCGCAAAAGGAATGATGCATCCTATTGCGAATCCTATTATTCCAAGGATTAGCGTGAGAAGTCCAAGCAGACATACAGTAAGCCCAAGGAATTCCATCAGAAAACAGACGAAGGCGGGCCTGCAGAAGCATTTTATTAAGCTTATGAAGTTTTTTATTTTAGACATATAAGCAGTATCTGTATCTGTTAGAGGTTAATCATCATCATTTCCAAACGAAAGTCCATAGTACAAGACTAAGCTTAGAAACACGAATAGGAAGGCAGGGATCGACAAAATACCAGTGGAATAGAATATACCATCCAACCGACTATTAGGGTCTGGGTTACTTTTGTGCGCTATGATGGCTATCAGAAATCCGACAACAATCATACTTAGAGCTATTATGAATAACATGGTTTTGAGGAGACTTGAGTGTTTTTCTGTCAATATCATCAATCGATGATCCCATCATGGTAAGGATACCCAATGGACCGAATATGAGCGCCAAAATGCTATCTGTCACTACAGTGATCACTGAGGCGAACACAATGATTAATCTAAGATAAATGCTTACAATAAACAATGATTATTGTTATGTAAATTTATACTCAGTTATCATATGTGCGAATTGGAGATCGCAAAAAGGATGCAAAATGATAATTATTATGTAAATTCCTACTCAGTTTCCACACTGATATTGTGGAGCCTGCTCCCGTTTGGACGGGATGGGGCGTTAATGCACGCGATCCCCAAATCCCGCTTGTCTGAAGATATTGCGGACGAGTTCCGTCAATTCACCGGATGGTTCCGGGACATCATTGAGGGAATAATCCAGCTGCAATTCATTCCATTTGAACCGTCCCATTTGGTGGAAAGGTAAGACATCTACGCGTTCCACATTGCCCAGCCCGACGGCATATTGGGCGAGCCCGGCAATTTCTTCCGAATGATCCGTTATACCCGGTACGAGGACATAACGTAACCAGACGGGCTTACGGATCGTTGCCAGACGTTCTGCAAAGTTCAGGGTTAACGCCAAATCGCCACCGGTCAGCGAGCGGTATGTTTGAGGATTCCATGATTTGATATCCAACAGCACCAGATCCGTATCCTCCAGCATGGCGGCATCTGCATGATTGCCCAGATGACCGGATGTATCCAAGGCGGTATGCAGCCCCAGAAGGCGACATCCGCGTAGAATGGCTTTTGTGAATTGCGGTTGAAAGAGAGGGTCCCCACCGGACAGGGTGACCCCGCCGCCCGCCGTCGACAGGAAATCCCGATAACGGGATATTTCTTCAAGGACATCATCAGCACTCCTGAGACGCCCTCGGCGCACATAGGACGTATCCGGATTATGGCAGTAACGGCAGCGCAAACTGCAACCGGACATAAAAAGCACAAAACGTATGCCCGGACCGTCTACGGTGCCACAGGATTCCACGGAATGAACCAGCCCTGAAACGGAAGAGATTCCGACATGAGCGAGATCTGGGGGAAGAGCCTGCGGCATCCGGGACGGCGTTGAGCGATTAACGAGTGTGGAACGTGCGATTGATCACTTCCTGCTGTTGTTCGCGAGTCAGCTTGATGAAGTTGACGGCATAACCGGAGACACGGATGGTCAACTGCGGATATTTTTCCGGGTGATCCATGGCATCGATGAGCGTTTCCCGTTCCAGAACGTTCACGTTAATGTGGTGACCGGTGGCGGCAAAGTACGCATCCAACAGGGAAATGAGCTTGGCACGGCGTTCAGCCTCCTCCTTACCCAGAGCTTGAGGCACGATGGAGAAGGTGTAAGAGATGCCATCCAGGGAGTCATCGTAAGACAGCTTGGCAACGGAGAGCATGGAAGCAACGGCGCCATTTTTATCTCTGCCGTGCATGGGGTTGGCACCGGGAGCGAAAGGCTCGCCCGCCCGGCGGCCGTCCGGCGTGTTTCCGGTCTTTTTCCCGTATACCACATTGGACGTGATGGTCAGGATGGATTGAGTAGGCAGAGAATTACGGTAAGTGTGCAGCTTGCGCAATTTTGCCATGAAGTTGCTGACCAGACTGCAAGCGATGTCGTCCACGCGCGGATCGTTGTTGCCATAGCAGGGGAAGTCGCCTTCCGTCTTGAAGTCTACGATAAGGCCGTCTTCATTGCGGATGGCTTTCACCGTGGCGTATTTAATGGCAGACAAGGAATCGGCCGCAACCGAAAGACCGGCAATACCGGTGGCCATGGTGCGCAGGATTTCCGGATCATGCAGAGCCATTTCGATACGTTCGTAGCAGTATTTGTCATGCATGTAGTGGATGATGTTCAGCGCATCGATGTAGGTTTTGGCAAGCCAATCCTGCATTTTATCGTACAGAGCCATCACCTCGTCGTACTTAAGGACTTCTTCCGTATAGCGCGGGGAGACCGGAGCAACCTGCTTGCCCTTGATTTCATCCACACCGCCGTTCAGCGCATAAAGCAGGCACTTGGCGAGGTTGGCGCGAGCGCCAAAGAACTGCATCTGCTTACCGATGCGCATGGCAGACACGCAACAGGCAATGCCGTAGTCATCCCCCCAGTGCGGGCGCATGAGGTCATCGCTTTCATACTGAACGGAAGAGGTTTCGATAGAGACCTTGGCGCAGAAGCTCTTGAAAGCCTCGGGCAGATCCTTAGACCACAGGACGGTCAGGTTCGGTTCGGGAGCCGGGCCCAGGTTGTACAGGGTCTGGAGCATGCGGAAAGAGCTACGGGTAACGAGCGTGCGTCCGTCTTCCCCCATACCGCCGATGGATTCGGTCACCCAAGTGGGGTCCCCGGAGAACAGGTTGTTATAATCAGGCGTGCGGATGAAGCGGACGATGCGCAGCTTCATCACAAACTGGTCAATGATTTCCTGGACTTCCTCTTCCGAGATAAGCCCCTGTTCCAAATCACGGGTGAAGTAAATGTCAAAGAACGTGGAAACACGCCCCAGAGACATGGCCGCGCCGTTTTGTTCTTTCACGGCTGCCAGATAACCCAGGTATGTCCACTGTACGGCTTCCCGAGCATTTGCGGCGGGGCGAGAGAGATCGCAACCGTAGGAAGCGCCCATCTGAGCCAGTTCCTCCAGAGCGCGGATTTGTTCGCTCATTTCCTCACGCAGACGGATGAGCTCATCGGTCAGGGGAGAGTTTTCTCGAGCTTTGAGATCCTTGCGGCGTTCTTCAGCCAGCTTGGTTGTGCCATACAGAGCCACACGACGGTAGTCCCCTATGATGCGGCCACGGCCGTAAGCGTCCGGCAACCCGGTGATAATCCCGGCAGAGCGTGCCGCTCTGATGTCTGATGTGTAGGCATCAAAAACGCCCTCATTGTGAGTTTTGCGAATTTTTTTGAAGATATCCGATGTTTTTTCACACATTTTGAATCCATAGGATTCCAATGCTTGCTGAGCCATGCGTAAGCCGCCGAATGGCATCAGAGCGCGCTTGAGCGGGGCATCAGTCTGAAGACCTACGACCACTTCCAGATCCTTGTTGATGTAGCCGGGTTGGTGGGACGTGATGGTGGAGACCACTTCTTCATCGGCATCGAGCACGCCGCCCTTGTCTATTTCCTGTTTCAGCAGGACTTTCAGTTCTTCCCAGAGACGGAGCGTTCGTTGGGATGGACCGGAAAGAAACTCTTCACCGCCGGAATAAGGGGTGTAGTTCTGCTGGATGAAATCCCGTACATCAATGGACTCAGTCCATGCTCCAGGCTTGAATCCCTGCCATTCCTGCGGAAGAGCGGGGGACTCCTTCAAGTCTTTTTCTGTGCTGATCATAAATAGAATGTGGTGGAGTAGTTCAGAGGATGCCCGAACACCCCGGCAGAGGGGGGGAACGGCGAACCTCGTCGCCACTCCATTATACCCGTTCTGAAGGCAGACAACAAGGCGAAATCTCGCGGGCGGGGCAGGAGGGGAGTGATTTTCTCATTCCGGGAAGCTGAGAGCTTGATAAGCGGAGAGAAAACATTAAACTAACATTTGGTTTTTTATATCGCTATGAAACTTGTTCAATCCGTTATTACCGCCTTATTGGGGGTGATGTGTTTATCAGAGTCGGCCTTATCCGACCCGAATATGAACTTGCCGTCCACCCTGATTCCGGAGCCGCAACAACGAGATCCGTATAATTGGCAAGTTCGCCATGAAAGAGTCAGGCAATATAACCGGGATCTGAAGCCGGACTATGTGATGATAGGGGACAGCATCACACACTATTGGGGGGGAGAGCCCTCCGGGGATTACAATCCGGTGAGTCCCGCCACCTGGCAGAAGCTGTTTAATCCCCATATCGTTTCGAATATGGGATTTGGCTTTGATTATGTGGATAATGCGTATTTTCGTGTGCAGGATGGGGAGCTCGACGGAATCTCGCCCCGAGTGATCATCGTGCTGCTGGGGACCAATAATTTAGGGCATCGCAAGGACAGTCCGCAAGCCTGTGCGGACAATATCAAGGCGTTGGTTCGGTTGATACGCCATAAGTGTCCGGATTCCAAAATCTTGCTGTTGGGGATTTTGCCCCGTCGAGAGCAATACCTAGCAGATCCGATCAGGCAGACCAATCAGCTCCTGGCCCAATTGGACAACGGGCGAAGCGTCTTTTTTGCCAATCCCGGGAAGGCCTTTCTATCTGCGGACGGATACTCTCCGAAGAGCGTTTATATGAGAGATATGGTGCATCCCAACGCCAAGGGATATGAACTGCTGGCTAAGGAATTGTGCGTCTTGCTGAAAAAGCTGGATAACCTCTATCTCGGCGGAGACGCTGCCTGGAAACGCTCCTGAGGGGGCAGGCGCGACAGGAGGGGAAAGGCTTTGTTATTTAAGGAAGAAGTGAAACGTGAGCATAGGATGGCGTTCTCGGTATCGTCTCTGACTTTTAGTTTTGCTTTTTAAGCCCGGGTGTGGTACACCTCGCTCAGACGTCATGAACCAGGATTTCTTTTCAGTACTTATACAGGTTGTGGCAGCTTTGGGGCTTGCCGGCATCATCTTGTTGCTCAGTGTGTTGATGGGTAAGCGTTCTTCCGTGCGCAAGCCTGCGGACGTCCCTTATGAATGCGGGATGATACCGATGGGGGAAGGGGCTCCCATGTTCTCGGTGAAGTTTTATATGGTCGCCATGCTTTTTGTCATTTTTGACCTGGAAGTTGTCTTCCTCTATCCATGGGCCGTGAATTTCCGCGATTATGTCATGATGAATCCGGAATCTTTTACCGCCATGTGCATCTTCATCGGCATTCTGTTGGTTGCCTATCTGTATGCCTTAGGTAAGGGAGCACTGAACTGGCATCATGATCCCCGTTAAGGTTCTTGGTTCTCGTTTGTGATTTTTTTCTTTCTTTTTAAACCGCCGCTTTCCATATGGGAAGCGGCGGTTTTTTTTGGTATGTGGGGAGGAGTGTGGGCTTTTTTATTAAAAAAGATATTGCCCGGGGAAGGGGGGTACAAATGGATTGCCATCGTTGGCAGGAGGGGGGGGCTTTGGCGGATGTTGTTTGGAAGTTGCATAAGTTGCTGTAAATGATTCTGTCATGACGTGTGGTTTGTTGGGTGGTGTTTTGTGCGGAATATTTGTTTTTAAATTAACGTGCGATTTTGTGTTGACATCAATCTCAGAAGAGAGATTTATAAATATTGTTAACGATAGTTTGGTAACCGGGTATGCTCTTGCTCCATATGGGAACTTACCGGAGAACGGTAAGCCGTATGCGGCAGGAGGGTAGAAAGCTCAACATGACTCACCTCAATTCAGAAAAAAAGATGATGAATAGCAATCAAGAATCCATTTTGAAACAAGTGTCCGTAGAAGAACTTTGCAGAAAATTAGACGCCTATTGGGAAGGAGGGGAGAAGGCTGAAGCCTTTCCTTATTATCAGAAGACGGCGGAACAGGGAGAGTCTAGGGCACAGTTTTGTTTAGGGTGGTGCTATGCCAATGGAAATGGGGTGGAGCAAGATTGGCGACAAGCGGTGTCCTGGTATCGCAAGGCGGCGGAACAGGGGTATTCTGTGGCACAGTTTTGTTTAGGGGTGTGCTATGCCAATGGAAATGGAGTGG
>CAZGGR010000024.1:0-26814 GCA_964525305.1 uncultured Akkermansia sp.
TGTTCCGCTGGTTCTTATTCTGGGATCCGACCCAACCGACAGCCACGCGCCCGCTGGCTATCCGCAAAGACAGCACTTGGTACGCCTACGGATGGGATTTAACCAAAAATGTGACAGAAGTTTTTGGCAAAGCGGGCTACCTGCGCACCGCCTACACCTACACACCCTACGGAGAAGCCACCGCCACCGGCGACGTCACCCAGCCATTCGCATGGAGCAGTGAATACGCCGATGAAGAACTAGGCCTCATCTACTACAACTACCGCCACTACAACTCCGCTGATGGTAGGTGGATTAATCGGGATCCTATTGCGGAACAAGGTGGCTGGAATTTGTATGCGTTCCTCGGTAACGATCCTCAAGATAAGTTTGATGGTTTGGGGTTAGTTTATGCGTACAGCATGGGAGCAGCTTTAAGTAATGCCGGAATTACTCCAGCGCAGATCTGGGATTTTGTTTCCGGGAATGAGTGGTCTGGAGAATTTTCAATGCCTTTTCCCGAGCCGTGGGTGTCAATGTGTGATATATTTATTTCGGGAACTATACATCAAAAATCAAAAAACCACCTTGTTGCTCAGATGTTGATGTTTCTTTTGGTGTTTCATGTTCATTAAACAAAATTGTGACAAAATCAATAGGTAAATTTAGATGGGGAAAAATTCGTTACTTTATTAATCAGATGATTCCCAAATTGGCTTATGTTTCTTTGTTTGGTGAATTCAATGGAACTTGGTGTGGTCCTAATCCCTTGAAAGTAACATGGAGTTTGTTCAGCATTCATGGAGAATTAGGAATAGGAGATAGTCGACATGGAGGAATAAAACGTTTAGTAGGATATCCTTCTGGTTTATGTTGCCGGAGAATTTCAATGGAATTTAAACAACGGAACATAACGCTGGCGGAGATATAGTTGCAGGAATTAATGGGCATATCGGATGGTTTCATTTTACGAAAGAGATTTCCCTCCTAGAAATATTTGGAATTAAATAAACATGATGCATGAATACTCATCAAAAAACATAGGAATAGGTCTATGCGAATTAAAATTTAAACATGCTAACACACGGTGCTGGTTTGCAATTACTCATCGAGGAATGATGTTTAATATAGGAATTGTATTTTGTTTTCTTTTTTATAAAAAATTAACCAAAACTACAGGTGGTAGAACCATTTCTATACCTCTTGTGAATTCAGGAAACAACAGAATAATTAGAAATATTGCTGAAAATATTGATATTGAGATTATTAAACAAGCAAGGGATCTTGCTTTTGATTACAGTATTATAGTAAAAAAAGATAGATCTCGATTAATATTACCGTGTCAGAAATTTTTAAAAGAAAACGGATATGCCGATGATATATATTTAAATATTATAGCGTCTATAAAAAAATGCATAAATTATTATATGCAATTTTTTTCTGAATAATTCAATATGTTTTTACGCTATTTTTTTGCTAATATGATTTAATAATTACCATAGCCCTGCAATTGTTTAATTGCATAACTATTAAATATTGAATGAGTAGTGAAGAACTGAAAAAAAGACAGGAGATCTAGATTTTATAAAAATTAAATAATCATATTGAGTTTTTATAAAATTTATTATTCGATTAACTGGTGCGGCAAACTTGTAAAAGTAAAAAATCATTTCAACGATTTTAATATATTAAATTATTATTTATTATTTATCACGCATGTTCTAGTTCAGAATTTTAATAATAGAAATAAGTATGAATAAGAAAAAAACAGGATCTTGGCTCCCATTCTATTATTGGATAATAGGAGCAGTGGCTATGAGTGGCTTGATGTGGATGCTTCCTAATCATTATCCTAGAGAACCCTGGGAAGATATCATTAGAGTTTTGCTTGCAGCATTGTTCATATTTCTCTTTTTTGTATGTCCGATGTGGATGATTATCTCAGCAATACGATATTGGAAAACAAAATATTATATTCGTGCTGTCATGGCGGCATTAATCGCTTTGGCAATTTTAGGAAGTGTTTTATTTGGTCCTCTCTGTTAAGCATTAATTTTTGATTTCACTATTTGTTTTCTGAAAATTCTGCCGAGCACATGGAAAGAAAAAAATACTGTATGAATAATAAAATTGATCATTGCCGACAAGTAAAAAATATAAATATTAGTTGAAAAAGAACAAAATTATAATTAATATAATTTTGTTCTGGCTATTAGTTGTTTTTGGGAGTATTATAAGTTTATATAATTGGTTAATATTTTTAACAATTTAACAAAACAAAAAAAACATCGTGCATTCCTCTATTAGGAGGATGCTCAATTGTTTTAGCTATGAATTTTTCTGGAATAGATATGAAAACATACGAATCTATTCCCTTATTATTGGCTATGGATGCATTCCTCTTTTTGCTCACACGTTTTTTCTTGATGTATTTAAATAGCATGATATTTAAGTTTATTCTTTTTTATGAAAACTCCCCATACCGTCATCGACTGCACCTACGACTACATGGGCAGACGGCACACCCGCAAGGTCACCGTCAACGGGACGGTGAGCAACTATTTGAGATACATCTATCGTGGCTATCTGCAAATCGCGGCGATTGATGCGGTAAGCGGAGTCTTCCGATGGTTCTTATTCTGGGATCCGACCCAGCCTGAGACTACCCGCCCGCTCGCTATCCGCAAAGACGGCACCTGGTACGCCTACGGCTGGGATTTAACCAAGAACTTCAACGTGTATCTGGATCGTGGTTTACAACGTAGCCAACCACGCGAAGAGCTTCGTCAATCGGTATGGGAACACGAAAAAAGCCCACCATAATAACGGATGTGCTTTTATTGAAAGAAATAAATGTTACGACACACCGTCGTGACTTATTTTTCCGGCATCTGAATCGTAGCTACAGCAAAGGCAGCAATACCTTCCCTACGCCCCAAAGCTCCAAGCTGTTCATTTGTAGTTGCTTTTACACCTACGCGAGCAGGAACAATCCCTAATGCAGCCCCCAACGCGGCCTTCATCTGTTCCAGATAAGGAGAAATACGCGGAGCCTCCGCAATCAATGAGGAATCAACATTAATAATGCACCCACCCTGTTCCCTTATCAAAGCAACAGCCTTTGTCACAATATTCAAAGAAGAAATATCCTTACAAGCAGGATCGCCGGGAGGGAACCAATACCCAATGTCAGGCAAACCAGCAGCACCCAATAATGCGTCCGCAATAGCATGACACAACACATCAGCATCAGAATGCCCATCCAGGCCATGACCTGAAGGGATATGAACTCCACCCAACATCAAAGGACGCGGAGCTTCTGCAAAGCGATGGATATCATAACCTAGACCGGTCAAAGTTATCATATCATTCATAGCATATAACAATCAGGAGATTCCGTTTATTCACCCAGTGCCTCTACAATCGGAATACGACCGTTCCAAGCAACAATTGCAAATTGTTCCGGATTATCCTTTTTCGGCTCCAGAATTACCTTACCGCCCGCAGCCTCTACTAACAAAACACCGGCTGCCACGTCCCATATGGAAATAACACTTTCCACATAAGCATCAAATCTACCACAAGCAATATACGCCAAAGCCAATGCAGCTGACCCATTATTGCGGACTTTACGCACTTGCCACGCAATTTTTGCGAAACGTTCAATCCCCTTTTCTTTGGAACCATCCGTTTTACCATGTCCTACAAACACAACGGCTTCCGCCATACGCTCGCGAAGACTACAGTGCATAGGCTGATCGTTCATATAGGGAACACCACCCTTTTCGACATGCCAGCATTCATCCATCATAGGATCATAAATAACCCCCAACACAACTTCTCCATGATGTCGCAAAGCAATAGAAACACAAAACCAAGGAATGGTATAAAAATAATTCACCGTTCCATCGATGGGGTCAACAATCCATTCATATTCACTACCTCGTTTCCCGGTATACCCTTCTTCCCCCAAAACAGCGTGATTAGGAAAAACGGCAAGGATTTTCTCCGTTATCAGCTTCTGTGAAATCTTGTCCAATTCCAGCTTAATATCATTCTGACTGGCTTCATCAACCTTCTTCTGATCATAAAAGTGTTTCTTTAAGAAGGAACCGGCAGCTTTAGCTGCCTGAATAGCCGTGGTTGTTTCAAGTGAGTATTGCATTATTTTAGTTCTTAAAAATCAGGTTTATTGCTGCACCTTTTCTACGTTGGGAGCTGATGCCCGATTCCCTTTCTTTCGAGCATCTTCTGCATGCTTATACACGCTCTCTGCCAAAGATGAACAGGTTTTTGACAACGCAACCGCAACTCCCTTCTTGTTATAAACAGCCTCATTCGGAGAGTCAAAACCAACCCATACAAAAACAGTATAATACCGCCCCAAAATAGCGGAAAAATGCCCTGTATTTTCCGGCAATCTGACATTTATCGTAGTTTTCTTGGCTCGTTCTTCATAGTTGAAAGGAGGGAGAGCCGCCACCAAATGAGCAGACTCCCGAGGCAGGATTTCCCTACTACTTTCTTCTTGAGTTTCCCCATTTAACATAACCAAGTTTTTCTTGGAAGTGCCCACCTGTCTGACGGAAGAAATATGCGTATTAAGCCCCCCCTTTCCAATGAGGAACAATGAATTCACAACTTGAGACAATGGTATTTGAAACCGCCCGTTATACAAATCAACCGAGCGAGGCATATCTCCTTGATAACCGGCTTTTTGAGCCATTTCTATCACCGTATTAAAGCCAACGCCACGCCCTGTAACCTCCGGATTACTACGAATAACGGTTCTTCGCTGATCAACTGCACACAAATTCACAATGGGCGTAAATAAATCCCCCGGCATCACCAAACTCCGCCAACGATCTACGCCGTCTTGAGCTGAACGACCGCCCGTCACCGCCAACAAATCACCTTTACGGGAATCCAGACACAATACAGCGGCCTGTACACAATGATTCAACTCATTATCCAATCTTTTGGGCAAACCATTCCATACGGGGGAAGATTCCAATGCAACTAACAAAGGCTCGCTAACCTCTTCCACTATCCGCTGGAACTCCAGATCCAGCGTAGTCATCACAAAAATGCTGGAAGTATCTTCCTGAGCGGGACAACGATCCAGCTCACTCAATTCCCTGGCAACAAACAAGATAGGATAAGAGCAAGGACGAGACGCTCTTTTACCAGCAACCATCATAGGTTCACGAACAGCCTGCCACAATTGTTCCTGGGAGATAAAACCACACTCAAACATTCTTTCCAAGGTAGCATTGCGAACCTTAACAGCCGCCTCCGAACTGTAAATAGGATTAAAAATAGATGGGCCACGCACCAGCCCCGCCAAGGTTGCACTTTCTGCCAATGTCAGCTCCGGCACCTTTTTCCCAAAATATAAATCCGCGGCCTGAGCAATTCCGTAACATTGCTGACCAAAATAAATACGGTTCAAATAAGCAGTCAGAATTACATCTTTGGAGTACTTGCCCTCGATACGACGAGCCACAGCCATCTCTAAAATCTTACGATCCAATGTTTTTCCACCCAATTCGTAACAATTTCGAGCTAACTGCATCGTTATAGTTGAAGCCCCCTGAGCATAAGATAACGTCGTTAGATTCCGACAAATAGAGCGGATAATAGAAGAATATACAATACCACTATGTTCAAAAAAGTCTTCATCCTCTCTGGCAATAAAAGCATTCACCAGATTTTCCGGCAATTCTTGTCGCGATACATACACTCGTTCATTATCCGTTAAGGTACCTATCAACAAGCAATTACGGTCATAAGCGGCACAATTTTCCAATGGAGCCACAACGTCATCCAAATTATACTGATCCGCTCGCCATACATAAATAAGGAGGATCATGATAAAGGCAATAGGAATCACCCCCAAACACAACAGAATCCGCCCCAGATTACGAGGAAGCAATCCGAATAAATCGTACCATCTTTTGTGTCTGTTCTCCATCACCATTCCATCCTATGAGGGAACTTCTAACGTACGTCCGGAGGCAGGGAAGCATCCTCTTGTTTCCAATCCGGGAACTCATTCTGCAAACGGGATCGATACAAAGAAGCTTCTGACTTTCTGCCGGCTTTATCCAAGGCCTCTGCAGCCTTAAACAATGCTTTGGGCTTCAACTCGGCATCGTTGACAAAAAGCTCTGCCGTAACTCCATAATGTTTAGCAGCTTCGTCAAATTTTTTCTCTGCGAAAGAAATATCACCCAAAACAATTTTCAAAGAAGCCATCAATGGTCCTTCTACGCCTAAAGCCAAGGCGTCTTCTGCAGTCTTTCTAGCGTCAGCATATTTTCCAAGCCCCAATAAAATGGAAGCCTTATCCAACATACCATCCGCACGACGATAAGGCTGATCCTCATCTTTCAAAAAGTTTTCAGAAGCGACCAAGGCGCGATCATATTTTTTAAGAGCCAAGCGCACCTTAGCTAAATTACGCCATATTACCTTCTTCACATTTTGGAGCTTATCATCCTGCGTGGCCCAAGTCATATACTTATCAGCCGTTTCCAAATCTTTCATACCGTAAGCCTGAAGACCTAACCAAGCAGGGATTACATAAGGGACACGAGATTCGGCATCCGGATTTTCTTTTTGCAAGGTTTCCAAAGCCTCTTTTAACTTCGTTACGTCCTGAAGTTTATGATAAACAAGGACAGAATACATATTGACTTGTTCCCCGTATTTCTGAGGATCTAAAGTCTTAGCCTCCGTCATATGGCTGATAGATGCTTTTAAATCCCCTTGTTCAAAAGCGGCTTTCCCCAACAAGAAATGAGCTTCAGCCAACGCAGCAGGAGAAGACTTTGGAAAGTTTTGAATCAGCCCTTCATAGTACTTTGCCATATTTGCCCAATCCTGACGTTCGGCATAAATTTGAGCAGCTCTTTGCCATGCAGCAGCAGCCACTTCCTCCTTTGGCCAGCGAGCAATTACCCGATCAAAGTCTACCAGAGCTTCAGCTTGCTTCTGAACCTTGGAATACAGATCACCGCGCAAAGTTAAAGCCTCACAAATACGCGAATCCTGAGGGAACTCATTGATAAAAATCGTCAACAACTTGGTTGCCGTTTCTCTGTTACCAGCCTTAGCAATTGACCAAGCACTCTTATACAAGATGTCCGGCCTCAATTTTGGATCCACCTTATCAAAATTAATACTTGCGTAAAACGTAGCGGCAGCCTTCGGCTTTGTATTAAACAAGCTCTCTGCCGCGATCAAACGCACCATATCATGCAATTCACTTGTAGGAAAAGCTTTGGCATAATGATTTAAGAAACTCTGAGCTCTATCAGGGAGATCAGCTTGTTTAAGCTCTTTATAACACAATAACCGATAAAAAGACGCCTGCATAGCCTCCTTGGTATAAGGCACGGCTTTTTCCGCTTCCAAAAACAAATCAGCGGCTTTCCGATATTCTTTCAGCTTATAAGCGGCCTGACCGACCAACATCATCAAGCGGACCTGAGCATCCTTAGTTGGCATCTTCATTCCCTTTTGCTTGTCATACTGGGAAAGGATGTCCTTGTACTTGCCCATATTATACAATGTCAGGAACAAGCCCATTCGAGCTTCAGAAGCCATATCCTTCAAGGAATCATCCTTCAGAAGTCTTTCATAAAGGGATTGAGCCTCTGACGTTTTTTTCAATTTGGAAGCCAACATAGCAGCCTGAATAGTTGCAATCCCACGATTCTTGGGATCTGCATCAGGGCTATCCACTACTTTGAGATATTCAGAATAAGCCTCCCCTAATCGCCCCATATCTGCACACAAGGCAGCATATCCCATGCGAGACACCAAAACAAACTTGGAATTGGCAAGAGGATTTCCAATCACTGAACAAAACATAGTAGCAGCAGCTTCCGGATTACCGCCGGAAAGGAACAAACGCCCCAGACGATATTGAGCGTCTACTTTCAAATCATTCTGCTCTGCATTACGAACCACCAGCTGATAATACTGAATCGCCTTATCCGTATCCCCAGCAACAGAAGCATCCGTTGCCAACCGATAAGCAGAAGCGGCGATCAATGCAGGGCTACCCGACCGAATAAGCTTACGAAATAAATCATGAGCGTCATCCTTTCTTCCCATCTCAGACAAGCACATCGCAGCACGATATTCGGCCAAAGGAGCCTGATCCGATTGCTGATACCGCTGAGCAAACTCCAAATATTTACGCAAACTCAAATCCAATAACCGTTCGTATTCTTGCGGATTTTTCTTTACATCCGGAGTTTGTGACTGTTTATACAGCAAATCAGCCATATCCAGAGTATCCTGTTCCGGATTAGCGACCAGCGGAGCATCCGTAACAGGAGCAGCATCAGGTATGTTTTCTTGAGCTGTAACGACTGTTACCAAGGACACTAAACAAGCACTAACAGGGACAAGTGTTTTCATGAAGCTTGAGGGGTAGAAACATTGACTGATGACGCAACCGGAGGCTTTGTGGAAAAAGAAACGTTATTCAATCCTGCTTTTAAACAAGCGTCCATCACCTGAACGACCAAGCCGGATTCAGCTTTTTCATCCACACGAATACGGACAAGCATAGCTTTATCTATCAGAGCAACAGATTGAAGTTTTTTCTCCAATTGAGGAATCGAATACACCTGCCGATTGATTACAACTGTACCGTCTTTCCTGATATTTACAATACATTCATGAGAAACATTTTCTCCAGGCTTGGCACTCTCAGCGGAAGGCAGATTGATAGAAAGATCCGGCTCTTCATCCTCAAATGTCTGAGTCACGATAAAAAACACCAACAGCAGAAATACAATGTCCAGCATAGGAGCCAATTGAAATCCTATGGGACTGGGCATTTTATAATGAAATTTCATATGTTTCCCGATGTTGCTTCAAGATAGATCCCTTATAACTAAAGACCACGAACATCTCGGAAAGATGTAGGATCTGCGGCAACCTGAGGCAGAGTCTCCTCATGAAAAACGCCGCCATTACCAGAACGCGGTTTTTGAAGCTGTGTAGCCACGACAGAAACGCTGTGAGTCACAGCGGCCTCCAAATCACCAACTCGCTTATGAACCCGGCTACGGAAATACACATAAGCCAAAATAGCAGGAATTGCAAGAAGCAGCCCACCAGCCGTCGTAATCAACGCTTCTGCCACCCCCCCGGCCATATCAATACGCTGTTTACCTCCCGAAAAATCGCCATTGGCAATTTCGAAGAAAGTCTTCATCATCCCAATCACCGTCCCCAACAGCCCTAACATAGGAGCCAAGGCTCCGATATCAGACAGCCAAGAAATCTGGCGGCTCAAGAAACCGGCCTGTCTACCACCTTCTGCAGCGGCAATCTCTCTCACTTCCTCAAACTGGGCAGATGGATTACGCTGCATGAAATTAGCGACGGTCATCATCACCCGAGCATAACAAGACTTACCATCCTGACAGAGAATAGAAAGTCCAGTATAATCCCTTTTCCGGATAAAAGATTCAGCCTGCTCCACCAATTTGTCAGGCAAAACGGCAGAAACCCTAGTAGAAAAGCAACACACCACCAACACCCCAACTCCGGCGATGGACAATAAAAGCAATGGCCACATAATAAAACCACCTTTCACGAACAAATCGGAAAGAGGATAACTTTTATCACCCGCCACAAGATCCATGGCGGCAGCCAACGTGGTAAACATTACAGGATTCATACAAGTGACATCGGGATTATACAGAAGAAGCAACTCTAGGCAAGCCAAGTAGGCGTAATACAGTACGTTTCCATGATTCCATTTCTTGCCTCATATGGCATAATATCTTTGTGGCAAATCCTAGAAAAACATCCCTCAAGGAACTCTGGCGACAAACGCCCCACAAACCGGGCGTTTACATCATGAAAGACTCTATGGGAAATACCATTTATGTAGGCAAGGCCAAAGATCTACATCGACGGCTGAGTCATTATTTTTCTCCCACAAATGCAACCTTGTCCAATCATAAAACCAGAGCGCTAATCAACGCCATCGCCTCATTTGACTACTTGGAAACCAGAAATGATCAGGAAGCTTTTTTATTGGAAAGCAAGTTGATCAAACAATACCGCCCTCATTACAACATCCAAATGAAGGATGACAAACGTTACCCTCTACTAAAAATTCCACGAGGAGAAGCATTACCACGTTTTCAACTAGCAAGGGTGCGAAAAGATGATGGGGCACGCTACTTCGGACCATTCGTCCATTCTCAAGCTCTTTATGCCACACAAGAATGGATTAATCGGCACTTTCGTCTACGAACCTGCAAATCAAAAAATCCGGGGGTTCAAGATTTCAAACATTGTCATGCGGACGTCATTCGCAACTGCTCTGCTCCCTGCATTGGTCGAATTTCCATTCACGATTACAATCAAAATTTTGAACAAGCTGTACGATTGCTTGAAGGGACAGGCAAAAAAAATGCGCTGGAATCACTGACACAAGAAATGATGAAAGCGTCTGATGAACTAGACTTTGAACGAGCAGCTTATCTGAGAGACATTAGAGACAACTTAATCAAGGTTCTGGAACCCGCACGCCGATTTCAAAAAGGCACTCCGGATCTTCCCGGCACAGTTCATCCGGAAGAAGACATGAAAGAACTAGGACAGGCTTTAGGACTAAATGCCCCGCCTGTTATCATGGAATGCTTTGACATCTCCAATGTTTCTTCCAATCACATTGTGGCATCCATGGTACGCTTCACCAATGGGAAACCGGATAATAAAGCCTACCGTCGCTACCGTATCCGTACGGTTGAAGGGCAAAATGACTTTGCCTCCATGTCAGAAGTCATACGCCGTCGTTATTCTCGGATTCTAGCAGAAAGCGATGCCGTGGCATCTCGCCAAGAAGATATGACCCTATATCAATGGCTGAAAAAACTCAGTGCGGAAGGGAAAGCCCCCATTAAAGTTCCTGACTTGATCGTAGTGGACGGAGGCAAGGGACAACTTTCTTCCGCTTTGGCAGATCTGGAAGCCATTGGTTTGGGGGACATGCCCATTGTTGGTTTAGCCAAGCAAAGAGAAGAAATATTCTTTCCTCACCAATCATCCCCCCTTTGTCTTCCACACAGTACCGGAGCTTTAAAACTCATGCAACGTATCCGCGATGAAGCCCACCGATTTGCAAACGGCTACAACGAACTACTTTACCGCAAACGAATGAGGGAAAGCGCATTGGATGATACCCCCGGAATGAGTCCTACAAAAAAAACATTGCTGTTAAAAAAGTTTAAATCCGTTGCAGCCATCAAAAAAGCATCACCGGAATCCATTTCCAATATTCATGGCATCTCAAAAACTTGGGCACAAACCCTTCTAGATTACTTAAACCCACCAACCGACTCCGATTCTTCATGCAATTCTTGATTCTGGCCGCAGGCAAACCAGCTTTAAGTTACGCCAAAGAAGGCGTAGAACTCTATCTCCACCGCCTTAGACCCTTTGGCAAAACCGAACTTAGATTTGTCAAAGACGGGAGCTCCAAAGAAGTCTCTGAACGGCTTTTGGTAGCCAGCGAAGGTTGTCTGCGCATTGCCATGGACGAACGAGGAGACCTCTGGACAACGGAAAAACTGGTTCGCCTAGCAAAAGACTGGCAAATGACATCCGTGCGCCGTATTGCATTTCTTATAGGAGCATCTGACGGCCATACAGAAGAGCTACGCTCCAAATGTAACCATATTTTGGCACTTAGCAAATTTACCCTCCAGCATGAACTGGCCTTAGTTGTCCTACTAGAACAACTTTACCGATGCCATACTATCCTAGCAGGTACACCATATCATCGTTAATCATTCTCCCGACAATATTCCCTAACAACCAACTCCTCCAAAAAGCAATTTCAGCGACCCTCTACCATAAACAAAAAAGGAGTACTCCACAAGGAGTACTCCTTTTCCGAGAAAGAAATGGTAAAGCCAGTTCCTTCGCAAACCAATACCAAACTTAACGCTTGGAGAACTGGTAACGCTTACGAGCGCCGGGACGGCCGGGCTTCTTACGTTCCTTCATGCGAGAATCGCGGGTCAAAAGGCCGAATTCACGCAACTGAGCGCGGGAAGCTTCATCAACCAATACCAGAGCACGGGCAATAGCCATGCGAATAGCACCAACCTGACCATGAATACCGCCACCCTTGGTGACGACGTTCACATCAAACTTGTTCATTGTATTGGTTACCTGGAAGGGCTGAAGAATCGCATTCTGCAATTGAACAGTGGGCAGGTATTCTTCAAAGCCACGACGGTTGATTGTAATGCGACCGGAACCTTCAGTAAGCCATGCGTGGGCAATGGCAGTCTTGCGACGACCGGTGGCGTTATATGGGGTTGTCTGACTCATATCTGAAAAATCGATTAGAGAGTAATAGCGGTGGGCTGCTGAGCTTCATGAGGATGGCTAGCACCAGCATAAACCTTCAACTTAGTTAATTGCTGACGGCCCAAGCGGGTGTGAGGTACCATACCTTTAACGGCCAATTCCAGAAGGAGCTCCGGACGGCGAGCACGGATCTTACGAGGCGTATCCACCTGCTTACCACCAACGTAACCGGAGAAACGGGTGTAAATCTTAGTATTTTCCTTGTTACCGGTCAACACCACCTTATCTGCGTTTACGATAATGACATAATCGCCACAATCAACGTGAGGGGTGAAAATTGTCTTATTCTTGCCACGCAAAATGTTAGCCGCTTCAACGGCAACACGGCCGAGCACCTTGTCGGCAGCGTCTATAACATACCATTTGCGCTCTACTTCTTGCGGTTTGGCTGAGAAGGTCTTCATGGTTCAATTATTCGTTCTCGTTTTTCGGCTTCCTGCCGTAATCTTCCAATTCGGGGGGCGCATTCGTAATGATTATTTGCGCAAATGTCAAATACTTTTTCTATTTTACCCTCCTTTTACGCCTTTTTTCCCTTCTTAGCACACAGAATCCTCCCAAAACGAGAGACAACCACATTCCATACTTGCCTTTTCAGAAATACGGCGTAACATACGGGCGTGCGCCTATATTTAGCATAGGCGCTCCTTTTAACCATACAAGGAGAATCCTATCAGCCCGAATCCCAGACCCAGCAATCGTCCCAACGGCGGACAAAATTCCCGACCAGGAAGCCGCCCGGCAAACAATAACACGAGATCAACCGGTCCTAGCAATCGTTCCGGACAAACTCGTACAGCTAGTAACGGCACCGCTCGTCCGGCAGGACAAACATCCAGCTCCGGCAATACCAGAACAAACGGAGGGCCTCGTTCCGGAGGAAACACCAACAAACCACGCCCTCAACAAGGCACCAATCGCCCAGCAAAAGGCAAAAAGAACTTCAACAAATCGGAAGAAAAGGAAGAAAGCTCCGAAAGCGAAATTGAAGTAGAAGGCACCATTTGCGCTGTTCTAGCAGGAACCATGTTCAAAGTACGTCTGCCTAACGGACATGAAGTACTGGCTCACATTTCCGGGAAAATGCGCAAGCGCTTCATTAAAATTGTTGTGGGAGACAAGGTTCGGATGGAAATGTCTCCGTATGACATGACCAAAGCGCGCATCACCTTCCGCATCGGTTAATTTTCCCCGGATTCGCTCCTTTTACAAAAAACCTTCTCTGACTTGCCGGAGAAGGTTTTTTCATTTACAGTGAAAACTGATTTCATCAACATATTATGAAAGTTTGCTCCACGGAAAATATGCAGTTCGCTGAACGCGAACTCATCAACAAAGGGACACCGGCCAGGCAACTTATGAAACAAGCATCTGCCGGGATTGCGGATGCCATTATGCAATTTTTCCACACTCCTGGACTATGCATAGCCTATGTAGGGAAAGGCAATAACGGAGGAGATGCCATCACCGTTCTACACATTTTGAAACAACATGGCTGGGAAATAGGCATTCGAGCAGCCTACCCGACATCCGAATGGAACGAATTACCGGTTCGACAATTAACGGAGTTAACACCGCCCCCTAAAGAATATCATGAGCCGCCACTCCCTCACCCCGGGAAACCTATGCTTCTATTGGATGGCCTCCTGGGAATAGGAGCATCAGGTACATTACGCCAAGAAATATCTGAACTCTGTGCGGAAATGAACTACCTGAGAGACCGATGCGGAGCAGTACGAACCATAGCCATTGATATTCCAACAGGAATTGATCCCAATACGGGAATAGCTCAACCCAATGCCGTAGAAGCAGATTTCACCATGTGCATAGGAGCCGTTAAACAAGGACTTCTAGAAGACGACGCCACCTTATTTACCGGGCGCTTAGTGTGTATCGAACTACCCGGCCTCCACGTCCAGTCCATTCCCGGAACAGAATTAATCACATCCTCTCGCTTAACCAAGTTTCTTTCTTCCAGACCTTACACCGATTACAAAAACAAACGTGGACATATCGGAGTCATTGCCGGATCAGAAGGGATGCTGGGAGCAGCGCGCCTCTGTTGCGAAGCTGCACTTAGAGCAGGAGCAGGCTTGGTAACATTACATGTACACAAAACAATCTACCCCTTCATCGTCTCTTCCATGCCTCCGGAGATCATGATAAAACCGGTAGACAGCTACGCAGACGTCTCTCTTCGAACCTTCAGTGCTTTCCTCATCGGGCCCGGACTAGGTTCAGTATCGGAAGAAGATGCAGAGGCCATACGCCTTATTCTGGAGACCGGCACGCCTACCGTATTAGACGCAGACGGTCTGAATCTGGCAGCGGCCCTGCAATGGGAATTGGGGCCAAACGTTCTGGCTACGCCACATCATGGCGAAATACGCCGCTTACTCCCCGAAGCAGAAGGATGTGCCACGAGAGCAGATATCGCCGACTGTTTCCTAGCAGGACATGAAGCAACTCTCATTTACAAGGGCTCGCGCTCTATCGTTACTCAACGAGGGAAACCCTTATTTTATAACATCACAGGAAATCCTGGCATGGCTACAGCCGGACAAGGAGACGTACTGGCAGGAATCTGCGGCGGATTCATCAGCCAAGGCGAATCCCTGCTTGTTTCCGCTGTTCTGGGGACTTATCTATGTGGCAGAGCCTCTGAAATAGCGATTACCAACGGAGATGCCACACAACAAACCCTAACGGCAGGCGATACCTTGCGGCATCTTCCGGAGGCTATCATTTCAACAGCAAGCCTCTGTTACTAAAATGAGCTCGCATAAACTACTGGATCTTCCATCCGAGTCTTTACCCAGAGAAAAACTAATAAGCCAAGGCAGACACAGCCTCAGCAATGCAGAACTGTTAGCCATTTTTCTCCGAGTAGGCATTAAAGGGAAAAACGTGCTGGATTTGTCCTCAGATCTGATTCAGTCTGCCGGGTCTTTAGATGCCCTGGCTCACATGGAAGCAACAGAAATTGCCAGTATTTGTAAAGGCATAGGCCTAGCCAAAGCCGCTACGTTAAGCGCCGCTTTTGAACTGGGCGCAAGAGCCATTCGAGAATCTCTGTCCAGACATCCACTCAAAACTCCGGAAAATGTCTATGACTACCTGACAACGGCCATGCGCTGGAAAACTAAAGAGACCGTACTTGTTCTTCTGCTGGATACCAAATATTGCCTTATCAAAGCTGTAGAAATCTCCAGCGGAACGCTAAATGAATCTATTGCTCACCCGCGCGACATCCTACGGCCTGCCATTATTCACAATGCCTACGGCTTCATTCTTGCCCATAATCATCCAAGCGGCAATCCCATGCCAAGCCGCACAGACGATCTCCTAACAGAAAGAATACAAGAATGCGCCAAATTACTGGGTATGCGCTTCCTAGATCATATCATCATTGGGAAACCAACGGAAACGGTTCTTAAAAACTATTACAGTTACGAACATTCCGGTAGAGTTTGACACCAAAAACATCGCTTAAGACTAGTCCTATCATCTCTTTTATTATTCCAATATTAGAGCAATAAAACAACAAACGGCTCGCCATAAGACGAGCCGTTTGCATATAAAAAGGTGGCGGAGAGAGTGGGATTCGAACCCACGGTGGGTTTTAAAGCCCACGTTCGATTTCGAGTCGAGTGCCTTAGACCAGCTCAGCCATCTCTCCACTGAAAAACCGGAGGTGTTTGTAGCCGCTTTGCCATTCTCTGTAAAGAACAGAATGAACAGCCAGCATTATTTGATGAGGCCTTAACGCCTTGGAGAAGCCAATGGCCCCAGCGTGGCTTCTGCCTCAAACCTCTCGGTCTTATTATGAGGCAACGTACTCTTTTCCGGACCGGGCGGCGGTTGAGGAATACGTTCATACTCTTTAGGCTCCATCAACCAAGAACAGGAAGAAGCCAAAAGAAGAGGGAAAGAGGCAATCAAAAGGGAGATTGATAAGCGTTTCATCATTACTCTCAAAAAGTTGAACCCCACTATGCCGAAAAGCACGGTGGGGTTCAAGGAAAATACACGGCAGGAACTTTTATTTCGTAGCGGACTGAAGCGGACGCAACAGCTGCACACTATCACCAGCCTGAATGGTCATACCGGCAGGCACACTGTCCTTAATAATGTCAGCAACGGTCTGATTCTTTTCCAAAGAGGTCACTTTCAGTTTCCCAATACTACGACCAGCGCGAGTCACCAACAGGACAGAATCAGCATCAATGCTGCTCCCCTGACCAGCTCCCACTACTACAAACCCCCATTGAGGATCCACGGAGAGGACGGAGTATACATCCCCGTTTTTAGCAAGAGCAGCACGATAATCAGCTTGTTCTTTCTGACGGGAAGCAAGTTCCGCAGCTTGTTCATTACGCTTCTTGGTTGCCACTTCCGTAGCACTCTTAATCTGATCAATATCCTCCTGCAACTTCTTATTGGAAGCTTCCAAAGCTTCCATCTTTTCCTGAATTTCTTGCACGCTGGAGACACCGAAGTCGCTTAACTTGCTCTTCAACTCATCAATTTGCTTGGTAATTTTAGCAAGATCAGCATTCAGTTGAACTTCTTCTTCCTTCAGTTCCGTTTCCTTAGCAAGCTGCTCATCGCGCTGTTGGGTTACGGAAGCTTTATTAGAAATCAAACTAAGATTTTCTTGATGAGCCAATCCACGGTACTTGATCATATCATTACGCAAGACCGTCCAAGACTTGATTTCCTTGTCCAAGACCTTGCGATAGGTGATCATTTCCTTAAAATCCTGGTACTGACCATTGATGCCAAACAGGCCACTTAAACCGGAAAACCAAGCACCGGCGCCTGCTGCAAGAATCAATAAAACTACTAGAACAGCTTTCATTGTATATGGTGGTGTAAGAGTGAGAAAAGTAGATTGAACCAGGGGAAAAACTAGGGACGAACGGAAACAACCACGTCTCCGGCTTCAACTTGTTCGCCAGCGGTTACAGTATTGGGTAAAATAGTTGCTGTAGAAACACGGGCTTCAACGGCATTTACGTCAAGTTCGGCAATCTTATTACCGTCTCTCATCACAGCCAACTTGGAACCAGGAACTACACCTAAATCAGAAGCACCGCCCTCAATCACAACCACGTTAAAGTCACCCATAACCTGAGAAACTCGTGTTTTCAAATTAGGAGGAGACAAACGTGCATCCTGATCGGCCTTAAGCTGACGAAGAGCAGCATTATTTACCACCAATTGTTCCGTTTCAGCAACAATGGCATCATGCTTACCCTGCTCTGCCTGTTTGGTTACTTCCAATTCTTTGGATTCTTCTTCCAGTCCCTTAATTCTATCTGCGATTGCCTGGATACTTTCCATATCCTTGCAACGTGATTGAAGTTCTGCCAAAGAACTTTGCTGAGCTTGAAGGTCCGTCTTTTTGGCTTCATTGGAAGAAGCCAGCTGCTGATTGCTAGTTTCCAATTCTTCCTTCTGCTTGGTCAAGGCATTGATATCATTTGTCAATGCCTCATTCTTCATCAGAAAATCGACATATTTTGTCTTTTCTTCCGTGAACTCAGCTCTAAGACCATTCAGGTTCTTATAGCGAGTGCCACATTCTTTGCGCTCCGTGGTTAGAGCTTCCTCGTTATCAAGATAATACATAGCTCCTCCGAGAAGAGCAATGACCAAGGCTGCTATTGATACTTTGACCCACATAGGAAATTATAGTGATGAGAATGTTCCTGTTACTTTTGTGAGATTGGCATGAACATTTTCAGATTTCAACCTCAAAATATCATCCATACCGTTTTCTTGATATTTTTTTCTGAGAGAGCCCTAAAAAAAACAGCACAAGATAAACTCTATCAACAAATTAAAACAATTACTCTCAATTTTCTTTCCAAAAGGGGTCACATCTTTTAGTCTGTCAGGACCGTGAGTTACCAGGTCTTTGCCAGAAAATATCGTCCTCTGACATTCGATGACGTCCTTGGACAGGATCATGTTGTTCAGACGTTGAAGAACGCCATTGAACACAATCGTCTAGCCCACGCCTACCTCTTTGTAGGGCCAAGAGGGACAGGGAAAACATCAACCGCAAGAATCTTTGCCAAGGCATTGAATTGCAGCGGTGGACCTAAGGTCAACTTTGACCCTCATGAAGATATTTGTGAAGAAATAGCGGAAGGAAGGAGTTTGGATGTTCTGGAAATAGACGGGGCCTCCAACCGAGGGATCGATCACATTCGAGACCTCAGGGATAACGTTCGCTTTGCGCCCAGCCGGGGCAATTTTCGCATCGTCTATATAGACGAAGTGCATATGCTTACCAAAGAATCCTTCAATGCCCTACTTAAGACACTTGAAGAACCCCCGGCGCACGTTAAATTTATTTTTGCCACGACAGAACCGCATAAGATTCTGCCAACCATTTTATCCCGTTGCCAGCGCTTTGATCTGCGGCCGATTCCATCAGAAATCATTGCCAACCACTTATTACATATTGCTTCTAATGAAGGAGTTAGTCTAAGTAAAGAAGCAGCTTTTGCCGTTGCGAAAGTAGCGGATGGGGGTATGAGAGACGCCCAATCCATGCTGGATCAGCTGGTTTCTTTCTGCGGGAATCACATAGAAGAAGAACAGGTACTTCACATCTTTGGCATCACCTCGCGAGAAACCGTAGCGAATGCTCTAAAACTGATTTTAAGCAAAGAACTACCACCGCTTCTACAACTCATTCACGACCAATCGGAAGCAGGAAGAGACATGAATCAACTTCTCTCGGAAATTATCTCTGCCGTCCGAGAGATACTCGTCTCCAAAGTAGATTCGAGCGCAAATTTTGATTCCCTGCCGGAATCATCCAAAGAAGAGCTTGTCGAATTGGTCAAACGAACCCATACAGACAAGATTCTGCGCTTGGTAGAAGTTTTAGCAGAGACGGAAGACAAGATGCGTTGGTCTACCAATAAACGACTGCATCTGGAAATGGGGCTTATCAAAGCTGTTCACGCTCTGGCAGAAGCCAGCATCAGCGATATTATTATGGCGTTGGAAGGAGCACCTTTACCGACGACACAAGCTACTCTTACACAACAAAAAGC
This sequence comes from uncultured Akkermansia sp., assembly GCA_964525305.1. GTDB lineage: Bacteria > Verrucomicrobiota > Verrucomicrobiia > Verrucomicrobiales > Akkermansiaceae > Akkermansia. The sequence goes on from CAZGGR010000024.1 coordinate 19,473, forward strand.
GGACACTCAACCACCCGTTGATAAACAAACATCCGCCATGCCACCGCAACAACAGACCTCACCTGACTTTTCAACTAAAACCGACACAGGGCAAGAAAGTCATCTGATGGATCCCATTCCGGATTTTTCTGCTCAGAAAGATTCTTCTCCCAGCATTGAAGTAGAACAAGAAACTTCAGTTTCCCAAGCAGATTCAGAAGAACAACCAGCTCCTTCACAAGAATCCGCTCCTACTCAACAGACTGAAGAACCACAGGCATACCCAGAAGAACAACATTCCGAACCTCTAGCATCAACGCCACCAACTCCGGGAAAACAAAATTCTCCCACCATTGAAGGCAACATCCCGCCCCAGCGTCCTGTATCTGCCATTTCTGACGATCCTGTAGCCCCCCCGGATTCCACGGAACCGAGCTTCATGGATCCGGAAGAGAATCTACCTCCGGAAAAACGGACCAGCAGTTTTTTTGACAAACTGATCAACACTCCGACGCCTACAATCGAAGCTTCTCCGGCAGCACCTAAAACGACAGAACCGCAAATTACTCCCAATCAGACTACGGGGAAAACTCTTACGGCAGAAGATTGGCAAGCGGCATTGGAACAAGCAACTGAAAACTTCCCTCTTCAAGCAGACTTTTTAACTAACGGAGTTTTTGTTGGCCATGAAGGAATCTTTGTTACCATTGCGTTCCATCCTAACGACCATCAAGGAATGGACAGTCTCGGAAATGGACCTTTAAAAGCGACATTGGAAACCGAGCTTTCCCGCCGCAGTCATGCGCCTGTATCTATCAATATCCACCGGGATTCCTCCATACCGGAACCCGTTAAAGAAGAACTAGAACCGTTACCGACCCCGGAAGTTACACCGGCACCGGCAATTCCATCTAAACAATCTCAGGAAAAATCTTCTATTCCAGCCCCTTCACCAGACGAGAAGGAAGAAGAAGACAACTCCTACTATACAGACCCCTTGATAGACGATGCCATGGAAATTTTCCGTGCGCGCATCATTTCACAATAAATCTCATTATACACACAACCCCAATCAGATAAACCATCATGAACATAATGAAAATGATGAAGCAAGTTCAACAAATGCAATCAGGACTTGCAGCAGCCCAAGAGAAACTTGCCGCTCAAACTGTTACAGCAGAAGGAGCCGGAGGCAAACTGAAAGTAACCGCGACCTGTGATGGAACCATTACAGAGCTATTCATTGATCCGTCCATCATTGATCCGACCGATTCCGAATTCCTGCAAGACCTCATTCTGCAAACCATTAACTCTGCTATCACAAAAGGCAAAGAAACTGCGGCTGCAGAGATGAAAAAACTGACCGGAGGGCTCAACCTCCCTCCCGGCATGGGCTTTTAACCAATCACCATCGTGTCTCGGCTCAGAAGACGCAGCCATCAGGCAAAACAAACGCCAACGCTTTCCGGTATTCATCACCTGGGAATAGCGTTGGCCGGGGTTTCTTTATGCTTTTGGTGCATCATTGCAACCATCTTCTGGACCGGATCAGACACCATGGCTTTTATAACGACACTTCCCATCTGGGTGTGTTGCCTTGTTTTTTCTCTTCCGGCTCTTATTGCATGGTTGGCATTTGGTACCAAAATAGGACTGTTTGGCGTCATCATCTGGTTTGTGTACGGCATCATTATCACTGATTTTTTACCGCCTATATCCAGATCCGGCATGACGTACTACCAAATGCCACCAATCCCTGACCCGCAGCACATCAGAGTCCTTACTCTGTATGAAAACTGTGAAGAAGATCCAGCTCTACAACAAATATCCGAGCTTCATCCCGATGTTATTTTTATTCAGGGGTGCAGTAATCAGGAGCGCACGCTAACCCTTGCCCGCAACCTTTTTGGGCGAACCGCCAACGTGGCTCAAATAGGTAACTGCGCTATCATTGTACGAGATGGACAAATAGGGCCAACACACAGTATCACGGACACGTCCGGGGTCATTGTAGACTGGATTCCGGAGAATGCGAATCTAGCCATACGACTCATCAACATCAATCTAGAAACCTTTGAAAATCGTTTCGATTGGTATACTCCAACCTGTTGGAAATATTTCCACACACTTCGGGTTATCCACCGCAAGCAACTTCAATATCTGTTTGACACAGTAAGAGAAATAGGGACTCAGTATGGGAACTTACCCATCATCTTGGCCGGTAATTTTAGTGAGCCGCCCCAGTCCCCCATATTTATCAAACTTAATTCCGATTTCAAAGATTGCTTTAAGCTAAGAGGAGAGGGGTACGGAGCCACGCACCCGACCTATTTTCCGATGCTGCGTTTAGATCGAATTTTTTGCATGCACCCACTTAAACCAGAGAGAGCTACAACCCTGTCAATACCGAACGCCATTCGGCGAGCAGTGCTTACAGATATTGCACTCCCCTGATTTTATCCAACATCCTCAAGAAAGAGAGCGTCTCTCTAGTTGAAGGGACATTTAGAAGCCCCATTACAGGGCTTTCAAAGCACGAGAAATAGCGGGGAACAATTGTTTTTTACGGCTTACCACATCCGTAGCAGCAAACAAATTAGGGCCAAGCCGTTCATATTCTATATTTTCCAGAACGGCCTCATCACCAACGGCAAGGAGCATAGAATCATGCGTCACGATGTCCGTCACTAACAGGCAAGCCAGCTTTAACTCATCCTTTTCCTGCAGACTCTTAAGTTCCTGAACGAGAGCATCTTGAACATCCTTCAACCCGAATATACCGATTTCCTCAATTTGGGAAATACTGATCTTGTACCCATACTCCGTAAAGGTTTTCCTATCAGCTTTAACAATGACATCAGGTTTTGTCTTAGACCGCAATAAAGAACCCGTTGCAAAAAACTCCTCCGTAAACTTTTTGGCATCAATCTTGGCAATACCAGCCAACCATTCCAGCATTTCACGGTCTGCACGAGCCGTTGTTGGAGAGGTCAAGTTCAGTGTATCCGAAAGAATACCGGCACACAAACAAATAGCCACAGGGCGAGAAGGTTGTGCGTTGCGATGATAAAATCTGCGCGCCACCAACGTGGAAGTAGAGCCTACCGGTTCATTCAAGAAACGAATGGGATCACGAGTAGAGAGCTGAGTTCCCAGACGATGGTGATCCATCACCTCTACAATTTCCGCTTCCTCCACACCTTTAACTGCTTGAGAAAATTCATTATGGTCAACCAGCGCAACACGCGTACGGGGAGGATCCACTAAATCCGTCTTAGTCAGAACGCCGATCATTTTATTCGTCTTAGAACTCATTACAGGGAATAAGCCTTGTTTACTCTTCACGGCAACCTGTCTCAGTTCCGGCAACGGAGTATTCTCAACAAAAAACGTATAATCTTTCTGAATCTGTTCCCTCACTTTTCTGGAACAGCGGATAAGCTGACCGACGCTAGCCGTATCCCAAGGAGTACTTAAAATACAAGTTCCGGTCGTTTGAGCCGTCTCAACAATATCTAAAGAAGGGAATGCTCCAGAGGTTGTCACTAAAGCACGTACACCATGTTCCACAGCATATAATTGAACATTAGGACGATCCCCGCAAATCACAATCAAATCCTGAACAATTCCCTTCCGCTTGTAATTGGCAAGCCTTGTGCGCACACTAGGTTCACTGGAAGCCCCGACCAACAGAATATTTTGAGTTTCATCCTCGCTAAGTTTTTCACCCGTAAGACATTTGCCATCAATTGTTGTAGCGATATCGCTCAAACTGGAGAAAACAGAGCGGACGTTCATCTCCGTCATATTCAACGGCATCAACAAGCTCAATAAATCAAAATAACGCAACAGCCCATGCAAATGATGTTCTGCATCAATCACCGGAATCGTTTGCAATGAGTTCTCCGTCATCCGGCGATATGCCGTTAAAAAAGTATCATCCGGACTCACACAAATCACATCTTGATGACAGATAGACCCGGCCGTAGGCGTTACATCATGAATCAACATCGGCTCCGGAATACCGGCTTTTTCCAACACCCACGACGTTCTCAACGTCATTTCCCCACACCTAGCAGCAACAGCCCCGGGCTCACCATGAGTTCTCAAAAACTCAGCGTTTCCTATCGCTGAACAAATAGCATCCGTATCCGGATTCTGGTGCCCGATGACATAAATAGGCCGTTGCTCTGTCTTATCCGGAAACATCTTTTTACTGATCAGGTTAATCTATATTAAGCCTAACGGGGATCACCACTTTGGAAGCAATGGGAACCCCGTCTTTTTCTGCCGGATAAAAGCTCCAATTCTCTTTCAGCCAACGCATGAAAAGACGATCCAATTCAGCATTTCCCGTTGACTGCAGGATATTGACGGAAGAAGGTTCACCATTAGCGGTAACCCCAACCACCACTTTCACCACGGCGTTAATCTTCCCGACTTTAGAAGAATTAACGGAATTGGGCAAGGACGGAGCATGTTTATAACGAACCTTTTTGTCAGGCGTCATATTTTGCTCTACATCAGGACGGCCGGGAAGAGATACAGCCGGAGGTTTTGATGATTGCTTCCGTTTTTCCTCCTTCATGGAAATCCGCATCATCGAAAGTTCTTCCGGCAAAAAATCCGCAACCGGATCATCAGGAATCAACTCCTGAAACTCCGAACAATCCTCATTTTCCGGGAGCTTTACAGCCAGCAGATCTTCATCTGAAGCAATTTTCGGCACGTGAGAAACCGTAGGCGGAGGCACGACAGGATTCACAGGAACAGACTCCGATGGTTTTTCTTCCGGAGGGGCATCCAGAACCGCCGGTTGAACCATCTCCATATCCATCACCCCATTCTGAATCTGAGGCGTCCAAAGCTCCTGAAAATGAATTGCCACAAGCACACTGCACAAAGCCACCTGAACCGCCAACGCCACAGCCACAGCAATCATCATGGGAGATTTGGCTGAGGGACGGGGTGAGAATCTTACAATTCCGGGCTTTTCATCCATAAAACAGGCAACAACACTACGGGGCGCGCCGCTCAATATATCAGCCCCATGCTCCTTGACAAGCACGAGCATATCCATCAACGCGCCGTTATCGATTTGTTATTTACAACAAACCGGATAAAACTCAATCCTTCAAGGCTTCACGAATACGCTGAGCGAAATCGGCAGCCTTTTGAGCAAAACTGAGTTCCGGATTCTGGTACATGATTCCACGAGATACGTTAATCAAAGGCGGAGCAACACGACCAGAACCGCTCAAGCAGGAAAGATCTCCACCTTGAGCCCCCAATCCGGGGATCAACATTGGAGCATCCGGAATACGGCTCAAAATACCAGCATCCGCATTTGTTAAGCCCACAACCATGCCCACAGAAGTTTTTCTGCCTTCTTCCACAGAACGCCGCACCATGTCCCCGACCAATTCATAAACACGCCGACCATCTGCCAATTCTTGGCGTTCCACATCAGCGGATCCCGGATTGGATGTAACCGTCAATAAATAAATTCCCTTACCTTCGTAATTCAAGAAAGGTTCCAGCGTGTCGTATCCCATGAACGGACTCAACGTTACAGCATCCACACCCAAACGTTCAAAATAAGCTTGGGCATAATACTTCTGAGTCTCCCCGATATCCCCACGCTTGGCGTCCAACACCACAGGCACATCCTGCGGCATATCCGGCAATAAATCTTCAAGCATTTTCAACCCGCGCAAGCCCATTGCCTCAAAATAAGCTATATTGGGCTTAAATGCTGCGGCATACGGAGCCGTTTCTTCCACAACCTTTCGCAATAAAGCCGGTATGGCCTCCAAATCATCCAAGACCGGTCTCGGGTCGAGCCCGACACACAATGCGGATCCGGTTTTCTTAATACGGGCGGCTAATTTATCCGTAAACGATTGGCTCATGTGCATCATTTAACCATGCAGTTCCCTGTCTAGCAAGTCTCAAGCAAGCAACAACCTTACTTAGAAAGCCGTGATGCGTGCGCTTACTCTACGTAAGCCTATGTTTATTGTAGACGCTGCCTATCTTTCCTAACGCCTGCTTATCTAGCAACAAAGGTGAATCTGCGGATTATAAATCCGTTGTCAACGGTCTAATCCTCAACATGAAAAACTTATGTCGTTTGAAGCGTTTCTCTACATCTGAAAAAAGCTGTTAAAGGCGCTACGTTCAGCGGTATCATTCAACTCGACAAACATCCATTAACGGCGAAAAACTCCATATTTATCATATTGGACATCAAGTTTTTATCAGCAAACCACATTCTGTTTTGGTGAGCCAAATCTCCCCTTATCGCCTCAAGGGTATTCCGTAACAAATATCATACGGATTTATAATCCGCTATTTTTCTTGGTGCATGAGATTCATGCACTAAGTTAACCCACGCGTCTACAAAAAATGAAACCCATTTTCTCAGTCATAGCGGTTCTTGCGTCCCTTGGGCTCGCACAAGCCGCTACAGTGTTCTCCACCACGAACGCCCATAGTCCTAACGATGCCTACGATGGTTGCTGGGGTTTTGCAACCAAACTCACGTCTCCTGACGTGCTAACCACCACATCAGGAGGAACAACAGCAACCCTTCCTCCTACCGTTTATTTGAACGACATTTCCCTGACTACATCGAACCGTTACACCGGCACATGTGAAGCATTCAAAATAGCCGTTTATTCTTATACTGCCAGCAACACGGTTGGAGAATTGGTGGCACTCTCATCCAACTCCAACGCATGGGCAAAGGGGACTACATTAACATTCAACTTTGACGGTGTAGCATTAGACTCCACCAGCACTTACCAATATTTGTTTGTAAATGCCACCAGCACATGGGACGCTCTGAATAAAACAGCCGGAACTGAAAACTACAACGCTTATCAAGCATTCCAAGTCAGTGAATCTCTGAGCTTATCCACCTACACCAGCAGTGTTCTTCCGGAAGGAAGCGGTCTCTATCGTCTCAGTGACCTAGGCATGTGGAACGTTTATCTACCGGAAGTTACCTTCACCACCAGTAATGAAGCTGTGCCGGAACCGACAAGTGCTACTCTGGGGATTTTGGGATTGGGTAGTCTGTTGCTGCGCCGTCGTCGCCGCTAGTCATACAAATACCTTAATACACATCAAAAGGGAGAGAGGGTGAAAGCCCTTCTCCCTTTTTCTTTTATCCTGAAGTACAGACAGGAAAGACATCTCCTCGCTCGTTTTTTCACGTCGTCTCTGCCCCCTTGGAGATCGAAAACAACCAAGACATCCTCCTCTCTTATACAAGTTAACCGCATACATCTTGAATGCTCTATCCGTCCTAACATCTGCTTATCTAGTCTCAAAGGCTAATCTGCGGATTGTGAATCCG
>CAZGGR010000025.1:0-26811 GCA_964525305.1 uncultured Akkermansia sp.
TTTGAACTCTCCCAACAGTATCTACAAGAGTAGAAATTCTTGAGGCTGTATAGCCTCTCAGAATCGAATCTGATGGATTGGATCTACAGAAATCTTTGATAAAGAGCAAGCAAAACTTACACAAAAAAAGCATCAAAGGAAGAAAAGAAAGGGGGGATTTTGCTTTTTACAATGGTGAGGATTTGTTGATTCCATTTATGGATAAAGCGTTATACTGATATTTCAGTTTTGTGAAATAAAAAGTAAGATAAGAGGTTTGCTATTCGAAAAACAGGACATCTTGATCTCGATGGATTGCATTACCCATTTTGATGACTTTTTGTTCGTCAACAGGAAAGATAACCACGCTATCGTCCGGAGTGAACAGCGGTTGGAAACGCTGTTCTATATGATGCATAAGCAGACTGATTATGCGCGGAGAATGGTTGAGTTCGTATACGGAGTATTGCAAGCGAATAGCACCGTGCGACGTCAGCATTTTTGAAAAACTCGTCCGCAACTTAGTGTTTGAAATATCGTAACTGATCAAAATCATAAAACGAAATGCGGGATTTGAGGATGATCCGGATTTTTCATGATGGCACGGTAATATCCGCGAACAAACAGGAAGATTTCCGTCTTGTACCGCATGAAGCTTTCAGAAAAAAGCCGGTAATAGGATGAAGAAAATTCCCGGGAGAGGGTGTATTGCCCTTTGAAAAGAGCGAAATGTTCATACGAAAATTGCTTGAGATGGAAGGCTTTCAGCACAGTGCGATCCACAATGGGGCGCAACGGCTCCATCAAATCGCAGACGAGCGATTTCCTCTTAAACCATAGGCGGTGATATACGCCGATATAGGGATCAAAACCGAACAGTCTCAACATCACGTCTACCCAGTTGAACAGCATGCTGTATCCCAAATCAAGGCAGACGTTCAGGGGGTCTTGCTTGGTTCGGGGGAAACGCCCCTTCCATTCCATATCTTGATAAAAAGCCGCAAAGAACATTTTGGCGCAGCGACCTTCCATACCCATCAGCGTTTCCGGGTCTTGCACGGTTTCTATATCGTTCAGAAATGCGCCACACTGGGTGCATGCATTGAGCGTTAATGAATCTCGCCTTCTTGTTGCTTTCAGTGCGGCAATTTGGTTTTCTGTTTTGTTTGCGACAAGTTGTCGTGCCACGGGAAAATGGAAAGGCAAATGGGAAAACTGTTGCTTTCGCAGAAGGAAATTGGCTTCCGCATGCGGTGCATGCACCATGATCGGGCGTAGGTTTTGTTTCAGCAACACGATAGCAACGGCATGAGCCGTGCATTTTTCAAGCACGGCAGAACTGAGAGTGAACGATCCGATAACAATCAGGGCAAGAATTTTTTGGAAAGGCATTTTGGTGAGCGTCTTTCCGGTTTCCGTATCTGTCAGAAGAAGTTCGCCATTGCGCACGCTTAATCCCTTGGATTGAAAGGCAGAAATGACAAAGATACTTCGGTGCATTACGTCTTGTTTGTTCAGCATGAGAGGTAAGAATCAATCCGATGTGTATTTTTCGCAGAGCGGGGAATAGATGCAATGGGCACATTTTGCTTCGTTGATTGGGAAGGGTGTATCAAAATCATAGTTTCTCATTTGGGCAATTTGCTGTTGCATACGGAGGTGGTCTTCTTCTGTCGGTAAAGAGATAGGATAGATTTTGTTGTCCGAGAGAGAATGAATTTTGATCTTTTGAACGTCAAATCCCATCTCAGTGAGGCAAAAATACAGCCCGTGCACTTGGAGAATATGTCCGGGAAAGATTGTGTGTATTTTATATTTTCGTTCCAAAAGCAAGGCTTCACTTTCCCGATAGAGGTCAACAACGCCCACGATCCCCAATTCATTGGAACAAACAGACATGGCGCAACGATCTGTCTTTTTTGTGCTGTAAGAACCGCTGTCCACCGATTGGTGGACAGCGGTTCCACGAACTTGACTCAGCGATTGAAAAGAAGAATCATCTTTCCCCAAATAAATGCTGTGAAGGTACAGAGAATACGGGCAAAAGCAAAAATCGTTCAATTGACAAATGCTGATATACCCGTTTTCATTCATACAAGAAAAGCACGTTCTTACTGTTTGTTAAAACGCTGACAGGCAAAATCGAACCAATCCTTGTTTTTAATGATTAATTTTTTCTGTGAATCTTGCTTTTTGATTTCTTGTTCATACAACATCAGCATTTTCAAAGCAATGTGGTAAGCTCCGTTGGCATCCGGATCTATCGGTAATTTGTCTTCTTTTTTTATTCGACTTGAATTAAAGAAGATGCCCTGCGCATTTTTTACAGGAGAAATAAGGACGTCGTTCCCCTGATTATCCTCGTATCGCAAGCGAAGAACGACTTTTAAGCCATCAATGAATGGCTTAAGTATGTCTTTATCCCCTTTTGCCAGTACCGGGCGCAGGTCTTGCCCTTGTTTGTATTCAATGCCCCTTTCCTCTAATTTGGCTTTAAGGTCTTTCGTTACATCGACCGCGAGAAGCTCCTTTTCTTTAGGTCTGAATATAAAACGGCACGCCCCGCCATGGGTACAGATTTTCCATGTTTGTTTTTGCTCACTAATTCCAAACTTTTTATAATCTGCCGTAAAGACGAAGTAATCCTCCACGGCATTGTATGTGATCGATTCGAAGTTTTGGAAGAACTCCTGAGCTTGCTTCTCATTGATATAGCAGGGCTTCAATTGATCGACAAATCCCGTTGTTGGATCAATCTTGCTGGTATATGCGGCAGGTACATAAAACAGCATGCCAGTCTGTTTACCAAGTTTTTGAAAAGATTCAAATGGGGCGGTCAATTGTAGGGGATGGCGCAATCCGCCTTCTTCATCGAGACCTTTGTCTTTGAATACCAGATAATTTAGCTTGTCAATGAGGGCTTTTTCAAATTTTTGATAAACCTGTTTTTCAATTTTGAATCGCCCTCGCTTAAACCCAAAGTTCAAATCTTCCAATGCCACAACTGCATGATATTCTACCATCATTCGGGCAATATCCGAAACAACCTGAGACAAAAAGCCACTCTTGAGATCCTTGATGGCGGTGATGGCATCCCAATTGACACGAGCTTTCTGACGCGCATCCTCTTTTTTGTCGAGAGCCTCATGATAATTGTATTCCGAAGTGAACGACATACCGTCTGCCCTTGTCGTTTTGCTCACGATAGTGTTGTATGATTTCTGCTCTACAATGTTTCCGTTGCGGTCAATTACCGAAAGATAAATCAAATGCCGTTCCCCACGGTCAATGCCGATAAAGTGAATATCGTCTTCGGGTAGTTGTTTTATATATTCGATACAAGATTCGTTGAATGCCTTTTGTGCAGTTTTCCCTTTTCGGAAATTCAGGGTAATCGGTACGTGGAACTGGTAGGAGTCTTTTGTAAATCGCTTGTCTTTAACAATGTCATGCGGGAAACGGCCTGGTTCGGAGTTGTTGGACTTTGGTGTCTTTTTATCTCCCTTTTTGTGAGTGGGTTCTTTCTTAAGAGTGGGCGTAGCTTTTCGGAAAAACAGTTCAGCCTCACCATTTAATTTATATAGAGGATTCCCCAAGTTTTCAGGACTAAAAAGAGCCTTCCAATACATTGTATGCAGATTTTCACGTCCTGTCGATCGTTCGGAAAAATCTTTGTTGTATATTTGGAAAAGAAGTAATTTACCATCCTTGACCATATCCCGGATTTTTATTTCAGCGATACGTTCAAACCACATGCGATAACCATCCTGATCAACATCATTGGCAAATTCTTGAATAGATTGATATGCCGATGTTTCTTTTAAAGAAATAAAATGATAGCTATTCCAACGCTTATATTGAGGTATACATTTTTTATAATAGTCAATTAGTTGATACAAATCTTCAGGGTTGCTTTCATGTGATTTATTTTCATATATATTAAGAACTTGTTCAGGAATTTCATTATTGTTTTTCCGTTCTTTTGAAAAAAAGTTTTTTGGAAGCTGTTTGGCAGCTCCTGGAATTTGTGCATACATCATTTTTTCATAACATGGGATATCATTATCCGGAGAAGAATAATTCAAGTTTCCATCACTATCGTTGAGATACTCAATTTCCTTACACTGTTTTGTATAAATGCCCAGATAATAATTATAGTCACCTTTAGAACTGTCATACATCCTCAGCATAAACGATTTGTTGGCTTTTTCTCTTGAGTAGGCCCAGCCTTTACACCGTTCTTTTTCTCCGAAAAACACACGATATTTTTTTATACTGTAGGGTTTCCGGGTCGCATAATTACGGACTTTGTCGTAAAGACTTGGCATGCTCCGAAGTTTCTCTTCAAGATTATCATATGTACTGTAAAATAAATCGGAACGCTTTCCTTTCGATTTGGTACGGAAAAGAAAAACTACGTGACAGAATTTCAACAAAGAATCCAGAAAATTCTTTAAATCCTTAAAATCATTTTCTGGGGAAGTATCTTTGTTGGAATTGTTGTTGCCTGTGTGCTTTTCGTTGTTACAAAATCCTTTGATTTTATTGAAACGGATTTTGATTTCGGCAACGGCTTTTTGCGGTGAACATAGTATATTTTCCTTATCCGATTCTTCGTCCCGTGCTTTTTCTCTACAGGGGATACATATGCTTTTAAGAGCATCGAGAGTTTCTTGTTGTTTTTCTTCTCCTACAATACGGAGAAGTTCGGAAAGCTCGCATTCTTCCGGCATTGTAAATTCCTCATTTCTATTCTTTTTTTGATTTTTCCATTCTGCTTCAAAAAGTCTTTCGATATAGCTGTAATCACCAAAAACATGTTGCGAAACAGAAGCGATTTTCCGTGTATTGATGTATACGCCTTGTGCCGAATCGGCATCCAAGTCTTCAATCAAATGAGCGATTTGTGAAAGGTACGACTCTTCCTCGGCATCACCCAATAACTCTTTTAAATAATAATCGTTAACTGCATTCCATAATTCATCAGCTGAATCAAAACAGGGCTTAACGAATGAAAGAGAGACCGCATCCCCCATAATCTGCTTGTAAAGGGGAATTAAGCGAGGTAATCGATCTTTTTTGTCAACGCATTGATTGTATTCGTTAATCAGCTGATTGATGCCCTTAATATTTTCGCCGTTCTCCGGCTTTTTCCCACCCAGCACGGCGTTGTAAAGGGTGATTCCACCTTGCAGGATGCATTGATTGAACGTTTGTAATTCGAACACTTTTTTTAATTCGGACGCTTGCCCCTCATTTTTGCCGACAAGCTTTTTTAATTCATCGGATAATTGTTGCTGAAGAATATCCAGCTTGTCAGACAGTTTCTCTTGAATCTTTTCCCAGTTCTGCAGATTGCAGAGAAACTTATCCAAATTATCATTGACGGTCCGATAGGCGATAGCCGTTGCTTGGTCTTTGCCCGTATATAAGTTCTCCCTATTTTTATCATATTTGCTAAAATAAGTGGTAAACCCATCAAATTGTTTAACTAGGCTAACTTCCTTGTCACTTAACGGCGATTTTTCAGAATCGCCATCACCGTCTGATCCCTTTTTCTTTTTAGCTAATAATACACTGAAAATCTTCTCTGTTGATTTTGGTGCATCTTTAAATTGCTCAACGATATCTTTGCGTAAGGAGACATAACAATTATTTAGGTTTTTTAATCGATCTTTTTTCTCTTTGTCATTATCTGTCTTATTGCTCTTTTCCTTGTAACACTCCAAAGTCTTTTGTAGCAAATCATCGGGAAAGCTGTATTCACCCAAAGCCTGTTCAATATAGTATTTATGGTATTTATCCAGAATATCTTTAACCGTTGAGTAGGCTTTATCTCGGTCCTTGTCTTCATCAATCAGATTGCCACTTTCGATGTGATCTGCGGTTTCAAATTGAGGGATCAGGGAAAAACGAATAGTTTTAGATAACTCGTAGTGAGGGATATTATTCATATATAAACTTGAGTATAAACATGTCAACACAACACATCAACACAAAAAAAATATCACTTGATACAATTACTCAAAAGCCCCGTATTTTATATTAAAATAGGTTCCACTTGTTTATTAGCTTTGTCTGACAAAACGAATGATTAAAAGATTTGTACGATTACCCTACAGCCAAAAGTCACAGGCAATTCACAAAAAATACATATTGGGGAAAAGAATTCCTTATTCAAACGCCGCTTTTACCGAATCGAAAGCAAACAGTCCCCCATTAACTTGGCTTCTGGAAAAAGTCTGTTAATGGGGTATCTATTTATCATTCTACTTTTGATGGATATTTATTTTCAAACTCCGACAAAATCTTCAGGAGGCGGTCATCCAAGAGAGTAAGAGCTTGTTGTCTGAGATTGTCAGGAACGCCATAATAAGCCTCAGCAACAGAGCCGGTGATGGCGGCGATGGTGTCGCTGTCACCGCCGATAGAGATGGCGTTGCGGATGGCGTCTTCAAAGTCGGTCGATTCGAAGAAGGCTACGAGTGCTTGCGGGACGCTGCCTTGGCAGGAGACGTCAAAGCGGTAGGCTTCTCGTATGGAATCCAATGTGAAGTCGAGCGGGTAGTAGTGTTCGGTAATGTACGCCTTGATTTCCTGTTTGCTTTTCCCGGTGCGAGCAAGGTATACAGCGACAGCTGTGGCTTCTGCGCCTTTAATGCCTTCCGGATGGTTGTGTGTGACGGCGGTAACGGCGTAAGATAGCGAGGCTACTTCTTCAAGTGAGTTTGCCACATAACCACATCCACTGACGCGCATGGCGGAACCGTTGCCATAACTGTTGTAGGGTTGCGGATTGTCTGATTTGAGCCAGCCTCGGAATGAACCACCGTAACCACAGCGCGGATACAAACGCCCAACCCATTGCATGGATTCAACGGCTTTTGAGGGAAGGTCACTTTTGTCCGGCTCGGCATGTAACAGGGCATCGCATATAGCCAACGACATGACGGAATCGTCCGTAAAACAACACTCGCTGTGAAAGAACTCAAACTCCTTTGATTTGAGGTTGAGCCATTCGAATCTAGAACCGACGATGTCTCCAATAATTGCACCTATCATTTTATTTCCTCGCTTTCTTTCTGTAATATGAAGAATACAGGATCAATGCAGTGACATACCTTATTAAAGAGATGACATCTCTTATTTTTCCATTTTAAACAAATACTACAAAGATTCCTTAAACTTTCATATAACACTATTCGTACCAATCTCACAATTTTTACTCTATTGTCAACATCAAAGCTCATTTGAGTCATGATAATGAGGATATCGACGTATTTTCTTTGCAACTATTCTGACTTTAAAAAAGATTTCATCAATTTCAATTCATCAAATAGACCTTTTATTAAAGAAAAGCTTGCAGAAAGGAAAGGAACGAGACAACACACCACCGGAAAGCGATGATTACAAACTTTCCCCTCCTTAATGATTAAGATAATGGGATTCTATGCGCTCTAGTTTTGAGAGCCGGAAATCAGAGCAAAAACTTCCTCTTGAGACGGCATGGAACGAATAGCTCCTTTGCGGGTCGTGACGATGGAAGCGGCGGCGTTGGCAAACAAAAGCATATCCAACAATTGGACTTCTGTCAGGTGTTCTGAACCGGAATCTACCAAGAGATTCAAACAAGCTCCCAGGAAAGAATCACCGGCGCCCGTGGTATCTATGGTGTGGACATTCAAAAAAGTAGGCTGATGAACCAACTTGTCATCATGAACAGCCCAACTGCCTTTTTTACCACCGGTCACCAGAATCAGACGTAGATTCGGGAAATCACGGCGCAGGACGTTGATACCATCTTCCATTGAAGAGCAACCGGTCAGGAAAGATAATTCATCCAACTCAATCTTGAGGACATGGCACATTCCGCATCCCCAACGCATTTGCTCCCGAGCCAAATCCATCTTTTCCCACAGAGGAGGACGCAAATTGGGGTCAAAGGAGATGAGAGCTCCGGCTTTTTTGGCAAGGGAAACGGCATATTGAGTGGCCTCACGAACGCCCTGATGCGTCATAGATACTGTCCCAAAGTGAAAGACACGGGCTTGTTCCAACAAAGCAGCGTTCACCTCTGCCTTAGTCAGCATCATATCAGCACCGGGATTGCGATAAAAAGAAAACTCTCGGTCGCCATGAGCGTCCAGCTGCACAAAAGCCAAAGTCGTATTGACATCCGATGCAGAAACGAGACCATCCACAACAATACCCTGATCCTGAATCGTTTGACGTAGCATATAACCAAACATATCCTGACCGACCTTGCCAATGAATGCGGTCTTGCGTCCCAGCTTAGTCAACATAGCCAACACATTACAGGGAGCACCGCCGGGATTCGCCTGAAACACGGTCTGATCCTGATTATTACCGCCAGGACATGGAGTGAAATCCACCAACAATTCTCCAAGGGCTACGACATCGAACATATGACTCGGATCATAAATCCCAAAGTGGCAAGATTAAAGACCGGAGCGCGGCAGTAAATGGAACTCAATCCATCCATTCCACTTATCCCTTACTCTCTTTGACTCTAGTCTTTCCTCTTTCATACCCCGCCTTTATAATCAACACATCTCATGCAACAACAAAGCGATGGATTTCAATGGCCGGCCGAATGGGAACCGGATATCTGCGCCACCCTCATGTTTGTGGTGCAAGAAGGGAACATTCTGCTCATCCGCAAAAAAAGGGGTATCGGTGCAGGAAAAGTAAACGGGCCAGGCGGCAAGTTTGAACCGGGAGAAACGGCCAAAGAATGCGTCCTGAGGGAAGTTCAGGAAGAACTACTCATTCATGTCACGGATGCTCAAGAGATGGGAACCTTGCACTTTGCATTCACCTGCGGAACCATCCCGGATATTCGTTGCCACGTATTCATGGCCTCCGCTTTTACAGGTACACCTACGGAAACCCCAGAGGCAGAACCATTCTGGTGTTCAACAGAAGAAATCCCCTACCACCTTATGTGGCAAGATGACCGATTCTGGTTACCAGCCATGCTGAAAGGTAAACAATTCGAAGCATTTTTTACCTTCAACGGAGACACATTACTGGAGTTTTCCATTACCGAAAAATAAAAGAAAAAGCCTCCGAAAAAAACGCCACCGATACTTATCATAAGTATCGGTGGCACTACTAATGGTTCACTAAAAGCTTTTATGCTCTACGACGACGTAACATCAGAGCAGCAAGTCCCAACAAGCTGAGCGATGTCGTAGCCGGTTCCGGCACGGGCAACACAACTTCATTATAAAACTTGATGTTATTAATATCAATAGAGCCGTTCAACGCATGTCCACCCTGCCCAAAAGCACTACCAAACTGAGCACCGGTTAAAGCCGGTGAGGCAGGATTCCAATCTGTGATCGAACCGACTAAGCCACCGTTAACATACACAGAAAGCGTGTTGTTTTCCAAATCAGAAACGATGCTAAAGCTTGTCCAATCTGTAGAGCCTTGCAGATCAGCAGAAGTAAGCCCCGTATCAATATTGGTAGAACTTCCCGTATCTGAACCACCAAAAGACGTTTCATTCCCTACCTTATTGTAAAGGTAAAGACGTCCGGCATTACTAAACTGCAACTGCAATGAATTGGCATTGCCAGAAGTAGCACCATTGGAATACAAGCTTAAGATGGAGTTCCAATTACTATTTTGGGCAGTGAGGTTTTTCAGATCAAAACTCACAGTGAAACTCCCTGTAATTTCACTAATGTTGGATTTCCAAGGATTTCCACTACTTGTAAAAGAAGCGTGATCATCCCCCTCCGTATAAGTGAAATTATTATTCCACCCAGACGCACTAATTGTAGCACCGGTTTCAGCAGACCAATCCCAAGAGTAGATAGGCTCTGCGCCATTAGACAGCGCTGAAGCTGCCAAAAAAGCAAGGGCGAATAGTGTCCTTTTCATGATAAATTATTAGTACTAATTGTTTTATACTGAATCCCATCAGTACGCACGGAGTTTAGCGGATAAGTAATCCGCTAGTTAAAAATGTTATTTTGTTCCCTTGCTTATATGCTTTTGATTGATATGGAAGATATATACTATCAAATCATTGTTAATGTGTTGTGATTTTTTTATTGAGCGATTCTATAGCGAAAAAACAGATGAGAGAAAAAGAATAGTTTGTATTTTTGGAAAATGATTTTTTTGCAGAAGATGCTTATTTTCATGATTTAAAGCTTTACTGCGGATTACTTATCCGCTAGTTAAACTCGACTTCTTCTGTTCTCTTTATCAAACTCAGGAAGTATCTACAAAATCATGTAAGGGTCGTCTTATCATGAAGGAAGAAAAATCTAGCTCCCGTCTTAGAAAAAAACGCAGCTTTACAGCTTTGTTAGATCATTCACAAAAATCTTTCGTCTTCAGTATTTATCTGTAAACTCGGCTTCACCATGTCAACTATACCAGGCACTACCATTCCTCCCGGCAGTGAAAAGCATCATTTTCTGATTCTAGACGGACTGCGAGGGGTAGCGGCCATGGTTGTTGTGTGGTTTCACGTTTTCGAGGCCTATACCACCGGGCATACGGATCAAATCATCAATCATGGCTATTTGGCTGTGGATTTTTTCTTCATGTTATCCGGATTTGTCATTGGCTATGCCTATGACAAGCGAATGGAAACGCTGTCAACATGGGAATTTCTGAAAAGGCGTCTCATACGATTGCAACCAATGGTGGCAATGGGGGCAGTTATCGGGGCACTTATCTTTTATTTTCAGGATTGTGCCGTATGGGATGTTTCACAGGTGACGATAATATCTTTACTGGTAGCAATGATCGCCAACGCACTGCTCATACCCTCACCGACCGGAATAGAAATACGCGGCCTGGGAGAAATGTACCCGCTGAACGGCCCCAGCTGGTCTCTGTTTTTTGAATACATCGGAAACATTCTATACGCCCTTTTTATTCGGAAACTTGGTACCGGATTCCTTACAACGCTTGTCATAACCGCAGGAGTCGGCTTAGCGACATTCAGTTTTTTAGGACCTAACGGAGATATCTGTTCCGGCTTTTCCATGACCGGCCCCGAATGTCTATGCGGAGGGCTGAGGGTGCTCTATTCTTTCTCTGCCGGATTACTTCTATTCCGGTTATTCAAGCCCTCGTTTCATATAAAACACAGCTTCTTGCCTTGCAGTGTCGCACTAATCATCCTGCTAGCTATTCCTCGTCTAGGAGGAGAAGAAGCCTATTGGATGAACAGCGTCTATGAAACCCTATGCTTTGCTATACTTTTTCCGCTCATTCTTTTCCTAGGAGCAGCTGACAACACGACAAGCCCCTGCATCAATAACATATGTCGTTTTTTAGGCAACATTTCCTATCCCTTATACATGGTGCATTATCCATTCATTTACTTGTATTATGCATGGGTAAAAAATGAGCAACTTCCCTTCTCTGCCTCTCTCCCCGGAGCGTTGGCTCTTTTCTTTGGAAGCATTCTATTAGCTTGGGGCTGTTTGAAAATCTACGATACTCCAATCAGAAAATACTTGGCAGAGAGATTCTTACTAAGAAAGAAGCATCATTAAATCATTCTCTATCTCTCTAAAAAATTATACTCAACAGGCCAACAAAAAAACGGAAAGATGAATTCTTTCATCCTTTCCGTCAGCTATCAGAGTAAAAAAATGGAGCGGATGATGGGATTCGAACCCACGACATCAACCTTGGCAAGGTTGCGCTCTACCCCTGAGCTACATCCGCTTTGAATACTTTAACAAACCGAAAACCGGTCGCTGGGCGTATTAAACTCTTTTTTGAAGTTGAAAGCAAGCTTTATTTACCAATGAAACTCCTATTTTGAACCATTCTTCAGAAGTGCATGAAAAAATATGGCTTATGGAAGGGAATTAACTCGTCAGAACAGGAAACAACATTTATGCTGACCGCACATGAAAGAGCTCCTCATTACTCTGATTACGCTGGCAGGCCTTTTTGTGGGAGTGCACTGTTACGATCGTCTGATGGGGCAAGCCCCCTCGAACGACCAGCAATCTACAGAAAAAGAAGTGGCGCCACAAGAATAAGCCTTCCCCCACCCATGAATCCGGGATTCCGGCACTTATTCTATATTGGCATGATGAGCATTGGAATAGCTCTGATGCCGATAGGAGCACGGGGAGAGATGCAAGAGGGAGCATCAGAAGAACTGTCCAGCACGCCAAAATCAGTAGAAGATCTGCAACAAATTGAGCATCAGCTCCAACAAATATTACCGAAGATTCTCCCTGCTATTGTCTGTATCGAGGTGAACAATGGCAGTGGCTCCGGCATTCTGGTTTCTGAGGATGGACTGCTTTTTTCCGCCGCTCACGTTGTTGGCAACAAAGGAACAGTACTTCAAATTATCTTATCTGACGGGACACAATTACCCGGCAAAACCACGGAGCAAAACAGCGAGACCGATGCAGGGATCGCAATGATCACAAAGCCATTAACAAAAAAACTGCCCTGCGTCAAAAAAACGGCTCAACTACCTCACTTGGGAGACTGGGTATTTGCATTAGGACACGGGGGAGGATGGGATCGAGAACGTGGTCCTATGGTACGTCTGGGGAGAGTTGTTTCTTTGAAAAACGAGGTAATTCAGACAGATTGCAAGCTGATACGAGGAGATTCCGGTGGGCCTTTATTCAATATGAATGGGGAATTGATCGGTATTCACAGCAGGATAGGATCCGGTCTAGAAGACAACCTTCACGTACCTATGAAAGATTTCAACACGTTGGGAAATCCCACACCTAAGAATAAGTTTCCCCAACAACAAGATACAAAAGCAAGCAAATGAGCCACATTCAACCACAGATGACTAGAATGAGGCATTCCGCTTGCATTGCCCTGCTCCCTATTGCATGGATGATGACCACGACAGCAACGGCCCTTGATCAAGGGAGTCTGGACTTTGAACAACGCATCAACGGAAAAGCCGTTCTACACATCATTAACCCTATACGCGAACGGCTGCAAGATCTAAGCGCAGTCTTCTTCTCCGAGCAGGACGTTGTGATTTATGGCATTGTATTAACCCAAGATGGGTATATTGCCACAAAAGCTTCAGAATTACATGCCCATCGCGATTTAATTATTCGTATAGGTTCTGTCAAATATGATCAATTCACGGAAATAGGGATGGATCCAGCAACAGATGTAGCCGTGGTCAAAGTAAATGCTCAAGGCTTGCCCGTATCAATCTCCACCAATCAAGACGTTGCCATAGGAACACTTGTCGTGAGTAATGGCTCTACAACTCGTACCAGTAGACGCCCCCAATTGGGAGTCATCAGCACAATGCCACACCCCGTTCCAAAGAAAGACTCTGCTTACCTAGGGATCGCCTTTGGATCTCCATGCTACATTCAAGAAATAAACCCGGATGGACCAGCAGCGCAAGCCGGAGCCAGAGTTGGAGACAAGATTCTGGCGATAGACGATATTCCCGTTGCCAATCTGGATGCCATTGCCCCTATTCTGGGCACCAAGAAAATAGGGGACAGCATTGTGCTAAGCGTCAAACGCCAGGAGCAACAAATTTCTTATACCATCATCATGGGGTCTCGGCGGCAAATTACAGGAAAAGCCACAGAAGACGCAAACGACCACATCAGTGGAGGGTACAGCCAACGCAGGGATGACTTTCCCATGGTGCTACAGCATGATACACCATCACGCAACAACTTGATGGGCGGGCCATTGCTCAACCTCAAAGGAGAACTCATCGGCATGAACATAGCCAGAGTAAACCGAGCAGAAAACTACGCCTTACCCATCTACCTTGTTCTGGAAAGCGTACAAAATATCTTAAAAAACAATATCCCGAACAAGTAATGCACCAATGAAGATCGGCTGTACCCATCCCCGACAAGAACAAATCCGCCTCTCAACAGAATGACTTTGATTACATCGCCGGAACATCTGCCGCATCCGGAAGCGATTTAGGCTTAGCCGTAGGATCATAATGGACAGCACCGGTCACACGCACACTGCCATCCGGGAGGAATACCATGGAGGGCACGCCCATCACCTTCTGGTAATACTGAAGACGTTCCATAGACCCCCGATGATTAACACGAGAATAGGCACTAAGCAAAGGAGTCGTAGGGAATAAAACGTGTAGATTAGCTTTACCATCTACCATACACTGAGGGCGCGTGGTTCCCAGCCAATCCCCTACACATACGGCATTATACGCCACGCCTGTATCCGGATCCTTTGTTTGTACGTACAGCTTTTGAATCCCTCTGACAGCAATGGTGCAGATAGAGAACGTACACCGTTTAGCACTAGCAGGAATCGCTACAGACTGAGACCACATGGGGGTACCCAAGCGGATAGCAAACAAGGATTTTTGGGAAGCAAACATATCCTTCTGGTTGGGCATTTTAACAACGGCCTGCACATGATAATTCCCTTCTCTGGACAAATCATAAAAATGACGCAAGTCAATCTTACGGGAAACACTCATCCCTGCGGGCACCTTAAGTGTGGGAAATATGGCAAACTTGGACTGAGGGAGCTCCACGCCTGCAGTAGTATGCTCAACATGAATATCTAACCATGAGGAATATTCCTTACTTTTCAACTCCACGGGAACACCGGAATTATTAGTAATGGTTAACCGCACATATATAGCTTCTCCGCTCAGGAAAGTTTTCTTTTCCGGTACAGCTTTTACATAAATCTGCGCAAAAGCCCCGAAAGCTCCCATCAGAGTTAACAACAACATTGCGAGGATACGTTTCATCATATCGATATGGTCGTCTTATATAAGATTTGATAAAAAAGAGAGTTACTGAACATCACGAACAATTCTAAAGCCCAAGTTTTCCCGACATTCATCACGGGAATGCAAATATTCTACCCGATTAGTAATGCCGGGCTGTTTCCAATCCCCCCCGCAAACAACGGGACCGGGCTGTTCCTTTACACGAGCCGGAGCACGTTCTGTAGAAGAGGTCCACTCCATCACGCCGGACGCCATACCACAAATACCGGTCTTTTCATCGTAATCATTACAGTACCGGTCAATCACGGACGTTTTATCACCCTTTTCCCGCGTTTTCAGCAAACTCCCCAAAGTCTGCCATTCTGAACGTTCAGGCAAACGATAACGAGCTTCACCCGGCTTCACAGGCTTCCAACTGGCATATGCCCAGGCATCCCAAAAAGTAATGTTAAAGACGGGAGAACGGGGTGTGATTTTACGGCCATTCCATTTACTTCCGGAAACGGCAGCATTCCAAATAGCCTCCCAATCACGAGGGGCATGATCGGAAGTCTGTTTATCCGGCTGTTCCGGATGCGAATATTTTTCACGCAATTCCGGAGTAAGGCGAGACCATTGCTCCAAAAATAGACGGTATGATTCCAATGTAATCTCATGAGCCCCCACCATCAACCTCTTACCATCAGGCAGAGTAACCAGAACTTCTGTATAATCGCTGGCAGAAAAATCAGGATATTTTTTAGGCGCAACAGGAGGCAAGACATTCGTCTTTCCTTCATTATCCGACAAACACACAATGGCGGTAACAGCTAAACCGACAGCAAGCAGGCCAAGTCCACACCAAAGCCACAACTTCCCGTTTTTTTTGCGCACCTCATCTTCAAGGACATAGCGGTGAGTAGTAACGCGCGGTAAAAGCCCTAATTGCTCACGAACCGCCGTAATCAGCTCCATCACCTGCTCCCACTGCATCGGCTTACCATTCTGCCCATCCCTCATCCATTCTAACAGCGTACGCATGCGGGTAGCACCAGGCACAGCAGGTGTGACCAAGGGCAAAAGCACCTCCCCCAGATGTTTCATCTGCGCCTCTGAAGCAGCCTCATGAAAATCTCCGGGAACAGCTGTATTCATCAACCTTACCGATGATTTATCATCCAAATAAATGTGACGCGGTTCAATAAGCTCAAAATCCGTCTGCAATCGTTCATACCTGGCACAAACGTTGCCTACCACCTCTATTATTTTCAACAGATCCTTAACAGGCAACACACTACCATTATCCAGCAAAGTCTGCACAGAAAAACCGCACAACTGCTCACTAGTCACAAACCAATACCCCTGAGTCTGAGATGCCTCATAAACCGTACCCAGCATGGGAGCGCTAATCACAGCTCGCGCATGAGCTTTCATCAAAAACTCATCTGAACCAACTCCAGCTGAATTATCCGGCACCAATAATTCCAAAAAGACAGAGCGGTCCATCCCCTGCTGAATGGCCTGATACAGAATACCGCCACGCGTGTCACTAATGAACGCCACCAGCGTGTAATCACCGAAATTGTGAGGAAGGTCAAACATGAGGGATGCAGTTATCAGGGAGGCAGAATAGAATCATAGGTTTCAGAAACGGGAGCAGCTTCTACGGGAGGGAGCAAACCGCCATCATATATCTCAGGCAAACCGGAGGGCGCACCTTGATTCATCTGCTCCAATAAGAATAACACAGGAGGAGAGGCATGGCAATCCATCGGTTCTCCCTTATAATACAATTTAGCGGTATAACCGTAATATTTCAGGCTTCCATAGGCGATTGTTTCCTCCTCCGTCAAAGGAGGCATATAGTAAGTAATCTCCATGATTTCCTCACCATCAGCCCAATCCGCAGGCTCTGTCACACAGCGAGAAGCCGGTTCCGGGGCATGAGTTTTCTCCACTTTTTTCCCATTAACCTTATCAAAAAACTGAACGATAACACGCAAATCCTCCGGACGGACATTCAAACCATCCTTCATTAAAATGGGCACCATTAATTTAACTCGTTCCCCAGCCGGACATTCCGGATCCCTATATTCCAAAATGGTACCAAAAGCCATATCCCCCCGCAAATCTGCCGCTCTGGAAAAACCGGCCTGCAAATGACGTGCAGCTCGAGAAAAATATTTTCCGGCCTTCTCTCTCTGAGAGTAGACTTTCAGGAAAAACTCCCGAGATTTATCCGCATTCCTAAGCCATTCATACGTCAATCCATAATAATAAAGAACCACCGGGTTATTCGGCTCTAACCTCAGCGCTTGTTCCAATTTCACCACCGCAACTTTTAAATCCCCCTCTATTTGAGCGTACCGAGCAGCTTTAACCAATACAGCGACATCTTCCGTCATAGGAGGCATCACTTCATCTATATTCGTTTCCTCCACAGGTAATTCATTACCTCCTTTTTTCTCTTCAGCAACTGAGGTATCCACAACAACATTCGTTTCAGAAGCGGGATCTGCCAAATCCGCCTCACGAAGCATTTCTTCCACAGAACGAGGCTTTGAGGAAGAAGAGGGAACCGTTACCACATCCGCAGCATTCTCACCGCCGACAACAGAAACAGAAGAAGGAATCTGCTGGTTCTGAACAGGAACCGGTACTATTTTTTCCACCTCTTTTTCCACCACTACGATACGGGAAGAAAGACTGAAAGAAATACCCACCATCAACAACAAAACAAAAGCCAATACGCCTAACACCCAGCAAGCAATGCTGAACGCATAATCACGATTGTGTTTTTCTGACGGAAGACGTGGGTTCATACATTTTCATCCGCATTCGGCTCAGACTTACCGAGGTCTTCTGGCAGTTCTTCGTAATCCAGTATTTCTCCCTTATAACGAGCCAAAAGAGCATTCATCAAGTCTTCCGCATTATGAGGAGAATCTTCCTTCCGAAAACCGCCATATGTCAACCCATCCAAGCGGATTTTAGATCCACCGCATTCAGCCTTCAGAGTTGCGGTTGCCAGCCCTTTCGTCTTCCATCTACGCAAGTCCAATCGGGCAATATCATCTACACGAAAGACCTTGCCAGCAGCGGTCACTTCATCTCCATCCAAAATCATTTTTCTTCCCCGAGTTCTCACTAAAAAAAACAGAGCCGTTACTCCAAGAACCATGCAAACGCTCCCAGCAACCCATTGCTCAAAAATCTTACCATCATCATACGGTTGCTCCTCCGGCCTAATGGGATAATGCTTTTCACCGGAATAGACCTGCCATGCGGCGCTCCACCCCTTCCCCGGAGCAGACATCAATTGATAATCAGCCAAAACGGCAGGCCACGGCATGGCATCCCGATCCACATCCGGAGGGATGGAGTATCCATCCGGGAACTCTACCGTACGAGACTGAACCAAATGTTTCCATTCATCTGCAGAAGCTTTCTTATCACTCACCTCACGATCAAACAAAGAGCCAGCCTCGACAAACGCCTTATGAGTAAAAAACACCAAGTTCTTTTGAGGATATCCTACGGAAGCATCATAATAGAAATACCCACCGAAGCCCAAAAACATGAGAGCCATAAGAACCGCCCTTCCTGTAAACCACATTGTCGGCTTACATTCTACCCTGTCAGACTGCATGCCCTCTACATACCAGCAATTCCATACCTTTGACCACAAAAAAAGTACAGCTCATCATCCTTTACGACAAGGAATAACACTCCATCATTCCGGACATCCAATCTTATCTCAATAGAAAAACAAGATTTGCCATCAGTCTATACACAAAAACACATTTCTAAAAAACACATAAACCCTTCTTCTGAGCTTGATTTATTTTGTGAAAGTTAAATAATAACGCGCGCAGGGCTATCTACCCAGCAAAAAGCAGAATGCCATTATTCTGCAGTATACGACCTTTAACGCATATGAGACCAAGCCAACCCCAATACCGTCGCATGGACGCTGCCACCAATTATTCTCCCCAGGCAGATGATCAAGTTGATGCCGATATGGAACAGGCACAACTACGACTAGAACAACTGCGAAAGGAAAAAGAAGAAGTAGAGACCTCACGGCGGCGACTTGAGGAAGCCCACTTGCGCAAAAACCGCTTCATGGACATCCAAAACGAGTTGGGTGAACGCATGGTCAACGCTACAGAACTCATCAGTCAGGAAGTAGAAAGCCTCCGCCAAGAAAGCAATGAGCTGGAACAAATCCACCTGGCGCTGACGAGCAGTTTGAAAATGCTCAGTACGATACGTCCAGATGAATGGCCCATAGAAAATACTGAAAACCTCATCAATCAAGGGCAACAAGTCATCGATCGTTGCGAAGGAGATTTTGCCGATGCTGTACAACAATGCGCCCGTATGCAACATACTAAGGTACTTACCGGAGTGCGCCGTTCCAGCAAAGTACGCATCAGTACTCGTGAGTTTATGACCCAGTTCCTTCAGGGACTCTCTTTCCATCTTCCCCTACTTCTAATCGCTCTCATCATTCTCTTCTTTATCTGGATTTTCAGTCCATCCGCATCATGATCAAAAGAAAAAATAAGCGTCCTTCTTCCGAACTAGCAGAATTGGAGCGGGCTTCCCGGGAAATTGAAAACCGCATTCAAGAATTGGAAGCCTCCCTCAACCGACCGGCACCGCAAGCACGCATGCGCCTGGATCGCAATACCATGCCACCGCCAGACCGAGTACAGGAAAGCAATCAAAACCGGGCGTTACGTGCCGTTATAGCCCGTGACGGAAGAGCCTCCAACACAAGACGAGAGTTACGAGAAAACTTCATGTTACTGGGATTATTAATCTGTGCCATCATCGCCTCTTTCTGCTGGATTATTCGTTTACTGGAACAGCAATAGTTTTCCCTCCATTATCTTTCCACCCTCCCTTTATCTATTAAAATCATGAGCACACCTCAAATCGACGTAGCCTATATTGCCAAACTGGCGCGCATCGACCTGACGGAAGAAGAAACCGCCATTTTCACCAAAGACCTGGATAAAGTTTTGGCCTACATCACCAAATTAGAATCTTACGATGTAACGGGTATTGCTCCCATGAATCATCCGTTACCGACAATGGATGTGATGCGGCAAGACACCCCGGAACAAGGGCTTTCCCAAGAACAGGCTCTATCCAATGCTCCGCAACAAACCCAAGGGCAATTCCGCACGCCCAAAGTGGTAGAATCCGCTTAAGCACACGAAACATCCTCCCCTTTCTTTCTTCTCCTTACTCTAACGTCTTTCCTACACTTTCTTTTCATGTCAAGCATTCAAGGAACCCTTGCACAATGGCGCGATCGTTTGCGTCGCAAAGAACTCACTCCAGTAGAGCTGGTCAATCTGACAGCAGATGCAATTGAGGCAGATCAGACAACCAACGCTTATATTTCTTTTGACAGAGAAGCAGCACTACAAGCGGCAGCACAGGCAGACATTACGACGCCTCTGGCAGGCATTCCTATTGCTGTCAAAGACAACATTAACATCTTGGGCCAGCCGACTCGATGTGCCTCACGTCTACTTGAACCTTATACATCGCCTTACGATGCCACAGCTATTCGCTTGATGAAAGCGGCAGGAGGCATCCCCCTGGGACGAACGAACATGGACGAATTTGCCATGGGAGCCAGCGGAGAAAACTCTGCCTACGGAGTCACCCGTAACCCCAATGCACCGGAACACATTCCCGGAGGCTCATCCAGTGGATCAGCAGCGGTCGTTGCAGCATCCACAGCCATTGCTGCATTGGGATCCGACACAGGGGGATCTATCCGCCAACCAGCCGGACACTGTGGCATAGTAGGACTTAAACCGACCTATGGCAGAGTATCACGATATGGCCTTGTAGCCTTTGCCTCCTCGTTAGATCAAATCGGCCCCATGACTCAAACTGTAGAAGATGCGGCCATCCTGCTCCAAGCCATCTCCGGACATGACCCGAAAGACTCTACATCAGCCGATCACCCCATACCGGATTTTGAAGCGGCATTAGGCAAGGACATCAAAGGCTTAAAAATAGGTATCCCTGCCGAATACTTCACATCCGGCAATCACCCAGGTATCACAGAAGCTGTGCAGAATACTATCAAGCAATTAGAAAGCCTGGGAGCAGAACTTGTAGAAATTCATCTACCCCATGCAGAAGCAGTGGTCGCCGCTTATTACATTATTGCCTGTGCGGAAGCTTCATCCAACCTTTCACGCTTTGACGGGATACGTTATGGGAAGAGAGCAGAAGACACAAACGGACTAGTGGAACTCTTTTCTCGCACACGAGAAGAAGGATTCGGTCCAGAAGTAAAACGTCGCATCATCTTGGGCACTTACGTCCTCAGTTCCGGGTATTATGATGCCTACTACTCTCGTGCACAAAAAGTCCGATCTCTGGTAGCGAAGGACTTTGCGGAAGCATTCTCCAAAGCAGATATTATCATAGGGCCCACATCTCCAGCACCAGCACCAAGAATCGGAGCTTCCGCGCTAGATCATCTGCAAACTTATTTGGCAGACATTTACACAATTCCAGCCAACCTAACAGGCTTACCAGCAATATCTATTCCTTGTGGAACAATTCGTGAAGGAGAATCAGAGCTTCCCGTAGGATTCCAGATGATGGCACCTCACTTCAGGGAAGACCTTTTACTGAAAACAGGATTTGCTCTGGGGAAATAGTAAGATTTTTTCAACACAACAGCTCAACGGACTGTCTTATCCGCTATTAGAATCATGGACACCCGAGAATTCAACGAACTTATCGCTGCGAACTCATCGTGGATTACGGCACTCAGATCAGAAATCAGCAAGGTCGTGATCGGCCAGCAAGCCCTTGTAGACAGATTGATCCTCAGCCTACTTTGTAAAGGGCATGTTCTGCTGGAAGGTGTACCCGGCTTGGCCAAAACGCTCTCCGTAAAGGCCATGGCAGGGACCTTACATGCGCAGTTCGCCCGCATTCAGTTCACACCGGATCTTCTGCCAGCAGACCTATTAGGTACGATGATTTATAATCCGGAAGAACGGCAGTTCACCGCTAAAAAAGGGCCCATCTTCGCCAACCTCATCCTAGCAGATGAAATCAACCGAGCCCCTGCTAAAGTTCAGTCTGCGCTATTAGAAGCCATGCAGGAACGTCAGGTAACATTAGGAGAGACAACCTACAATCTGCCGGATCCATTCCTCGTCCTGGCTACGCAAAATCCCATTGATCAAGAGGGGACTTACCAGCTTCCGGAAGCACAATTAGACCGTTTTCTCTTCAAAGTACTAGTTACTTATCCCAGCAGAGAAGAAGAGCTACAAGTATTGGACATCATGGCCAGCTCTGCCAAGCCACCGGAAACATCCCCCATTACCACACCAGAGCAGGTGGCAGCTTCCAGAGACCTTGTTAATCAGATTTACATCGATGACGCCGTCCGCGGTTACATTGTAGATTTGGTACGTGCTACACGCTTCCCGGAAACAGTCGACGTCAAACTGCACGGACTCATCCGTGCCGGAGCTTCACCACGCGCCACTATCAACTTAGCTCTGGCAGCGCGGGCCAATGCATTCATGCACCATCGTTCCTTTGTCACTCCGCAAGACATCAAGGATTTGGCCCACGACATTCTGCGCCACCGCATTTTGCTCTCTTATGAAGCGGAAGCGGAAAACATCTCCACAGACAATGTCATTGACCACATCCTAACGAAAGTTCCAGTGCCGTGATGGTAAACACCGGGAAAGACATTGAGCGTTGCTACATCTCTTTCCCTTCAGGATTCTTTCAGTTTTCATCAGAGCGATTTACCATCTCCCTGATGAGGATGAGTTTCAAACAAGGAGGACATATTCATGGATAAAGCCTCAGACATTCTCAAAAGAGTGCGCCGTATTGAATTGCGCGCTAAACATCTGGCCACGGAAAACTTTGCCGGACAATACCAATCCGGGTTTCGAGGTCAGGGGTTGGATTTTGACGACTTCCGGGAATATATGTCGGGAGATGACCCTCGTTTTATTGACTGGAAAGTAACAGCCAGGATGAACTCCCCCTTTGTTCGTCGATTCAGGGAAGAACGCGAACAAGCCGTTATTTTAGCTGTCGATGTCAGCGGCTCCATGCATTACGCCTCATCTGCCGCTAAAGTTTCCAAGTTGGACTATGCGGCAGAATTGGCAGCCGTTATCGCTTTCAGTGCAGCACAGAGTGGTGACAAGTGCGGATTGCTGATTTATGGAGGTGTCAGCCCTCGTTATATTACTCCAGCCAAAGGGATCAAACAAACTCTGCGCATTGTCCGTGAAATTGTCGCAAGTAAAAATGATGGAGCAGACCCTCATTTCCCAGATGTGGCACGTCAACTGGTGCTTTCCCAAAAGAAATCAGCCCTTGTCATCATGATCAGTGACTTCTGGTGCGAACACAACAAAGCAGCATTGGGACAATTGAATTTTAAGCACGACTTCATTCCCGTTCGCATAGCGGATCCAATGGAACTACATCTACCGGATGCGGGGCGAGTGATCCTCAAAGACCCGGAAAGCGGAAAAGAAATGTTCCTGAACCTTGCCCGGCAAGAGGTTCGAGAAACACACGCTCAATCCGTGCACCAACACAGGGAAACATGGACGCAAGATTTTCGCAGGCTTGGCATTGACTTTTTGGACCTTCAAACCTCAGATAATTTCATGCCGCCTTTACGGGCCTTGTTTGCCGGGAGATCCCGTCGTTTCTCACGTTAACTCTTTTTCTCATGCCAATTCCAGACGCTATTCCATCATCATCCATTCCAGACGCTCCGGCATTCCCGGCTCTTCCGGAGACGCCTGATCCGGGGATCTATCTTCATGCAAGCTTCTGGGAAACATGGGGCATCTGGATTATTTTGTTCTCTGTGCTTCTGGTTGTTGCCATCATTGTTATTACCCTCCTTTCCCGGAAAAAACGACCTGTAACCATACAACTTAGCCCGGCCGAAGCTGCTATAAAAGATATCGGGCAGATACGAGAAACGCATCCCGACATCAAACATGCCGCTGTAGCATTCTCCCTGACCTTACGTAAATATCTGGTAGGAGAAACCAATGACCCGGCATTGTATGAAACCCAACAGGAATTCAACCGCCGAGCCAATGCACTCACGACTCTTCCCTCAGAACTTCAAACGCCCACTCGGGATTTGTTGGATAGAATGGCCTCCTTAAAATACGAGCCGGACACCAAAGAAAACGACACATTAGTCAACGAACTGGCGGATGCCACGGTCAAACTCATAACTGATATAGAAACGGCGTCTCATCAAGAACAAGAGGAAACGGACCTCGTCGTCAAAAAGGCGTCACATCACCTTTCATCTAACGCAGACAAACCATGACGGGACAATTCCAATTTGCACAACCTGAATGGCTATACGTTATACCTTTCATTTTGTGCCTTATTATCCTGCGTCGCAGGCGGGGTGCAGAAGGATCCATTACCTACCCGTCCGTGCGTTTCATTGCAGCTTTAGCACGGACACCCCAATCTTTAGCCGGGAAAATAGGTGCATTCTGCTTTGTCCTGGCGGCTCTTGCGACCGTCATTGCACTGGCACGTCCTCAGAAGATAGAAGACAAAACATTTCGTACAGTCAATGGCATTGACATCATGATTGCGTTTGACCTCTCTTACTCGATGGAAACGCCGGACATGATTCTGAATCGCATGCCCATCACCCGCCTAGTTGCAGCCAAACACGTTATCACCCAATTTATTGACAGCAAACCGGATGACCGCATTGGCATTGTGGGATTTGCCGGTAAGACCAAATCCTTCTGTCCATTGACCCTAGATCATACTCTAGTCAACAACATCATTCGGGATTTTCATCCACGTTTGATTCAAGCAGACGGTACAGCCATAGGATCAGCCATTGCGGCGGCAGCGACCAGATTAGACGACCGCCACGACACCAAATCCAAGGTCATCATTCTCGTAACGGATGGTGCAAATAACTCCGGGCAAATATCTCCGCTTGTAGCTGCAGAAAACGCCGCTAAATTAGGCATTAAAATTTATACCATTGCCGTAGGAACGGAGGGTGGCACCATGGCCAATCGCATCCAAAGCGACTTTGATGAACCGACCTTACGTAAAATAGCTCAAATTACAGGAGGAGAACACTTCCGAGCAACCAATATGGCATCCTTTAACAGAGCATTTACCTCCATCGGCAAGCTGGAAAAAAGTGAAGCCAAGGTACAAAGTGTCCGTCACATAGAAGAATATTTCATGTACTTTCTGGTAACCGGTGCCGCCCTAGCACTTTTGGGAGTATCCCTGCAAGTTCTCAGACCAACCCCGGCCCCGTAATCCAATTACCTTTTTCGTTATGACATTCCTTTATCCCAACGTTTTGTATGCACTCATTCTCCCAGCACTGCTTGCTGTGGCGGCTTGGTGGTTATGGCATCGTCGCTCCGGGAAATGGAAAGTACTTGTTTCCCCAGAATACAGGCAACAGTTGGTTCAATCCCCAGCAACATGGCGCAGGGTATTACCCATCATCTTTGCTCTTATTGCCACTATCTTCACCATTTTTTCTATTGCACGACCGATAGACGGGTTTACAGAAGTCAAAGAGATTCCTAAATCACGCAACATCCTCATTGCCATCGACTGTTCCCGCTCCATGCTCTGCAAAGATGCGTCACCGTCACGCTTGGGCCGCGCCAAAACAGCAGCCTATGACCTACTGGACGCACTACCGAATGACAATTTCGGTATCATTATTTTCTCTGGAGATGCGGTTCTTCTCATGCCTCTTACTCACGATCACAACGCTCTGAAAGAAACCATTGAGCAGTTGCAATTCGGATGGGTTTCTCAAGGTGGCACCAACCTAGAAAACGCCGTCCGATTGGCTCTGCAAACATTTAAACGAGATAAAAAACCAGATTCTACCAATGCCCTAGTTATTCTCAGCGATGGCGAAGACACCGTCAATATCAACTACAAAACGGCAGAGGAGGCACGGCAACAACATCTTATTATTGTGACAGCCGGAATAGGCACCACCATCGGAACCACCATTCCAGACGAACAAGCACCATCCGGTATTTATCGAGACAGACGGGGGCAACACGTAATTTCCAAACTCAACTCTGACAGTCTGCAATACCTCTCCCGACAAACAGACGGCCAATACGTTCAACTATCTGACGGCTCAGCCCTGAACAACTTTGTCCAAGACATAGCAGAACGACTCGATACCACAGAAGGGCACGAAGAAGTACGCCGAGTTCCTAATGACCGTTACATTATTTTTGCTATTCCGGCACTCATCTGTCTTATTCTGACCATTTTGGCAGGAACACGCTGGCGTTCTTTTCGCCGTACGGTGAGCAAAGTCAAAACACCAGTCTTAGCAGGGACACTACTCTTCCTATGGCTAATGGGGACAGAAACACAAGCAGCCATCACCCCTCAGGAAAATATATCGGGACTGATCCAAGCAGGGAAAAATCAAGAGGCCATCAATGCCATCGATGAATTACTTGCAAACTCGGATTTGAGCGAAGAAATGCGCTATGCCTTAAACTTCGCCAAAGGATGTCTAGAACGCCAAGCGGAGGCTCCCAAAGAAGCCGCTACAGCATTTTCTCAAGCACTTCTTTCCCCTGATGTAGCCATTCAAGCGGACTCTCATTTCAACTTAGGTAATCAGGAAGCCGATCTCGCACGGAAAGCAATGACCTTTCCACAACAGGATGGGAAACAGCCACATCCTGCTTCCATTGATGACCAAATTAAGGAAATCAACTCAAGACTGACTCAAATCTCTATTGCCCAAAAACATGTGCAAGAAGCTATTAAGCGCTATAACGACGCCCTCTCTGCCCAAGATGGCCATCAAGGGGCACATTCGGCTAAAGAGAAAATGGAACAGTATCATCAAGCACTGGATGAATACCGCCGCCAACTGGAAGAACTGAAGAAAAAATTAGAAGAAGAAAAGAAGCAACAAAACAAGGATCAAAACAAGGATCAAAACAAGGATCAGAACAAGGATCAGAACAAGGATCAGAACAAGGATCAGAACAAGGATCAGAACAAGG
>CAZGGR010000026.1:0-21806 GCA_964525305.1 uncultured Akkermansia sp.
TCAGCGGATAGGCAATCCGCTATGAAGAATGCCGTATGAAGAAGATCGCTTCTATTTCAATACTGGCTGTGGCATCTGCGCTTTCTGCCGGTGCTACAATGTCCCTTCCTTCCGAATGGACGGTTGATCAAATGACGGCTCAATATACCTTCGAAGGCAGTTCAACGGATGAGATTCTTGCCAACAAGGTTACAGGCTCTACTCTCCCGGGGATTTATACGATAAACAACTGGACAGCAGAGAATGGAACCCTCATCGCTCCTACACCCGGTAGATATAATGGGCTGTATTTTGGAGATAATGGAGGGGGTGCACTTTCGCTTGAAGCGAATTGGGGCGTTTCTATGTCAGTTAAGGTTGTCCAATCTGCCAATAACGCAGGTTTGTTACAATTTGGAAATGAGGGTACTGGAGCTCTTTACATAGGCGATGGAAAACTAGGGTTTAAGTTCCGCAATGGTAATGTTTTTTCAATATCTTTAGGGAATTCTTTTGATTACGCTTCTTTCCACGATTATGCGGTAAGCTTCGTAGATTCGTCTTTACAGATTTGGCTGGATGGGCAAGATATTACGGAAAATTTAACTTCCTCCAGTGGCAATACATGGGCTAATACAGTTGCTTCTTACTCGGATGCAGACTGGAATTTGAAGCGCATTGCTTATGCTAACAATAGTGGATTTGACTCTCTCCCGCAAAATTCTGTTCTTGATGAAGTCGGAGTGTACAGTTTGCAGGCTGTTCCGGAACCTGCTACGGCAACATTAAGTCTGCTGGGCTTGGCCGCTTTGATGGTGCGTCGCAGAAGAGCTTAAAAAACAATTAACAAGTTAAACTTACTTTTGCCTGTAAGGGGAGAATCCCCTTGCAGGCATTTTTTTGGGATGAATATGGTTTTGTTCTTTCCTGATTGTCTTTGACATTGCCGTAAGACGGCACATTCGTTAATCTTTGCCCAGCCGTGAGCCGTACGTATCGAGAAAGTTTAGATTACAGAACAAGGAAGATTTCTGCTGATACTGATATTTTCCGTGTAATAGATGGGGAAGGGGATGGTTGGCCGGATGTTTTTGTAGACCGGCTGGCGGATCGCCTCCTTATTTCTACTCGTGATTGTTGTATTCCGACTCCATTAGAAAAAGAACTTTGTTCTTTAGGTGTACCCGTGTTTCTCAAAAGTTTGGAAAAGAGTCAAAAAGAGGCTCCTGTGCAAATAGCCGGTCCGAAATGGCCGTTGCAGTTTACCGTTACAGAACAAGGGGTTCATTTCAAAATAGATATGACGGCTGGATATTCCCAGGGGATTTTTTTGGATCAGCGTGACCATAGACGAAAGGTTCGGGAGCGTTGCTCTCCCGGCATGAGAATTCTGAATACCTTCGCTTATACGGGCGCATTTTCTGTGTATGCTGCTTTGGGCGGGGCTAGAACAACAACCTTGGATTTGGCTCAACCATGTTTGGATTGGGCTAAGGAAAACTTCAAACTGAATAATATTGATCCGGATACGCAATATTTTTGTAAAGGTGATGTACGGCATTGGCTGGAACGTTTTGCACGACAGGGACGTACATTCCACGGTATTATTTTAGATCCGCCTACGTTCTCTCGGGACGACCGGGGCAGGGTATTTAGGGTAGAATCCCATTATGGTGATTTGGTGTCACTGGCTCGGGAATGTTTGGAACCGGGGGGATGGATGCTCTGCACTTGTAATTGTCGCAAATTGAGCCATGAGGATTTTCGGAAAATGGTGGCTCAGGCTGTACCCGGCTTCAAGCTGACTCATGACTCGATGCCTGCTGATTTCACGGGGGAGGATTACTTGAAACGTTTGTGGGTAGATTGGCAATAAGACTTGATGCCTCCTGGGCGGTCATTAGAAATGGACTGACGTATTTTATTCTTTAGAAAAATTTTCTTATCTGATAACAATTCGCCGAACGCTTTTTTTATGAAGAAACTAGCCTATGTTGCAGGGCTTTTTGCTCTTACGTGTGCCCCGGTTTTAGCATCTCTTTACGGGAATCTGGAAATTGGAATGGATCAGGATCAAGTGTTGAAAGCGTTGCGGCAGAATAAACAGTTGGAAGGCCCTCCTACAGACGCCCTTATTTCCAGGACCGGTCTCAATGGGGTGTTTAAAACGAAGCAAGCCATAGGCGGCCAAACCTTCTCTCTAAATTTTGATTATGATTCATCTGGTGGGTTGCGGGCTGTAATGTTTTATTCCCGTAATAAATGCCGTAGTTCAGAATATGAAACCAAGCTTAAATCCGGTTATAAGGCTCTTTTGGTAGGATTAACGGAAAAATTTGGCGAGCCGATGAACACGCCTGATTGGGTGACGCAAGATTCTTTGGCGGAAGGTCGTATCAAGTATATTCATATGTGGAAAGTCTCTACCGGTATCTTTTTGATGTCTGGTATTGGCTATATGGGGGATAGAGAAGGGTATTTCCCTCTGTACCGTTTTTCTCGTGCGGCTGGTAAATTGGCATCTTCCAAAAGAGATAAGAACGAGGTGAAAAGGGAATGGGATGCTATCCCGGAGTTCCCCGGTTTGAAGGAGGCTGAGTTCCATATTGCCGATGCCGTGCACGCCTTGGGATCAAAAAAGAATAAAGATGCTTTTGAGTGTTTTCAACAGGCTGCTGATTTAGGGTGTCCACGAGGCTTCTGGGGTATGGCTTTCCTTCATGAACAGGGTAAGTATGGAGTGAAGCGTGATAAAAAGCTGGCTACGGAAATGCATCGCAAGGCTGGTGCTGCAGGGTATGCTCCTTCTGCTTCTAAGTTTGGGGCAACTTGGTCTGATGCGGCTCGAGCTCTCGGCCTTAACGCTTCGGAAGCTAAGGAACAACTCCGTATGCGACATAGAGCTGCGTTAGAGGGTTATGCTTCAGAACAATATAACATGGGCATAATGTATCAAACTGGCTTCGGTGTCTCCAAGGATATGGATAAGGCAGTGGAGTGGTTTCAGAAGGCCGCTGATCAGGGAGATATTCAGGCTAAAAGCATTTTAAAAAAACTTAACTAACTTTCTCTTTCCTCAATATTACCAATATGAGTCTATACGCACAACAACTCGTTCGGTACCCAGAAATGGGTCTCTCTCTTGATTTCTCAAAACTTCCTCTGGATGAATCTTTTTTATCATCTATGCAGGAAAAGGTTAATAAAGCATTTTCCGACATGAAAGCGTTGGAGTCCGGTGCTATTGCTAATCCGGATGAAAAGCGCATGGTCGGTCATTATTGGCTCCGCAATTCTTCTCTGGCTCCAACTCCGGAATTGAAAGCCGCTATTGATGGCCCTCTTTCCGAGGTAAAGTCCTTCGGGCAAGATGTTTTGGAAGGTAAAATTAAACCTCCACATGCTGAACAGTATTCTGCTGCTTTGGTCATTGGTATTGGTGGTTCTGCTCTCGGTCCGGAATTAGTGGCCGATGCTATTCCTGCTGCCGGTCTTGATATGTTCTTTATGGATAATACGGATCCGGATGGTATGTACAAGGTCTTGGAATCTTTGCCTTTGGAAGAAACGCTAGTTGTAGTGATTTCCAAATCCGGCGGTACTCCGGAGACTCGTAACGGTATGTTGGTGGCTCAGGATTTCTTTAATAAAAATGGGGTACCTTTTGCTCCTCAGGCTGTGGCTGTAACGGGTGTCGGTTCCAAATTGGATAAAACGGCAGAGGCTGAAGGCTGGCTGAAGCGATTCCCAATGGAAGATTGGGTCGGCGGTCGTACTTCTGTTATGTCTGTTGTAGGCTTGGTTCCGGCTGTTCTTCAAGGCGTGAATGTGGATGAATTGCTGGAAGGGGCCCGGCTGATGGATGAAAAGACCCGTCAGGATTGTGTAAAGTGCAATGCTTCCATGAAGTTGGCATTAGCTTGGTATAAAGCTACCAACGGCAAGGGGGAAAAAGACATGGTGGTTCTTCCTTACAAGGACGCTCTTGTTCTTTTCTCCAAATATTTACAACAGCTCATTATGGAGTCTCTGGGTAAACGGCTGGATTTGGAAGGTAATGAGGTTTGCCAGGGTATTTCTGTCTACGGTAATAAAGGTTCTACTGACCAACATGCTTATGTTCAACAGCTTCGTGATGGGGTGAATAACTTCTTCGCTACGTTTATCGAAGTGCGTGAATGCGCTGCTGATACGGTGGAAGTAGAAGCCGGTGCAACTTGTGGTGACTTCTTGCAGGGCTTTTTGCGAGGAACCCGTCAGGCTTTGGCGGAATCAGGCCGTTCTTCCATCACTATTTCTATTCCGGAAGTGAATGCTAAGACTCTTGGTATGTTGATTGCTCTATTTGAACGTGCCGTGTCTTTCTATGCTTCTTTAGTCAATATTAATGCTTATCACCAACCCGGTGTGGAAGCTGGTAAAAAGGCTGCCGGTTCTTTCCTGGCCTTGTTAGGTAATGTCCGCTCTGCTCTTGGATCCGTTCCTGAAACTGCCTCCGATGTGGCTACTCGCCTGAAGGCCGATCAGGAAGCCGTGTATCATTGTTTGGTTCATATCGCTTCTGGTGATCCCGGGGTTACTTGGGTTCAAGCAGATTGCGCTGATGAAGATACATTCTGTAAAGCTTAAGAGTTAACGCATTTTTTCTCTCAGCGGGTCGTTTATCTTTGGGGTAAACTCCCGCTTTTTAGTGTCCTAAGGTTCGTAATATTTTTGTGTTATCTTTATTAAATTTAAATCTATGCGACTCATTTTGAATAATACAAAAAAAATAAAGAAATATTTTCTTTGACATCGCTTCAAAAAGACGAGGAAATATTTCTGATTTCTGAATAATTTCGAGTTGACAAAATAAGGGTTGAAAGGCATCCTTACCCGACCCTAACTCGCTATTGGGTCTTTTGTTTATTCCTTTGGCTGATGTTCGGGGCAGAATCATTAATTCGACTCCAATAATCGATATGTCCACCAATTCTTGCGCGTGTAGCGCGTCTACTGACAAATTCGTCTATTCCTTCGGCGGAGGGTCCGCTGATGGTAATGGTAGTATGAAAAATCTTTTGGGCGGCAAGGGGGCTAACCTTGCAGAAATGGCCCGCATCGGTCTTCCTGTCCCTCCCGGATTCACGATTACCACGGAAGTTTGTACTTACTACTATGCGCACGATTGCTCCTATCCTGCTCAGCTCGAAGATCAGGTAAAGGCCGGCATCGCCAAAATGGAACAAATCCTGGGTCGTAAGTTCGGCGATACGGATTCTATGCCGCTGTTAGTTGCTGTTCGTTCCGGTGCCCGTGAATCCATGCCTGGCATGATGGATACGATTTTGAACCTTGGCTTGAATGAAAAAGCTGTGGAAGCGATGGTGAAAGCTACAGCTAATCCCCGCTTTGCTTGGGATTGCTATCGTCGCTTTGTTCAAATGTATGGTGACGTTGTTCTGGGTGTACAGAAGACTCCGGACGAAGACCACGAACCTTTTGAAACGGCTATTGCCAAGATCAAGCAAGAACGTTATGGCAGTGCTGATGTCGAAGACACCAAGCTCAATGCTGATGATTTGAAGGAACTCGTTGCTCGTTTCAAGGCTCTGGTTTTGGAACGCACTGGTCATGAGTTCCCGGAATGTCCGTGGGAACAGCTTCATGGTGCTATCGGCGCTGTGTTTGGCTCTTGGAATAATGACCGTGCTATTGTTTACCGCCAGAAATACGGCATCCCATCTGAATGGGGTACTGCTGTTAACGTGCAGGCTATGGTGTTTGGTAACACGGGTGAAGAATCCGGTTCCGGCGTGGCTTTCACTCGTAACCCGGCATCTGGTGAAAATGAATTTTATGGTGAGTTCCTCATGAACGCTCAGGGTGAAGACGTTGTAGCGGGGGTTCGTACTCCTGCTCCTGTTGCTGCTCTGCATGAAGTAATGCCCACCGCTTTCCAGGAATTGGTACGCATTCGTGAAGTATTGGAAAACCACTTCCATGATATGCAGGACTTTGAGTTCACCATTCAGGATCGTACCGTTTATATGCTTCAAACTCGTAATGGTAAGCGCACCGGTGTTGCTGCTTTCCGTATTGCTTGCGAAATGGTTGAACAAGGTCTGATTGACTGGAAGACGGCTGTGCGTCGCATTCCTGCTGATCAGGTTGATCAGTTGCTGACTCCTATTTTTGACCGTGATGCCATTAAACAGGCAAAAGTATTGACTCGTGGCCTTCCTGCTGGTCCTGGTGCTGCTACCGGTCGCATTTATCTGAATGCTGATCGTTGTGTAGAAGCTGCTGATAATGGTGAAAAAGTGCTGCTGGTTCGTTTGGAAACTTCTCCTGAAGACCTCCGTGGTATGATTGCTGCTGAGGGTATTCTGACCGCTCGCGGTGGTGTTTCCTCTCACGCTGCTCTTGTTGCTCGTCAAATGGGTAAGGTTTGCGTCTGCGGTGCTGATGAAATTGTTGTCGATTACAACAACCGTACGGTAACCGTTGGTAATGTAACTGTTAATGAAGGTGATTATCTCTCCATTGACGGTACGAGCGGTTTGGTTTATGCCGGTAAGGTAGAAACTTCTCCGTCTGAAATCATTCAGGTCCTCATTTCCAAAACGATGAAGCCGGAAGAGAGCCGCACCTATCAGAACTTTGCTAAGCTCATGCAATGGTGTGATGACTGCACCAAGATGAAAGTTCGTACCAATGCTGACTCTCCCAAGCAAACGGAAACCGCTATTGCTTTCGGTGCTACCGGTATTGGTCTCTGCCGTACGGAACACATGTTCTTTGAAGGGGACAGAATTGATTTCGTTCGTGAAATGATTCTTTCCACCAAGAAGAGCGATCGCGTAGCCGCTGTTTCTAAGCTTTTGCCTTACCAGAAGGGCGATTTCAAGGGTATCTTCAAGGCTCTTAAGGGTCTGCCTGGTACCATCCGTCTGTTGGATCCTCCCCTTCATGAATTCTTGCCCCAGACTAAGGAACAGCAACTGGACTTGGCTCATAAGATCGGTATGCCTGTAGAAGTGATCATGCGCCGTGTGTCCGAACTCCATGAGTTTAACCCAATGCTTGGCCATCGTGGTTGCCGTCTTGGTATTGCTTACCCGGAAATCACGGAAATGCAGGCTCGTGCCATCTTTGAAGCCGCTGTAGAAGTTTCTCAGGAAGAAGGCTTCTCCGTTGTGCCTGAAATTATGGTTCCTCTTGTGGCATTTAAGAAGGAATTGGATATTCAGAAGGCTATTATTGACAAGGTTGCTCAGCAGGTGTTTGAAGAGAAGGGTACCAAGGTGGATTATCTCGTTGGCACCATGATCGAAATCCCGCGTGCTGCTGTGACCGCTGACGAAATCGCAGAAACAGCCCAGTTCTTCTCCTTCGGGACTAATGACTTGACCCAGACTGGTCTTGGCATGAGCCGTGATGACTCTGGTTCATTCTTGCCCCAATATCAGGAATTGGAAATCATCAAGAAGAACGTCTTCGCTTCCATCGACCAGAATGGCGTTGGTAAGTTGATGAAGATTGCTGTGGATCTCGGCCGTTCTACTCGCCCGGATATCAAGTTGGGTATCTGTGGTGAACACGGTGGCGACCCCGATTCCATTAAGTTCTGTAATACGTTGGGATTGACCTATGTAAGTTGCTCTCCCTATCGTGTTCCGACCGCTCGTTTGGCTGCTGCTCAAGCTGCTTTGGAACAAGCATAAACCTTTTGTTAAGGGTTAATAAAAAGCCCGTGATTCTTCGGAATCACGGGCTTTCTTTTGCAAAAATGAATGAGGCTTGAAATAGGGATGTCTATATCTTTAACTGTTTAGTGCCTTTTTCAGAAGTTCTCTGTATTCTTTAGCTGGAACTTCATATGTTCCGAATTTTAAGAGATGAGGTGTAGTCCATTGGGTGTCCAGAAAAAGAAATTGGTGCGTTCTGAGAAACTGGACTAAAGCAACTAATGCAATTTTGCTGGCGTCTGTTTTACGATGAAACATGCTTTCTCCAAAGAAGGCCCTACCTAGAGCAACGCCATAAAGTCCTCCTTGCAGACCATCCTCATCCCAACATTCTACGCTGTGAGCAAAGCCCATTTCATGAAGCTTAATGTATACTTCTTCAATTTGTCCGTCTATCCATTGTTCTTCCGGGGCTTCTATACGAGCACAGGCGTGAATGACTTCGGGGAAAGCTGTATCCATACGAATATGGAATGCTTTTTTCTTCATTGCTCGTTTAAGGCCATGAGGAATGTGGAAACGGTCGTCCAGCGGAATCAAGGCACGAGGATCCGGTTCATAAAAAGAGATTTCTCCTGATTCTGGTTCTGCCATGGGAAAACATCCTTGGCAGTAGGCGGACAAAACAAGCTCTGGCGTGAGTCTGTTATTCATTTGATGAAATCTAGCAGTTTACAAATCTCAGGCGCATTTAATGCTTTGCGATCTGGAGAGGCTATGGGAAGGTCATGAATCTGGGTTAATGGGATGTATTCTTCGCCGAGCATGAGAGCTGGTGCCTCTTTGATGTGGTGAATGTAACGTGTTATTTTATAACGTGTAACGCTATATGTCTGTTTGAAAATATACGGCAGAGAAATGGTGTGGTCATCATCTCTTTGCGGAAAGCGATACATACCGGCATGGCGTTGACCGGCTGGGCATTTGCTTAGTAAAATGGACTTGTTACGGATGCTCAAAATGTCATGATGCTCCAGACGGGTAATAGGTCGTTTGGGCGTTTTTATAGGTAGTAGTTCTGGGCTTTCTGCAGAACAAAATGCTTGTACGGGGCAGGCTTTGCAATTCGGAACATTGATACTGCAATAAGTTTGCCCTAGTTCCATAATGGCTGAATTGTATTCCCGTGCATGATTGGGATCTACTAGACTTTCCGCCCTTTTCCACAGGTATTTTTTCCCCTCTGTAGAATCTATGGGTACGGAATAATTATCAATGCGTGCCAGAACCCTGGCAACATTGGCATCTACAATGGGAGCAGCTTTGTTAAAGGCAAAGGAGAGTAAGGCTCCGCTTGTATAAGGCCCTATACCGGGTAGACTGTTTAATCCCTCTGGCGTATTGGGGAATTGACCGTCAAAAACATGAACGATTGTTTGGGCAATATTTCGGAGGGAACGAACTCGGCGATAATAGCCTAGGCCTTCCCAAGATCGTAGTGCCGTTTGTTCATCTGCCACGGCCAAGTGCGCAGGTGTAGGAAATTGTTGCATCCAGCGTTCATATCTACCTAGAACTGTGGTAATGGTGGTTTGCTGCAACATCAATTCAGAAACCAAAATGTGCCATGGATCTGTGGTTTGCCTCCATGGATAATTTTTCCCTTCTCGCCGAAACCAGGCAATGAGTGCTCTCCTGAAGGCTTGAATATTCAGGGCAGGGGGGGGATTTGTCATGCCTTTATTCCAATTGCTTGGCGCATAGCTGTAATGTCTGGCTTAATTCCAAACCAGCGTTCAAAGGATAACGCTCCCTGGTGAATGAGCATGGCAATCCCATTGGAAGCTCTTGCCCCTTGAAAACGAGCTTCCATTTGAAAAGCATCGTCATGGGTTTGCAAATCATAAACCAGATGATGTGCGGAAAATAGGGACGAATTAACGGGTGATGAATCTGTAGGTTTTAAGCCTAAAGACGTTGCGTTAATGATTAAATCTGCTTCTTCAATTGCTGTGTTGAAACGAGGTGTGTTGTTCAAGCAAGCTGCCAATCGGTCGCTTGATCCTTCTAGTCTGTTTTCGTCAATAAAGAAAGATTCTAATTTGCTTTTAAGTCCCTTTAATTTTTCTTCGGAACGACCTGCGAGCATCAACCGTT
The DNA here is from genome assembly GCA_964525305.1 of uncultured Akkermansia sp. Lineage (GTDB taxonomy): Bacteria > Verrucomicrobiota > Verrucomicrobiia > Verrucomicrobiales > Akkermansiaceae > Akkermansia. Next base: position 9,807 of record CAZGGR010000026.1, read on the forward strand.
CACAACGTTGCATGGCACAGGTGTAAGCCAGAGCCTGTCCTGCTCCTCCGCACGCTCCTAGTAGAGCTATTTTTAAATCGCGTAGATCCACAAAAAATTCTTCCCTAATGGCTCGAACAAATCCGGGGCCATCTGTATTAAATCCGGTTATAGAACCATCTTGTTGGAAAACTAGTGTATTGACAGATCCGGTAGCGCACGAAAGCTCATCCTTATCTTGACATAGGTTAAAGGCAGCTTGTTTGTGCGGTACGGTTACATTGGCTCCGATAAAGCCTTTTTTTTGAATAAGGTAAACAACTTGTTCGAATTCTTCCGGCGTCGCTTGAATGCGAATATAGCGCGCCTGAATGCCTGCGGCATCTAGAGCTGCTTGTTGCATGGCCGGTGATTTTGAATGGGCGATGGGAAAACCAATGACCGCAAGTTTTGCAGGAATGGGTTCTGCTTCATTGAACGAATGTTGTTCATCCAAAAGGTCATTTAGGGTATAATAGGGGTTCATGGATCAATATAAAAAGAGAATGTAGTTATTGGAATAAACTATGTATGGATTTGTCCCAAATTTCAAGGCAAAGGCCTATCATTCCTGGATGCAGATATTTTTAGTTTTGTTTTCATAATAAGTATAAGGCGGGAAACCCGGAAGAAAACCGAGCCCCGCCCTAATCTTGAGTGGAATGAAAACGTTACCGTTTATTCTCCACAACCGCCATCCTTGTAACCGCAAGAACGGCAGGATTTACACTTGCCATCTTGCACGTAAGCTAGGGAATTACATTGCGGACATAGAGATGCTCCGTTAAGCATTGTCCCTTCCGGAACTTTTCCTAGGGGCGTTTCTGGCAATGCGGGGGTAGCGATGCGTGTCGGGGTAGAGATAATCCGTGGCGGCAGTACGCTTACTGTTGTATCTGGTGTTTGCCCGGGAAGTTTGACGCTGGGAATGGAGAATACATCTCGCAAGCGGTAGCCATTGCTTTCCGGGAAAAGCCAAGCTAGAATCTTGGCAATTAGGTCAACTACTGAAGCGCAAGAACGAATTTCGGTGCAAGTATCTGCTTCTGTATCATCTCCTACTCGACAGAATCCGGACGGTTCAAAGGAATAGTTGCGGAAGCCCTTGACTACTTCCTTAAGCGGTACTCCAAATTGAAGTGCTGTAGAAAGTAACTTGCAATAAGCTTCAAACATACCGGATGCAAAGGATCCAACCTGTCCTAAACGACCAAAGACTTCTCCACAGGTACCGTCTGCATAAACACCTACGGTTAGATATCCTGTCAGCTGGCCTCCTACAGAAAACTTGACGGTTTGTCCCAAACGACGCCCTGGCAATTTACGTTGGTGAGGCTTGGAGGCTTCTTCAATGATCTCGTCAATAGCTTCTGCTCCTCCGTTTACCAGTTGTTCCCAGACATGAGTAGCCTTAAACATGCGGGTTTCCGGAGTATCGACCACGTAAACGGCGTTTGCCTTGGAGCCGGCTCGGAAAATCGCAATGCACTTGACTCCCAACTCGTGGGACATAACCAGAGAGTCATAAATGTCCTGAACTCCGGCTGAAACTGGCATATTCACTGTCTTGGAGCATGCTCCGGAGATAAAGGGTTGCAGCGCACCCAGCATCAGAACGTGCCCTGCTGGAGAAATGGCTCGAATGCCGTTGCCATTAGTTGCTGCACAATCAAATACAGGGAGATCTTTCTTCTGTAACCACGGGATGGATTCGATGTGCGCCGCTCCATTGACAACCGTAAGTTCATCGGCCGTCAGTATGGACATATTGGCTGGATTACTGATGTAAGCTACTTTTTCTTGGATTTCACTCCGAGATTCCGTGCCTGAAAGCAGTCGTCGCCATGCAAGCCGTACGGGGCCTGCTTGTTCATTGCAGGGATCTATAATGAGCTGATTGACCACGGAATCCATATTCCCTTGGAAAGCTGAAATCAGACCATCTAAACCGGCAACTTCTAGGGCTGCTTCATTGACAAAGTCTTCCGGGTATCCCAAAGAACGGAGGCCTTCCAGAGCCAGTCGATTAAACATCTTCAGAGAACCTCCACCCGCAAGCTGTTTCCATTTTACCAAGGTGTAGTCTGGTTCTATGGAAGTGGTACCTTCATCATAACACCCAAGCGGTGCTGAGATTGTGCCCGTCGGTGCCATGACGGAAACAAAAGAGTTGCGGTGTGCCGTGGCTTTAGTGACTTTAGCCCACATTTCATTGGCCGCTTCTGCCAGTTTAGTGGCTGGTGCAATACGCTCCGAATTCATGGCTGTCGGAGCATTAAAGCTCTTAAGGTACGCATGTAAGGCATAAGATGCTGTGAGCCCTTGCGCTTCTGGTAGAGAACCGCCGGCATTGGCGATAATGTTTTCTATTAAGTCATCTAAGGCCTTAGTATCCTTTTGATTGGGCAGAGCTGCGGCCAGCTTCTGGGCGGCATGATGCAAACGTAACACCGCTAATAGGTCTTTTTTGCTGGCTGGGTATTCAACATAGGATCCCAGCTCTGCTCCCATTTCTGCAGAGGCTGTCCAACAAGCCGCCGTCAGTGCACTGCAAAGTTGAGATGCGATCCATCGGCCTTCATCGGAATCATACGGAACCCCTAAAGCCATCAGTGAACCGCCTACGTTGGCAAATCCGATTCCTGTTGTGCGATACTTGTAGGTCCCTTCTGCTATTTCTTCAATCGGAAAGCCTCCTCTTTCCACGTTCAGGTCGGCACAGACCATGGCCAGACGTGCCGCGTGAATCAGAGCATCAGCATCAAAAATGGGCTTGCCGTCTTCTCCCTTGGTTAAGAAACGGTAAGCATTAAAAGATGAAAGATTGCAACTGGTATTGTTAAGAAAAACGTATTCTGAACAAGGATTGGATGTCGTGATGGTTCCTATGGATTTAACGGGATTCCACAGGTTTATCACGTCGTTATTATGTACGCCGGGTTCTCCGTTGTCCCATATTGATTTGGCCATGGCTTCCAGTAATTCTTGCGCACGGAAGGTTTGTTCAATATGTGCAGGATTTGTGACCCAACGCGTGTATGTATTGCCATTATTGGCAAGAGCTTGCCAGAAGTCTCCCTTAAGAGAAACGGAATGGTTGGCGTTCTGATGGGAAAGAGTTTCTCCGTACAGCAAAGCGTCCATGTGAGGATCAAAGCTGTTTTGGGTGGCCAGCGGCAGGGATAAAATAACGCGGGCCGCTGCTTTTTCTGCTGGGGTGCCGGCAACTAGCTTCGTCTCGGCAATCTGCTTGAGTTCAACGTGTACGTTGTGTTCTCTCAGTATGACTTTAGCGATGTCTTCCTGACGATTCTTGGTATTAATAAAGTCAAAAATGTCGGGATGGTCGCTAAACATGAGTACCATGCGTGCGGCACGACGGGTTTTGCCTCCTGATTTGATGGCTCCGGCCATGCGATCCCAGCCTCGGTCAAAGGAAATAGGGCCGGAGGAACGCCCTTTGCCGCTGATTGGTTCTTTGGAGGAACGGAGCGTAGACAAATTAATACCTACTCCGGAACCTGAAGCAAAGATTCGTCCCTCGGTGGTCAAGTGGTTTAATATATCTTCCATGCTATCACCCACTTCCGTTAAGAAACAAGCGGAGCACTGCGGATATTCGTACGTAGACTGTACCGTAAAGGTCTTTAGATTGTTCTTGGTTCCTTTGGTGTGATAGGCCTTGTTCCCGTGCCCGGTATAAGTCTCCCTCAAATCAGGGCGTCCCCAACGCCATTGCTCCCAGTGCCCGATGTTGAACCAGACGGGGGAGTTGGGTGCCCAAATCTGTTTCACCAGCATGGCTTTGAGTTCTTCGTTGAAAATCTCTGCATCTTCTAGCGTGGCAAAGTAACCTTCTTCCCACCCCCACACCGTGTAGGTGTTAGAAATACGATCATAAATATTCCGGAAACTGTCTTCATATTCAGGCGTCCCTGGTTCACTTCCAAAGAGGTACTTATCAGCTGTGATTTTGACGGCGTTGTCATCCCAATGTGCCGGTGCTTCCAACCCCAATCGTTCATAGATGGTTTTACCCGTCTTCCAATCCATGATACGGACATCACGTCGTGCCCAATCCACTTCATCGTAGGGGTGGACTTCATTATGGGAAAATCTTCTGGTAAACTTCAAACCGCCAAGCAGGTCTTTCCTTTGAGGAAGGATAATTTCCTGGCCTGTACGCAGTTTTAGAGTGGTTTGCTGTGTGTCAGTACTCATGATTGATTATCAAAGTGTATTTGGTGGAAATTGACTGGATTTACCCGGTTGCGGGTTATCCTTTTGCTCGGCACTTCACAAGGTCGCTTTGATCGGTGTAGTGCGCATAGCGTGTGCTTTATCTAATGAAAAAATCTTAGGATGAAAAGAAAATATTGCATACGAATTCTTTGCATATACTATATATTGTAGCACGTCTCGTGTTTGCGAGAAATTTTCTTCTCGTCTTGCGTTGATTTTTTAGAGGCATTTTTTCTGGGGTGACATTTGTCCATCATACTTTTCTTTTGTCGATTACGAAATGGTAAAGAGCTCAGGTTTTCTTATGTTCTTAAGCCTTAAATGGGCTTGATGAATGAGATATTGCTCTGTATGTTAACGTCTATGAGATTAGTTGCTCTGGTCTGTGTGGCTTGTTCTTGCGTCTATGCACAAAACATTGACGTTGAACAATCAAATCAAAAAGAACAAAATACTGTCAAAAAGGCGGTTGCTTCTACACATCAGGATCGGAAGTTAACTATTAAAAGCATAGCTCCTATTCCATCATTGCCTGTTCCCATGGATTTGACTCAGGCGGATAACATCCGGCTGGATGCTTTGGATGTGACTGTATCTCTGAAGCAGCACCAAGCTATGCTGATGTATATCTGTGCTTTGAATATTCCAAAGGGCATTAAAGGAAAAACCATATCCATTGGCGTTCCTTTTCGCTATGTGACTCCGGATGAGCAAGCTAATGCAGCTGCTCAGGAGCCTGTTCGCAACATTCCTTTTTCTCAGGCTGTTCAGGATATTGAAGTTTCTACGGATGATTTAAAAGGTGATTATTCTTTGGTGCAAGGCCATCATTTACAGGCAGATGCTCCTTCCATGGTTCCCATTGCTCAGATGAATCATTGGTTAGCCGCTCAGATTCCCAATAAGGCAGGTGTTCATGTCGTAACCATTCGTTTTTCTGTCCCTTATACACAGGATATTGTCATTACGCCGGCATCCAAAGTCCAAGTTGGGGAGGCTCAGCTGTCTTTATTGACAGAGTCTGTTATGACATGGACGGGCGGTGTATCTCGGGCGGTGATAAATGTGTACAGTTCTGAGATGACCAATCAATCCGTTAAACTGGATCCTGCGGTTGATCCCAACTCCATCACCACTACCCCAAAGGGCGTTTATATATGGTCTCTACTGGGAAGTGATGGCAAACCTTATACTTCTGCCGTCACATTAACGCCTGGTGCTGGCTGGCAGTTGGAAAAGGATGGTCAGATGGTCGTCCGTGGAGAAAAAGGGTATTTGACGGATCAGTACGATGTAACGGCCTCTTCTACACTGGAAAAAGATCCTTATGGAAATCTCTGTTCTGCTGACAATTTGAAAAAAAATGCCGGGTATTGGGCGGCAAATCCATCTGAAAATGGATCTGGCGGTACATTGGAACTTAAACTTAAACGGCCCGCTCGACTTCTGGGATTAATGTTGGAAACGGGAATTTCTCCGGTAACAAATCCGGAAAAAGATTCGGAAGCTCGTAGGCATCCTAACATTGCTTATTCTATGTTTGGGCGTCCTCAAGTGCTCCAAGTAACGCTGAATGATAATTACTCATTTGAGGCGACATTAAGAGATGACTGGACTCCTCAAATTGTTGTTCCTCCTTATTACAAACAAGCAGTTAATTCCATTAAACTGAGAATCAGGTCTTCTTATCCGGGTACGGGAACTCCTGCTTCTTTCCTCGGTATTCTGAAACCGATTGTACAATAAAGCTGTTTCTTGCAGACAAAAGAGCAGGGGAATCTAATGATGAAACAAAGAACTGCCTGTTCGGCCTCTGGGATAGTTTCGAAATGGCAGAGTAAGTAGAAGCATGAGAAGCAGAGCTGGTATTTGCATACCAAGCAGGTACCAGGGCCAGGGGCCTAACAAGTCCAGAACAGAGCCACTTGGCGGTGTGGATATGGTGAATCCGTAATTCGTTCCCATCATGATATTGAGAGGATGAACAATTGCTAAATAGATGTTTCCTATCAAAAACGCCCATAAAAAATCCCACCGTGCCGGTTTCCATCCAAGTGCTAATGGTAAATAGAAAGCTGTGATAACTGTCACTCCGTGAGATAGAAAAAAGGAAAAATAAGTCCATGTCGGAAAATCATGTGATACTGATGGAGTGATCAGTCCCTGCATAGTTGCACACAATACACAATAATACGCGACAGAGCGTAATGGACGAGAAGGTATCCACAAACTCAGAGCACAAATAACCTGCATAACAGAACAAAAATGCAGCGGTAATCTCTCTGTCCATATTTCTTCTGGCGCGTCTGCTAGTGAGGCAATCAAATCCGTAACCAAACTAAGTAAACAGGCCATCCCCAACCAAAACGTAGTGCGGTCTCTAATGATTTTCTTGTAAGATTGTCCCATTTCAATTAAGCAAAATCCCAGTACCAACAGCACGGCTAAAGCCGTCAGGTGGGAAATACTGGTTGCTTCTAATGGAGGAACACTGCTCATGCAAACTCTACCATAGCAGGGAATGTATAACCTGAGCAATGCGAAAAACTCTGAACAGCCTTCTGTCTTGCAAATCTACCTTCTGTGACCATAATGATCTGCGCATGAAACAGGGCTTGTTCTTATTGGTCTGCGGTTTACTGATGGTGAGTTTGGTTGGTTGTGAAGATTCCGAAGACCGGAGGGCTCGTTATGCGGAGCCCAAACCGGCTCCTCAGCCTCAAGTAAGAACGTTTGAAGCTCCTAAAAAGGTTCTTCCTCCTCCTAAACCTAAAAAAAATGCTCCCGCTTGGATTGATTACAAAGGGGAAGAGATGCGCCAATTGACGGAACTCTCCGGGCGTAAAGTACTGATTGTTTTTTATGCGCCATGGAGTACGCCGGCCATGGAATATTTGGATGCTGTCAAATCTTATTCAGCGTCACAGAATGGTAAAGCTTTGACCGTTTTGATAGACGCGGATTTATATCCTAAAATTGCTCACGAATACGGGGTGGAAGCGGTGCCTTTGACCATCTTGTATCTGGAAGGTATGAAACTTAAGGAAATGGTCGGTGCCATTACTGCATCACGACTGAACGAACTGATTGAGCAGACGATTCAGGTTCAATAAAAATGAGTTGTCGATGATAAATGTTCATTCGAAGATGGGCGAAAAGTGAGCGAAAATGACCTTCTCTTTCGAGAGTGATGTCTTGCTCTATAAAAAAATCGGTTCACATCTTTGTGAACCGATTTTAGAAAAAGTAATCAATTTAGCGGGAACAAGAGGAGAGATCAGTCTCCCAGGTTGAATGCTTTATGCACAACTCGTGCAGCTTCATCAATTTCAGACTCATCAATCATCACGGCTATTTTGATTTCTGAAGTTGAGATCATGCCGATCTTAATATTAGCATCTGCCAATGCTTTGAAAGCGGCTGCTCCTACACCGGAATGAGACCTCATTCCGATCCCAACCAGAGAAAGCTTGGCAAGACCGGCTTCTGTTTCCACCTTAACAGTAGAACCGAGAGCGGCCATCACCGGTTTAAGTGCTGCTTGCGCCCTCCCTAATTCATTGGCGGGCATGGTGAAGGATTGGCGTACATAGCCATCATGGGCTGTGTTAGCTAAAATCATGTCTAGGTTAATTTCCGCTTCTGCCAGAGCTCCCAGGATTTGGGCTGTATAGCCAATCTGATCTGGGATTCCGGTAATAGTGACGCGGGCTTGATTGCGGTCAATGGAAATGCCGCGAATAACAACGGCTTCCATAGAGGGGGTTTCTTCTTGCACGATGGTTCCGGGATTGTTGTTCATGGAGTTGCGAACTTCAAAGACGACGCCGAATTTTTTGGCAAATTCCACGGATCGCGATTGCATCACCTTGGAACCGTTAGAGGCCATTTCGAGCATTTCGTCATAAGAAAGGGTTTGGATTTTCTTGGCGTCCTTCACGACGCGGGGATCGCAGGTATAAACACCGTCTACGTCCGTAAAGATTTGGCATACGTCCGCTTTAAGTGCGGCTGCAATAGCTATGGCTGACAAATCAGAGCCTCCGCGTCCAAGGGTCTGTACCATCCCTTCTTCCGTAATGCCTTGGAATCCGGCACATATCAGAATATTGCCTTCCATCAGGTATTTATTCATCAATGAAGGGTCTATACTGTGGATTCGTCCGCGCGTGTGACTTCCAAAAGTAGTGATACCGGCTTGCGCCCCGGTAAATGACATGGCCTTGGCTCCCAGTTCATGCAAAGCCATGCAGAGCAGTGCTATGGACTGCTGTTCTCCTGTGGCCATCAGTACATCCAGCTCTCGTTCACTGGGACTTTCAGACAATTCTTTGGCCATGCCGATAAGTTTGTCCGTTACTCCACCCATTGCTGAGACTACGGCTACCACTTGGTTGCCATCTTTGGCTGTTTCATGAATGCGACGAGCCACGTTGCGAATGCGGTCAAGAGTACCTACCGAGCTGCCGCCGAATTTTTGGACGATAAGAGCCATGTGACAGAATAATATGTGGGTTTCAGGATTGTGGTAAAAGGTGTTCGATACGCAACACTCGGGGGGCCGATGCTACATAAGGAATATGGTCAATTTCTTTCAGAGCTTTCTGCAATTGTCCCCATGGACAGGAATGAAGAATAAAGACAAGGTCGTTCCAGGGTTCTCCGTATTCATCTATATGTGCAGGTGCAGATGATGTCGCAGAGATACCAATGCTACAAACGGCTAAAATTCTGGCAATTTCCGCTATAACTCCTGGCTGATCTGCCACTTGGAACCGTACATAATATGGTGTGACTGTGTCATCAATATTCATGACCCTGCATGACTTAGCATACGGATTAAAGCCGGTATGATATTCTGGATAACGGCTTTCTCTCATGGCTGTAATGACATCGCTGATGACGGCTGATGCTGTTGGATTTTTCCCGGCTCCCCGTCCATAGAACAGCGTCTCTCCTACTATGTCTCCGTTCACAGCAATAGCGTTAAATACCCCGTTTACAGATGCTAAAATATGCCAGTCATGTACAAAGCATGGTTGTACTCGCAACTCCAGTGCATCCTCTTGCCCCTCATGGTAACGGATAACAACGAGCAGTTTAATGGTATAGCCAAGCTTTTTGGCAAATTCAAAGTCTCGACTGGTGATATTTTCAATGCCGCTTACGTAAATCTTATCGGGGGAAATCGTCGTTCCATAAGCTAACATCGCCAGAATGAGTGCTTTATGGGCTGCATCCCATCCGTTGACATCCAGCGTCGGATCTTCTTCCGCAAAACCTTGCTTTTGGGCCTGAATGAGAGCGTCCGTATAATCCGCTCCATGCTCTCCCATGGCTGATAAGATGTAATTGGAGGTCCCGTTAATGATTCCTACAATGGAATTGATATGATTACAGATGAGGGATTTTTGTAAGCTTTGAATGATGGGAATACCGCCCCCTGCTGAAGCTTCAAAATAAATAGGAGTCCCCATCTCTGCTGAAAGCTTAAAAATCTCTGCTCCGTATTCTGCCAATAAGGCCTTGTTTCCCGTTACCACGGGTTTTCCTGCTCGCAGAGCTTGCGTAACCAGTTGATAGGCTTGCTTTGTACCGCCTATTAGCTCAATGATGATATCAATTTCCGGATCATTTACCAGATCTTGCCAATGATCAGTCAATAACTCACGAGGAACAACGGTTTCCCTGGGCTTCTCTGGATTGCGTACCGCTATACGCTTGATGTTAAATGGTATCTTGCTGCGTGTTTCCAACAGAGCGTGGTTGCGACATAGCGTCTCATAAACGCCGGAGCCAACTGTCCCCAGTCCAGCAAGCCCAAGTTGAATAGGTTTTTCCGTCATTCCTGCCGGGCGATTATGCAAAAAAATCCCTGTAAAGCAAGTGCTTTTACGGACACGCCCATTGCTTCTTTTTTCGGCGTTAAATACACAGCTTTTCGCTGTTTTTTTAGCTTTTACATAAATGAATAATGTCGGGTATTTTTACCTTTCTGTGTATTTTACAGAGGAGTATACATATTGGCGTGACTTCTGAGTTTTATTCTTTGCTGATGTTGAATGCTCCTCGTTTTGGGTGGGAAAGTTTCAAGGAAATAGAGCATAAAGAATTGATCCGTCTGTTTTCTGTATCGCATCCCGGGTGTATAATGGCTTCCCAAGATGGCGAGTTCTTTCGTTTTCAGGTGACGATGTTAGAAAATTCCCCAAAGTCCGTTTACCTCGTTCCTCCTGCAGAGTTTAAAGATTTTTTATTAGGATTAGCATTACTGGCTAAGCGTATTTGTAATGTTGAGCCTTCAGAAACGGCAACTATTTGCGAAGATGATGGTAAATACGACGCAGGTTCTGTTCCGTTTAAGAATGAAGTTTCAAATACAGAGTCTGTATCTCTAGTATGCCAACGTCTGGGGCAGGAGGTTTACCGTGAATCTCTAATAAAGCTGTGGAATGGGGCCTGTGCTTTAACTGGTGTAAATGTTCCGGAGTTGCTGTTGGCTAGCCACGCCAAGCCTTGGTGTGATTCATCGGATGCTGAACGACTGGACCCTTATAACGGTTTCCTTCTGGAAGCTCGGTTTGATCGGCTTTTTGATCAGGGGCTGATTTCCTTCAACGATGATGGATGTATCATTCTTTCCTCTCTCTTAACTGAAGAGCAGGGTGCTTTACTGGGGTTATCTCCTAATCTTAAAATCAAATGGATACACCAAAATCATCTCCCCTACCTGAATTGGCATAGAAACAGAGTTTTTCGTGCATAGTTGTGTGATTCCGTTAAAAGGCTCTTAGGAATTTTGCTAGAAACAAACAGCTCGCTCCTCCATGAATGAGAGGAACGAGCTGTTTGTTATGAAGAAGACAAAGTGGTGCTGTGTATGAGATACTTTGTCCGTTAAGCACGACGGCGACGCATCAACAACGCTCCCAAACCAAGCAAACTAAGAGTGGCTGTAGCTGGTTCCGGAACACTGTCCACATCTTGAATAACCAAGGCATTTAATGCAGCTCGTTCGCCACCATCTAATTTGATGGTGATATTTCCGGAAGCGTCTGCGATTACGTTGGTCATTTTAATAAGATAAGCAACGTTTTGTCCGGTTTTGATAGTTCCGGTGACAGGGCTCAGCGTGTTATAGCTCAAGCCTTCACCGGTTCTGCCGGTAAAGTCATATTGAACCGTTGTGCTTTCTGTGGCATTACTGCTGTTTAATGCCCAAGAATACAAAGTGTTGGATGTTAGATTATCCCCCTTTGAGGATCCGGCTATCAGGAAGATATCATACTCTTGACCGGCTGTATAACCGCCAATAACCAGGGAAAGCCCCTTCACACCTCCGTTAGCAAGACCGGTATTCCAGACGTTTTCTCCAACTTCCAAACCAATGCTGGCTGACATATCTGCCAGAGATGAGGATGCTCCGTTGAAATTGCCCGTGCCCCAAGTTGAGGTAATGTTCTGGTAATTACCCTGAGTCATGTTCCCGCCTCCACAAGAGATGGCGAGACTATGGGAACCTCCGCTAGAATCACTAACGGTTGTACTTAGGTTGGCCCCGGATGTCTGGGTTACCTGAGTCCAGCCTTCAACCGCGGTTTTACCAAAGTTGACAAACAAATTGGCTGCCTGAGCGGAGGTCGCTAGGATGGAGGCTGCTAATAGTTGGATATATATAGTACTCTTCATAGAAACTGTGACTTTTCTATTTGTTAGAAACGCTAGCGGATTTAGAATCCG
>CAZGGR010000027.1:0-14990 GCA_964525305.1 uncultured Akkermansia sp.
TTGAAATATTCCCTAACTAAGAGAACATCTGTCTGACTAGCGGATTTATAATCCGCTGGTTGTTCATCAACGTATTTCAATGGAGCTAAGAATCAGAAAATCAAGGCATGGTATTTGTTAGAGAAAAGACCAGCAGTAAAGCATACCCATCAAAATCAAAGCCTTATAAAAATAGAAACAATTAACTGTTAAACTTTTCTATTGTCGACGGATTATAAATCCGCTGGTTGTTCCAAGATAAAAAACTCCGGCAAGTAAAACTTGCCGGAGAATGAAAGGGAAAATATTTACTAGGCCCGAGTAGGTTAATAGCCTGTTACTTTTTAGTAGGACCGTCCACAATAGCTTGATGGCTCATATTCCAGCCTCCGCCCAGTGCTGTGTACAGAGCAACAAGCGTGCTGGCGTGCTGATAATAGTATTGGGAAAGCTGAATCTGAGCAGGATACAAGTTTTGCAGGGCGTATAGCACTTCAATGTAGTTGGAAAGCCCAGTGCGGTAGCGCTCAAAGGAGAGTTTAACGGCAGTACGATAGGCTTCAACAGCATCAGACTGAGTAGCGGTAATGTCTCGTAGCTTATCTCTTTGAATAAGTGTGCTGGAAACTTCGGACATAGCATTGAGCACGGTTTGTTCGTAGTCATTACATGCTGCTAAGAAACCTGCTTTAGCTGCTCTTTTAGAGGCAGTCAACTTGCCGGCTTGGAAGATTGGCCCTGTCAGGTTGGAGCTGATGCCCCAACCGTGTACATCCATATTCGTGGCTGCCACACCGCCGGCAGCTGTCAGGGAGATAGACGGGAAGTAATTGGCAATGGCAACGCCTATTTCTGCGTTAGCGGAGCGCAATTTGTATTCACTTTGGCGTACATCAGGTCTTCTGGAAAGAATGTAAGCAGGAATACCGGCCGGAACTTTCACGTTGTAAGCAATGTCCCGTGTACTGCCGGAGCGGCGAATGTGACCGGGTTGGCGTCCTGCTAGAACGGATACTGCATTTTCCAAATTGGCTATTTGAGCTTCAATCGCTGGGATTTGTGCTTGGGATGAGGACAATGCTGCTTTGGCTGAAGCTACTTGGAGTCGGTCACCTACCTGGCCTTCCAACTGTTCAGAGAAGAGGCGCAGACTTTCGGAATAGGATTCTACTGACTTCTGAACAATGGCAAGCTGTTCGTCCAGTTGAAGGAGTTGCAGGTAAGAGTTTGCCACTTGACGGAGCAGGGAAAGCATGAGGGCTCGTTGCCCTTCTTCAGAAGCCATATAATCGGCTCGTGCTGCTTCTGTCATTCGGCGTGTTTTGCCCCAAAGATCTAGCTCCCAAGAAGCCCCACCGATAATTGTTCCGGAAGATTGTGTGGCTCCGTTAGTTTGAGCGACAGTACCTGAAGCATAGTTAGATCCTTTACTGAGGTTGGCTGTGTAGCTGGCCCATGGGAAGAGCGGTGCTTCCGTCACGGTGATGTATTGGCGCGCTTGTTCCACACGTGCCATTGTCGCTTTCAGGTCACGGTTATTGTTATAGGTATCGGTCAGGAGATCTTGAAGGTCTTTATTCTTTAAGACTTTCCACCAGGGAAGGTCTGCAATGGATTCTGTAGAGGCCGGAGCTCCTCTGAACGCTGCAGGCATGGGCATATCTACGGGCTTGAAGTCGGGTCCCATCATGCAGGAAGAGACGGTGAAGGCAGTGCCCAGCAGGACGGCGTATGTGATGTATTGATTTAGTCGCATATGTTGACGTGTGGTCTGTTTTTGTAAATGTTTTGTTCAATAAACGATGTTTAGCCTTTCAGGGATTCATGGGCTTCATGAAATAAGTGCTTGCGGGCGATGATTTCATCAGGGTCTTCTGTTTCTACCGTTTTGCGGGCAATGCGAACACGGAAGAGTTTCATGATGAAATAGAAAGAACTGGGAATCAGGAAGACGCCGACAACTGTCGCCATGGTCATGCCGGCAATCACCACAATCCCAATGATGTTGCGAGAATAGGCTCCAGATCCGGATGCTAAAGCCAACGGAACACAGCCCAGAATGAAGGCAAAAGAGGTCATTAAAATGGGGCGTAAACGTATTCTTGCTGCAGAAAGGGTGGCTTCCATCAATGTTTTACCACGTTCCATTTCAATAACGGCAAATTCGACAATAAGAATAGCGTTTTTAGCTGCCAGTCCAATAAGCATCACCAAACCGATTTGGGCGTATAGGTTTAATTCATATCCAAACCATTTTAGTCCCAGGAAGGCTCCAAGTGCGGCAATTGGGACAGTCATGAAGATGCTCAATGGCAGAGCCCAGCGTTCATACAGAGCTGCAAGAATTAGGAAAACGAAGATGGAGGAAAGCAAGAATATCTGCACAATGCCGATGCCTCCTTGTATTTTATTTTCCTGATAGCTCATATCAGCATAGCTGTACCCCATGTCAGAAGGCATGCAGGCTTCAAAGGTCGCTTCTAATTGCTCCATGGCCTGTGAGTTGGAGTAGCCTGTAGCAGGCGTTACCATAATCTTGGAGGCGTTGTATAGATTCTGACGCAATAAAAACTCTGGCCCTTTAACATCGGTAATCTTAACGAGCGTGGAGAGCGGAACAGGATTCCCCTTATTGTTCTTCACGTAGAAGTTATTAAGCATTTCTGTTCCTGTTCTGTCACTGCCCTGAGCTTGAATGTATACTTGCCATTGTTGCCCATACAGTGTGATGTAGTTAATGAATAGAGAGCCCATGTAAGCCTGAAGCAGGCTATTGGCTTCACTGATGTTAACTCCTAATACAGCGCATTTTTCTTCATCCAGCCGTACATCTTTTTTCTCTACGGCAAAGGACATGACGCTGCTGACACGACCGTTTTCTTTGGTGGAAAAGATGGGAAGTTTGCTGGCTTCCTTGATGAAGATATCAGTTTGTTCTGCCAGGTATTCTGGTCCCTTACCATCACGGTCTTCCAGCATGAAGGTAACACCGTTGGAGGAACCTACACCGGCAATGGCTGGAGGTTGGAAGCACATGGTTATCCCTTCCGATACCTTGCTGGACAGCACCCCGTTCAACTGTGCTGTGATCGCTTTTGCACTCTGATCAGGATTGGGGCGTTCTTCCCATGGTTTAAGCATGACGAAGAAGAAAGCATTGTTGGTACTTTGTACTCCTGTCAGTAGGCTGAAGCCGGAAATGGCAATCACATCCTGCACATTGGGATTCTGGAGGATAAGTTCGGATGCCTTGTCTGCTGCTGCGGCCGTTAGTTGCAAGGAGCGAGCTTCTGGCATAATCAGGGCTGCGAACAGATATCCCTGGTCTTCATCCGGAAGGAAGCCGTTGGGGATTTTCTTTGCTGTCGGAATGATGGCATAGGCTATCACGGCCAGCAATGGAATGGTAATGATCAGCTTACGTGTCAGGAAGTGACAAACTTTGGTGTAACCGTTGGCTGTAGCATCATAACCTCGGTTGAATATCTTGTAGAAGAATTTCAACGGACCGCCTTTGGTCGGGTCTTTGGGCTTTAGCAGAATGGCAGAAAGTGCAGGAGAGAGCGTCAAGGCATTAAATGCGGAAATCAACATGGAAATGGCAATCGTTACAGCAAATTGCTGGAACAGTGTACCTGTAATACCTGGCAAAAGCAGGGATGGCAGGAACACGGCAGCCAGTACCAATGCAATGGCAATGACTGGGCCAGATACTTCTTCCATGGCGGCAAAGGCTGCTTGGCGTGGGGTTAACCCTCGTTCCATGTGGGATTCTACCGCTTCTACGACTACAATAGCATCGTCCACTACCAGCCCGATGGCTAGAACCATGCCCATCAAACAGATGGTATTCAGAGTAAAGCCCAGTAAGGGGAACAGAGCAAACGTGGCAATAATGGAAACCGGTACGGCGATGGCCGGGATTAACGTGGCTCGCCACCCTTGCAGGAAGACGAAGACCACTAGCACCACGAGTACTAAAGCTTCCACTAAGGTATGTTCAATTTCTTCAATGGAAGCGCGTACGGCCAATGTAGTATCCAGCGTCAGATTGTATTCCATCCCGGCAGGGAAACTGCGTGCCCGTTCTTGGAATAGTTCTTTGATCGCGTCTACTGTGTTGATGGCATTGGTGCCGGGTGCCGCATAGATAGCAATGGCTCCGGAGTCTTTACCGTTGTATTTACTGGCAATATTGTAGGTCTGTGCCCCCAGCTCCACTTTGGCGATGTCTTTCAGATAAAGGATTTTATTCCCTTCGGCTCGAATGATAATGTTACCGAATTCTTCCGCCGTTTGTAAACGCCCTTTCGTTTGAATACTGTAAGTGAACTCAGTTCCGGGCGGTGCTGGTTCTGCCCCGATTTGTCCTCCGGGGATAACGGTGTTTTGGGCTTTGATGGCAGATTGAACTTCTCCCACAGAGATGTTTTGAGCAGCCATCTTGGTGGTATCCAGCCAGATACGCATAGCGTAACGTCCGGCTCCAAATACTTGTACGTCACCTACTCCGGGTATACGCTTAATGGGATCCACCAAACTGACGTAAGCATAGTTACTCAGGAATACAGCGTTCAAGCTGTCATTTGGTGAGAACAAGCTGACAACGGCTAACGGGCTCCCCGTGGATTGGGTGATAGTGATGCCCATTTGGGATACTTCGGAGGGAATCTGAGCTGTTGCTTGTCCGTAACGCATATAGGCCAGCGTCTGATCCATGTTGGGATCCGTTCCCACTTCAAAAACGATGCTCAAAGAGCAAATGCCATTATTGGCATTGGTAGAGGTCATGTAGTCCACTCCCACTACGCCGGAAATAGATTGCTCAATGGGGGATGCTACGGAATTGGCCACCGTTTCTGCATTGGCGCCCGGATAGGTCGCCTGCATTTTAATGGTAGGCGGTACAATATTGGGGTATTGCTCAATGGGAAGCCCCATCAAGGATAGTCCGCCAAGCAAAATCATCACGATAGAAATGACGATGGCGATGGTCGGGTGTTTGATGAAGAAGCTGGACATGGCGTTAGATCTTGGAGTAAGCAGGAATCTTTAAACAAGGTGACAAATAAGTCTTTCCTACCGCTGTAAAGAAAATTATTTGGTATTTTGCCCCGTGGTTTTTTGTTTCATCCCTTCCGGGGTTTTAGCCTTTTCAAATGATTGTGCGCCTACGGAGGAGATGACAGGCTGGGAAATCACCTGGTTGTAAGGCTTGGGATCTACCGGTGCTAGATTTTTCAATTTAGCCGCCTGCATAATGCCTTCCACAACAATGGGACTTTCTTTCGTGAAAGTGGATCCTTGCATGGGAACAATATCGACAACTTGCATGCCGTCAACGATTGGTCCCAGATTGACAACCTGCATTTGAGGGACGTTGTTGTTATCCAGGTAAACAATGAACTTGGCACTTTGGGCTGACAGAATCGCACGAGGGGGTACCAGAGTCGCATTTTTTAGTGTTTTAACCTTAGCACGTACTCGTACAAACATTCCCGGGCGCAGTGTCAGGTTTGGGTTAGGGACGTGTCCAACAATATTCAACGTACCCGTTTGGGAATCTACGTTTCTGTCAATGGCCACAGGTTCACCCTCGATGGGATATTCTTCGCCGTTGGCAAGAATTAGAGTCAACTTAATGGCTCCTTTTTGCCGTGCCATTTTGTTGTCTAGGGAGTTTAGAAAATCCCGTTCACTGATGGAAAAGTCCACGCGAATGGGGTCAATTGCAGAAATGGTGGTCAGTGGCGTTTGGCTGGAAGGGGTCAGCAAGTTCCCGATGGACGGAGTTGCCAATCCTGCAAGTCCGGTTATCGGTGCCGTGATGGTGGTAAATTTAAGATTAATTTTTGCTTCATCCACTTGAGCTTTTGCTGTGACTATAGCTGCTTCTGTTTCTTGAACTTGTTGTAGAGCGTCATCCAACTGTTTGCGACTGACAGATCCGGTTTCTACCAACGGGGTGTACCGATCCACATCTAGCTTGTACTTCTTGAGCGTGGCCTCATACTGCTCCAAACGGCCTTGCGCTTGTTCCAGGGTTGCTTGGAACGGGCGTGGATCTATCTGAAACAGAACTTGCCCTTTTTTCACATAAGCTCCGTCTTTGTAATTTTTAGAAAGCAGATACCCCGTTACTTGGGAGCGAATTTCAGCATCTTCTGTGCCGCGCAAAGTCCCAACCCATTCCCGTTTGATGGGAACATCTTTGGTTACCAGTTTGGTTACTTGTACTTCCGGCTTGGGCGTTTGCGCCTGTGTTTTGGAGTCCTTATCTCCGTTGCAGGAGGTTAACATCATCGCTGACGTGCTGAGAAGCAACGTCGCAGCGGCAATCGTCAAGGGCTTGTTATTCATAAGTGAATGGGACTTGTTTGCTGTGGAATACCATTAGTGGATGGTAAAGCGACTGAATCTTCGCTTTTTTTTCTTATAAAGTCAACGCGAAGGTGTGTCTCCAATACAGTAAAATGTTTGTAACTAATACGCTGTAAAGAGATAAAATAATTAAACAAATGTATAATAAAAGTTGCTATCTACCTGGGCTGGGGTGGAGATTTCTTTTCTATCTCCACCCTTGGAAAGGCTCAGAGAGCTAGTTTCCTTTGACGGAGCATAGCATCCGGGTCGGGCTTTCTTCCCATAAAGTCTATGAATTGTTGCATGGGGGGTACCGTATAACCTCGTTCCAGAATGGATTTTCTGAACCGAAGCGCCGTTGCTTTGTCTACGCCTCCTGCTCGTTCAAATGCCTCAAAAATATCCTTTTCCATCACTTCCGCCCAGCAATAAGAGAAGTAAAAAGAGGCATAGCCGGAGGGGGAAGAGAAGAAGTGTTGAGCCGTGCGCAGTTTGCTGGAACGCTTGAAGCCCTTGAAGTAATCCATATCTCCGGCAATAATTGGATCTATTTGATCCAGATCTTGGGTAGCAAAGCGTTCCGGATTTGTATGGATAGCTAAGTCCAATTGCCCGTACAGAAGTTGTCCCACCAGAGATAAGGCTGGGGTATTGGCTCGAGAGTTGCGCAGAGAGGTTAGCAATTCATCCGGAATGACGGCTCCTGTCTGTTCATGTCGGGCAAAACTTTTTAAGATTTCTGGTTTCCAGCACCAGTTTTCCATGAATTGAGAAGGGATTTCAACAAAGTCTCGTGGCACGTTGGTTCCAGCTAGTGAGGGGATGGAAACCCGTGTAAACATCAAGTGCAACAGATGTCCAAACTCATGGAACAGAGTGGTTACTTCGTAATGGGTGAGAAGAACCGGTTCGCCTTCTGCTACCGGATGAATGTTCAGACATACCATGCCAACACGCGGTTTCCCTGGGTTGTTTGGTGTGTCGGGGATTCCGGAGTCTAGAGCATACATCCATGCTCCGGAGCGCTTATGATTTCTTGAGAACAGGTCCATGTAAAAAGAACCTAGAAGTTTCCCTGTTTCATCGTGAATCTTGAAAAAACGAACATCCGGATGCCAGGTTTCTACAGCTTCTTTGGAGTCGGCAGGTACTTCTGTGACTCGGATGCCGTAGAGACGGTTAACTAGGGAGAACAGCCCCTCCATCACGCGCGGTAGGGGAAAATAATGGCGCAGTTCATCTTGGTCTAGCTGAAAGCGTTCTTCTGCTTGCAGATTGGAGTAATAAGCTGTATCCCATGGATTTAAGCGTGCCTTTTGATTATTAGTGTGCTTGGCCTTCAGGAGACGTAGCCCTTCCATTTCCCGAAAGAATGGATCTTTTACCTTAGCCAGCAGGTTGTTGACAAAGTTAACTGCGTTTTTCCCGTCTCCTGCCATACTGTCCTGCAGAGCATAATCTGGATATTTTTCATAACCGCATAAACGAGCTTTTTCTAGTCGTAACGCAAGGATTTGGCGGATCACCGGTTCAGTATCATATGTGCCTGTGGAGACGGTTTGGTAATGTTCCCACAGAGATTTGCGGCATTCTTCCCGTTGAGCTTTCACCATGATTCTGGCTGCGGCAGCTGAATCTAGGGTAAAGGTCCATCCTTGTTTCGTTTGGTCTGGATGTTGTGATCGATATTCCTCTTGGGCCCGTTTCAAATGCGTGGGGTTGACTCCTTCCAGCATGGAGCCATCTTGTGTGGACCAAGACCAGTTCTTCCGTGAATCCATATACAGATTACTGAACTGTTGGGTAGCTTCCGTAAGTTCTTTATCAATGACTTCGAGACGAGCTCGTTTTTCTGCCGGAAGGTCTGCGCCGTTATCTCGAAAGTCTTTAATGGTCAATTCTATGAATCGCCTTTGTTCTGGGGTTAGTTTTGCTCCCTTAAGTTGTGTTTCTGCCGTTTTCAGCACATTCCACAGAGCCTGGTTTTTGGTTAGAGATGAAAGATAGGCCGTCACTCTTGGTGTAGTTGCATCCATGGCTTTGCGCAAATCTGGATGTTCACACAGACTCTTCAGCACAAATGCTTTTTGTAACCCTTCCATGAACGGCTCTTGACTTTGTTCGAGAGCGGCGAAGGTATTTTCATACGTGATTTCTTCCGGTTTAAGACGGCTGATTTTTTCTACGGCGGCTTGGGTGATGCGCATCGCTTCTTGCATATCCGCTTCCAGCTTGTCAGGAGTCAACTTGCTCCAGCGAATAGGCCTGGTGTTGTCCAAAAACGGATGATTAGATTCTGATGCTGAGGATGGTAATGCGACGGAAAATAATAGAAAAATGAGACCAGAAAAACGGCTTCGTAATGACATGATGCCTTAATGTAACTAAAGCTCCGCCTTACTTCAAGCCCTGTGACTTTCAGTTTCCTGTGCGAGTTGACCGTCCTGTCGTGCCTCTCTTGTATCGGACTGCTTTCAGGAATACAAAAGACAATGGAGCTTTTCTTCTCCCGTCTGTCGTTTATCGGGGATCCGTCTGCTTCATCAGGGCAAGTTCTCTCTTGGCTGTGAGTGAAACACGCCAGAGTAACAAGACAGCAGCTACCGCTAATCCGATGATGAAGCCTATCCAAATGCCTTTGGCTCCCATTGCTGGAACAAGGTAATCCGTGCGAGCTAAAAGATAACAGGTCGGGAATCCAATAATCCAGTAGGAAAAGAATGTGATGTAGGAGATGGATGCCGTATCGCGAAAGCCTCTGAGAACTCCGGCAGAAAGTACTTGTAGACAGTCCGGTAGTTGGTAGGCCGCTGCCAAAATTAGAAGGACGGATGCCGTATTGACAATTTCTTCTGAGTCATTGTACAAGCGCACAATCTGTTCATTGAAGATCGTAATGCCACCAAAGGTACATAGGCAGATGGAAAGAACCAATACATAAGAGGATAACATGGCAGATTTTACTCCTGCTAGGTCTCCCTTGCCATGGTGATATGCCACACGGATGGAGGCGGCCAACCCAACTGAGAGCGGTAACATGAAAACTAGCCCGCCCACGTTGCCGGCTATCTGGTGACTGGCCACTTGGGTTTCTCCCAGCGGAGCTAAGACTAATGCCGCGGCACAGAACAGCATCACTTCACATAACTGAGAAATACCGATCGGTATGCCCAGGCGGATCAGATGGGTAATCACGGAGGGAGTCGGGCGTCTCCAGCAGAGAATGTGTTTGCGGTATGGCCTGTGTCGTGGATTTAGGTAAACCAGCAGGAACATTAATAAAAATTCAATCCAGAAAATAACAGCCGTAGCGACGCCGCATCCAACGCCTCCTAAGCGGGGAAATCCATACATTCCGAACACAAAAATATAGTTCAGCGGAATGTTGAGTAATAAACCGCACAGACCTACGTACATGGCCGGTCGGGTCATATTAGAGCCTTCATTTAAGCTCTTAAGTGCCACAAAGCCTAGGTTAGCTGGTAATCCCCACATCACGGCTAGCATATAATCTGAGGCCATTTGACACATGACTGCGTCATCAGAAAGCAGACCGAATACGTTCCTCAATGCATAAATGATTGGCATGGTAATCAAACTGAGTAGCACTGCCAGCCACATTCCGTGGTTGGTCATGTACCCAACCCGGCTTTCATGATTTTTCCCCCTTATATTGGCAATAACGGGTCCCACAATCATCAGAATGCCACAAGCAAATAGCAAAACCGGTAAATAAACGGAAGACCCCAATGCCACAGCTGCCATATCCGTTACTCCGGCTCTTCCTGCCACAATAGTATCCACTGCTCCCATTCCGGTAATGGTCAGGTTGACAACCAAAACTGGCAGAGCTAGTGGTATTAGCTTGTTGATTTCTTTAAGGGACCTCTTGTTTAGATGACTGTTCATGTTTGCTTGTTTCAATTTCTCATTCATGCCTGTACGTACTCTTCCCTCTATTGTTTTTCCGTACGTTTTTGCGGCTAATAAAGCCGGATTGGGCGTGCAATAGACCCAATCCGGCTTTATGGATAAAAGTACCGGTATTGTTGGGGATTCTCCGGCTAATTTGTCCCATTAACGCTCAAGCGTCACTCGGGCACACTGTTCTGCGACGTGACGGAATGCCGCAGAAACTGGGTTTTGTTCTGGATCATCCAGTGCTACGGGGCGTCCTTCATCTCCTCCTGAACGAGTGGAGATATCCAAGGGAATCTTCCCAAGTAGGGGCACTCCCAATTTTGCTGCTTCTCGTTCGCCGCCTCCTTCTCCAAAGATGTGGTAAATCTTCCCGTCTGATGGGCACTGGAAGTAACTCATGTTTTCAATGACTCCCAGAATAGGTGTTTTTACCCGTTCAAACAGTCCAATGGCCTTGCGAGCGTCTATCAATGCTACTTCTTGCGGAGTGGTGACCACGACCACGCCGTCCAGTTCTGCTGTCTGGACTATCGTTAGTTGAATATCTCCTGTGCCCGGTGGCAAGTCCAAAATCAGGAAGTCTACATCGCCCCATTCCACATTGCGCAGGAATTGTTGGACGTAACGCGTTGCCAGCGGTCCACGCACGGCTACAGGGTCGCTTTCGTTAATCATCAAGCCCATGGAAAGAAGTTTAACGCCATGGGCTGTTACTGGTAAAAACTCGTCGTTCTCATTGGCGCCGGGGCGTTCCTTGGTACCAAACATTAAGGACATGGAGGGACCGTAAATATCTAAATCGACTAGACCTACAGAATACCCTAGCTTGCTTAATGCCACCGCTAGGTTGGCAGAAACGGTTGATTTACCTACGCCTCCTTTGCCTGACGCTACAGCTATCACATGTTTGGCTCCGGGAACGGAAGATTTCCATGTAGAGGGATCATCATTGGTCCCTTTCCTGGCTTCCGGGGCTTTATGCTCAATATTGACGTCACAATGCTTCACTCCGGGAATATGCTTCATAACGCCGTGTACACCTTCAAAAATGTAACGGGGAATATCCGCATTTTTACTTTCAATCACCAAGTCAATCGTGACGTTGTTTTCAGCGTCAATGTCGATCTTCTTCACCAAACCGAAGGAGACAATGTCGCGGCTGAACCCCGGAAATTTAACCGTGGTCAGGGCGGCCCGAATCAGCTCCGGAGTCAATTCCTGTTGTGTCGTCATATTTCTGAAATACTCATTGGTTATACATCAATATTCCCGTGCTTTCCGTCAGACCCAACAAAGCCGTACGGTGTAAAAAAGAAGCCGAGAAAAAAATCGGGAGAAAACAAGGTACTCCCTTTTTTATTTTTGGCAACGCCTAATTTGGCAATACGTTTAACCCCGATAAGCGGTCTGCTTTCTCCCTTGTAGATACAAAAAAAAACGGGGTCGTAACCGTTCCCCGCTTTTTTTGTAAAAAGAAATAAATGATGAAATCGAGGTGACTTATTCTCCTTGTTGTTTCAACGTCTCCCGAATATCCTGTAAAGCGGCAATGAAATCGTCCAGGATTTCTGCAGGAACCATAATTCGATCCCTGTTGGAACTTACTTTTTCCGTAATACGCACCACTTTGCCGCGCGCATTTTGTTTAAGATCAAGAAAGAACGTCTTGCGTTCCGCAATGATTTTTTCTGTGCAAATAATATCGTCCTCCACGGCTGTGTATTCTTCCTCCGGTTGAATGAGGGCTTTAGAATAGCATCTTGACGCTCCGGGTCAATGTTTTATTTGCAATCATCATTTCTTATCGATTGCTTTTTACATAAACGTTCTTGTTTTTCATTGTCTTCTGGGACCTATGAGAAGTTTTTAGTTTTTAATCTTTGGGCTTTATTTACCATGTAAACTTATGTCCACTACAGATTCTGCGCATCTTCTTTAGGAATCCAGACGGGAGTATGTTGGAATGTGGTGGCGTAGTACCAGGAACCGCGTTCTGCTCGTAGGATGAGCGGTGTAGATGCTGGTAGGTTGATGACTACCGGACTGGCCAAGTCCGCCGCATGTCGGCCGGAGGTCTTGCTGGTGACGATTAGTAGGGAGTCTGCAGGGATGGACTCCGGTGTGGCTGGATAAATGATATAATTGGTGATAGCCGTGGCTGTAAGCAATCCTGACAGTGTCGCCAGAGTGATAAGTAGAACCCTGTGTTTGCGGGTGATGGTTAGCAATGCCAAGAAGGTGAGCATAACGGCACCTGTCAAAATAGTGATGGGGATGAGTGCATCATGGCTGATGTAGGTTAACCAGCGATTTTCTTCCGTGTTTACCGGCAGAATAGCTCCTTCCTTGCGTTCAATAAATTGCAGGTTGCATTGCGCTTCCGTGAAGTATGGGGAAAGTTCCAATGCCCGGCGATAGTTAAGGGCAGCTAGTCCGGGCTTGTTGAGACGGTAGTAGGAGTTACCTATGCCGAAGTAGGCATAGGCCCGTTCTTCTTTGGAAAGTTTCGTATGGTCGTTTTCCTTGCTGAAGTAGTCAATGGCTTTAGCGTATTCTCCTTGTTCATAAGCTTTGGTACCCAGATTGTTGTCCGTTTCTGTCGCATTTCCGGTTGTGCCCAGAGTTAAGGACAGGACAACGGTCATCATGAGTACAGGAAGCTTGGAGATGACTTTTTTAATGGAGCGCAGGATCCGCTGACGTTCTGTATGGGGTAGGGCATCGGTAGTATCTTCTGGCTGAAATGCCCGGTCATCACGCAGTTGAAGAATAGTCTTCATTTCTTCATTCCGAGCGGATTGTGGAATATAGGCTTCAATAAAGTTACCAACGGCTCGTAGAAAGCCGGTAGAGGATTCTTGGGCTGTTGCGGAAGAGGTTAGTCCACGGAATGCACGCATTCTTTCTTTGGCAGAGAAGCTTTCTTGTCGGATTTTTCGAATGTAGCGGAGTAGGGCCGTTCCTAACAGAATAACGGCTGGGATGTAAGCTAGGAAGTACCATCCCCAGTGGGGCGGAGTCGTAAGGGCACTTATCACAGTACCGGGTATAAGACCATAAATATCTGTCATTTCAGCAATAGGAATAGTTCCTGCAGGCGGTGGCTCTGTGGCTGTGGCGTTACCGCTCATAGCGACTCCGGTGATAGCTGATGCTTTCCATTCTAGAGGAATGGGGGGTGTGGTGATGGTTTTATATTGTTGTGTTTCGGGATCAAAGAATGTTAGCTCAAATGGAGGAATGGAATCTGTTTGAGCGATGGGACGCATCATTTGTTGGAACTCTACCGTGCCTTGAATGGAGCGCATACTCTGATCCGGATCCAGCTTGTTGGGTGGATAAAGCTTCCAGTTGGAGGCGTCCGTAAGAGTCGGACAAGCAATGCTGTGGATGTTGCCTGTACCTGTAACTCTGATTTTGACAGAAATGGGTTCATTGGCACTGAGATCTCTGGCATCCGTGCTCGCGTCAATCCGGAAGTTGCCAACGGCATTGGTAAATGATTCCGGTGCTCCTTCCGGTAGCTCCTGAGCCGTAATTTTTACTTCCGGAATAGTCATTTCTACCTGAACTTCCGAGCGGATAAAATTGGCCATGAGTGGGTCTGCTTGCGGAATGACAGCAAGGGCTGTGACGGTTCCGGATGCCGTTACCTCTCCGGCTCTCAAAGGGAACATGGTGCTTTGGAAGGTCATAACGTTCCAGTTGGCCCCTTTATAAAGTACAGATCCTCGAGGCTGTCCGCGGAGCAGCTCTACCAGAGTGGGTTCAAAACGCCATGTGGCAAGATTGGAGGTCGTAATGGAGGGAGCCATGTATTCCAGAATATATTCCGGTGCATAGATTTTCAGTTCACAACTGTCTGGTTGGTGAACGTAAGGCTTTTGGTTGTCTACGTGCCACAATATGCCGTATGACATATTAAGACCATTCAGATCCAATGTATTCCATTTGATAGCACTGTAAGGGTATACTGTTAGCGTTTGGGGTAAGGTTGTATAGGTGCGTCCGTTGTTGCTGTGAAGGGTGAGCGAGGGGATTTCTACAGTACCTACTTCATCAGGTGTGACTTCAATAGCCATTAAGAAAGCCGCTTGATTAGGGGAATTGGCCCAGCGGATGTAGTTGCCTTGTTTCACCCAGCGTAGGCTGGCGCCCTTGACTCGGGGAAGAGGCTCTTGGCTGGCAATATTTCCGTCCGGCAAGATGATGAAGAGTCGGGTCTGTTCTCCCGGAACAACAGCATCGGATAGCCAAGTTGTAATAGCTTGTTGGGCTAGGACTGTGGTATGAACGCAGAATAAAAGTAAAAGAATGGCAAGTAGTTTTTTCATATTGTCGCGCAGATGTGGTTGATGTTGGACATTGATGAATGTTGGCAAAAAGGAATCAATAATCTTTGTCGGTTGGGCGTTCTGGTAACTGAGGAATGGGACATCCGGGTTCAATATCTCTGCGTTCCTTGAGGATGGATTTGGCTTCCCGGCGTTCTTTTTCCTCTTTGCTTTCTTTTTGTTCGGCTACGGGGATGGGCTTGTCTTGCTCAGGCTGTGTTTGTTTTTTTTCTGTGTTTGGTGTTTCCGGCAGTTCGTCTTTTTCAGGAGAGTCTGGGAGTTGAGCATTTTTCATCTCATTTTCTTTTCCTGAATCCTTGTTCTGATCCTTGTTCTGGTCCTTGTTCTGATCCTTGTTCTGATCCTTGTTCTGGTCCTTGTTCTGGTCCTTGT
>CAZGGR010000028.1:0-10669 GCA_964525305.1 uncultured Akkermansia sp.
ATCAACAAACTCTTCTCTTTCCGAAGATTACAGAAGAGCCGGATTGTAAATCCGCAGATTAAACTGTTACTAAAATTGGAGGAAGATGGCTTGATTAAGAGTGCTTAGTTTGTTATAATGATCGATTTAACTCTTTCTATATCAAGAGATTTAAATTATGCCTGTATGAAATTATTTTTATAGAAAAAGTGAACAATGTATAGTTAATCCTTAGCTAGGGCAAAAACAGGAATTTGTCTAACTTGTTCATACTTGTTTTTTTGTGTTGACAGCGGATTTACAATCCGCTAATAACGTAACGGATTCAATCCATATAGACTTATGCTTCTAAAAACATCGTTAAAAAAGCTGCTCCTGCTAACAGGGTTCATTTCCTTAGGAGCAACAGCTCAGGCTACCGTTACAGCTCAATCCTATACTTGGGATTTTAGCAATCCTTCTGCTGTTATGGGAGGAACCTTTACCAACAACGGCATAACATTCACCAATGAGACTATCAAAGGAGTAGAAACATCCGCTTTTTCCGGTGGCTATGGATGGGAACTAGAGACATCTACGTTCAAAGATATGCTTAACGCAGCACAAGGAAATGAAGGGACACTAACTTTTTCCTTTGATATTTCTTGGGGAGGGAACAACACTGTAGAAACCATTTTTCATATTGCACAAATCAATAAGGGAGTAAGTCTCGGCCTTGATAATGGTAAAATCGGTCTCGTCAACAATAACTTAAACCGAGGACAAGACGGTAGTTCCAAGGTTCCAAACAATGCTATATCTCTAACAGCCAGCACTTGGACTTCCGTGACAGTGTCCTTGTTAGGCTCTAGTGTCTCCATTACTCTTGATCCGACAGGTGGGGAAGCCTCCTCTTATACAACCACTCTTAGTACCATTGAGTGGAATTCAACAGAAGAAGCTGAAAATACAAAATACAGTATCGGTAGCAAAGCTCCCGGATACTCTGCTGAGCAATTAAATGGCTCGAAAATAGCCAACTTATCCGTATCATATGCCCCCATTCCAGAACCGGCAACCGCCACGCTTACAGTCATGGCATTGGCTGGTCTTATGTTGCGTCGTCGCAGAGCTTAATAAAAGCATTTTCACCATTCTTATCTCAAGCGGGATGCCTCTAAAACAAACGGGGCATCTCGTTTTTATTTCTTCTTGCTTAAAAATACAACTGACTTAGTTCAGCGTTTGAGAGAACTTAGTTGTCCACAATTCACGAGAAGCGCAAATATCCCTCAGTCTCCATACGCCTAGAAACCACCCAAACAAAAAAAGGGGACAATTTTTAATTCTCCCGCATCAGTCGGAAAATATCCTGAGGAGTAGCCCCAGCCGACCTCATTTCCTGTAAGCTCATGCTCTTATCCCGCTTAGCCAAGCGTTTTCCGGAAGCATCCTTTACCAGCCGATGATGATACCACAAGGGGACAGGCAAACCGAGCAACGCCTGCAAGGTTCGATGAATCCCCGTCACAGGAAACAAATCCTCACCACGACTCACATGAGTAACGCCCTGAGCGGCATCATCCGTAACAACGGCAATATGGTAACTGGCTGCACAATCCTTACGCCCCAAAATCACATCCCCCAACTCCTCCGGATGACAAACCTGATCACCAAAACGCAAATCCCGCCACCGCAAGGCTCCCGTTATGCGGGCAGCGGCACGGCAATCCAACCGCCAGGAAAAAGGCTTACCGGAAGCCATCAGCTCCTGTCTGCGGCTCTGATCAAGCTGTCGGCAAGTTCCCGGATAAACATCCACACAGCCACCCTGAGGCGCCCCACCCATGGCTGCGACCTCTTCTGCAATTTCCTTTCTCGTACAAAAACAGGGATACAATACACCTAAGCCCCTCAATTGCTGAAGAGCCTGTTCGTAACAAGCAAGACGTTCGGATTGAACCATCACCACACCATCAAACCGGATACCGAGCCAAGTCAAATCCTCAAGGATACCTGTCACAAACTCCTCACGGCAACGAGTCCTATCAATATCCTCCATCCGCAACACACACCTTCCGTCAAAACGATCCGCCAGCGAACGGGCCTCCCATGCCGCCAAAGCATGACCCAAATGAAGACGCCCCGTAGGGCTGGGGGCAAAACGAGTAACAACGGGAGAATCCATAGGACAGCCCCGACCATAAAAAAGACACACCGTCTTTTCAAACCCTTTCCGGAACATGATTGCGGCTTGACAGAAAGAAGCCGGGAAAGTAGGAGAGGTTGACTTTTTTCTCCCTGACCCAGCAGTTTTTCATTATGCCTTTTTTTCCAGAAATTAACTCTGCCACTATCCTATCCTGGCTGGATTCTACAGTTACCCAGCAATGGATTGTAGGCATTCTGCTCATCCTTTTATTCATCTGCTTCATCAAAGAATGGCTGCCCGTAGAAATCACCGCCATGAGCGGCGCAGCCGTCCTCATGCTTACCGGCATATTAAACACACAGGATGTTCTGACCAGCTTTGCCAACAGTGGGCCGCTGACCGTTGTATGCATGTTTATCTTAAGTGCCTCACTAGAAAAGACGGGCTTAATCGGAGACCTTTCCAAGCTATTTAACAAAGTAGCCAAAGGCAAAGAACTCACGGCTTTGCTAGTCATTACACTTGGGGCATTTTTGGTTTCCCCATTCGTAAACAACACCCCGGTTGTCGTCATCCTGATGCCCATTGTGCTCGCTTTCTGCCGAGACCACAACATAGCAGCCTCTAAACTGCTCATTCCACTTTCTTATGCCACCATTCTCGGCGGGACCTGCTCTGTCGTGGGGACCTCCACGAACGTTGTCGTTCTCGGACAAGTTCAAAAGTTGGGTTACGATGGCATTCACATGTTCACATTAACCCCCATGGGCTTAGTCTATGCAGCAGCGGGGCTGATTTACATTTGGACCATAGGCCGCAAATGGCTACCATCTCGTCCGACCCTGTCTACCATGCTTCCGGGAGGCATTCAGCGAGACTTTCTGCTTCAAGTAAGGATTCCGGCGAACTCACCGCACATAGGCACCACCCCCATCCAACTGATGCAGTCGGAACTCATCGGGACAAAAATAGTAGAAGTCCGGCGCAAGGGCTTTTCCATGCAAGAAGAGCTGCAACACATCACGTTAGAAGAAGGCGACCGCATTCTCTTTCTTTGCAACGCCAGAAAAGTCAATCAGGTACGGGAAGCCAAAGGCATTGATCTAGGCTGGGATGACAGCCGTGGACTGGAAACCCTGGAGCAACGCGACGTTCAAATCGTAGAAGGCATGATTGCCAACAACTCAGAGTTCTCCGGACTGTCGCTATCTGAACTCAAACTGCGCCAACGCTTCAATATTTTCGTGCTAGCCATTCACCGCCAAGGCAAAAACATTACCGACATGGGGCCGGACACCAAACTGGTGGCAGGAGACACCCTCCTCCTTGAAGGACCGATGGAAGGCATGAATCGCATCCTGACCAAGCAACGCATCATCCCCCTAAGCCAACGACCGGCAGAGGTTCACAACCGCAATAAGCAAGGCTGGGCAATCTTTGCCATGGGAATGTTCATCCTGATCGGGCTACTGGGTTCTTTCGAACAATACGGCGAGTTCTTTAAATTTTTCGCTCGCTTTAATCCGTTTTACCTCGCCTTCATCGGAGCCCTCATCGTCATCATCTCCGGCTGTATTAAACCCAAAGAGGCCTATCAAGCTGTTGACTGGAGCATCATCTTCCTCATTCTGGGCATGCTTTGCGTTGGAGATGCCATGAGCAAGACCGGGCTAGCCAAGCTCATCGCTTTCGGAGTTGTGGATACTATTGGTCCTATGGGATGCCTCGTTGCCATCTCCGGGCTCTACCTGATCTGCTCCATCATGACGGAAATGATCTCCAACAACGCCGTTGCCGCCGTCATGGGGCCATTGGCCTACGAGATGGCACTCCAATTTGATGCCAATCCCATCCCCTTTATTCTGGCCGTCATGTTCGGAGCCAGTGCCAGCTTCTCCACTCCCATCGGCTATCAAACCAATACCTACGTTTATAACGCCGGCGGTTATAAGTTCAAAGACTTCGTCAAAGTCGGCGTTCCCATCAGCATCCTACTCTGGGTCATCTTCACCTGTACTATCGGCTGGCTGTATCCTCTCAAGTAGAAAAAATCTTCCTATTGATCCGAAGGCTTCATCAAAATTTATTTCTTTATATCCGAATACACTCCAAGAACAGCCTTGAGCATACAAGGCAATCTATCGGGAAGATAAAAAGAAGAGAAGTTACAGACTTAACAGAGACACCCGCATGGAGAGAGCTTTGAGAAGAGAGGCAAAAGCGGCGTAATCCGACTCACGGTCAGAAGAGACAAGGCAATGCTCATACTGAGGGAGGCAAGCATCCTCCAGAGCGGCATTATGCAGACGCAGAGCAATCACATCATCAGCATCCGTTTGCCGACCGCAGAGACGGTTT
Source organism: uncultured Akkermansia sp. (assembly GCA_964525305.1). Taxonomy (GTDB): domain Bacteria; phylum Verrucomicrobiota; class Verrucomicrobiia; order Verrucomicrobiales; family Akkermansiaceae; genus Akkermansia. The sequence continues at coordinate 4,469 of CAZGGR010000028.1, forward strand.
TTCAGTTCATCCTGAGGGACATGAATATACACATCCGCATAGCAACGGGACAAGACGTCATCCTGACAAGCACGGACTTGAGCCGCCCCCTGAACATCTATATCCATGACCACATTTTTACCCTGCTCCAGCAGGGACAAGATATCGGCCTTTAATGTTCCGTAATGATTTCCGTGAACCACCGCATGTTCCAAAAAGTCCCCCCTATCGACTCTGTCGGCAAACTCCTGAGGAGACAAGAAATGATAATCCACGCCGTCCACTTCACCCGGTCGAGGCTGACGAGTCGTACAAGAGATGCTATAGACGCACAAGCCGTTATCCTTAGCCCGACGGCACAAGGTCGTTTTACCGGACCCGGAAGGACCGGAAACCACCAACAACGTTCCCAATGGCTGATTCATCGCTGACATTATTCAATATTCTGAACCTGTTCCCGTATTTTTTCCAACTCCGTTTTGGCAGAGACGACCAAATGAGCCAAGGAAGAATCATTAGCTTTGGAACCGATTGTATTGAACTCACGGAAGATTTCCTGGCAAAGGAAGTCCAAGGGTCTACCGGCAGGAGCAGAAGAATCGCACAAAGAGCGGAACTGGGTAAAGTGAGAAGACAAGCGGGTGATTTCTTCAGAAATATCACACTTATCCGCAAACAAAGCCACCTCACGAATGATCCGTTCATCATCCGCCGATATACCGAGATTTGCCTCATCCAGACGCTTCAGCATTCCCTCACGCAATCTGAGAGGGACGGCAGGAGCCAGTTTTGCAATCTCAAGGCGGAACTGTTCCAAAGTATCCAGTTTACTCAAGAGATCAGCCTTCAAGTTAGCCCCCTCCACGGAACGCATGGTCAGGAAATCCTGCAACGCAGCCTTAAGAGCAGTTTCCACAAAAGGCCAAATCTCATCCGGAGAGGCAGAAGATTCCGCAGCAGAAGAGATGATTTCCAGTCTGAGCAAATCGGCCACCTGCGGGGACAAAGACTGCCCAGTCAGTTCAGAAGCACGAGCCAGCAAGCCAGACAAAGCAGACAATTTTTGCTCATCGAGGCGGAAAGAAACCTCAGACTGAGCCAGTTGTTCCAACGAGACGGAAACCCCCACACGGCCACGAGAAATAGACCCCTGCACCTGGGCACGGATGGAAGTATCCCACTCCGTATAGCCACGAGGGACACTAACGGCAATTTCCGTCTGCTTACGGTTCACCCCCGATACTTCAACAAGGATGTTATAATGGTCTGTCTGTGCAACGGCTCTACCGAAGCCGGTCATGCTGTTCATGGCAATAGTCTATTTGGATTAAGAATGAGAGTAAGCTTTGCGGACCTCATCCGCAATGATGGAAAGCCCCTTTCGCAGGAGATCTTCCGTCTGGGTAAAACTGATACGGATACATTCATGCCGGTGAGGCCAAGGTTCCTCCTCTTCCGGCAGAGCAAAGAAGAAATGATGCCCCGGATTCACAAAACACCCACGAGCCTTGCAACGTTCATAAAGCTCCTGGCAAGTGATGGGCAATCCCTCAAACCACAGCCACAAGAACATCGCCCCCTCACTCTTATGAACGCGCCAAGGAATAGACTCACCAAAGAGCTCCGCCAACATCGCAACCGCCAATTCTGCACGACTGCGGTAAAACGGAGTCAGGGTATCTCTGCAAATACGAGCCAACGTTCCATCCTGCAAATAGGGAGTTACCAGCATCTGTCCCAGATTATTAGGGCACAGGGAAGAAGTCGTCATCATGCTGGTTACGGCACGGATCACATCCGGGCGAGCAATCACAATACCAGTTCGGGTACCGGGCAAACCGATTTTTGACAGACTCATGGACAAAATCATGTTTTCATCCCAAACCGGAGTCACGGGGACAAAGCAGATATTGGGGAGAGGCGGCCCATAAGCATTATCAATCATCAGGGGCACACCGGCACGGGAAGTCATTTCCCGCAACACGGCCACCTCCTCATCCGTCACCACGTTTCCAGTGGGATTCGTTGGACGGGACATACAGACGGCCGCCGTTTCCGGGCGTATATCCAGACGGTCAAAGTCAATCACGTACTTAAACGTGTGCTTATCGAGCATACGGATACCGGGTCTGATACCACGGAACATCACCCCACCGCACAGAGACTGGGACTGATAGCCTACATAATCCGGGCAAAGAGGGAACAAGATTTCCCTCAATGATCCATCAGGAGCCGGCCCAGCCAACATATTAAATAAAGTAAAACAGGCCATCTGCCCACCATGGGTAATAGCCACATTTTCCGGAGACAGATTCCAACCGCAGTTGGCATTGAGGAAATCCACCAAGGCTCTGATAAAAGCGGGATCTCCACCCGGATGAGCATAATGCCCGACCAACACATCAAACTTTCCATTCTTGACCAGCTCCATCATGCTACGCCGCCAAAGCTCCGTCACCTCCGGGATCACAGCCGGACTGCCGCCATTCAACTGGCACAATCCTGCATCCCCGGAATGAAGAGCTTCAAACAAATCCTCCATCAAATCATCAATGCCCGTTCTAGCCGTCAGATGGCCTCCAATCTCAGATAAATGCATCATGCCGGAGCTATTGTAGCCCGATATGCGTTATATGCGAGAAAAATCATTGTTTTGCAAGGCACATGAACGGTTTGACTTCCTCCGGCATTCATGTTCATAATGCGAGCCATGTTCCATATCGTGCGATTCACCAGGCGAATCTGTCCGGCGTTAACCCTAGCACTGGTCTTAACTTCGTGCGACAGCGGCACGAACGAAACCATCACGACGTTCATAACCGGGGATTCCACACAAGAACACCAACAACTCCAGATTCAGCTCCAGCAAGCACAGGAAGAACTGGCCCGACTGGAAAAAGAAATCAAACAAGCAGAATCACACGACGCACGCATCAACTACACGCTCCAGAAGAAACTTGCCAACCCGGGGAAACTCACCACGCCCTTCACCCCGCAGGATATAGACACGTTACCCAGTAAACGGCGGGACTTTGAACATCTGTGCTTTGACCTTGAAGACATGCGCAAAAATCTGGCCAAGCACAAGCAAGAATACCACGCTCTGCAATATCAGTATCAAGCTTATGCCACCAAACTGGCCGACTTCAAACAATCGCATCCTGTCGACTAAGCACCACTTTTTTCACCGATTTTCCCATGTCTGACACCTCTTCACCCAAACAGAGCCCGGAAGAAACCATTTCCGGCACAGAAGAAGAAACCCGCTTTGCCCCCAAGGGAAGCGACACCCCTCAACCGGAAGAACAGTCATACCCTGCATCCCAAAAACAGCCGGAAAGCTCCTTGGATCTGATCACTAAACAAGCAGATCAGGAAGAAAAGGGGCAGGAACAAGAAAAGCAGGAAGACCCGGAAGCCGTCAAAAAAGCTAAGAGCGATGCTCTTTTCTGGAATCTGTGCCTAGGGTTGGTTGCCCTTATCGTCATTGGAGCCGGATATATCGTTTATGAAAAGTTCTCCCAGCTTCCCAACCCGATCAAAGACACACGGGAAGCATTGGTAGCACATCAAAACCTGATCCGAGAAAAACAACAACAGCTCAAGGAAATAAGGAACAAAACCGTACCCAAGGAACAGCTGCTCAGTCTCCTGAATATCATGGAAAATACAGCCAACGGGTTACAGGAAACGCAAAAATCCATTGAGAAAGAAAAAATGCGCGTGGCAGGCATCCGCGGAGAAATCCGTTCCTATTACGAACGGTATCGCCAAGATGCCAGAGCCAAGGCACGAGGCCGCAAGTTTGACATTCTGAAGACCACCCATTCCGGCAAGACGTATCTGAACGTCGAAATCCTCCGAGTGGAAAACGAATCCGTACGCATCATGCACGAACAAGGCAGCACCTCCATTCCGGCAGGAGATCTCCCCGATCATATTCGGGAAATCCTAGCCTATGGAGACCCCTTGAACATCACCGCCATGAACCAGACGGACAGCCTTATCAATGAACCCCTCATCCGCCAAGCACCGGCACCGGCGCCTCGCCCTGTTACCCAACAGCCAACCAAGAAAAAAGTTGTGGTGACAGATCCGGAACCGCCGGCAGGGAAACCCAAAATAGAAACGCCCACCAACACGGGCACCACGAGCTCCACCAATTCCATGTGGGTACCCCCTGCGCATTCGCAGCTTCCGCCCCTGTAGAGAAAGAGCCACTATACATTTCCAGCCCTCATGCATTCCTACCTGTTTCCCCTCATTGCCGCCCTATTAGTCGGAGTATCCGCAACAGCCGAACTCCAATACACCACTCCGGCAGAAGCCTTACAGCAAGCGACCGCTCAGCAAAAAGGCGTCATGATGGTATTCACCGGCTCAGACTGGTGCGGAGCCTGCAAGATGCAGGAGACACAGGCCTTGAGCCGTCCGGACGTGCAAGAAGCCATCACCGCAGCATTCATCCCCACCGAACTGGACTTTCCGCGCCAAAAGCAACAGGATGCACAGACAAAAGCAACGCTGGCTCGCTATAAACAATCATACGGCATCACCGGCTTCCCAACCCTGGTTTTTGCAGATAAACAAGGCCGCCCCGTACATATCGTCGTAGGCTACTCCGGTCCTTCTCAACTCTTGCAAGATACGGCAACCGCCACAGAGCTCTTGAAAAAACAACAGGCTCTAACGGCCAAACTGGCAGACAAGCTGAGCGATCAACAACGCCGAGAAACCCTGACGACCCTACTCCAAACAGTTCCTCAATCCACCATTCGAACATTTTACAAACAGGCTCTTGACGAGCTAACCCAATTGGATCCGCAAGATGCTAGCGGCATCCGCACGCAACTGCATCAAAGAGACCTCCTCCAATCTCAGAGGGAAGAACTGGCCCGTTCCTTCCGCCAGCACAAACTCCATCAGCTGATCAGACAAGATCCGCAACAAGCGATTTCCCTCATCGATTCCCATCTGCAACGGCAAGGACTTCTTCCGGAAATCAAACAGGGACTTCTTTCCCAAAAAGCGCGCCTTCTCTTGATGCAAAACAGGGTACACGAACTGGAAGCCCCTCTTCGAGAAGCCGTTGCCCTGTGCCCTGACAGTCAAGAAGGGAAACAATGCGCCGACCTTCTCAACAAGCTACCTGAGATCAAGCGGACAAGGGGATCTCTAGCTCCCGGTGAAAGGCCTCAACTCCCAGCCGGAGCCATTCCTGCCACCAAAATGATCCTTCCGCCGAGATCCACCCGATAGCCATTTTATTCCCCTACCCTGAGCATGGATCTCACCACCCAACACATTCTCACCGTTTTCCTGCTCACCACGCTGGCCGGTCTTGCCACCGGTTTGGGCGGAGTCATCGCCTTCTTCATGAAGCGGACGGACACCAAAATGCTCACCTTCTCCCTAGGGTTCTCCGGCGGCGTCATGGTTTACATTTCTCTGGTGGAATTACTGGGAGAAGCCCGGCTGCGTCTGATAGAGACCTCCGGAGCCACAGCCGGGGCCTGGATCACCATTGCGGCCTTTTTCGGGGGGATTGCCATAGCCGCCCTGATCGACTACCTGGTACCGGAAGATGAAAACCCCCACGAAGCACGAGGACCGGAAGACATCCATAACCTGACGGACGGTAGCTACTCCTCTGCCAGAATCAAACGATCCGGCATCCTATTTGCTCTGGCCATCGGCATTCACAACTTTCCGGAAGGCATTGCAACCTTTGCCGCCGGGCTGGATTCCCTGACCTTAGGCACATCAATCGCTCTGGCCGTAGCCGTACACAACATACCGGAAGGGATCGCCGTGGCTGTTCCTCTCTACTACGGTACCGGCAGCCGCCAAAAAGCTCTCTTTTACTCCTTTTTATCCGGTCTGGCAGAGCCCATAGGAGCAGCCATCGCCATGTTTTTCCTCTTCCATTTCCTCACGCCATCCGTGCTTGCCATCCTTTTTGCATCCGTGGCCGGCATCATGGTTTTCATCTCTTTTGACGAGCTCCTGCCCATGGCCGAACGCTGGGGACACCATCACATCTCTATCATGGGCATTATTGCCGGAATGCTCCTGATGGCCGTCGTTCTGGTCTAAGATCCGGCTCTCATGGGCAGGGGACGAAACAAGGAAGGCTCGGCTCAACCCGGATGATCTGGAAGAGCTGAAGCCGGATTGGATTGACTTTCTGTGTCATTTGGAGCATTATGGAGAACCGGAGCC
>CAZGGR010000029.1:0-9438 GCA_964525305.1 uncultured Akkermansia sp.
AGGGTGTTGCACTTCATATTATAACCTCCCCAGCTCCCTCGTCAGAGGGAGCTTTATAGTTTGTCCCCTGTGGGTGGCATTTTCAAATGATGGAACTCAGACAAAAACAATCCCTCAGGCGCTCCGCGCCAGCTCCCTTTGCACAAGGGATCCTCGTAGGCTGGACGAAGTCTGCCGCTACGAATTTAGGTGAGCACACAGGCAACGTTTTCTCTCCTTCAGTCAGCTACGCTGCCAGCTCCCTCGTCAGAGGGAGCTTTATAGTTTGTCCCCTGTGGGTGGCATTTTCAAATGATGGAACTCAGACAAAAACAATCCCTCAGGCGCTCCGCGCCAGCTCCCTTTACACAAGGGAGCCTCGTAGGCTGGACGAAGTCTGCCGCTACGAATGACACAAGGGAGCCTTTGGTGGCTGGCCTAAGTCGGCCGCTGTAGTCGTAGCGGACAACCTCAGGGCACTTGTAGGGCACAGGGCAGCCTCCCGCCGCGTTTCTCTCGCTTATCACGTGTTCCGAAGGAACGCATATCACAGCGTCCGCAGACGCGCATCACAAGCGTCGAAGGCCGGCGTCGCTCGACGCTGGCCTTCGGGGGTGCATCACTTTCAAAAGCCTCCCTCCAGCGCGCATTCCTCCGGCTCCCTCAGCGCAGCTGCGGTGTGGTCTATCTGCTATGTTCGCAGAACACGACGACGCGTTCCTCCGCGCCGGTGGTGCAGGTATACAGCGTCAGCGGGTAGCCGCTATTCTGCACGGCTTCGACGGCATCCTCCGGCAGGATTTCGACGTGGTTCACGCGGAACGAATGCGTCACGCCGTTCATATCGAGGAACGTGACGGTGTCGCCCGGCTGCATCGACCGCAGCCGCGCAAAATGGGCGCGATAATTGTGTCCGGCAATGACGAGGTTCTCCTCTGTCAGCGACCCGAACTGCCGACACGGCGTCCGGCGCAGGCGCGTCTCATTCCAGTCGGCCATGATCGGCAGCGACAAGCCCAGCTTCGGGATGTCCAGAATGCCGATATAGCGCTCCCCGTCCAGGTTGACGATCGGCATCTCCTCCGGCGCATCGGACTGCACAGGCGCATCCGTCTCCGTTGGGACATCCGTACCGCTCTGCGCGGGATTCGATTCCGGCGCAGAGTGGTGCGGCGGTGTGGCGGTCGTGCGAACCGCAATCGCGGACTGCACATCGACCAGCAGGCGCTCGGCTTCCTGCCCGGCGGTGCGATCCTCCGCGTTATTATGGAAAAGCAGGAGCAGCGCCGATCCGATCAGCACCGCTCCTGCCGCCAGAAGCACAATGCCCGCTTTTTTAGGCATTTGTGTCCTTCTTCTTCTTGAAAATCACCACGCAGCCGAGCACTGCGAGGACGATACCCAGCCCGCCCAGCACCGGAATCGGCCATTTGAGCTGACCGGTGTGAATCAGGGTCGCCGTGTTTGTGATGGTCACAACACCGTTTTCGACCGCATAGGACGGCGTGTATTGCTTCGGGATATTGGTTTCGAGAATTTGCCAGCTGCCGGTCGGATCGAGCTCCGTCCAGGTGTACGTCCAGCCGTTCTCCTCACTCAACAGGACGCTTTCGACCGCTTCCGTCCCGTTGTACAGCGTGGCGGTGACTGCGGTCGGGCGCTTGATGCCCTTATCGCCCGACCAGACCTTTTTCGCCGTGAGCGAAATCGGCTCCGTCGGAACGGCGGTATTCGTGATGATCACCGTCTGCTCCGCCGTCTGGTAGGATGCGGCATAGCCCGCCGGGACATCCTGCTCCACGACCGACCAGCTTTTGGCTGCGTCCAGCCCCGTCCAGGTGTATGCCCAGCCGTTGTCATCAGAGAGCGTGACCGTTTCCTGCACATCGCCATCGGCCAGCAGCGCGACGGTCACACGGTCCGGATGCGCGCCCTCACCCGACCATTCCTTTTGGGCGGTCAGCTGCGTTGTGCCGGGCTGCGCATTGTAGACGTTCGTGATGACGGTGCCCGTTTCGCCGACAGCGTACTGCGCGGTGTAGCCCGCCGGGACGTTCGTCTCGCGGACGCTCCACGCCAGATCAGCCGACAGCCCCGTCCAGCGGTATTGCCAGTTGTTGGCCGCCGAAAGTGTCACGGTTTCTTGGAGTTGGCCGTTGGCCAACAGCTCCACGGTGGCGCTGTCCGGCTGCGCATGGCCGTTGTTCTCCCAGACCTTGCTGACGGTGAAATCCGTCACGGCCTGTTGCCGCGTGTTGACGATCGTCAGCGTGGTGCCGTTCACCTCGTAGGAAACGGTGTAGCCGTCCGGAACGTTCAGCTCCTCGACCGTCCAGGTGGAATCGGCATCGAGGTTGAAATACGTTTCCGTCCAGTTGTTTCTGGTATTCAGAACGCGGGAGGAATAAACCCGTCCGTTTTGCAGCAGGTTGTATTCCACCTGATCGTTGGAATGGTCGATTGCGACCGCGCCGTCATTCCAGACCTTCCGGACGGTCAAATCCTTGACGTTGAAGCCTTCGACGTAGAAGACCCAGTCCACCTCGCCGAAGCGGTCGGCGTAGGTGTTGTCCAGCTCAATCGGAACGTGCAGCTCGACCTCCAGCGCCAGCGTCTGGCCGGAATAGACGGTACCAAGGGTTGTCAGATCGGTGAGCTGTCCCGCCGTATTCGGGGACGCGTTGTAGATCTCCGTGCCATTGCACTTGATCGTCATGGTGAGCTTCGAGAGGAAGTCGTTCATGGTATCAAGGGTTTCCGCCTTTTTCCCCGGGACGCTCGCGGTGATGGGGTTGCTCTCGTTGTGCGGTTCGGCTTTGAGCTTCAGCACAACATAGTCCGTGTCGGTGGCTTTGTTTTCAAAAACGATCTGCTGCGTCAGCGTATCGCCGGGCATGACGTTTTTGAAGCTGCCGAACAGGTCGGTGTCGGTGTACATCGTACCGTTGGAGGTGAACTCGAACCCGTCCGATGCACCAAAGCCCTTGAACGTGATTTTGGCGGTATCACCGTCCGCGAAGACGCCGACCGCCATGGACATGACCATGGCCAGCGCCAGCATCAGGAAGGAAGCACGTTTCAGAATGGTTTTCATTAGTCGTTACCTCCTTGTGTCGTATTGACTGTGATGCCCCAGGCTTCCTGTATGGCAGATGCAGGATATGCCTGAATGCAGTCCGCGACGATTTCAACGGAGAGGTGATAGCCCTCCGGCGCTTTGCCGGTTACCGGTTGGCAGTTGGTGAACAGGACGCCGGTGGAATCGCCGGCGGCAACCGGGTCGGTGTAAATATAGTATCTGCCGTCCAAGTAATCAATCCATTTGCTGTCATTTTCCTGCGGGTAGAGATTCCACGTGATCGTGTAATCCGTTCCTTCGACCGGGGCGGTTGCGGCGACGTTTCCGGCTTCATCCTTCCACGTTACGATGACGCGGGCGCGGATGAAGACCGGGAAAGTGTCAGACTCGTTCTTGATTTTGACGTCGTTTTTGACGCCGTTTGTGAGCGTCTCCTCCACCGAGATTTCGGCTTTGGCGGGGTTGAAGGTGTTGGTGATGGAATCGGTTTGATCCGTGAGAAAGCCGAGGGTGGTTCCGACAATGCCCAGTATCAGGACGAGCACGGAAATTGCCAGGACAACCGGTCGGTCGCGCAGGATGCTGCGCTTGCGTTTATCCGAATGATTTGGTTTCATTTCTCATGCCCTCCTTTACCGCGGCCAGATGATCAAGTCATCATCGTCGTCCAAATTGGCGTTGGGGTCGCCTTCGACTTCTTCTTTTTTCTGAATCGGATAGACCGGATTTTGCTTGATGAGTTCTTTTTTATCCCCCGTCCAGTAGTTCTCACACGAGGTCTGTTCGCCGAGCCACTTGTTGTTCTCCAGCTTGTTGGTGAAGGTGACTGAGGCTTCCAGTCCTCCGCTTGTGCTGTTGAGCGTGGGGGTCGGGACAGTCTTCTGATACTTGCCGTCTGTTGTCAACGTTTCGCCTGTAGCAGGTTCATACCGCCAGCTCCAGCCGGTGTCTTCGGTGACGGTGTAGGTACCAGCTTTCAATCCTTTGATCGTGACGGAGTCTTCACCGTGGACAACAACATCCATGGAGAAGCCGTCCGGGCCAGCCACATGGAAGATGAAGCTGTCGTTCGAGCTGTACAGCTCGCTACCTGTCGCCATTTCTTTCGTAATCGTCAGGTCGAAGGTATCCGCTTCGAACTTCGCGTAGTACGTTGCGGCGACGTTTTTGCCGTTGCTATCTTTCTGGGGAACGATTTTGTTGTCCGTCACCCAGCTTGCGTCAACCGGCTGCGTGCAATCTTCGTCCTTGTACCAGCCGACGAACTTGTAGCCGGTTCCGGCGGTCGGGGTCGAGCCCTGCGCCGTGCCGGATTTCTCCTTCACGGTTTCGGTGGTCGGGTTGACGCTGCCGAAGTTCGTTGCGCCAGTCGGGCCGACTGCAACGTAGTTGATCGTCACTTCTTTTTCTTTGTAGTAGAACGTGATGATGTTCAGGTTCGGTGCGCCCTCGCCCTCGTCAATCCGGATGTTCAGCGTCGCCGAGGTGGGGGCAACCTTGTCGTACCCGTCAATATCGATGGCGGATTCGGAGATCACCTGGCCGTACTTGCCGGTGCCGTTCTTCGGCTCGTGGAGTACCTTGCCGGTGCCCTGTTCCAGATACCGCACCTGATAGGGGTATTCATTGCGGACGTAGTACAGGTTGATTTCCAGCCCGTTTTCCGTCAGCTTTGCGCCCTCAGCGGTCACGTCCGTGACCTCCGTCCCGTTGACCACGTACTTCGTTTCCTTGTAGGTGTATCCCGGGATGGTCATCGGGCTGGCGGTGTAGCGGGTGCCGATGTCGCCGATGACCTGAGAGGAGGCATAATCCGTCCAAGTCGTGCCATCGGTATTCTGGATGTAGTGCGTGATTTTGTAGTAAGCGTGCTCCGTGTCCTTCGTATAGTAGAAGTACAGGACGTTTTCGCCGTCAGCGGTCACGACGAGGCGCTTCTGGTACGCGTCCGGCATATAACCGGAGATCGCTTTGAACGTCTCGGTGACAACGGCCTTGCGGTTGTCGCTGACGACTTTGTCGTCGGCCAGCGATTTGCCGGTGTCCTTCTCCACGTATTTGACCGTATACGGGACGGCGGGCATCGGGACGTATTCAAACGTGACCACGAGGCTGTTGCTCTCGATATCCAGCAGGAGCGACTGCGACTGAACCGTCGGGAAGTAGCCCTCCTGATACGCGGCGTACAGGTCGGTGCCGCCCTTCGCGTCGAAGGTTTTCGTCGTGCCCGCGAGGCCGGAGCCGGTCATGTCATCAGCTACCTTGACGCTGTGGTCGTCTTTCAGGACGAACTGCACGGTGTAGTTTTTCAGTGTGTTGGAAGACCACTCGCCGTACAGGGTCAAATCCTTCCGAATCTGCATGGTCGGGTCAAACGGCTTCTTCTCGCCGTTTTCGTAATAATACCACATGACGAACGTGTAGTCGCCGTTCGGCTTGGCTTCGTTCATTGCAGATTTTTCCAGATGGTTCTTGACGTATTCCTCCGCGATGTTGTCGCCGTGCGGAATGGTGAAGGAGGCTTCGGTCTCGGCTGTCGCCGGTTTGTAGACCTCCGTGCTCGATTCCGTCAGGTAGAACTTGACGGTGCGGTTGACAGGCACCCACTTGGCGTAGAGGATGAGGTTGCCCAAGGGCATGGTTTTTTCACTCAGCTTGTATTCCTCGCCGGTACACTGAGGATTCAGATACCAGCCTCCAAATGTAACAGAACCCGGTTCATATGCAGCTGGTACATCCGGTACGTAGGTGCTATACGTATTCAACGGAGCTTGGTACTGCACCTGATGACTTGCGACATCGCTATAACCATCATTAAATGTTAAGGTATAATCGTTTCTCAGGTAGTACAAGTAGAGTGTGTTGTTCGAAAAATTCTTTTGGTCAGCGTTGACAAATCCAGAAACGTTCTTACTGTACCGTGTAAAGCCTTCAATTTCGTGATACTCTTCATCATAGGTTGCGTAATTGAAATACGTGGTCACTTTTTTTAACAGAGTAAAGTTCGTCTGATTACTTGGCCACGTCGTATGAGAGACATTCGCTCCGACGTTTTCGACATAGTAGTAGATGGTTTTCAGCGTGTTACTACTCTTGTTGTACAGATCGAATGTAGCATCAAACTGTGGCATTCTGTCCAACGTCTGCAGGGCATAGCTATATTTGGAAGTCTCCGTGCATTTCCATGCTCTTCCGTCATAGGTCGTGTTGAACGGTGCCTTATTGAATTCTCCGGAGATATCCTGACCCCACTTTGCCTTGATCGTAGCAACAGTGCTGCGATCGTCTCGGAATGTCAGCGTGAACTCGGTTCTATCATAGTAGACGTTCACGACGCTGGAGCCGTCGGCGGCCACGGTGATTGTGTCGGATTTGACAAACTTCCAGAGTCTGCTGTCGAGACCGGCGCCTTGCATATAGCAGTCGCTGTTGTGCGTGTGCTGTTCTTTGCCGCAGGTGTAGCACTTCTGATCGTGTGTGTGAACCTCTGTGGTGCAGGTCAGAGTGTAGCAGGTGTTGTTATGCGTGTGGGTGGATTCCGCTTTGCCACAGGTGGTGGGTGCAATGGAGCCACTGGCGGTGGAGCCGGAATATTTGTACCAGCTACCCTTGATATAGATCAGATTGTCATAATACAGATGGTGATAAACCTGACCATCCTGCGGGTTGTCCGGCAAACCAATGTATACATTTTGTCGGCTACCCACGCCGGCATAGCAGTTTGTTCCATGGGTATGCGCATCTTGTGTACAGGTCAGCGTATAGCAGCTGCCGCCGACGGCGGTGTGCGTGTGCTCGGTCTTGCCGCAGTTGATGCAATCAGCCGTATGTGTATGGACTTCCCTGTCGCAGACGAGCATTTCGTTTTCGCTGTAGGTGAATTCTCTGCCCGGCTTGAGGTTAATGACCTTTGTCTGGTCGGCCAGGTAGGAATACCCTTCATCGTCCGCGTTTTCGCCCCAGAAGACGACCGTGACCTTTGCGGTATCGACTGCCGTCCAGATCGCGTGATACGTTTTATTTTCTGCGGGCATGGTGGTCGGCAGGGTGACAGCCTTGCTTGCATCCGTCTCGCCCTTGGTTTCAGACCAACCGCCAAACGAGTACCCCGCTTTGGTGGGGGTGTTCACCGTGCCGATCGAAGCGCCGTAGCGGGCGTAGACCGGGTCGGTGCCGTAGCCGCCGTCCATATCAAAGTTCAGGAGGTAATAGTACCGGTCGTAGTACACCTCGATGACGGTGGAGCCGTCCGCGGCGATGGCCGGGCGTTCATAAATCAGGCTGTAGAAGCCTTCGTATTCTTTTGCGACCTCCGGAACCTGAGAAGCGGTCAAGCCCTGTTTCGTTTCGGTGGCGGCCACGGTATACTGGTCATTCTCCACGTTCTGCTGATAGTGGATGACGGTATAGTCGACGTTGGTTGGTTTGTAAACGACGTTGATCGTGACGTCTGCGGTGACGCTCGCGTAGTTCAGCTCGATGCTATTCTGCTGCGTTTCGCCGACATACGGGAGGTAGCCCTGCACGGTCGGGAACGTGACGGTGGCAGAAAAACTGCTGCCCTCGGCGAGGTTCGCCGTGTACGGGTCGGAAACGATCTCGTTGTTTTCGAATTTGTAATTGATGACGACATTATAGGTTGCTTTGACGTCGCCTTCGGCGTTCGGTGCGGGGGAATCGCCAGCCGGTGCGGCGGTCGTGGTCGCGCCCTGCCCTTCCCCATCGCGGGCGGCATCGAGCGGGGCGGCGAAGACGGGCACCGGGGCGAGTGTGCCGACGGTGGCTTCGTTTGCGAGGGGGGCGGGTGCATCAACCGGGATCGAGGTCGTTGTCGCCGGGGTGGATGGCGAAGCGGTTGCTTCGTCCGCATCGAGCTGCGAGACGGCGGCGATTGATGCCTGGCGGGCTGCATCTTCGCCGTTCAGCTTGAACCGGACGGTGAAGACGTCGGAGTATGCGCGGCATTCCGCGCCGTTATCCACGTACGTGCCGTAGGCGCGGAGGTTGATGCAGTTGTTCGCGTCGAGGAGCGACGCGGCGAGGCCATAGTTGACCGTGAGACTGGAGCCGGCACCGGTGATATCCGTCCAGGTGTCGTCAGTGAGCTGGATTTGCCAGGTGGCGCCGTCGGCTGCGGTCAGGGCGACCTTGGCGTACTGATCCATATAGATATTCGTGCCGTTGATTTCGACGGACGGCGTGTACCCGCCGACGGAGACGTGCAGGTCATTCGCCTTCGGCTTCGGGCGGCAATCCGCGATTTTGCGGAGGCGGAGGACTTCCTCATACTTCGACGCGTAGTCGGATTGCAGCTTTTCGGTGAGGTACGTGATGACATCGGCGGGGTATTCGTCCCAGTGCTTGGCGAGGTAGGCGGCGGACTGGGTCAGCTCGCCGTCGGCGAAGGCCTTACGGGAGCAGTGGCCGCTGATGACGCCGTGAGCGGACAGCGCAATATCTTCTGCATAATCAGAATATTTCAGCCAGCAGTCGCAGGCCGGGACGGAGACGTGCTCTTCATCCGCGACCGCAACGGGGACGCAGATGGACAGGAGCATACAGAGCGCCAGCAGCAGCGCCATGATTCGTTTTTTCATGTCGTTCGTTCCCCTTTCGTTTATTCAGCAGTCGGCCAGCCGGCCGCGGCCTGTGCGGTTGCGCCATTGTTCGCGCTCTGGACGGCGTAGGCATCGACGTCGATTGCGACCTCTGCGCCCTGATATTTGTTCCCCATGTCGGCGGCGAACGTGACAGTGGTAAAGAGCGGCATGGTCGTTGCACCGACGGGCAGCGCGGTGTGATAGTACCAGTAGCCGTCGGCCTCGTTGTACGTCCAGTAGGCGGTGTTATAATCGAGCGTCACGCAGCTCTCCAGGATTGTGGCGGGTGCATCGTCTGCGGCGTCATCGTTCCCGTTAATGGGGGTGCTTGTGACCACGGTGAAGACGGGGGCAGTCACGGTGACGTTCACCTTGACGCGAACCCATGCGGAGGCTTCGCCGGTGTTTTCGACCTCAACCCACTTCGGCACCGCAGCACCCGGCATGACGCCGGTCTGGTTGTCGAACGGGATTTCGTTCACCTTGTCAGCCCATTCGCGCAGCTCGATTTTGATGTTGCCGGAGGTGATGACGTTATGCGCCTTGGTCTGGTCGCTAAAGTACGCCAGTGTGCCAACGGCGGCAATGGCAACGCAGCAGATGATCATTGCCAGCAGGAGGATTTTTTGTTTCGTGTGTCTCATGGGGATCAAACTCCTCTCGAACGATTTGTCGTGATCTGTATGTGGAATCCATCCGAGGATGGTGGGGTGCATGAGGGGGGGTGGGGAGGTTATAATATGAAGTGCAACACCCTGAAAATAGGAAGAGACAATATGC
>CAZGGR010000030.1:0-6280 GCA_964525305.1 uncultured Akkermansia sp.
AAATGATACACCCATTTGAAAAATATAATGGGGTTGTGGGACGTATCCTACTATTCATGGTTTTGAGAAAAATCGTAGGCAACGCATTACCCGTGCTATGCCTCTCTGAACATCTATTATTAAATAAAAATGAGTATTTTGATATGCTCCGAACAACACAATACAGTGGTGGTTATGTACGTTGGGTTAAGTTTTTCATACAGATCATTAACGAAGCTGCTCGAAATAGCGTAGCACTGCTTAAAAAATACGAAGAAACAATAAAGCTGGATGAAGAAAGATTAAGAAATGCAATGCCGCAAGCAAGTACTTTTTGGAATGTGTATGAGTACATAAAGGCTTTCCCTGTTACAAGTATTCCTATTGTGGCACAACATTTTAGCTTATCGTATAATTCTGTTTCTAAAGCATTTTCTACCTTGCAAGAGAACAATCTTATTATGCAAGGAAGTAGCGCCAAAAGGAATCGAGTATGGGAATACTCCAATCTTGACTTTATATTTTCATTCCCATGCATCAATGAAACAACATTTAGATTTAAAAAATAATTAATGTGGGGTCAGAAACATGAGTGAATTGCTAAATGGCATTTTTGAATGCCTTGATATAAACAGCAGTACTGGTTTGGCTACAGAAGATAGTTTGCAAAGCATGAGCCCCTTTCAAAGACTATTCTATACACAAGTTCATGAAAAGATAGGAATTGACGCCGTGTATTTTCTTCGCGATGCAAATGGGATTGCCAAAGTTCCGCTTATCTATTTTTCCGTTATCCAGAAATATGATGTGAAGCAAGTTGCAGAATTGCATCGTCTTTCGTGGAATCTCGGAGAGGCTCCGCTACTGTTTGTAGTTACTCCGGATGAGATCTTAATTTATAACAATTATGAGGCACCTCAAGCCATTGAGGATGGAAGCCTTGACCCCACCGCAGGGATAATTGAAACACTAAGTCTGACCGATGGATTGGCTTCACAGCGACTTGCACTTCAGAAATATCATCGTTCATTGCTTGAAAGCGGCGAATATTGGCGTCAAAGCAAGACTAGATTTGACTCTCAAAGTCGGGTAGATGCCACATTGATGTCCAATTTGAGAATAATGCGAAGAACGCTTATCACTCAAATCAGTCAAAGGTGTGATAAGAGTAAAGAAACAATTACAAGCGTAGTTCACTCTTTGCTTAGTCGATCGATTTTTATTAAGTATCTGGAAGAACGAAAAGATTCAAACGGAGAAACCGTATTTCCGCAGGGTTTTTATTCTAAATTTCTGGAGTCAGCAGAACAGTATACCGATGTGCTGAACAGCAAAAAGGCAACTTATAACTTATTTAATACACTCAAAGAGAAGTTTAATGGTGATACACTACAAGTCTCAGAAGTTGAAGTAGAGATTATTACCCAAAATGACTTGGATGAGCTGCGCACGTTTATTCTAGGTGATAGTGATCTAGAGAGCAAACAACTTGCGCTGTGGCCATTTTATAGTTTTGACGTTATCCCCATTCAATTGATCAGCAGTATCTATGAGCTGTTTTTCCATCTTTCAGACGAAGATGATGAGAAAGGGACGTACTATACACCTCTCCATCTTGTCAACTTAATTATGGATGAAGTGTATCCGTGGGAAGGAGAGTATAAAGGTACAACCTTTTTTGATCCATCTTGTGGTTCGGGAATTTTCTTAGTCGAAGCATATAGAAGACTTGTTTGCAGATGGATGTCCCACAAAGGCGTTCATTCGATTACCTGTGATCAGCTGATTCTTCTGTTGAAAAACAGTATTTTCGGTGTAGATATTAATGAAGAAGCTATTCGAGTTGCCTCGTTTAGCCTTAGCTTAGCTATGTGTGATTTTCTCGATCCACGAAGCATCTGGGATGAGCTTTCATTTCCGCGTCTACTAGAAAACAACTTGATTTCAAGCGATTTTTTTGATAAGGATAAATCTTTTAATAACAGAAGATATGATGTCATTGTCGGCAATCCGCCTTGGCAGAGTAACATTACTGGAAAAACGAAAGAGTACTTGAAAAAAGCAAATCGCGTCATAGGTGACAAACAAATTGCCCAGGCATTTTCTATCAAGTGTTCAGAGTTGTGCGAGCAAAACGGAATTATATGTCTCCTTATGCCTAGCAAAGGATTGCTTTTTAACAGATCAGATAAAAGCAGGGCGTATAGGGTAAATCTGTTTTCCGATAACAACGTCCTAGCGATTATTAATCTATCAGCATATAGAAAATTCTTATTTGATCACGCTAGTGGACCTGCTACTGCCATTATCTATACCCCTAAAAAGGAAAAGATCAGTCAGCCAATAGTATATTGTACACCAAAGCCGATTTATACGATTGAAGATATCAGGAAGTTTTCTATTGATCCTACCGATATATGTAGAATACCCCGAGACATTATTGATGACGATAGGATTTGGAAAATTGCAATGTGGGGAGCGCCTAGGGATCTTGAATTAATAGGAAAAATGCAAAGTACTTTTGCACCTATGGCAACATTTATTGAAAATAATCATATGACAACTGCCGAGGGGTTCAAAAGAGGAAACAGGAAACATCAATGCAATGCCTTCAAAGGTCTTCCACTGGTGGAAGCCAAATCCTTTAAACCATACTACGTTTCATCCGATGAGCTTCCTGTAGTTGATTTTGATGATTTTGAGTGCATTGTAAAAAACTCCAGAGAGATTTTTGTAGCCCCACACTTGATAATTAAACAGAGCCATAAAAATGGAACATTTCTTTCAGAAGTGCTGGATTATGATGCTGCATTTAACCATAGTCTTTTAGGAGTACACGGCAACATAAATAAGCTTAAATACTTGAGCGTGATAATTGGCTCGAGAGTTTTTTCGTACTATCATATTCTTACAAATAGAAAATGGCTTGTAGAAAGAGACGAGCTAGAAGCAGGAGATATCTGGCAAACGCCTATCCCCAGCCCAAGCGATGCCGAAGTAACTGAAGCATGCGAAATATTTGATGAATTGGCGATCTCACCAGCGAAAAAGGAAAAAGCAGAACAATTTGTGCGCCATATGTATCGGTTAAAGGAATATGAAAGCTATCAGATAGATGATGTAATTGATTATATATATGACTATTTCAAAAAAAAGCAGCATTCAGTATCCTTCGAACAGCCGAACTCTGATGCTTACAAACAGTATTATTATTCCATTAGTGAAGTGCTAACGAACACATTTGGAGCAAGTGCATGGTTAACTGGAGACCTATATTTTGGCGATGCCCCACTGTCTGTGCTTGTTTTAAATATTGGACGGCAAAACGATACGAACCTAAATATTGTAAATAACAATGATAGGTTGAATGAAATACTCCTTAGTTTGGATAGCGCGTTGGTCGATAGCCAGCAAATGGTATTCATTAGGCGAAATCTTCGAATTTACCAGCCGGATAGGATGTTTATCATCAAGCCGTCACAACGTAAATATTGGACATATTCTGCAGCCTGTAGAGATGCAGACGAGATATTCGAAGATGTGTCCAAGGCGTGGAGGTAATACAATGAGCAGTATAAGAAAAATAACAGCATCCACGACTGTTCCGGATGATTTAGCAAAGCGACTTGGCCCCTCTGGAGTAAATGAGATCTTATTGACGCTGTGGCAGGGGTATCATGATTTAGTAGCGGATTCGAGCATCACTATCTCCGAGAATGCTGAGGAAGATGATATCACCTTGGAATGGTATGGGAAAATATCGCAGCGCTGGGCCAACGAGAATCGGGCTACTGTTCTGAGAATAAACAACATTGGACCTGTTCATCAGTACCCAGACCCCACTTTAAAAAAGGACCGAGGCTATAAACCAACGATTGATTTTTGTTTTCGTGATTGGGATACTTCAAACAGTTATTTTGGCGCAGAATGCAAGAACCTCTATAATCACAAGAAAGATAAAATTAAAAGATATGTTGATACAGGAGTAAAAAACTATACATCAGGACGCTATGGATCACAGTCATCAGAATCCTCAATCATCGGGTATGTATTAAGCGGAAAGATTCCGGAAATTGTAGCGGAACTGATTACTGAAATTGCAACAGTTGCACCAATAAGCAATCTGTCCCGAGAATTACGTTACACAGAACCGCAGTACGCCTCACTACACAAGAGATCCATAGACGAAAGTGAAATTACATTGCATCACTTGTTTTTTGACTTTGCACATTAGAAAACTACACCTATTCATATGTAACATGCTGACTGCCGAATTAGTACCAAGCCGATCCGCATTAACATATTTATCAGTTTGTTTTCAAAATAATGCTCCTGATAGTCAAAATCAAATAGAAAGGTTGGCGGAAATGCGTATATCTTTTTCAATGGACGGCATTAGAAGCATGGATCAGTTATATACTTATACGACAGAACATTACCCAGGATTCGGGGAGGGACGTGTAGAGCATTATCATGGTGATGATTACTGTAAAAAAGTAATAACTGACGTATTAAATACCCTTACACCTACAGACTGGATGGAGCAAAAATACCTTGGGTCTCGTGATCGCATAGCAAATGAGACATTTATGCTCTCATCAAGTGGTGGTTCTGAGTACAACATATCGTTCGCCGTCAACACATATAATGGTGAAGCGGCTCGTTTAGAAATTACCATCACAGCACCAGAAACAGTAGGTTACGACCATAGACTTGAAAAACTGAAAATTGCGTTGAAAAACCGGCTTCTCCCAGATTGGCACCAATGTACATGGCTTGCGGATGAGCAAGCGGCTGCGTTGTGTAAGAATGCATATGAGAAGACATTTGCGATTGAAAATAATCTAAGAGCTTTTGCAAGCAAAGTACTAATTCACTTTCTTGGTGTAGATTGGATTAAAAAAGCTGGCTTGGAGAAAGAAGCTGAGTCGGTAGATGCTCTGAAGGAGAAGTTTGTCCAGCGTGTTTCAGACTTTGACAATATTAATACAGACTTTCTCTCTATGACACTTGAGACTTTGATTGGGGTAATGTTCAAGGGGGTTACATACCGGGATAATGTTATTCTGAGCCGTCAAGACTATGAAAAGGTACAAGCAATGGGAGCCAGGCAAAAGACCACAGGGAACAATATAGCTGAGTATATTAAACATCTGAGAACTGTGGATAAACGAATTTGGGATAATCTTTTTGTTCCATATATTGATGATCCAAGTGCCTTCAAAGCTGCTGCCCACAATTTTATCGAAGATCGTAATCATGTTGCACACAGTAAGGTGCTCTCTTGGAGTGCCTATCAAGTAATTCTTCAAGATTTTGAAAAACGGGCTCCCTTATTTTGTCAGCAGATGCCAAGTTTGAGCATGAAGAGACAGCAGATGAAGTTATTCAAACATGGCAAGCAGAACAGGAAAATGATGAATATGAGCAAGAATACTATCGTGATCGACTAGCAGATGAAACCGGGATGGACATTCTGGATGAAGATGAGATAAAAAACTGGTTTGATGAAGTCCTGCACGAACTTTTCGATTTGGTCTATCAACGGTACCATTTGGATGTTTGTTATGAGATTTCCAATTTAACTACACCCAGCGAGGATGGAGTCATGTTCTCAATATCCTGCCCGGCTGTTGAGGATGGCAGTGCAAAGATAGATATTGTTGCAGAATACTCTATTGATGATGGCCTCGGCGAAGATAGTGTTTGCTATATTGTTGCTAAGGACGGAGCTGAAAGAGAAATTGGCAAAGCAGAAGTTCTCTTTCACAATGGGGATGGCTGTGAAGGCGAAGAAGGAATTATGGAAGCTATTGATAATACTGAGTATGATACTTCTGAGTTAGATGGTTTTCAGGATGATTTACTTGTTGCCATTGAGTCTTTGAATCATTATCCGGGAGAATTGGACGCGCTTTCCTATGAAAACAAGGGTGCTGTTCAGGTCGTTGCTGACTTCCCTTGTGAGCAGTGTGGGAAGCTTGGCGTATCCATCGATGAAACCTTTCTGACAATAGGTAGATGTTGTTATTGTGGCTACAAAAATGAACTAGTAAAATGTGCACGATGTGGTGAAATGGTAAATGTAGATATTCTTGAGGATGGCTTATGCCCATCATGCGCTGCCTATATAGACAAACAGTAAATAAAAAGCAGAGACCCCAGACTATCAATACTTTGGTAGTTTGGGATTTCTGCTTTTGCAGGATATTTTTTGTCGTGTGCTTGACATACGGGTGCCGTAGGTCATGAAAGCGAGTGACTGTAGATATCTCAGATCTAGCCATCAGTTTCTTGAAGT
>CAZGGR010000031.1:0-5636 GCA_964525305.1 uncultured Akkermansia sp.
CTCGGCGCTGGGAACCTCCCTCACGGCGGTCCTTGCCGAAACCACCTTCTCGGCGTTGGGAACCTCCCTCACGGCGGTCCTTGCCGAAACCACCTTCTCGGCGCTGGGAACCTCCCTCACGGCGGTCCTTGCCAAAATTACCTTCACGACGCGTACGGAAATCACCATCATCCATCAATAGGTCATCAATAGCCATTTCATCTTCATCGTCCATCCCAACAAAACGGGTCTTCATCTCCGCAGAAGGTTCATAAGAATCACTCTGTTCAAAATCATCCGGGTTAAACACATAATCATCCTCGTCTTCCCTACGGGAACGCCCATTAGTACTGCCAGGACCTACGGCAAGCTGCGATACCCCCATATACTTCCGCTGCCGAGGAGGATTTTTCATCATCAGAGCCACGTCAGCATCATCCAGAAATCTCCAGCTTCCCGGTTCCAAATCCCCCCCCCACAGAGAACCAATACGAACTCGTACCAACTTGCGAACACGCAATCCCAGACATTGGAACATCTGTCGAATCTGACGCTTCAACCCCTGTTCTAAAACCACGCAAGCCCGACGAGCAGAAGAACGACAAACATACTTAGCTTTAGCATTTCCTTCCGGTATGCGAACCCCTCTTAAAAACTGCATCAACACGCTATTTTCAAAATGCTGGTCCGCCGTTACCCAGTATTCTTTTTCTATACCGCCGGAAGGGTGAGAAAGCCTCTGTGTCAACTCTCCTTTATTGGTCATAATAAGCAACCCTTCAGAATCAGCATCCAGACGCCCTACATAATTCAAGTGACGCAAACGAGGTGGCAACAAATCATACACGGTACCCACCGCACCTTGCGCCTCACGACTGCACACGTAACCACGAGGCTTATTTAACAGCACGACAACTTCTTCCATCAAACTCATATGTCGGCCATCAACCTTCACGAAATCTTTCTCAGTCACTCTCATTCCGGGCGTATCAACCACCTTACCATTAACTTCCACGCGCCCTTCTTGTATCAAACGATCAGCTACACGGCGCGAATCAATGCCGCAGGAGGCCAAAAATTTATTAATGCGGATACCGGCTTGTTCTTCAGAGTTATATTGTTCTTCACTCATATCGGTCTAATGCTGCTGTCTCAGCGGCTCTGTTATATTGTTAATCTATGTTTTTCCTTGTCGCTCGTCCCGTAAATCGGAAATCATGAGGGGGATCAAGACACCATCCCTTTGTCGGAAAAAAAAACCTCTCGGTACATAGACACCCGAGAGGTTTCCTGTATTAGGAAAATAATATGCATATTGACATAACCGGGGTGCATAAAAACACACACCGATCAAATGTCTCAACAAGCTTAAGCGTCATGCTTGGTCTTTGGCAGACCCAGCGGGCTCTGCCCCTTCTTCCATTCACCGCGTTCCTTGAGGAGCTTAACACGTTCAAAACGCTTCAGGACGGAACGCTTGCCGCCGACGGTACCGGTTGCTTTGAGGCTGGAATGCTTGGACATGATTCTTATGTTTTTGTAAAAAGTTTAGAAAAGAGTTTTACACCGCCCGATGGGCGGCAGGCGGGGTCTTATAACGGAAGTACCTCGTTTTGGCAAGAGAAATTTGACACATTGCAGGTAAATATCTCATTTCCCTGCATCTTCCGGGTGCTGATTGACCCATTTTTGCCATAAATCAGGGCGATTCAAACGAGTACGCTTCAATGCCTGAGCATGCTTCCACTTCTCAATGGCAGGGTGATTCCCTCCCAACAAAATCTCCGGCACAGCCATATCGCGAAATACGTTCGGCTTGGTATAAGCAGGTGCCTCCAATAATCCATTGGAAAAAGACTCTTCTACTGAGGATCGTTCATCCCCCAGCACTCCGGGAATAAGCCTGGCCACAGCATCAATCACGACTACAGCAGCAATAGCTCCATTGGTAAGGATATAGTCACCTATGGACAACTCTACATCCACCAATTCTTCCACTACACGATGATCCACGCCTTCATAATGCCCGCAAATAATGATCAGATGACCGCCACCTGCCGCCAATTCCTCTGCCATAGGCTGATTAAAGGTACGACCTTGAGGCGTCATCAACACCACACGTGTTTCCGGACGACGAAGTTCTTCTACTGCAGCAAAAATGGGTTCCGGCTTCAAAAGCATTCCCTGACCACCACCACACAAATAATCATCCGTCTTACGATGCTTATCCACCGTCCAATCACGGATATTATGACAACGAATATCTATTAACCCTTTTTCTCGAGCCTTCCCCAAAATACTGCCGCCTAAGGGCGTCTCAACCATATCCGGGAACAAAGATAACACTTCTATACTCAATGAAGGATCAGCCATATACAGAGAAAACCAGTTAAATGCCGTTACTTTGCGCTAGACAATCAACGCTCCCGCTTATGCCCACGCAACATAGCCTCAATAAACGGATCCAGATTCCCGTCCATTACATCCTGAATATTACCGGATTCTACCCCCGTGCGCAGGTCTTTCACCATCTGATAAGGCTGGAAGACGTATGAACGGATCTGGTTCCCCCAGCCGATGTCCCCTTTCTCACTATATTGACGATCTGCCTCTGCCTGCTTTTTATCTTCTTCAATTTGGTAAAGCTTGGCTCGCAACATATTCATGGCTTCCTCCTTATTGCGCAACTGACTGCGTTCATTCTGACAGGCCACAATTACACCAGACGGAATATGGGTAATTCGCACAGCGGTTTCCACCTTATTCACGTTCTGACCGCCCTTGCCTCCGGAACGATACGTGTCCACTTTCAAATCCTTATCAAGAATCTCAATATTGATGGAATCCGACACTTCCGGCGTCGCATCTAAAGAGGCAAATGATGTATGTCGCTTCCCGGCAGAATCAAACGGAGATATACGCACCAAGCGGTGAATCCCTCGTTCATTCTTCAAATAGCCATAAGCATATTCACCATCCACCTTCAGTGTCACAGAACGAATACCGGCATCATCACCATCCGTACTTTCCAGATACGTTACAGAAAAACCGCGGCGTTCACACCAACGGATGTACATACGCAACAACATGGAAGCCCAGTCACAAGCCTCCGTTCCTCCGGCTCCGGCATGAATCGTCACATAACAAGAAGCCTGATCTTGCGGCCCATTCAACAACGTAAGCAATTCAAAGTCCGCTAATGACTCCTGCCATTTGGCAAATTCTTCCACAGCTTCCCGACCAAGCTCGTCATCATCTGCTTCCACTGCCAATTCCATGGTTGCATCAATATCATCCAGACGAGACTTCAGCGCAGCAAACGCCTCCATCCGATGCTTCAAAGGATTCACTTCTGCCATCAAAGCACGAGCAGCATTTTGATCATCCCAGAAATCAGGGGCGCTCATACGTTCGTCCAATTCGGCAACTCTTCGTTGAATGCCGTCCAGGTCAAAGATAGCTCCCGAGCTCGGAAAGACGGCTATGCAATACAGCCGTGTCGAGCGCCGAGAGATCTGCAGCAATATGGGGATCCATGTCGGCATCCTACCATGAATCAATCATCAGGGAAAGAGCTTTTTACCAACGCCTTCTCAAGAAACAAGGAACCATTAATCTCCTTCTAAACAGGCTCTCGAACAAAGGAATCTTTTAACAAATATCTTGTAGTAAACGCCGTTACTCAACCCGACTCCCGAAGAGGGAAAGCAAGTTCTGCCCTATCATGAAAATTGTCAAATCGATGTTGGAAACACATCAATCACACTGTAATTAACTGAACTCAAAAAGATTTCAGACACCAATTTAGTCCTTGGATTGATCCTTTGATGATTCAGCAGGTAAAATTTTATCCAAAGATTCCATATCGTTGTCCCTATACAGATTTTCTAACAGTTTTCCCCAATCTACTGCCTGTTTAACCTGTTTTAAAGCAATGATCGGATCCGGCATAGCAGATCCGGATTTAGGAGCATATTGCTTCATCAATTCATCTGGGTTGATGCGATTAAAAGTTGTTTTACCATATCCCGGCATCCCTGCCTCATGGGCAATAGATTCAATCATTTCAAAATGTAAATGTGCCAAATAATGGCCATGCGCTGTACCAACCGTTCCAATCTGCTCGCCTCGCCCCACCAACGCTCCCAATGGTATGTCATTGACGGTTTTCAAATGAGCATACAGGCTCTGCACAAAACGGCCGTCTGATAACCGATGCAAAAGGACAACAACATTGCCCCAGTCTTCTGACGGTTCTCCGGCATAAATCAATAAGCCACAACCAGCTGCGTATACCGGCATTCCCTCATCCGTATTCTCTCCACCAATTCCATTCAAATCCTGCCCGGTATGCCGTCCTCCTCGCGTAGAATTCATATCACCAAAGCCTTGAGCAACATAAGTAAACGCTCCATTTTCATCTCCCAATGGGGACGTAAAGACATCTGCTAACGGTGCTTTAGCCAACTCTTGAGGCGTTAACAAAATCATTCGACTATCAACAGGGATCGGAGCTGATAAAGGCATATCTTCATCGTAAATATTATGCCCACGCTCAAGTTCAGGGGTAGCTTCATGACTCGCTTGATACCAGGCAAACGCTGTAATCATCACGCAGGCTGTCCCTAACAGCCCCAGTATCACACGGGATGTCGTCTTATCTATCATCAAGCCCTACTCTATATTGATGACTCCGAATTGACAATCATAAGATGATAGCTCCTGTGTTCCAACACACTCTCTATATAATCAAACTTCTTCTGTACCCGCCTCTTGCTAAACCGGCGGATTGTTAATCCGCTGATTAAATCAGATATAACGATTATGGAAAATTGGACCTTGTTATGTTTTATAGTTTGTTAGAAACATGAGAGACGCAAGTATACAAAAGTATCTGTATGAATGTATTAGATACGTGTTGTATATAGTTTATTTTCACAAAAAAGAAAAGAGCTCCAACTTGCATAACAAGATCCATGAGCTAAGGTAAAAAATAAAAATTTGTCTAACTTGTTTATATCTGATTTTTTGTGTTGACAGCGGATTAACAATCCGCTAATGAAGTAACGGATTCAATCCATATAGACTTATGACTCTAAAAGCATCATTAAAAAAACTGCTCCTGCTAACGGGTTTCATTTCCTTAGGCGCAACAGCTCAGGCTGCCGTTACGGCTCAGTCTTATAACTGGGATTTTACTAACTCTGAAGCTGTTATTATGGGAGGGACAAACCATTCCGGTAGCTTTACGACAGCAACAGAAGACATCAATGGTGTATCTACCACGGTTCTTACCGCAAGTTCTTTTGAAGAACGAGGAACAAATGTATTTCGAGAAATACTTAATGCCTCCCAAAATGGAGAGGGAATGCTAACTTTCTCTATGGATATTTCTTGGGGAGGAAATAACAGTAAAGAAAATATCTTCCATGTAGCCAGAAATGGAAATGGAGTCAGTCTTGGTCTTGTCAATGGAAAGCTCGGCCTCGTTAATGGTAATTTAAACAGCGTTCCCGAAAACGCTTTATCTCTAACAGCTAACACTTGGACTTCTGTAACCGTATCTCTGTTAGGCTCAGACGTAACTATTACTCTTACACCAACAGGAAGTGAAGAATCTGCCACCTACACATCTACCCTCAATACCATTTCTTGGT
>CAZGGR010000032.1:0-4855 GCA_964525305.1 uncultured Akkermansia sp.
TAGTTCTTCTGGGAAACACAAAGGGTACTCTGCAGAGAAATATAATTGACCCTCTCCAGTTAATCTGGGGAGAAAGACTTGTTTCTTCAATCAGATCTGACAATACAGCAGTCCTGTTTGGTGAAAAATGCTACTGCCTGGGAGCCGATAAAATCAATCAGGTTGACCGGATTCGTGGTTCATCAATCAAATACTGCTACGGCGATGAAGTGGTAACATGGAATGAAGAAGTTTTCTCCATGCTTAAGTCACGTCTTGACAAGCCATATAGCATATTTGACGGAACATGTAACCCAGAAGGAAGAAACCACTGGTTCAAAGCTTTTCTTGACAGTAACGCAGATATTTATTATCAGGATTATCAGATTTATGATAATCCTTTTTTAGACCCTTCTTTCGTATCCGCTCTTGAAACGGAATATGCAGGAACGGTTTACTTCGACAGATATATCCTTGGTAAATGGGTGAACGCCGAAGGACTTGTTTACAGTATGTTCAACGAAGATGTCCATATCGTAGCAAGAGAACAGATAGAACATCTGATGCTGCCTGTTTACTATGTCAGCTGTGACTACGGTACACTTAATGCTACAGTATTCCTTCTGTGGCATAAACTAAGTGACGGACGCTGGTACATAGAAAAGGAATATTACTATTCAGGAAGAAAAGAAATCAGAAACAAGACTGACAGTGAGTATGCAGATGATCTTAAGCGGTTCCTTGACGGAACAGACATCATGTCAATGATAGTTGACCCTTCAGCCGCTTCATTTATAGCTGAACTGAAGAAAAGAAACATCAGAGTCACCAAAGCCAAAAATGATGTACTTGATGGCATCCGATATACATCTTCTCTTCTGAACCAGAACAGGATCCTCGTCAGTCCTGCCTGCAAGGAGCTGATAAATGAATTCAGCTGTTACAGATGGGATGAATCAAAGCTTGAAGATACAGTAATCAAGGATAATGACCACTGCATGGATGCAATGCGTTATTTCTGTTATACAATACTCAACAAAAGAAAAGTCGGTACAAGAAAAATCACATTTTAGGAGGTGAGACAATGTTTACAGTATCAAAGGACACAGAAATCACACCCGAGTTAATGTGTGGTTATATTAAGCTGCATAACAGCTATGCGGTCAAGCTGAATATACTCGCAAGGTATTATGAAGGATTTCACGATATCATAAACCGCAAGAAGAAACGGTCTCTGGCTAATAACAGGATAGTTATTAACCATGCAAAATACATTAGCCTTATATCCGCCGGATATATGTGCGGTTCACCTGTTACATATCAGAGCAAGTCAGAAACAGATCTGACAGAGCTGAACGACTGGATTGAAGATGCAGAGATTTCAACACAGGATATGGACCTTGCAACAGACCAGTCAATCTTCGGCGTTGCTTATGAGCTCGGGTACATCACAGAAGATGACGATGGGAAAGCAATTCTGAAACTCGCCACTGTTGATCCGAGAGATGCATTCGTAGTTTACGAAAACAACGTAACATTCAAGCCGGCTGCAGCGTGTTATTATTACCCTGTCAGAGACCTTCAGAACCAGCAGGTTCTGGGATATGACTGTACTGTAATAACAGCTGACAAGAAGTGGAATTTTAGAATTAACGTTTCATTCGGACTTGACAGCACGATTGAGGAGTCAATCAACGAATTCGGCATGATTAATCTCTTTGAGGTTTACAATAACAAGGAACATCAGGGAGACTTTGAACAGGAAATCAGCCTTATTGATGCTTATAACAAGCTGATGTCTGACAGACTAAACGATAAGGAACAGTTTGTTGAGGCCCTTATGGTACTTAAGGGACAGACACTTGGAGATACTTCAGCAGAAAAATCTGAAACATATGAAGCTATAAAAGAAAACGGAGTGATTGAAGTCGATCCGGAAGGAGATATTTCATTCTTAACACGTCAGATGGATGAGAGTGGTTCTGAAATACTCAGAAAGGCAATCGTTGAGGATATAGGAAGAACATCATGTGTTCCTCAGATGCTTGATGAAAACTTTTCCGGTAACAGCTCAGGCGTTGCTCTTTCATACAAGTTTTTCCCGCTCGACCAGAGGATCAGAGTAAAGGAGAAGTACTTCAAGGAATGTATCAAGAACAGACTGAAGATGTTCAACAGATTCAGACAGCTTACAGGTCAGAGTATGTTTGATATCTCTGACATTAAGATTAAGTTCAAACACATTCTTCCGGCCAATACACTTGAAGAAGCACAGAAGGCGTCGATGCTCAGCGGTATTATACCGGACAAGGAGTGTATAGCCTGCCTGTCGTTTATTGATGATCCTGAGGCTGCAGCTGAGGAACTGAAAAGACAAAAGGAAGAAAACAAAGAGCAGTTCATAAACTCCCCGATTATTCCGGAAGAAGATGATGAATAATGCCGACTCAGAACTACTGGATTAATCGTGCAAATCAGAGAATGGATTCGTATATCCTCCAGTCGGAACAGACAGCTGATGAAATAGCTAAGGCATATTACAAGGCGTCAAAGCAGATAGAGAGTGAAATGGCAAAAGTGCTTAACGGACTGGCTGCAATATCTGATCCTCAGACAGCTGTGAGAGCACTGAAATCAAATCCGGATTCAAAGCTGATTGCACAACTGAGAAAAGCTGTGGGTACTATGCCGGACGGAAAGGAAAAGCAGGAAGCACTGACACTAATCAGCAGTCCTGCATATCAGTTCCGTTTAAGGCGACTGCAAGCCATGTTAGACAATGCTAAAAAAGAATGTGAACGTTTGTATAAGGCAGAACTGAATGGCGCTACAAGGCATCTGAGAGGCTTATACAACGATGCTTTTCTTCATACTGCTTACGATATCGACAAGGGCTATAATGCACTGCATACCTTCTCAATGTTCCCTGCATCACGAGTGAACAAGCTTCTGACAATGCAGTGGAGCGGTCTGAACTATTCGGAAAGAATCTGGAACAATACTCAGACTCTTGCAACTGAACTTAAGGAACAGATGCTCATTGCTTTCATGACAGGAGCCGGGGTATCAAGTACGGCCAGTGCGATAAGCAGACAGTTTCAGACTTCTGCATATAACGCAAGGCGACTTGTAAGAACTGAAACAAATTTCATAGCAAACCAGGCGGAAATGGACGCATATAAGCGTCTTGGTATTGAGAAATACAAGTACATTGCAACCCTTGATACAAGGACGTCAGCAATTTGTCAGAGCCTTGACGGGCAGGTGTTCAGCTGCGATGATGCACAGGCCGGAGTAAACCTTCCGCCAATGCATCCGAACTGCCGAAGTACAACAATCATGTATGATTCAGAACAGCCGCTAAAAGAACGCATAGCCAGGGACGAAAACGGAAACAACATTAAAGTCCCAGGCGACATTACATACAAAGAGTGGCTTGAGAAATATCATCCGGAATTGATAGAAAAACTATTGATTTCAGAGACAAATGGTGGTACAATGTTTATAGGAAGAAGCGACGTTTCTGGAGCTACAAGAAAGCCAAAACCAATCGGTTATATCGAGCCGATGCCTAAAAAGCAACTTAGAAGAATTGTGAAAGCGTTCGCCAAAAATGGTGGAGTAATTCAGATGAGTTCTGAAACTGATGCATACCTTGACTCAAAAAACGCAGAAGCAATTACCTATAACGCTAAAACAATACTTTTGAGGCGCAACCCGGGAAGAGCGAGTGTTTTTGAAGAATTGATTCACACTGCTCAGTACAGAAACGGCAAAAATGACGGAAGTTATGAGAGCAGATTAAAGTGCGAGATATATGCTCAGAAGAAGCTTCTTAAATATAAAAAGGTGTACAAACTCACAGAAGCGGAAATAGAACAAACAAAGGCAGCGTTACGTTCGTATGAAGCTGAGCTTCGGGAGTATTACCAAAGGGGTGAATAGTATATGTTTAATGTTGTGAACTCTATACCAATAGGAAACAATCTTGCTGTAACGATAGATGGCGCGTGCGATTTAAAATCCGGAACTTTATTAAAAGACGAAAACGGGACCATGTTTACTCTTTTATCTACAGGAATGGCAAGATATATAAACGCTAACGATATTAAAAATTATACTGAAATTCTTCTTGCTCCAAACAGGAAAATTGGTAGAACGTTGTTCTTGAATTGATTTATCAGAAGCACTTCAATTACTGAGGTGCTTTTTTCACACCCTTACAACTTAATAAATTACAGCATCTCATTCGAGGTGCTTTTTTTATGCCCAGAACGTGCTGAACGGCGTTAAACTCTGCATGGAATATACACTCGACGGAGTTTAAACGGAGGTATCACTATGACATTCAAAAAGTTTATCATTCCTATGCAGTTCTTTGCTGATGCAGGCGGCGCAGGAGCTGAAGGAACAACCGCAACCGAAACTACAGGAAAGACTAATGAGCATGCCGGAGCTGAAAACGGCGGAGGTGATCCAAAATCTGCTGAGGGCACTGAGCCTCAGCCTAAAACATTCACTCAGGAAGAAGTAGACAAGATTATAGCTGACCGCCTTGCACGTCAGGCGAAGCAGTCAGAAAAGAAGTTTACTCAGAAGGAAGTTGATGATCTCATCAGTGAAAAGCTGTCAGAAGCTGAGAAGCTTGCAAAGATGAACGCTGAGCAGAAAGCAAAATACGAACAGGAAAAGCATGAGAAAGAGCTTGCTGAACGTGAAGCCGCTCTCACTAAGCGTGAACTGACAGCGACAGCGAAGGAAGTCTTCACAGAAAAAGGGCTTCCTGCTGAGCTTGCAGATATTGTTGACACTACATCAGCAGAAAACTGCACAGCATCAATCGAAACAATCGAAAAGGCATTTTCTGCGGCGGTTC
>CAZGGR010000033.1:0-4626 GCA_964525305.1 uncultured Akkermansia sp.
GGCTGCACAGGACTGACCTCAGTATCCCTTCCGGACAGTGTGGAAAGTATAAACAATTATGCCTTCAGAGACTGCAGCAATCTGGAGCAGATCAACTATCCGAGAAACTGGGAAACTGCAGGTATCTACGGCGGTTTCATCAAAGGTACGAAAGTAAAGAGTATCACCGTACCGGAAGGCGTAACAGCAATACCGGAGTATGCGTTCAAGGACTGCTCTGAACTGGAAACCGTGGTGCTTCCGTCCACACTGACAGTGATAGCGGAAAGCGCGTTTAACAACTCCCCGAAACTGCGGGAAGTGAATATTCCTGTGGGAGTAACTGCCATTGAATCCGAAGCCTTTTATGGCTGCACCGGGCTGAGCAAAATAACCCTGCCGGATGGTCTGAAAAGGATAGGGAGCTACGCCTTTAATGGCTGCACAGGACTGACCTCAGTATCCCTTCCGGACAGTGTGGAAAGTATAAACAATTATGCCTTCAGAGACTGCAGCAATCTGGAGCAGATCAACTATCCGAGAAACTGGGAAACTGCAGGTATCTACGGCGGTTTCATCAAAGGTACGAAAGTAAAGAGTATCACCGTACCGGAAGGCGTAACAGCAATACCGGAGTATGCGTTCAAGGACTGCTCTGAACTGCAAAAGGTTTATCTGCCCGAAAGCTTGAAAACGATAGCGTCTAATGCATTTTACAACTGTAGCGGCTTGCTGTATGTGCTGATTCAGGATTCGCTGACGGGTATCGGCACATATGCGTTCAATGGCTGCAGCAGTCTGAAAGAATTGAAACTTCCGGACACAGTTACTGCAATTGGCGACTATGCATTCCAAAATTGCGGCAAACTGGAACGTATTTGGATCGGTGAAAAAGCAGGTCTTGGGAGAAACATCTTCAGTGGTGACGGGAAACTGACAATTCACGGTGTGGCTGGTTCTCCGGCAGAGAGCTATGCGAATGCCAATGGGATTCCTTTTTCTGAGGAAGATTTTACAGCGTCCGTAATTGTGGAATTAAGCGGTGTGGTTGTATTGGGAAAGGATCCCAATGCCTCAGGTATTTCTGGAATTCAGGTAGATGTTTGGGACGAGACGGACCAAAAAGCCATTGCCTCTTTGCAAACGGATGAAAACGGTCGGTATTCCTTTGAAGCACTGAGCGGGCATACTTTGCGCATCTCGGCTTATCAGGCGCTGTATCTTCTTGAACCGGCACAGAGGGAGTGGACAGTATCAGAAGGTAGCCTGACCCTTCCGGAAATTACGGCACAGAAGGTTCAGGCAGATGAAACACCGAGTTCGGATTTCAGCTGGACAGCAATTGATTCGCTGCGTGCAAGAATAACAAAGTATAATGGCAGCAGCCGCACAGTGGTAATTCCTGAGGAGATAGGCGGCAGGAAGCTTGTTGAAATTGGCGAAAATTGTTTCAACGAGAACACAAACCTGGAAAGTGTTGTGGTAGCGGCAACAGTTACGACCATTGGCGCCAATGCCTTCTCTGGCTGCACCGGGCTGACAGAACTTCGTCTGCCGTCGAATTTGCAAACGATTGGCGGATATGCTTTCAGCGGCTGCACAGGACTGACCTCAGTATCCCTTCCGGACAGTGTGGAAAGTATAAACAATTATGCCTTCAGAGACTGCAGCAATCTGGAGCAGATCAACTATCCGAGAAACTGGGAAACTGCAGGTATCTACGGCGGTTTCATCAAAGGTACGAAAGTAAAGAGTATCACCGTACCGGAAGGCGTAACAGCAATACCGGAGTATGCGTTCAAGGACTGCTCTGAACTGGAAACCGTGGTGCTTCCGTCCACACTGACAGTGATAGCGGAAAGCGCGTTTAACAACTCCCCGAAACTGCGGGAAGTGAATATTCCTGTGGGAGTAACTGCCATTGAATCCGAAGCCTTTTATGGCTGCACCGGGCTGAGCAAAATAACCCTGCCGGATGGTCTGAAAAGGATAGGGAGCTACGCCTTTAATGGCTGCACAGGACTGACCTCAGTATCCCTTCCGGACAGTGTGGAAAGTATAAACAATTATGCCTTCAGAGACTGCAGCAATCTGGAGCAGATCAACTATCCGAGTAACTTGAAAACTGTGGGTTCCTTCGGTGGAGTATTCGAAGACTGCATCAAGCTCAGAAGTATCACTGTACCGGAAGGCGTAACGGAGATTCCGAAAAATGCATTCCGCGGTTGTACTCATCTGCAGATGGTGGTGCTACCATCCACGTTGAGAGCAATTCCTGACGACGCATTTAACGGGTGCACCGGTTTCCTGCGTGTGTCTATTCCCGCAGGCGTGACCGCTATCGGAAACAGCGCATTTTATGGCTGCTCTAATTTGCGTATCGTCAGCATTGGAGAGGGCACAACAAGCATTGAGGATAATACTTTCCTGAACTGCCCCAAGCTGAGTTTATACTGCTCACCCCATGCTTATGCGGTAATCTATGCTATGGATCACGGCATTCCCTTTACATTGACTCAGAGCGAAAATGCCGACACAGAAGCTTCCGCGTTGGACTACAGCAGGATGTCCTATGGTCTGGATATGCTGCAGATTTCTGCCAGCGGAACTTTGGATTTCACATTGAATTACGTCGTTAAGAAAGAACTTCGGGATTCTGTATCCGACCTTTCTGTATCTTTCCGTTATCCGGAACATACAGAACTGATCAACAGCTCCCTGAGGGTAAACGGTGTAACTACCAGTGATTTTACAAATGAGGACAATATCATTCTCCTGGATCTTCCCGATACCGAGGGCAGAGTGCATTTCTCCGTCAAGCCTAATTCTCAGACCAGGGTATCCAGCTATGCTGCGATCACCTACCGAATCAACGGGGAAACACGTCGTGAAATAGTGGACTTTATCAATGCGGATCTGCCATTTATCACACTGCAGGCTGAGGACTCGGTTAACACTGCGGCTTTCCAGGTCACCGGCATCACTGAAGCCTCCAAAGATGTAAAGCTTTACATTGACGGTGTTCACAGAAAGACAGTTCATACCTCCAAGTCCGGAAGATATACAGCTGTCCTTACGCTGGATAACCCTCAGAATTACCATACCTATGTTGTGTCGGCAGTAGCAGCCTCCGGTGCGTCTGCGCAAAAGAATGTGACATATTCCAAAGAATATCCTTCCATCGAGAAATTTACCATGGTGTATCGGGGATTGGAATATGACCTGCTGGACATCAATAACCGGAATCCAATTATTACATTTACAAGCAGTCCCATGATGTTCGTTCTGCATTTCAGCAATCCGGAAAAGGTAAAAGATGTTTATGTTGTGAGTGAGCGGAACAACATCAAAAAATACATGGCAGCCACTTGGGATGAAAAACAGAATGCGTTTGTGGCAGAAGGCTATTTTGATCCTTCCAACACCAGTTATGTTCCCGGAACAATTACTGTAGAATATTCCAGAACGAGGAAAACCTTACCTTCAGGAAACGGATTTGATTTCATTCGGGATGTCTGCAGTGATGTATTTGCTTCCCATATTCAAAGCAGTACCTCCAAGCATTACAAAGACGAGGAAGGGAATGATGTCTACAGAATTACCCCGGGCGGCGATCTGGCGGATCTGGTAGAGAGTGAATTAGAGCTAGTAATGAAGACAAGCGCAAAGCAGTTCCTTCCCAGTGACATAGAGGACTTGCTCGCTGACGGAAAGAACTTCTATTCCTATTTTATTGAGGAAGATGGAAATAAATATATCCTGAAGCTGGATTATTCCGATCCCAAAACGTACGCTGTTATTGTCAATGATATTACTGGCAGCAAAGTGTTGGAGTATCTAATTAGTGCTGCAGAAACCACCGATAACACTGCTAAAATTTACGATATTTTGGATAAATTGGGCTCTGCAAATCAAGTAACCTCTATTATCCTTAAGATGTATGACATTGAAGAGGATACAGAGGATTTGCGCGATAAAATCAGTGCCTCCCATATGACGGAAGATGAGAAGGCTTTGGCCTATCAAAAAGCGGATGAACTGTATCGGGACAGAACGGCATTCCTAGCGCTGTCAACAATTATGACTATTGCGACAATGGGATTTGGCGGTCCGTCTGCGGTAGTATTCGGTCTGCTGCTTGGTGCGATTACTACGTCCTCGTCCTTCTTCTGGGATGCTCGTATGAGCGGTATTCTAAACGGCGGCAGCGGTGTAAGTGCTATCTGGCGGTGGAAAATTGATCCCAGCGGATATGTATATGAGGCTGTAACCGCAAACCGACTGCCCGGTGTAAAGACTACAGCCTATTGGAAGGAAGATCCTTCTGCAGCTGAGTTTGTCCTTTGGGATGCTGAAGAATGGGAGCAAACAAATCCGTTGTATACGGACAACATGGGTTTCTACGCTTGGGATGTGCCCGAAGGTTTGTGGAAGGTCAAATATGAGCTGGACGGCTATGAGACTGTGTACAGTGACGAACTCCCTGTTGTCCCGCCGCAGACGGATGTAAATATCCCAATGGTTTCCTATGCTGCTCCAAGTGTACTGAGCGCAGAAATCAGCAGCGACAAGGCAACAGTGCTATTCAGTAAGTACATAGATCCGGATACTGTAACAGCGGAAGCCGTTCAGGTCGCTGCTGCTGAT
>CAZGGR010000034.1:0-4496 GCA_964525305.1 uncultured Akkermansia sp.
ACAGGAAGTGAAGAATCTGCCACCTACACATCTACCCTCAATACCATTTCTTGGTTCACAGGCTCAGAGGATGGAGGAGATACACAAAATGAAATGTACAGTTTAGGACACCAAGCACCAGGTTGGAACAATAATGGATTAAACGGCACCAAACTAGCCAACTTGTCCGTATCATATGCACCCATTCCTGAACCAACAACAGCCACGCTTACAGTCATAGCATTGGCAGGTCTTGTATTGCGTCGTCGCAGAGCTTAACATCGTTTTTCCCCAACCTTAATTTTCAACAGGGATGCCTCTGAAACAAAGGGCATCCTTGTTTTATTTTTTCACAAACAAAGAGAAGAACAAAATATTCTATTTCTCTATACTAAAAACACACCACGTCTGAATCAATTCAGAGTTTGAGGGAACTTGGAAGCCCAAAGCTCACGCGCCACGCAAATATCCTCTGCCTCCATCCGGCTGGAAAGCTCCCATACAAGAGGGACACCCTGAGGGAAAAAAGCCAAAAGTTTCTCAAATGGAACCAGTCCCCCCATCAAAGGGACTTGGTGATCCCGAGCCGGCCATTTAACGTCATTCACATGCCCACCTATCAAATAAGCAGACATCTTACTCAAAAACTGCTCATGATTTAAAATCAGCAAATGATGCTTACGCTGAATGTGTCCGAAATCATGCCAATATCCGATGAACGGATTTTTCCCAAATTCCTTCATTAGCAGAACCATTTCATCCTCGCTGGGAATCTGTTCATAATGACTGCGTCCTTCAATACCCAATTTGACTCCAAGTTCACTGGCATAAGGCAAAAGTTGCTTAATAGACTCACGAGCACGGTTAAAATAAACGGGTGCAAGTCGATTGCGACGACGAACAAACTCTCCCTTATCCTTGGCAAAGGATTCCGTTCCCACCATTCCCTGACGAGCCAGCCCCTGCAATCGGGATGTATCCGCTCGCTTTACCAAAGATTCAACTGTCCCCATATGCAGAACAATGTATCCGGCTCCCAGTGCTACACCCTGCTCCATGGATTTCTTAGTCAGCTCAATAGCCTTGGCTCGAACCTGCGGCATGTCCGCAGTAAATGGCCTGCTATCAGGAGAATCCCCCACTTCATCAATTGGTGCAGGAAAATAATTATGAACTCCGGCAACTTTCACTTTACCCGCTTCAACGGCCCGCATAATACCGGGCAACAAGGATAATTTAATACCATGAGAAAGCTCTACATGGTCAAACCCCAGAGAGAGGATTTCATCTATCATCTCTTCCCCGTCCTGATGACGATGGGAGTTCCAACATGTAGAAAATACCAACATGAGTTCAAGCAAAAGTTAGGAACGAACAGATCCCGGCTCTGTGTAGCAATCTTTCATCCATTCCTTAACCGCATACGTTATATTGCCAGCCACATCTGCACGAGGCTTAACAAATGCCGGGACAAACCAAGGGAACGCTCCCACTAAATCATGAATCACAACCACATCGCCATCACATGTGTGATTCCCTGAACCAATACCTAACGTAGGAATGGAAGAATGTACGGTAATTTGACGAGCAACAGGTGGCGTTACCCCCTCCACTACCACAGCACACGCTCCGGCCTCCGTTACGGCCTTCACATCCTCCAGCAAAGCTTCTGCTTCTGCCTCCGATTTTCCTTTAATTTTATACCCGCCTTCCTCCAATACCTTCTGAGGCAACAGGCCAATATGCCCCACCACAGGAATACCTACATCCACAATGGCACGGATTTTTTCAGCTTGAGAAGCCCCTCCCTCCAGTTTCACGGCGTCAGCTCCAGCTTGAAATAACCTTTGGGCTGATAACACCGCTTGTTCCACCGTATCATAAGTATGAATAGGCATATCTCCCACCAACAAAGCATTCTTTATTCCACGAGCCGTTGCTTCCACATGATGAATCATGTGATCTAACGTGACATGCGTGGTATCCGGAAAGCCTAATAAAACCATACCTAGGGAATCTCCCACCAATACAATATCTACACCGGCTTCATCCAAAAGCCGCCCTGTAGGATAATCATACCCGGTTACCAGAGTCAGATATCGTTTGTTTTTACATGAACGAATGCGTTCTGCTTTCTCAAAAGATGAATTCATGGCGCCTTATTAAATCTAATTAATTACCAACGTTCCGATACTAATACAGGTTCTGACTCATCTGTATCCAATTCTGCCAATAGACAAGCCACCGTTTTGTCCTGACATGGCAATACAAAATCTGGTCTAATATCAGAAAGAGGTTTCAGGACGAATTTTCTTAAATGAGCTCTGGGATGCGGAAGAATCAATAACGGAGGATCATTAACTACCATATCTCCTACATAAATGATATCTACATCCGCCGTACGAGGCTCGCAACGAATGCCGGAACGGATGCGCCCTAATGCACGCTCAATCCCCTGGCAATGAACTAATAGATCTTCCACAGTACCGGGCCAAGTAAACTCCACCACGGCATTTAAGTAATCTCCGGAACCATGCGGACATCCCTGCGGACTGGTAGCATACAAGGAGGACTGCAAAAATGGTTCATCAGACAAGCTCATCTGTCGCAAATAATCCCGCGCCTGAATCATCAGGCTTTTCTTGTCCCCTAAGTTGGACCCCAATGCGATGCCAGCTCTTTTCATTTATTAAAAACAGTATGACCGCCCTCTATCTATAAAAAGAACGGTCATGATTTCTATACAATGATTATTGGGATAACCCCAGAACGTCTTCCATATTATATAGTCCCGGATCTTTACCCTGAAGCCAAAGTGCCGCACGCACAGCTCCGGAAGCAAAAGTCATACGGCTAGATGCCTTATGAGTGAGTTCCAAACGTTCCCCATCTGATGCAAAAATAACCGTATGATCCCCTACCACATCGCCTCCGCGTAGAGAATGCATACCTATCTCTTTAGAAGGTCTCGGGCCTACCAGACCTTCTCTGCCACACACCACACTCTCATCATAATTCATACCAATGGCACCGGATAAAATCTCGGCCAAGGTTCGAGCCGTTCCGGAAGGCGAGTCTATTTTATGGCGGTGGTGCATCTCTACAACCTCCATATCACAACTGTTACCCAAAATCTGAGCTGCTTTTCGCGTCAACCAAAAGAGCGTATTTACTCCAATGGAAAAATTGGAAGCAAACACAATAGGAATACTTGCTGTGGCATCCAATATCTCTTGCCGCTCCAAATCCGTATGTCCCGTAGTACCTATCACCAACGGCTTATTATTGGCAACGGCTTCCGCCAGCAAGGTACTGGTAAAAGCATGATTAGAAAAATCAATAGCCATATCGCACTGAGCAAGAGCCGGATACAATTCCTGTCCTTGGTCATGCGTAGCTCCCACACATGTATCCGGATTTTGCGTCACAGCCTCCTGAACAGCCCGTCCCATTCGGCCAGATATACCTGTTACGAGAATAGAAATCATATCGCTTAGAAATCAAATGATATCAAATTGTTGAAGAAGAGCAACCAACCGAGCAGTCTTTTCTTCAGATAGAGGAACTAACGGAAGTCTTACACCTGGTTTGATATCTCCCCTCAAAGCCATTGCAGCCTTGATAGGAACCGGATTGGTATCCAAAGACATCAGCCCCTTCATCAAGGGATAAAATCTCTTTTGAAGAGAAAGCATTTCTACCATATTTTGCTCTAATCCGGCCTTTACTATAGAATTCATAATATCCGGAACCAAGTTGGACGTAACGGAAACCAAACCGCTTGCGCCACAAGACATAAAAGGTACCGTCAAACCATCATCACCGCACAAAACAGTAAAATCATCAGGAACAACCTGCATCAACTGATTCACACGATCCACACTTCCTCCAGCCTCTTTCACACAAATAATATGCGGACAATCTTGAGCTAACCGTGCAACTGTATCTACGCCGATCTCAATACCACAACGCCCGGGAATACTGTATAACATAATAGGCAGGCGAGTTGCATCCGCAATAGCTTTAAAATGGGCATAAACTCCATCCTGTGACGGCTTGTTGTAATACGGACATACCTGCAATGTTCCATCCACACCCATTTTCTCCGCTTCCTGAGTCATATGGATAGCCTCTGCCGTAGAGTTTGCCCCCGTCCCTGCTATAACTTGAATCCGCCCTGCCGCACTTTCTACAGCTAATTCAATCACCCTCAAATGCTCCTCTACAGTCAACGTGGGTGATTCTCCCGTTGTGCCTACGGCTACAATACCGGTCACCCCAGCTACTACTTGAGCTTCTACCAACGCTCTAAAAGCCGATTCATCGACACGGCCCCCATCAAACGGAGTCACAATTGCTGTATAAAGACCTTGAAACTTCATAACCTTACTTGGTTATATATTAGCCTAATAAGCATTTCTTGTCACGACAGAATACTGCAATATATTCAGTAACATCAAAATTAGAATATAATACCTAGAGAAGGAGAAAGGACTTACAAGGATGACGTGTTTTTT
>CAZGGR010000035.1:0-4169 GCA_964525305.1 uncultured Akkermansia sp.
CATCATCATTTCTTTTATCTCGGTCTTGGATTCATAGAAGCTGTTTGAGTATTGATTACCGTTAGCGGAGAGACAATATCCGATCTTACCGTCAATATAGGAAACTTCAAGACCGTTTTTATGAGGTTCATCGATTTTAGCATCTGTAGCCGGCATTATAACTGTACCGTATTCAAGACCTTTTGATTTATGAACCGTAAGGCAAATAACTCTAATATCTTTCGTATCTATATCGATTTCTCTTGATTTTGCTTCCGTACCTGTCATTATATTTATATGAAGTGATTCATTGATAGAATCTAGAGTAAGATAGCTCTTCTTGTTCATACGGGATAGTTCTTCAAAGACAAGTTCATAATTTGTACGATAATATTCCTGCATATACTCATCAGACGGAGAATAAGCCTTCCAAGGTTTTGTAGCTTCGTATATAAGACGGAGTGTTTTCAGTACAGGCTCATTCTGTATATCACGAATAAGCTCTTTCCAAGTCTTACCCATAGCTGATGTGTAAAATTTATCAAGACAGTCTATAAAGACAGCAGTCTTTTCCTCATCTGTCTTGCCAAGTATAGAACGTATATCAAAGATAACATTTACGTTTCTTGAATGTATCAAGTCAAAAAGATATGTTGGATTATACGGATTGCAGAGTGCCGATGTAAGTCTGCACAGATCAGTGCTCGGTGCAAGTCTGTAAAGATCACTGTTATTATCACTTTCGATAATAAAATCTCTTTTCTTAGCTTCTTTCAAAATCTCAGCTATCTGACGATTGCCACGGGTAAGAATAGCAATAGTGCGTTCGTTTCTTGAAAGATCTTTAGCTTCCATTTCAGATGCTATTCGCTGTTTCTGTACAGCAATAGCATTAAAAAGCAAATCATAGTATTCTGTTGAATTGATCCTGTCGGAATTATGGTAAGGAACAGGCTGTACAAGCAGGTCATCACGTATATTATTTACCTTAACTCCTCTGAGGGCATCTGTAGTTTGCTCATACTTCAAAAGATTGAGCCTGTTCATGTAGAAGAAAGCTTTGTCAAGTGTATTAAGAAGTCTTCTGTCACTTCGGTAATTGATATTCAGGGTAAATGAGATCCAGTTATCATTGTCACAGCCCATTTTTTCAAAGGCGGTCATAGTAGCACCACGGAAACGATAGATACTCTGTTTAAGGTCACCAACAATGAAGAAACTGAATCCGAGTTTCTTCTGCATAGCGATAAATGAAGCGATTTGTGCATCGTCAGTATCCTGAAATTCATCTATGAATACGTACTTGAACTCATAGAGATTGGTATTGAATGCTTCGTTTTCTATGCACTTGCTGAGATGAAGCATGTATTCAGACAGAGCAACAGCGTTGTTATCTATGAGAAGTGTAGAGTATTCTTTTTCAGTTTCTACGACGACCTGTTCAATTATCTTATTGAGGTAAGGCATTTCTACAGGTGCGTCACCCCATGAACTTATGTCAAGGTTTTTAATGTCACAGCCTTTTTCGTATAGCTTATTAGCTATGTCAAGCATTAGTTTACGGAATTCTTCAATGCCCATAGGTAGGCCGTTGAAGAATATAGGGTTACGTTTATTTTCCTCTTCAAGATAAACAGTAAAGAGGCGGTCGAATATTTTCTGCTTATCGTATCTGCCGCTTATAGTTGTAAAATCTGTACCAATACCGAGAGTTATAGCAGTGTTTGAGATGATCTCCTTAGCGAAGCTATGGATAGTGGAAATACGCATTTTCTCAATGTTTGTAACCATTTCGAGATACTGAGTATTATTGGTAAGTATGAAATAGTTGACAAATAACTGTTTAAGTCTCGACTTCATGTTTAAAGCTGCATCATCAGTGAATGTAAGCATAGCTATCTCAGATGCTGGATTGAATACACCAGAATTTGAAGCATGACTGCACAGAAAGGCTATTCTGGAAACCATAGAATAGGTTTTACCTGTACCGGCACCGGCTTTGACCTGAATATCACGTCCGATTTCGGCGTGTTCAATGTGAAACTGATCGATGTTGAAGTCAGTAGCAGATGCAATAGAAGAGAGAATACGTTCCTGATCTTCCGAGAGTTTTCCGTTGTACACCTGAAAAGAGCTAAAATTTATATCATCGGCTATATAAACAGCTTCAAAATTGAAAACAGAAAATCTGTTGCCTTTAGGTTCAATGATAGTTTCACTGTTGTCTGAGGCATTTATAGCAAGATTTCCGCCTTTTATCATTATATGGTTTCTCGTAAACGCTTCAGAAAGTTGTTTTGCAATTACTTTAAGATCATATTCACCTTTAGTGAATACGATCTGTTTTGTCCCTTTGAAATAAGAACTTATAATGTCATTTATATTTGTGAGGGTTATTCCATCAGAAAAAACAGAAAGACATGAATAAGGAATAACGTCCTGAGCTGGAGGGGTTATGATATACGACGGTTCAAAATGATGCCTTGATATATCGTATTTGTCACCAACCATTTTATCGAATTTCGACTGCTGAAAAGACTGATATACGGCGTATATCTTACGTGCAAAGCTCTGCGTAGTATCAATATCTTCACTAAAAAGTGTGTATTCCGGCTCAGAAACGACATTTAAGCCTAGTCTATTGTATTCAGATTCTGAAAGGAAAGGATAGCATACCATATTCATGACAAGTGGAGAGATACCATACTTTTCAATCATGAGGTTTTTGAGATTGAAAGCATATGACCTCGCTTGTTTTCTCGGAGAAGTTTCTGTACTTTCGTCAGCCATAATGATTTCGTCAGGAGATACTACTTTGCTGATATGGCTCTTGTTCCAGCCCTTAACCTCAATTATCATAAACCCAACGTCTTTTATAAGAAGGCAGAAATCGAACTCTCTGCCTTTAACTTCTCGGTTATAGTAGCAGACAATATCGTCAGGTAAATTATCATTTATGCACTGCCAGACTTTTTTCTCACCTTCGTAGGTGTCTGGCTGCTTGTCTTTCATTGTAGCCATAATAAAACCCCATTATTATTTTCCCAATAACGAAATCA
Source organism: uncultured Akkermansia sp. (assembly GCA_964525305.1). Lineage (GTDB taxonomy): Bacteria > Verrucomicrobiota > Verrucomicrobiia > Verrucomicrobiales > Akkermansiaceae > Akkermansia. The sequence continues at coordinate 3,039 of CAZGGR010000035.1, forward strand.
ATGTATCTATATCAGCTTTGGTCGAATATTTATTCAGTGATACACGTATGATTTTATTCACTTCTGTACTCATTCCGAGTGCGGAAATAACGTGTGAAGGTTCACCAAGACTGCAAGCTGAACCAGTCGATATAGCAATGTCTTCACTGATTCGTTTGATAAATCTTTCGTTATTGAAGTCTGTTCTGTTAACTAAAATACTTATGATCCCTTTTGCTCTGAATTCGTCAGGAATGAATCCCCTTACCTTATCTAAACTCTTTAATTTTGTGATAAGATAATCGTCAAGCTCACAGATAAGCTTATGATTCTTTTCCATATCCCTCAATGCTATTTCTGCGGCTTTACCAAATCCGACAATGTTATGTACTGCGAGCGTTCCGGCACGGATTCCGCCTTCCTGTTCGCCTCCATGGAGGAGTGCTGTTATCGGTGGCAATCCGTATTTATCTGCTTTGATAAATGCACATCCAATACCTTTCGGGCCGTAGAATTTATGAGCTGATGCCGATAAGAAGTCAATATCAAGATCATGGACATTTACAGGCATTTTTCCTGCTGCCTGTGTAACGTCAGCGTGAATAAGTACTTTATGAGCATGAGCCGTTTTTGCTAATGCAGCTATATCATTGATACTGCCGGTTTCGTTGTTCACGTATATAAATGAAGCAAGAACGGTTTTATCTGTAATAGCTTCTTCGAGCTTTTCAGAAGAAACAATCCCATGTTCATCAACTTCTATAAATGTAGCCAGATAACCTCTGTCAACTTTGTTGTTGGCTGAGAACAGTGACATAGTAGCGTCGTTGTTGGAGTAAATCTCACCATTCAGATATCTGCATACATTCAAGGTTGCTTTGTGCTCGGCGTTCGACGTAATAACGTGATTCTTGCCTCCGCAATAATATTTGCTGTAGTCAAGCACGCCCTTGATGATCATATTAGCGCTTTCAGTAGAACCGGCAGTAAATATTATTTCTTCGCTTGTAGCTCCGAAGAGGGAAGCAACTTTCGCTCTTGCATCTTCAACAGCCTGTTTAGCGTTATCGGCTTTACAGTAGTACTTGCTTGACGGATTTCCGTATTCTTCTCTGAGATACGGAAGCATTGCATCCAGTACTTCTTCATCGA
>CAZGGR010000036.1:0-3532 GCA_964525305.1 uncultured Akkermansia sp.
CTTGTCCACCGGAGAGCGCAAAGCGCCGGAGATCAGGTACTTTCCCTCCTGCAGTACGCTGCCGGAAAAGCGGTTCTGATGGCCCAGCAGGCTGAGGTAGCCGGAGACCACCTGGGCATTTTCCTGAAGCATCAGCTCCCCGGCCCGGGGGCCCAGCTGGCTTTGGAGCATCACTGCATAGCAAACCTTTTTCACAACATCACTCCTGTTACGGCGCATTATAAATGTGCCGGATTTTGGCAAAAACAGTCAGATTTGGCAAAAACGTCCGATTTATGACACTTCCGTAAAAATTGTCAAAAAAAGAGCGGGGGCAAATGCCCCCGCTCTGCGGTACACACTATTCATATGTACTGCACTGGGTCAGGTTTCGCCACGCGGCGCCCACCATACCGTCCTGTAAATCCCGCTCCAGCAGAGCGATCACTTCTTCCGGCGGTTGGCGCAAATCGTCCCGCAGCCAATCCTCCGTCAGCGTCAAAAGCATCGACTGCCACAAAAGCAGCCTGCTCCGCTCCTCTTCCGGGGCGGGCGGCGTGCCGCTGCGCTCCCGGTAATAGGTCAGCGCTGTTTGCAAAAACCGCTCCGTCGCTTCTTCCAGCACCTGCCGCAGCCCGGCCCGGCCCCGGTTTTCCAGCAGAGCCAGGTAAAAGCTGCGGTTTTCAGCGGTGTAGGCCAGCAGGTCCTCCGCCGCCTGCTGCCAGGTCAGGCATTTTTCCTGCCGGGTGGGCAAATAGGCCCGCTCCTGCTCCAGGCACCAGTCAAACAACTGGTACACATCCGCGAAGTGATAGTAAAAAGACTGGCGCCGGATACCGCACAGCTCCGTTACTTCCCGTACCCGGATCTGGTCCAGAGGTTTTTGCTCCAGCAGCTGGCGCAGTGCGCCACCCAGGGCCTTTTTCGTTCGGTTCATTTCCTCCGGCATAGCATCTCCTCCTGCTTCCGACGTTTTTCGCCATTTCTTTCTCATAAGCATACCTCGCCCGTTTCCGTTCCGTCAAGCGTGGTACCTTCCGGTAATCCATATCAAAAAACCGCGCTGTGGAATTTTTGCTCCACAGCGCGGTTTTTTGGTGTGACTCAGCGAATCAATCCGGCCTTTTTCAGGGCCAGCACAATAACGGGGATCAGCAGGATATGGATGATGATGCCGGGGACGGCGTTGACAAACGCCCCGGCCATAAAGGCCGCCCAGGTGAAGGGCTCTCCCGCCACGCCGGACAGCACCACCCGCACAACGCCCCAGATCACACGGCCCGCCAGCATGGCGGCAATGAGGGACACATAGATGTTGACAGTTTTTTTCGGCAGCCGTGCATACAGTAGGCCGCTTACCAGGCCGTATCCTGCCAGCTCAAAGCACATGGCCACGCCGGTAGGGAAGATGGGCGGCATCCCGAACAGAGCGAACCGCAGCAGCGGGGATACCGCGCCGACGGCCATGGCCCACCAGGGGCCGCAGAGAAAGCCCGCCAGCAGAACAGGGATATGCATGGGACTGAGGGCGCTGCCCACCTGGGGGATCTGGCCCGTCAGGAACGGCAGCACCATGCACAGGGCCAGGCACACGGCGGCGCAGACCATCCTTCGGATGGCGGGGTTCGCGGTTTTTGTTTGCATTGGAAAGTTCTCCCTTTCAAATGGTTTGCCGTCTTGAACGGGAGCCGCGCCTTGGGGCGCGATTATGTGCGTCAGGGGTTTTTTTCCGGCTTGGCCGGGGATTTACACAATCAATGCAGCAGGGAGCGCAGCAGCTCCACCGCCTCGTCCATCAGTCTGGACAGTGTCAGGTCCTGGGTACCCACCACGATGTTGCTGCACTGGTTCACAGGCAGCAGCAGCTTTTTCGCGCCGCTCTGGCCCACTGCTACCGCCATGGTGGGCGTGATCTCGCCCATCAGGGAGTCCGCCGACAAAATGCCTATAGGCCCCACGATGATGTCCGCCGTCCGGCAGGCCACCAGCACCGGGTTTTCTCCCGTGGCGCCGGCAGAAGCGCCGGCTTTCAGCATGGCCGCCGTGGCAATGGCGTTGGTGCCCACGGCCATGAGCTCACAGGGCAGCTCCGCCGCCCTGGCCCGCTCGATAAACAGCTGGCCCATCCGGCCGCTCTGTCCGTCGATGACCACTACTTTCATGGCTCCGCCTCCAAAATGAGATCGCACCGGCCCGCCGGGTCCAGGGCGTCGAAATACCGCTGTTCCAAGGGTATCCAGCGGGTAAAGAACCGCTCTCCCACCTCGGGGCCGTTCCGGGCCAGGACGCGGGAACGCTGCACCTCCGGCGGGATCTTGAGAAACACGGTCAAATCATAACTGTCTGCCAGCGCCGGGTGCATACTGTACGCTCCCTCCACGATGTTCAGCGCCTTGAGCGCTGCCGTGACGGGGCCAGCCAATGTCTGGGTCTGGCAGTCATAGCGGCGGAAAGCCACCGCTTTTCCAGCCTTCAAAGGCTCCAGCACTTCTTCATAGAACCGCTCCCGGTCCACATTTCCGCCCGGCTCCGCCAGACGTTCCTCCGTCCGCTGCTCCGGGCGGAGGAAGAAATCGTCCATGTGGAACACGTTGCAGTCATAGACCCGTGCCAGCAGGGATGCCAGGGTGCTCTTGCCGCTGGCGCTACCGCCTTCAATAGCCATCAGCAGCCGGGGATTTTCCGCTAGGCGGCGGTCCATGGCCGCCAGCAGGGGAATGGCCCAGGCGTATTCCCGCCGCACCACCCGGTAGGCCGGGGTATAGGCGGCCCAGAATGCCGGGGAATGGTGGCAGGCGGGGAACCCGGCCTTGCGCCAGTCCTCCACCGCCGCGGCGGTCTCCTTATAGGAAAAGGGCAGCCGCCCCTCCGCCGCCAGCGCCAGCAGGTCTGCTAACTTCTCCTCCAGCGCCTCCACGGTGCCGCAGGGCGTCTCCGCCGACAGGGCGAACAAGTGGAACAGCGTCTCCTCTGAGAGACCCGTTTTAGCCAGCAGGCCCAAATGGACCCGGCAGAACCCGCCGTCCAGCGGCTCGATTTCCGAACAGGCCGCCCGGGGCAGCTCTTCCCGGAGATACGCCAGCCCCGCCGCGTCATCGGTAACAAAGTGTCCGCAGCCGAACACGCTTTGGTGCAGGGCCTTCAATAGATCCTGGGGCCGGAGGGCCGGATACCGGGCGCACTGGTCCAGCAGAAATCTCTTGGTTTCGTTCGCCACGGTACCGCCCCCTTTCACATGAGAGATATCATACCATTGTTTGGTCCTCCAAAACAAGGGCTGCCGCCAAAAAATCCATAAAGTCCCGAAAAAAACAGCGGGTTTCACTGTCTTTTTCCCTTTTTTTCAGTTTCCAAAACCCTTCGACAAATTAGGACAGCATCCGCCACCCAATTTTTGTATGATACGGGTATCGTCCCAGAATTTTTGGGGGTATGGAGAAAGGAAAAATGACATATGAAAACGATTTCTAAAGAATATCTGCTCCTGTTTAACGCGATCACTGACGCGGAGGAAGCCCTTCGCCAGCTTCGGGAGCGGCTGATCGATATACAG
>CAZGGR010000037.1:0-3481 GCA_964525305.1 uncultured Akkermansia sp.
CGGATTCACAATCCGTTATACATCCTTAGTGTATGATTTTCATACACTAAGTTAACCCACTCATCAGAATAAAATGAAAGCTATTCTCTCCGTCATAGTGGTTCTTGCGACACTAAACCACACACAAGCAGCTACGGTGTTCTCCACCACGAACATCCGGGAAGCACCATTCATGAGTGATTGTTGTGGCTTTGCAGCTCAGCTCAATTTTCCAGGAGCGCTGACCACCACATCAGGAGGAGAAACGGTGAAGCTCCCTTCCACCGTTTATTTGAACACGATTTCCCTGTCTACAACAAAGTATGGAAATCCCAGCATATCATTCAAAATAGCCGTTTATTCTTATATAGCTGCAGGCACGGTCGGAGAATTGGTGGCACTCTCATCTAACTCCAATGACTGGGAACAAAGGGCTACACTAAGCTTCAACTTTAACAGTGAAGCATTAACATCCACTGCCATTTATCAATATCTGTTTGTGGATGCCTCCAGTACGTGGGACAGCTTGAACAAAACAGCAGGAGCGGAAAATATGGCAGCTTATCAGGCAGCATCCGTTTCCGGATCCCTTTATTTTGCCAATGGTGATGATGAGACTTTCATAAAAGGATGCGGCCCCTATTCTAATAACCAGTTACCATCTCAGATTTGGCAACAGGTACCAGCCGTTACCTTCACCACCAGTAATAAAGCTGTACCGGAACCGACAAGTGCTACTCTGGGGATTCTGGGATTGGGTAGTCTGTTGTTGCGCCGTCGCCGCTAATAAATACAAATATCCTACACGCATTAACAAGGGAGAAGGGAATTATACACCTCTCCCTTGTTCTTTTAACTTGAAATACGAATGGAGGAGAACGCCTCCCCGCTAGTTTTTATATTTACTTCGGCAGCTTTCGCAACATCATTTCCCCCTTACAGGGGCCCTCAGAAGCGCCGCTCACTTCTGCCTTTAGTGTATAGGAATCCAGATTCGTACGGTATTTTTTCAATACCAATTGATAGGTATTCTCCTTATTTTTCACGCCGGTGCTACCCTCATGGACATCGGAAGCGACCAAAGTATCCCCCTCATACAACTTAACGGCATGGATCTTTAATGCGCTAGGCCCCTTCTTCCATTGAAAAGTAACCGCATACGTACCGGCTTCGGTGACTCTATCCGTCACATCAAACTGTAATGGGGCTCCCGGCAAAAGTTCCCAAGGCATACCGGATGCCGCTTTCTCTTCCATACCCAACTCATCCAACATTTTTCGCCGAGTATTCATCACACGATTAGCGATCGTAAGCGTATCCCCTAAAGGTTTTGAGCTGTATACCTTACCATTCTCTGCAAAAGCCAACTCGTCACGAGTCGTCTTACTCATAAACTCAGCTTGAGCCGAAGCACGATCCTTTTTCCCGGTCAATACATCCAACTGAGATTCAAAAAACTTTTTCCACCGTGGCAAATAAAAATCAGCTATCAGACCAGCCCACTGACGGTTAGAGTAATCATTCAAAGCTTGAGGAGCTTGATCACTCCATGTTGAAATCAACCTCTTAGCCGCCTTATCCATCAAGTTCTTTTCCTGCTTCGTCTTACCCCAATCTAAAGCCTTCTTCTGCCAAGTACCCAACAGGAACTGTCGATCTGTCGCCAAAAGTGCGTCCATATCTTCCATTAAAGACAAAAAGGCTCGGACTTGAGCTTGATATTCCCCTATGTTTTTCTCATCAAAGGCGGCCTTAGTCCTTTGGAGCTGATAAAAAGCGGCATCAGCCAGCACCTGACGAACGACATCAACCAAATCATAATGAAACGTCTCCTGCTTCAACAAGAATCGATGCTCATTGGCCACCGCTAAATATCCACGTGCCGCCTTCACTATATCGCTTAAGTGGTAATACCGCTCGCCGCTGGACCAAGTAGACGCCTTTCGGACATTCCAAGAAGGACGAGCGCAAACAATAGATTCCGTACAACCCTCCTGCATACGTGCAGGGGTATAAATAGAAGAAGCCAAAACCTCCAACGCCTGTACGAGTCTTTCAGGAGCCACGCCATAACGCTGTCGTGCATACTTCCGCAACCAATCATGGACAGAAATATCCTCATTCGTCCACAAACGATCACAAAACAGGGCATAATGCAATGGGTTTGTTTCCAGCCCCTCAGACAAAAGTCCCATTCCGATAAGCCCCTTATCCTTATAAGAGGCTAAGTCACTTCCCAACCGAGACAAGAGAGGAATCCCCCCATACAAGCCGGTATTCCCTCCGAAGTTGGACAACTCACACCACAGCCAAGGAATGTCTTCAAATGTTTTCAGATTCTTACCTCCATTGGCCATATCTTTGGTAAGCTGCAATACGAGAGTATGCTTGTGATCCAAACCAGCAAGCAACTCGGCAGTAGGATTCCCCCCCCAAGCCTGAATCAACCAATAGGAAGAAGGCGCGGCCTTTTGCATAGCCCCCTGCACCGACTGAGCCGCACGCTTGACATCAATACCGCCCGAAGTACCTCCCTCATGGAACAAATCTCCACCAAACATTTTCCCGGTAATACCATATACGTTGCGAATAGACTTATACCAATCCGCAGCCAATTTGGGAAAAGCTTCACACGTAGGATCAACGACCCAAGGTCTATTGAAACTTCCCCACCTTCCCTGAGGAATAAGTTTGAGACCATCTATTCGGACATTTTCCTGAAAGTCAGACGGGACAAATCCCACGTACCCTTGAAGCACAGGAGTCATCCCCAAACGCTCCATACGAGAAACAATGAGCCTACCCAATTGAGCCATTTTATCTATCTGCTGCTGACTCAACGGGCCGCCATACCCTTCCAAATTGCCCATATTCCACCAAGCACTAAACGCAGGATTAGGAACAAAGCGACGTGCCTTTTCGCGAGGATAGCCTAAGCCGATCAAGAAATCTTCCCACGTCTTCTCCAATCCGACAGTAACCAATGCGTGCGTAAAACCATTTAACGCCAAGAAATCAAGCTCATGCTGCCAGCGATTCCAATCCCAAAAGGCAGCCGTGTATGACAAAGCACAATAATTATATGCGAAAACGGTATTCCATGGAGCCTCAATCGTCACAGGCTTACTAGGAGCCGGCAATGGAGAAGGCAGAGCCAAGCGACTTCCATTCCATGAAAAATGCACCTTGGCAATATTTTTTAAATACCATCCGTAGCCGGCTACCAAACGCCGTACGTCTGAAGCTTCCACTCGAATGCTTCCGGGATTTCCGGAAATAGAAATCTTGTTTCCCAAAGAAGGATTCAGGCGAAATGATACAGCACTTTTTGCTGATGGAGTTACTCTCGCCACAAGCTCCTCAGCCGGTGCCACAGCAGACTTTTCAGCAGCTGAGACACAGGTCCACGAGAACCAGCACAAGACTAAAATTGAAATGATAGCAAAAGCAGGTGAACGCATATTTAGAATATAATACCTAGAGAAGGAGAAAGGACTTACAA
>CAZGGR010000038.1:0-3171 GCA_964525305.1 uncultured Akkermansia sp.
CAAGGAATTGGTCGAAGAAGAGATGCTCAAACTCACTGCGCCTTTGCAGACAAACGACCCTACGGAATTTATTAAAAATCCCGTAATCGGTGAATTTCTGGGCTTTATGGTTGACTCATCTTTCCGAGAGTCAGAACTTGAACAATCCATTATCGACAATCTCGAAAAATTTCTCCTCGAATTAGGCAAAGGCTTTGCCTTTGTCGCTCGTCAGCAACATATCCACACTGAGAAAGAAGACTACTATATCGACCTTGTTTTCTACAACATTTACTTGAAGTGCTATGTGTTGATTGACCTTAAAACATCGAAAATACGACATCAAGATGTGGGGCAGATGGATATGTATGTCAGAATGTATGACGAACTGAAACGCACCGAGGGCGATAATCCGACAATTGGCATTTTGCTTTGTGACGATACCGATGAGGATATAGCCCGCTACTCTGTGCTTCACGATAACGACCATTTGTTTGCGTCGAAGTATATGACATATATGCCGACCCCAGAACAGCTTCGCGCTGAAATTGAGCGACAGAAGGCGATATTCTATCTCCAACTCAAAGAACAAAAAAATGAAGACTGAATATCAGAGCCTCACCACCGCCAACGCCTGCCGCCTCTTCCACCTCGACTGAGCACGCGAACATATTCTGAAACGAAACGGTTGAAAGGAAGGCTACGATGAACCGGAAATATCCAAGAGCAAAATGGCACGATTATAATATGGGGACATATTTCGTTACAGTGTGCACCCATAATCGAGCTCATTATTTTGGAGAAATATGTGATGGCAAAATCACGCATACCGAAATAGGCACATATCTATGTCGCGCGATTGAAGAAATAGGTTTACATTATCCCGAGGCCACAGTTGACAGATATGTCGTAATGCCCAACCATTTCCACGCAATAATAACAATCGTACGGTCGCAGCATGCCGCGGCCAATGTACGGTCGCGGCATGCCGCGGCCGATAACGCAAACAATGCCGCGGCCAATGTAGGGTCGCGGCATGCCGCGGCCGATAACGCAACCCCAAACACCGGCTGTCTCCACCCCGCGCAACATCCCGACATAGACGACAATTTTAATGAGCGCAATCATTTTAACGCCATGTTGTCGCGTACGTTGGGCGGTCTTAAATCCGCGGTTTCCAAGCAGGCGCACCTCAGCGATTCGACATTTCGGTGGCAGCCAAATTTTCACGACCACATAATTCGTAATCAGCGAGAATATGATTTGATTGCAAATTATATCGACAATAATGTCCTGAATTGGAACAAAGATAAATTTAATTCCTATACATGAACAAATTCGGATGGTCGTTGGCCGCGAATTATTGACCGCATTATTGGCCGCATTATTGGCCGCGGATTATTGGCCGCATTATTGGCCGCGGCATGCCGCGACCGTACGGAGGGGGGGTGGGTTAGCCGATGAAGCCGCGGAGGAAGGCGAATTCGGAGGCGTGGGGCTCCAGAATGGCGATGAGGCGGCGGAGCGACGCTTCGGTAATCTGCACCGACTGCCGGCGGTTGTTGATGAATATCTGCACGCGCACGTCGGCAGGAAGTGGTGTCTCGCCGGCGGCACCTTCGGCAGCGGCCTGCACCTGGGCTACGAGCGCCGGTATGTCGGCACAAGCAGCGAGGCTACCGTCCTCGATTGATGAGTCGGTGGCGAAGCGATAGTAGGTGCGGTCTTTGGCGAATGCCAGGTCGGCACGAGCCGTGTCGGCCACCATCATCATGATGGTGAGACTTTTGATTTCCATCAGCGGCGACGCGGCAATACGTTGATTTTCAAGGCTTCGTAGGCGCGAGCGGTCTTGGCGCGGGCTTCTTCGACGGTGTCGGCCCAGGCCAGCAGCACGCCCATGCGGCGGTGGCCCTTGACTTCGGGCTTGCCGAAGATGCGGATCTGCACGCCGTCTTCGGCCAGTGCCTTTTCGAGGTTGTCGAATTCGACGGTGTCGGTGTCGCCTTCGACGACGATGGCGCGCGAGGCCGAGGGGCCGTAGAAGCGAATCGACGGCACGGGCAAGCCGAGCAGCGCGCGGGCGTGCAGGGCAAATTCGCTCATGTCTTGCGATATCATGGTCACCATGCCGGTGTCGTGGGGGCGAGGCGACACTTCGCTGAAGATGACGTCGTCGCCTTTGACGAAGAGCTCTACGCCGAAGATGCCATAGCCGCCGAGTGCGTCGGTGACAGCGCGGGCTATGTGGCGGGCTTTGTCGATAGCCGCGGTGGTCATCGGCTGCGGCTGCCACGATTCGCGGTAGTCGCCTTCGACCTGCACGTGGCCGACGGGCTCGCAGAATGTCGTGCCGGCCACGGAGCGCACTGTGAGCAGGGTGATTTCGTAGTCGAAGTCCACGAAGCCTTCGACGATGACACGTCCGGCGCCGGCGCGGCCGCCTTCCTGGGCTTCGTGCCAGGCGGCGTCGACTTGGTCGGCGCGGCGCACGGTGGTCTGGCCATGGCCGCTGGAGCTCATCACGGGCTTCACGACGCAGGGAATGCCGATTTCGGCGATGGCAGCGTCGAATTCTTCGCGCGTGTCGGCAAAGCGGTAGGGCGATGTGGGCAGGCCCAGCTCCTCGGCGGCGAGGCGGCGGATGCCCTCGCGGTTCATCGTCAGGCGAGCGGCGCGAGCGGTCGGGGTGACGTTGAAGCCTTCCTGCTCGAGCTTGACGAGCTCGTCGGTAGCGATTGCTTCGACTTCGGGGATGATATGGTCGGGGCGCTCGGCCTCGATGACGCTGCGCAGTGCGGCGCCGTCGAGCATGCTCAGCGTGTGCGAGCGATGCGCCACTTGCATGGCCGGCGCATTCTCATAGCGGTCGCAGGCTACTACCTCGACGCCCATGCGCTGCAGCTCGATTGCCACTTCTTTTCCTAACTCTCCGCTGCCCAGCAGAAGCGCCTTGACTCCGGCGGGCGTAAAAACTGATCCTATCTTTGCCATATTGGTAATTTGGTGCAAAGATAAGCAATTTTCCGTACTTTGCCGCATTGTTCGTTATAAATATTGAATGTTAAAAAACAATGGTTAAAATTTAGAGAAATTAACTTGCTACTTGGCTGATTGCACGCTAATTTTGCGGCAAATAAAAAACAAATAGCATCGAATATGAACACAAGAATCATCATAGCCGGCCTTGCA
>CAZGGR010000039.1:0-3007 GCA_964525305.1 uncultured Akkermansia sp.
GCGCAATATTTTTCCATGCTCGTCGAACCCCAGCCGCTGATCATGTTATGAGCCTGCTGACGAGAAATACCGAAGAGCCGGCCGAACTCGGCAACTGTCAGGCGCTTGTCCTGCAGGATGTTCCAGAGCCTGATACGAGATTCATCCTTGATATCGATACAGAAAATGCCGGTATGTTCTCCCTTGATCGGTTCGCTCGGCATCGGAACCTTTTCGCCGCGACCGCGGAATTCCTGATCGATATTGGTCATGAGCGCGTCGCGCATCATCTTTTCGGCTTCATCGGCTGTCGGCGCGACAGAGTAAAGCTCCAAATCCGGAATAAGGCAGGCAAAGCCTCCCTCATGAGGCACGATTTTGTACGGATAAAACATATAGAATCTCCTTTAGGTGAGGGCTTGGATCCCTCCCCCTGGCCGGGGAGGGAAGGTTGCTTAAGCGTATTTGACCTTAAGTGTCGGTTTGATGAAGTAAAGATTGATCTCGATGATAAGACATGTACTTTTCTTCACCTTGATTTGCTTAAAACCACTTAAATCCAAGTTTCTCACCTCCTTTAAGGCTCGTTAAACACACCCAGAGTACATCATTTCAATGTACGTCATGTACATTATTTTGTTGTACTTATGTTTTTAGCGTAGTAAACGCAGGCGCAATATACTGTTGGACGCAAATATTCGAGTCTGACGGATTCTTTCGTCATCAATAAGCATCAAAAAAATGTCCGATGGTTTCAGGAACATTCCCGAACAATCGGACATTTTTGTATTTGGATTTACGATGAGACTGTTTTAGTCTTTTTCAACCAATTGCGTTGTCTTCGGCAGACTCCAGAAGGGCGCCACCTTCTTTTCCATTTCCAGGAAGAAGTTCTTTAACTGACCGCTGTACCACTCGGCAAAGATTCGATGGCGGCGGATTCTCCAGTTGGACTGAGAGGTAATTACGAAGCACTCTACCGGCGGATGGATCCAGCCGGGGAGAATCGGGACCAACTCGCCCCGGGCAATCTCATCGGCGCAGTGCAGAAGCGGCAGGTCGACCGATACCCCGAATCCGTCCATCACCGAGCGCTTGATCGCAAGAATATTTCCGATACGAAGCATCTTGTTCCAGCGGATCAGGGCTTCTTCACCTTCCTCATTTATCAGGGTTTCAGTCGCACCTCGGACCGGACCGTCGTAAATCAGGAGCGTGTGATTGATGAGGTCTTCGGGCGTCATCGGCATTCCGTGCTGACGGATGTATTCAGGGGAGGCAACCGGTACATAGACGTTGCGGCCGCGCGATAAAGAGACAAGGCGCGGGTTTTTCGGGCGGTAACTCACCACGGCAATATCGGCTTTGAACTGAAGAATGTCGTTGATGTTGCCGCCGCCCACCACTTCAAAGGAAACGTCCGGATAGTAGGAATTGAATTCCATCAGCATCGGGATCATGAACTTTTCCACAAAGCCCGGACCCTGAGAAAGGCGGATTTTTCCCTTGAGCATGGCGCTGCCCGAGCGGATTTCGGAGAGCATTTCCTGATGCATCCCGAGAAGCGGCTCGATTAATTCAAGCGCACGTACCCCGACCTCCGTTAACTGAATCGGACGGGTATTTCGATAGATCAAATCCTGGCCGAGCGCTTTTTCGAGTCCCACGATGGCACGCGAGATCGTCGAGACGTCCTGGTCGAATTCGTCTGCTGTGGCAGATAAGCTGCGGTTACGGGCGAGACTTTGGAATACCTTCCATGCGCCCAGATCATTGAGTTTGCTCATGGATTTTATTGTATCCGCAATTTTTGCCAGCTCTTTGCATAAAACGCAAAATAGCTTTTCGGGATTTGCTTTGCTCTGAAACGGCTTTGCTCTCATGATGCTCATGATGACAAATCCGCTCTCGGAGTAAATCCTATATGACAACAAAACTAAGAGACGAGTTCTTCTGGCTTGCAGAAATCAATAAGGCCAGTATCGTAATCAATAAGGACGAGGGACTTCTTCCCGCCGACATCGCTGCCAAGGCCGCAAGCGCTACACGCGCCGTGCTCGCAGACGCAGAGGATCCGGAATTCAAGCGTCCTACTTCTTATATTAAGTTCGAACCGAAACTGCTTGAAAAAGTAGGTCCCGAAATCACGATCGTTCATGCCGGCCGCTCGAGCCAGGACATGCACGCTACGTTCCGCGCCGCCATCATCCGCGACAACACTCTCAAAGTTGCGGCTTCTTTGGACGGCGTAATCCGTGAACTCATCGCTGTTGCCGACCGCAACCGCGATACCGTGATTCCCTGTTATACCAACGGCGTTGCCGCTCAGCCGAATACTTATGCACATCACCTTCTTGCATTTGCTTCCGGCTTCTTCCGTGACGCTGAAAGACTCCGTGAGTTCTACGCCCGCTTAAATCTCTGCCCGATGGGTTCGATGGTTTTGAACGGTACAAGCTGGCCGTTAAACCGCAAGCGCATGGCTGAATACCTCGGCTTTGATGCTCCTGCCGACAACGCCTACGACGCCTCTCAGATCGCTCAGTCCGATCTTCCGGTGGAATTTGCCAATGTCCTCGGCGGTATTGCGCTCCAGCAGGTACAGCCGGTAGGCAAACCGGGCGAAAACGATGAACGCCAACTGGATGGCAAAGCCCAGCACATAGTAGCTCAGGGACATCCGCTCAAAGAACAGCAGTGTGCCGACAACTTGAACCACACCCGTAACGGTGCACGCCATCAGAATGCGGTTCAGATCCCGCAAGCCGCCGAACTTCCACATGGTATTGTACAGCCGGAAAGCATAAAACACCGCTACGCAGATCACGCCGTAATATGGTGCGATATGCAGGAAAGCGGCGACAAATCTTGTAGCATTGGGGTTAAATTCGAAGGTCACATAATAGCGCAGCACCAGCGCCAGGAAATACGCCAGATTCACTGCCAAGGCATCGAATACCATCATCAGCGCCTTCACCGCGTTCCTTCGACTGAGCAAATCGCTTGTCTTTTTCATACTGTTTTCTCC
>CAZGGR010000040.1:0-2943 GCA_964525305.1 uncultured Akkermansia sp.
ACCAGCTTGCGGATCACATCCTTCCCGCTGAGGTCGATACGCGGATCCGGTTCCGAATAGCGCTCTTCCTGTGCCATGCGTATCGTCTTGCTGAAAGGAACATCGGCACTGATCTTATTGAAGATGTAGTTCAGCGTACCGCTCAGCACAGCCTCTATCTTCAGGATCTTGTCGCCGCTGTGGATAAGGTCGTTGATGGTATTGATGATGGGAAGTCCGGCACCCACGTTCGTCTCGAACAGATACTTCACCCCACGCTGGCGGGCAATCTGCTTCAGCTCACGGTAGTTCTCGTACTCCGAAGAGGCGGCAATCTTGTTGGCTGCCACCACAGAGACATTGTGCATCAGCAGGTCTTTGTAGAGAGAGGCGACGGCCGCACTTGCCGTACAGTCCACGAATACGGAGTTGAAGATATTCATGCCGATAATCTCATCACGAAGCGTATCCAGCGAGCTTTCCTTGCCTTTCTCCGCCAACTCTTCACGAAAACGTCCCAGGTCGAACCCCTCGCGGCCGAACATCGCCTTGGAGGCAGCGGCAATACCCACGACATTCAGTTGCAGGCCATTCTCCTGCATCACTTTCTGGCGCTCGCTGTCAATCTGTTCTATCAGACTGCCGCCCACCGTACCGACCCCGCAGATAAAGAGGTTCAGCACCTGATATTCCGACAGGAAGAAAGAGTCGTGAATGACATTCAAGGACTTGCGCAGCGACTTACTGTCCACGACGAACGAGATATTCGTTTCCGAAGCACCCTGCGCACAGGCTATCACATTGATACCGTTGCGTCCCAGCGTGCCGAACAGCTTACCGGCAATACCCGGCGTATGCTTCATATTCTCGCCTACAATGGCCACCGTAGCCAAATCTTTCTCCGCCTGTATGGGCGAAATCTCTCCCATTTCAATCTCCTTGGCAAACTCCTCATTCAGCACCTCACAAGCCAGGTCGGCATCCGCATTGCGCACACCGATGGAAGTGGAGTTCTCCGAAGAGGCCTGCGAAACGAGGAACACACTGATGCCGTTCTTTGCCAAAGCTTTGAAGATGCGATAGTTCACACCAATCACGCCAACCATGCCAAGGCCCTGCACCGTTATCAGGCTCGTATCATTAATGGACGAGATACCCTTGATGGCCTTGCTCTGCGGACTGGAGACTTCTTGCTTGATAACCGTTCCCGCCCCTTCGGGATTGAAAGTATTCTTTATTATAATAGGTATGTTCTTGTGGCAGACCGGATAAATAGTAGGCGGATACACCACTTTGGCCCCGAAGTTACAAAGTTCGGTAGCTTCTACATAGCTCAGTTCATTGATGGTATAGGCAGTGGAAATCACACGCGGATCGGCAGTCATGAAGCCGTCCACAGCCGTCCATATCTCCAGTGCATCGGCATCCAGCGCCGCAGCAATGATGGCTGCCGTATAGTCGGAACCGCCGCGCCCCAGGTTGGTGACCTCACCGGTAGTCTTGTCCGTAGAGATGAATCCCGGAACCAGTACGCGTTTGGGCATATCCTTGAATGTCTCGCGCACCAAAGCGGTGGTAAGCTCCGTATCCAGCACATGCTTGGAATGCTTCTTCTCCGTCTTGATGAACCGGCGCGAATCGAACCATTCCGCACCCGTCAGTTGCGCTGCGATGATGGAGGAAAGGCGCTCGCCGTAACTTACAATCGTATCGGATGTCTTCTGCGACAAGTCTTTAATCAGGTAAATACCCTGGAAGATGTCCTTCAGTTCGTTCAGCAACTCTCCCACCTGACGCTGCAACGCCACTTGGGACTCGCCTGCCGGAATCACCTCTTTTATCATTTCCACATGGCGGTAGACAATCTCACGAAACTCATTCTCGTACGAAGCATCACCGGATGCCGCCATTTTCGAGGTATTGATCAGCTTGTCCGTAATGCCGCCCAACGCGGAAACCACTACTATTAAAGGTTCATTGATAGCTTCTACAATTCTCTTAACGCTTAAAATGCTGTTCGCAGAACCTACGGATGTTCCGCCGAATTTTATTACTTTCATTATATTGGTGTTTTTATTATTAATACTTGAAATACTCCCGGATGAGATGTTCATCACAGAGGATGCAGGGGTCTCACAGGGCTTTTTTCTTTCCCGCCACCGGAATCACGCGGAACTGCACAAGCAAATTTTGTGAGACGCTGCGGTTCTCTGTGACGAAAGCTAAATGAAATGACTGAAAATTAGTGTAACACGTAGAAACACAAAATACTATCCCCAACCCCTAAGGGTCATGGTGCACATGGATGTGACTGTATGTTGATAGTACTTGTTCATTGTCTCTTACTGCTATCGTTTATGATAAGTGTTGCAAAAGTAACAATAAAAATATTCAAACTATCACATTTTACGACTTTTTTGCGATAAAAATACATATTCGCTTCATTAAGGACAGAAATATGTACATTTCACGACTGACAGATTTGCACTTTCTGCCAAGGGAAGAGAGCAATCCGGACGCAGTTTTCTAACACTTTGCTATTGTTTTAGAGATATATTACTATCTTTGCATAGTAATCATGTAAGAATCGAGCGTATGATCCCAAATAATACTTCCGTTTTGTTAATTTACACCGGGGGAACTATCGGAATGATAGAGAACACAGAAACCGGAGCATTGGAGAACTTCAACTTTGAACACTTACAGAAGCATGTGCCCGAACTCCAGAATTTTACGTTCCGCATAGACACCTATCAGTTCGACCCTCCCATGGACTCTTCGGACATGGATCCGGATGCCTGGCGCAAACTCGTACGCATCATCAGCGACAACTACGAACGGTACACCGGCTTTGTCATCCTTCATGGAACGGACACCATGGCCTACACAGCATCTGCCCTCAGCTTCATGCTCGAAGGGCTCAACAAGCCCGTCATCCTCACCGGGTCGCAGCTTCCCATCGGC
>CAZGGR010000041.1:0-2904 GCA_964525305.1 uncultured Akkermansia sp.
ATCTGCTGGAGCGACTGCGGCAGGGAAAGGTCTACGATTACGTCCAGTTCCCCAAAGCGCCGGGACGAATCAAGCAGTACATTTTCAATCTGGCGGACTTCGCCATCCTGCTGGGCGGGCTGTGCTTGTCTCTGAGGAAGAAAAAAAGATGATGCAAAACCAGCCGGGCGGTGAAAAAAACCGCCCGGCTGGTTCGTGTTTAGGGTGAAGGGAGTGAGGGACATGGCTTCATTTGCTAGCGATGAGACCATCAGTCGCATCGTGGAGACATACAGCTCTATGCTGCTTCGGCTGGCCTGCACCCGTCTGGATGACCCCGCCGACGCGGAGGACGTTGTCCAGGAGGTATTTTTGAAGCTGCTCACCGCCCGGCCTTCATTCCGGGACAGTGAGCACGAGAAAGCATGGCTGATCCGAACCACCCTTCACCGCGCCAGCGACCTCCGCCGCTCCGCCGCACGGCGGAACGTTCCGTTGGAGGAAGCGGCCCAGGCTGCCGCACCGCAGGTGGGGAGCGAGCTGCTCACCGCTGTCCGTGCCCTGCCGGAGCCGTACAGCGCGGTCATCCACCTCTATTATGATGAGGGCTATTCCATCAAAGAGATCGCAAAGCTGCTGGGCGTGCCCGCTCCCACGGTGGGCACCCGCCTGGCCCGCGGCCGGGAGCGGCTGCGGCGGCTGCTGAAGGAGGATGACGCATGAACCGAGAGGAATACAAAGCGGCTTTTGACCAGATTTCCTTTTCCCCGGACTTCCAGGTGCGCACCGAAGCGTTGCTGCGGGACCGCCTCCGGGAAACTGAAAAGGAGACATCAAAGATGAACTTTTCCAAATCCAAAAAACTGGCGGTACTGGTGGCCGCCGCCGTGGCCCTGCTGGCAGTGTCCGTATCCGCGGCGCTGTTTTTGACGCCCGCCGATGTGGCAGAGCGGCTGGAGGACGCGCCCCTAGCTGCCGCCTTCCAAAGCGAGAACGCGGTGGCTCTGAATGAGACTGCTGCCAGCGGAGATTATACCTTCACTCTGCTGGGGATGGTGTCCGGCGAGGACCTGTCCGCCCTGCCCACCGAATATAACGGCGAGACCGTCCGTGACCGCACCTACGCCGTGTTCACTGTGGCCCGGACCGATGGCACGCCCCTGACGGAGCAGCCAAACCTGAGCTATTCCCCTCTGGTGGCGGGGTATCACGTCAGCGCGGTGAATGGTTGGACCCTGGGCGCTACCTGCCAGTCCTTTGTGGAGGACGGCGTGGCCTATTACCTCTTTGACACCCAGAATCTGGAGATGTTTGCCGACCATACGGTGTACTTTGCCATCTATGACGGTTTTGTCCCCTCTCCTGCCCTGTTCCCCATGGCGGAGGACGGCACCATCTCCCTGGCGGAGGGCATCACCGGGGCAATGTTTACCCTGCCTCTGGATGAAGAGAAAGCCGACCCTGCGGCGGCGGAGGCCTTTATAAAATCCACTGGGCTGGAGTTTATCTCCGGCGGAGAAGAAACCGCGGAGGCGGATAATGACGCTGTTTTAAGCGAAAACTGAACCCGCTGGAAGGAGCGCTTCGGCGCTCTTTCCGTTTTTCTCCCTATTGACAAATCACACCAACTGTACTACTATTACTAATACGCTAGTACAATCATACAAAAAGCGGTGAAGAAAAATCAGCCGCTGTGCCGTATAGAAGGTGTACGGCAATGAAAATGAGGTGTGACACATGAAAATTTTGATAACCTCCGACTGGTACAGCCCAGCGGTGAATGGTGTGGTGACTTCGGTAAAAAACCTGCGCCGGGGACTGGAGGAACGGGGCCATGAGGTGCGGATCCTGACGCTGTCTCAAACGACCCGGTCCTGGGAAAAGGACGGCGTAACGTATATCGGCTCTGTGGCGGCGGGTCTGGTCTATCCCGGCGCCCGACTGCGGACGGCTCTGGCGGGAAAATACGTCCGGGAGTTGGTGGACTGGCACCCTGATGTGGTCCATTCCCAATGTGAATTTTCCACGTTCTTCCTGGCCCGCCGCATCGCGGAGGAGCTGAATGTGCCCCTGGTCCATACATACCACACAGTGTATGAGGACTACACCCATTATTTTTCTCCCAGCGTTCGCTTTGGAAAAAAAGCGGTGGCGGTATTCTCCCGCTGGGTGGCGGCGCAAACGGACTGCATGATCGTCCCCACGGGAAAAGTCCGGCTGCTGCTCCAGGGCTATGGCGTGGACAGGCCGGTATTTGTGGTGCCATCGGGCATCGACTTGAACCGGTTCCGCCAGGAGCCGGACCCCTGGCGGATGGCGGTGCTGCGCTCCAGCCTGGACATCCCCCAGGAGAATCTGGTGCTGGTGTCGGTAGGCCGTCTGGCGGAGGAGAAACATATTGATGAACTGCTGGAACTTCGGGCGGAGCTGGGAAATGCGCCCGTGACGCTGCTGCTGGTAGGGGATGGGCCTGACCGCCTCCGTCTGGAGGGAGCCGCCGCCGGATTAGGCTTGACGGCTCCGAATGTGGTCTTTGCGGGCATGGTTCCGGCAGAGCAGGTAGCCGACTGGTATCAAATAGGCGACCTGTTCGTCAGCGCATCCACCAGCGAGACCCAGGGCCTGACCTATGTGGAGGCCCTGGCGGCGGGCGTTCCGGCTCTGTGCCGGGCGGACCCCTGCCTGGAGGGCGTCATCCGGGAGGGCGAGAACGGCTGGACTTACCGGGATAGTGCGGATTTCCGGCGGAAGCTGGCCCTGTTCCAATCCCAGCCCCACCACCATGAGAAGATGGCGGAGCTGGCCCGGCGGAGCGCCGGAGAATTTTCCCTCCAGCGGTTCGCGGAGCGGGTGGAGGCTATCTACCGGTTGCAGATCGAGCACGGCGGCAAGCGGGAGGAGGTATCCGCATGACCCGGCCTGTGG
>CAZGGR010000042.1:0-2879 GCA_964525305.1 uncultured Akkermansia sp.
TTCTATGATCTCGTAATCCGGACAGAATTTTTTCCAGCTTTGGATGCAGTGCTGCACAGATTCTGGCTGTGGATTTTCGCCAAACCAACAGTAATGAATGACTTTTGGGATACTCATGGATGACGCCTCCTCCGAAGAAGCTGAAAAACAAATTGGAATACAGAGCGCTCCACCAAGGCATTTGCCGCCAGATACAGCCCAGCGATCCAGGGGGCGTGAATACATACTTGCAGCAACAGCTGGAGGAAAGAGAGCTCATCTTGGGTATGCAGTCCAAGAACCATGAGCGCAAGGAGGAATACACCCAGGTTTACCAGCCATCGCCGGTAAGTGCTCCAGACACTGCGGAGAAGGAGCTTGCGGTTAGCATAGTGGATCATAACAGTGCTTCGGTAAATCAGAGCGGCAATGGTGCCGCAGAGGGTGCCATAGATGCCCCAAAGACAGATGGCTACCACCGAGACGCTCAGGTTGATGACGGCTTCCATGACCGCATGATGCCGGGTTTCCTGAAAACAGCCTGCGAAATTAATGACCTGATTGGCAGGGAGCTTGCCGTTTGCCAACAGATTCATCATGACAAAAAGCATGAGGAGCAGGGAATCGATATAATTGATATCGCTTACGCCTTTGGTATAGATGCGGATAAATGGCAGCAAAAACAGGGCCATCATCGTGAGAATGAAAGAGACGGCCATGATGTAGATCGTTTCGAAAGCGTCATAGCAGCGGATAAATTGCTTCCGGTCGGTCTGGAACATCTGGCCCAGCAGGAAAGTAAGGCCAGAGGTAACCGTTTCAATCAGATTTCGAATCTGAGAGAAAAACAGGTTGTAAATATAATAAACACTGACGACCTTGAAATCGCACAGGATGGACAGCAGAATGATATCTGTATTATTGAAAACAATGCCGGAGATCTGATGCAGGAGAACGGAATTCTTCTGAGCAATAGCCTGCAGGTTCGGAGCCACGGACAGATCCAGCCAGGAATAGTTTCGCTTTGTATAGCGGTAGAGGTAGAGCATCTGGATAATCATGCAGACGCAGTAAACAGCCTGGACTAATATCAGATTTTTAAAGACCAATAAAGCGGCTACTTTTCCAAAACTGACGGCCAGCTGTACCACTGTGTCTGAATTGTTGATGACATATTTCCGGCCGTCGGCTTCCAGAAGCAAACGGTATTTCCCCAGAAACAGGTAACTGAGCGCGGAGGGGAGGCCATTGAGCAGGATGATGGTAAATACGACAACAGGAGACAGGATAGAAGCGGTTGCGGCGGAGTATATCACGGCCACGACCAGTACTGCGGCGGCATAGACGTACCCGGTGCGCAGGTAATAACGCCGGGTAGCGGATAAAATGCCGTTGATGGCTGGCCGGTTTCCGGTAGCCAAAGGATGGTAGAGGGCCTGCGTGGTGGCGAGGCCAACGCCGGCTTCCAAAAGCCAGAGATATGCGAAGATCTGGCGGATGGTGGAAAGAACGCCGTTGACCTCGGAGCCGAAATTGACCAGGTAAAGGCGCGGCATCAGAATGCCCAGGACGATGATCGCGATCTGGTAGCCCAGGCCGGAGGCAATATTGAAGATGACTTTTCTGCTTTTTTGACTCATACGTATTCTCCGCGCCAAAGGTGTTTGCCAATATTTTATTTATTTTATCATAAGAAGCGCGGAAAAGCTACCTTAAACTTGAATAAAGGCGGATTGTACCGGTCAAATAACGCAAAAAAATATGATATAAATGCGAAAACTAATTGTATCGCATGAAATGATTTGATATAATACCCATATATAGTATTATTGTGTACATTTTAGCGCATCTGCGGGGGAACGCAGCAGATGGAGGCTTATGAAAGGCGGAATGACGGATGGTACCGATTGAAGTGCTGAAGACCAGCCTGGTCGGCTATCAGAAGAGCGGGGTGGAGGAATATATTGCCCGGCTGCGGGGCGAGTACAATGACCGCATTGTCCAGGATGAAATGGAGCATGAGAAGGCGCTGAGCCAGCTTCAGGAACAATTGGCCGCGCTCCGGCAGGAGAGTCAGGAAGAACTGAAAAAGCTGGAACAGGAGAAGGCGCAGCTCGCGGCACTCCAGCAGGAGACCCAGGAGAAGCTGGAGAAGCAAGAAGCGGAATACCGCCGCCAGTTGGACGAGGCGGAGGGACGGATGACGGCCCTTCAGCAGGAGACTCAGGAGAAACTGGCAGGACAGGAGACAGCGTCCCGCCGCCAGTTGGATCAGGCGGAGATTCGGATCATGGATCTGGAACAGCAGAACAGAGAGCTGACTTATGAGATTGAACGGCTGAAGCCCGCCCATCTCCGGGCCGAGCAGTTCCGTTCCGCCCTGGAAGAAATGCGCGGAAAGATCGCGGATATTTTGACGCAGGACAAAGAGGGCACGACTTCCCGTCATACGCAGGGGAAAGTCTATGAATTTGAAGCCCGGTAAGCGCTGCTTGGGCGTGTGGTAAAAACGGACGACGCACATCTTAAATCTGATAAAAACCTCTATTGCCGCAGCGCATTCTGCACGGCAATAGAGGTTTTTTCGGTTCAGAACCAGCGGGGCGGACTGCGCAGGGCCTCAGTTCATACCTTGTAGCAGCCTCCGCCGATAAACTCCCGGGTCAGGGAAGTCTTGGGCACGTCATCCGCGGGAAGCGGCAGGAAGTAGTTCAGGAATTTCAGCAGGCGCTTGGCCTCCACGTATTCCTCGCAGTCCTTGGGGACGCCGAAGAGCAGCGGTTCCACGTAGGGCTTCAGCAGAGCTGTCTCATAGATCAGCGCCGAGTTGAAAATCCTGTCCGCACTGTCCTGATAGGGGAAGATGTTGTTTTCCTCGCCCTTCCGGACGGAGGGCCACA
>CAZGGR010000043.1:0-2848 GCA_964525305.1 uncultured Akkermansia sp.
AGGCGGTGCTGTACCGCTTCGACTGCCGGGGCGGCGCGGAGCTGGGCTGCCGCATCGACGCTGCCTATGCCGGGCACGGCTACGGCACCGAGGCGTTCGCCGCTGTGGCGGACTGGGCGCTGTATAAGGTCAAGCTGACGCGGGTCGTGGCCAAGTGCTACAAGGAGAACCAGGCGTCCTATAAAATGCTCTCCTCCTGTATGCGGCGCAATGGCGAGGACGAGACTTTCTTCTATTTTGAGAAATTGGTATAAAAATGGCAGCGCGGTTTTCCGCGCTGCCATTTTTTAATTCAGGGATGTAATACTGATTTCAAATAAAATGCTTTATTTGAAATCTCGCGTGCTTTGCACGCTGGCGCCGCACGTGCCGTGCGTCACCACGTCTCATAAAAACCTGACGCGCTTTGCGCTATAAAAAGCCGCTTTTTATCAGGTTTTAGTATAAGTCCGCCCTCCGGCAGGTGCAGCCCTCCGTCAGCCCCAGGGCTTCCACCCGGGTCTCCGGGATGTCCAGAGAGAATTTGGTTCCGTCAGCGGTCTGGCACAGCAGCCACAGCGGCGCCGGTTCCCGGTGCTCCTCACAGCCGAAGTCTCCCTCCTCAATGCGCAGGACGCACACGTCGTGCTCAGGCGCGGCGGCAAGGCGGGCCGCCACTTCCGCGTCCGTCAGCCTCATGCCAGGAACTCCGGGCCGAAGCTGTGGGGCAGCAGCTCCGGAAGGGTAAAGACCTTTTCCTCTCCGGCACCGTTGAGGCAGATGACCTCGATGTCAGGGGCGAACTCCCGCAGCACCTGGCGGCAGACGGCACAGGGCACGCAGTAGTCCTTGCCGCGCCCGGCCACCACGATGCGGACGAAGTCGGTGTGGCCCTCGCTGACAGCCTTCACCACGGCGGTGCGCTCGGCGCAGATGGTGGGGGAAAAGGCGGCGTTTTCGATGTTGCAGCCGGTGTAGACTGTGCCGTCGGCACACTCCAGGGCGGCGCCCACGGCAAAGTGGGAATAGGGGCAATAGGCCCGGTCCAGCATGGCGACGGCCGCGGCCTTCAGTTCTTCGCGGGTCATTCAGGTTCCTCCTTTGAATACGCTGGAATCACTGCCAACCGACCTCTCTTTGAGGTCTCACGTCCAGGTCGATGATGTCCTTGGCGTCGTAGAATTGCAGGTACCGCTCCCGGGCTTTGGCGGAGCGGAGGGTGGTGCCGTCGGGGTGGAGGCGGTCGCAGATGACGGCGCAGATGTCCTTTTTGATATAGCTGAAGCTCTCGGTGCCCACAGAGCAGAATACCCGGAAGCCCTGGCCCTGGAGATACTGGAACACCGGGCCGGTGTTCTGCCAGTCGTTGCCGTCGGGCCGTTCGCCGTGGGGGTAGAACAGGATGGTGGTGGGGCCCACCAGGCTGCCCACCTCGTTGAGCCACTTCTGGGTGTCCGTCTGGATGGATTCCAGGCTCTTGGTCCCCAGGCGGATATGGCCCCAGGTGTGGCTGCCGAAGGTCCAGCCGGTGCGCTTCAGCTCGGCGACGATGGGCTTTACGGCCTCCCGCTCCTTCTGGCGGTTGGCCTCAAATTCCGGCGACTGGTCGGCGCTGTCGGTCTGGGTGCGGTAGCCCAGGATACCGCAGTAGCCCGTCAGGCTCAGGCAGCCCTTGGCGCCGAACGGGGAGAAGTCCGGGTGCTCCTCCACGAATTTGTCCAGAATGGGGATGGCGTCCAGGTCCCGGCTTACCACCTCATTGCCCTGAGGGTCCTTGCCCCAGGAGGCGATCTTTCCGTCGTCGCCGATGATGAGCTTATAGGTAAAGCCGTTTTCCAGCATGTAGGGATAGTAGTTGGTGTCGTCGTAGGAGAGGATCAGGGGCTTTTTGCCCTCCGGCAGGTACAGGGTGTTCTTCACCATTTTGGGCTGGCCGTCCTCGCCGGTGGTCTCGCTCCAGACGTTGTTGATGTCCACCAGGACGTAGCCCTTTTCGTAGACGCTTTCCAGAATTTTGTTATATTCATCCACTGTGACCATGTAGTCGTCGATGCCGTTGGCTTGGTTGTCCCCGTCAAAGGCCAGTTCCGGGTAGGCCACCACGGGGTGGAAGAACAGGTGCTCCACCACACCGTCGTAGGGAACGTAGGTCACGCCGTCCCGGACGCCGCCCTCCGGCTGGACAGTGGGAGAGGTAATGGTATAGGGTTCGGGTTCCGGTTCTTCCGGCACCTCCGGAACTTCGGCAGGCGGCTCCTCCGTCTGGGAGGGCGTATCAGGTTCGGCTTCGGGAGCGGAGCCGCAGGCCGCCAGGCTCAGCAGCAGGAGCAGGGCGAGAAACAGGCTGATGGCACGGCGCATATGGGTGGTTCCTTTCTTTTGTTTTTTTCCAGTATAGCAGAGCTCCCAACAAAAAAGAAGAACAAAAGAATTACAAAAAAACACGGATGGCAGAAGCCACCCGTGTTTGGAGAGGGTCACCGCTTTTCTCCCGGCTTGAAAATCAGCGCCATGAGGACGCCGAACACCACGGCTGCCGCGATGCCGCCGGCGGTAGCGGTGAGACCGCCGGTAAAGACCCCCAGCCAGCCCTTTTCCGCCACAGCCTTGGAAACGCCTTTCGCCAGGGCGTGACCGAAACCTGTCAGGGGCACCGTGGCTCCGGCGCCGCCCCAGTCGGCAAGAGGCTGGTAGACCCCCAGGGCACTGAGGATGACGCCCGCTACCACGTAGCCTGTCAGGATGCGGGCGGGGGTGAGCTTGGTTTTGTCGATGAGAATTTGGCCGATGGCGCACAGAATGCCGCCGCAGAGGAATGCGTTGAGATAGTCCATGAGGATGCCTCCCGCAAATGGTCTCTGCGGTCAGT
>CAZGGR010000044.1:0-2671 GCA_964525305.1 uncultured Akkermansia sp.
CAAAGCGGCAATGGTGCCGGGAACATGGGATCAGCTACAGTACGTTCATGCGTTGGCAGAGAAGCCTGCGAAATGAGCTTGCGGGAGAGATCATGGTTACACAGGCGGTGGTTCCGCTGCCAATCGAGCCGCAAACTTCCCACTGTACTCCTGCTCAGGAAGTCACCATACAGAAAGACGGTATATCCATCAGCATGCACGGAGCAAGTATTGATATGGTCATTGCCATTGTCCGAGGACTGTCATCATGTTAGGCGATATTACGCAGGCAAAGAATGTATACATCGTTTGTGGACGCACAGATATGCGCAAAGGAATCCGGGGGCTTACGGCGCTTGTGCAGCAGAACTATCAGATGGATCCCACAGACAGCAGCCTTTTTCTGTTTTGCGGTAAAAGCCGGAGTCAACTGAAAGCGTTGCTGTGGGAACCGGATGGCTTCCTCCTGTTGAGCAAGCAGTTATCCAACGGCAGATACCAGTGGCCCCGTACAGCGGCAGAAGTACACAAATTGACCTGGGAGCAATTTACCTGGCTCATGCAGGGACTTAGTGTGGAACAGCCCAAAGCAATACGCCCATCACCACCCAAAAAGTTGGTATAATACAATCCCCGAAACATCCGAGAAAGTCCGGAAAAACGCTGATTTTTCTGGACTTTCTTGCTATTTTGTGGTAAAATATTTATATCAAAAGAGAGTGGAACAAGGGGGGATTCAGCATGAAAAACATCGATATGAGCACGCTGTCCCCCGAAGTGGCAGCCTATATCCATTCTCTGGAGGAAACCGTTCTGGAGCAGAAAATGGAACTGGTAAAGCTGCAGTCTTTAACGGAGCAGCTGGTCAATCTTCGCAAGAAAATGTACGGACAGTCCAGCGAGAAGATTCAGTATGTCGGTGGCGAGCAACTGAGTATGTATCAGGACTTCTTCAATGAAGCTGAGACTTACAGCAATGCCTCCGCCCCTGAGCCCGGTAAGACGACACCTGTGAAAGCGCATGAGCGCAAGAGCAAGCGCACCAAAGAAGAATTGACTGCGGGATTAGAGCACAAGAAGGTTTTGTGTGAGCTGTCTCCGGAGGAACGCTCCTGCGCCAGATGTGGCACAGAGATGATCAAGATTGGCGAAAAGTTTGCTCGTACAGAACTGGTCATTGTTCCTGCGCAGGTGTATGCTGTGGACTATTATGTTGCCAGCTACAAGTGCGCTCATTGCGAGGAAGAAACCGGTGAAAGCTTTATTCTTCAGGCAGAAAGCCCCGTTCCGGTCATGAAGAAGAGCATGGCCGCTCCAGCTACTGTCGCGCATATTATGCAGGAGAAGTTCCAGAAAGGGGTTCCGCTCTACCGGCAGGAAGAGTACTGGAAGAGTCAGGGCGTGGACTTGCAGCGAAGCACCATGGCAAATTGGATCATTCGGTCATCTCGCTGGTTTCAGCCCTTATGGGATGTTCTCCGGAAGGAGCTTCTCTCCAGTGGGGTTATCAATGCGGATGAAACAGAGTGCCATGTGCTGAAGGAAGATGGCCGGGAATCAAAACAGATGTCCCGGATGTGGATATTCTGTTCCAAGGAAAAGAATATATCGCTCTATCAATATCATCCCACCCGTAGTGGTACGGTAGCCAGGGAGATGCTGAAGGACTACTCTGGCTATCTGCAGACGGATGGCTATTCGGCGTACAATGCGGTGGAAAAGGCCACCCGTGTAGGCTGTTTTGCTCATGCCCGCAGAAAATGGGTAGATTGTTTTGTAGATGGAAAGCCCGTAAAGGGCAGTATGTCCGAGAAAGCGTTTCAACTTATTGAGAGAATATTTGCTCTGGAAAGCGCATGGAAAGAGCTCTCGCCGGAAAAGCGATTAGAGCATCGGCAAAAGGAACTGAAACCGGTTCTGGATGCCTATTGGGAGCATCTGAACAGTTTCGAGGCAGAGGAAAAGACTGCCCTCTATAAGGCGCAAAGGTACTCGCTGAATCAACGGGAAGCGCTGGATGCCGTTCTGCTGGATGGCCGATTGGAGTTAACGAACAATTTGGCGGAGAGAAGTGTAAAACCGTTTGTAATGTCGCGCCGGAACTTCTTGTTTTGCGATACGGCAAAAGGGGCAACGTCCAGTGCTTTGTGTTTCAGCATGATAGAAACAGCAAAGGCAAACAATTTGGATCCATTTGGATATCTGCTGTTTTTGCTCCAGGAACTGCCCAAGCTGGGAGAAAAGCCCGACGAAGAACAGCTGAGGGATTATTTGCCTTGGTCAACAACGATACCGGCATACTGCCGCAAGAAATAAGGACGCGCAATATGGAGAAAATACACTCAAAGTTAAGAAGAACGGACTACTATGATTTCGGCCATGGACTGACGCTTATGAATGTTCTTTCCAAAACCGAAGATGGTAAGCTGGACCGGATCGATACGTACATCGGTGTGGAAGGAAATGAATTCGTATGCGTGGGTTTTGCCAAGGATCTCTCTGCGCCGGGTGTCATATTTTCCTACGGCGAATATGTTCGATTTCAACGAGCGAATAAATCGACCTATCTTGACTTTTTTAAGGAGAATAGCAGATCCCAAATCATCGTTGACGGGCGAGCCTACACGATTGACCAATTTTTGAAACTGTACTGATTTGAGCACTATCCGGGAATGACCCGGATAGTGCTCTT
>CAZGGR010000045.1:0-2586 GCA_964525305.1 uncultured Akkermansia sp.
TTTCGTCGAAACCATTGTATCAAAGAATGTGGATACTCTCACTTTTTATTTTTTTTACAACCAACTAAAACTTTACTCTATTTTGCCTCTGGATTTTGCATTTTGTTATATTTCAACAAAAAACTATATTGATTATGAACGAAATCTTATATGGTAATTCGAAAACATATATATTACAATAAGTACATAGTCTGGATGTCAATCAGACTTTTTAAATCACAAGATTGGAAATGTTCATGAGAAAACGGTTATACGAAATAATTGAAGTAGCAAAAGAAAACGATAGATGGAGTCAGGCTTATGATTTTATTATGATTTTTGTTATTTTTCTCAGCCTGATGCCTCTGACGGTAAAAGAGCAGACGCCGTTTCTGAATGTTGTTGATAAGATAACTGCTTCTATTTTTGTGATTGACTATTTATTCCGTCTTATTACGGCAGATTTCAAGCTGGAACAGGGAAAATTGTCTTTTGTCAGATATCCGTTTACGTTTATGGCAATTGTGGATTTGGTGTCCATTCTTCCCTCGGTTACGTTTATTAACAACAGCTTCCGTGTGTTAAAGGTATCCCGATTATTTCGTTCTCTCAGAGTCTTTCGAATATTCAAATCATTTCGTTATTCCAAGAATGTTGCTCTGATTATAAGGGTGTTTTCCAAGCAAAAAGATTCCCTGATGGTTGTAATCTGGTTTGCGTTAGGATATATTGTGATATCAGCACTTGTTATTTTCAACGTAGAGCCGGAAACGTTTGATACTTTTTTTGATGCTATTTATTGGGCAACCGTATCTTTAACCACTATGGGGTATGGTGATATCTATCCGGTATCGACGATTGGACGGATCGTGACAATGTTGTCTTCCTTTATTGGGATTGCGATTGTTGCATTGCCGGCAGGTATTATTACGGCGGGATATATGGAAGAATTGGAAAAATAATAGATTTGGAGATAGATGTTAAGGTACTGAAAGATATTGAAGGTTAAATATTGAAATATAACTTTTGAAATATAGGTATCGATGCATCGGACTGGGGAATATAAATGGAAGAAAGAAGAATCGAAGGGCTTTGGGATTGTGTCTATTGTGGAACAAAGGCAATCAAGGCTCGTTATGATGCGTGCACGTCATGTGGAAAGCCGCGTGGAGTAGAGACGATGTTCTATTTGCCGGATGATTTGGCAGCTGCCACGTTGACTGAGGAAGAAAAAGCGAAAACGACCAATGCACCGGACTGGCTGTGTGAATATTGCGGATCGTATAATCGGTCGGATTGTTCCTGCTGTACCAAGTGTGGAAGTGATAAATCTTCGTCCAAGCACAATTACGGAAGACTGCACAAGCTGACAGGAAAATTATTTGGCAGAAAAAGTTAGTGGGGAATAACTATGGCAATACAATTGATTGCGGATTTGTATGGATGTTCGCAGGTAATTGATGATGAGGATGCGATAAAGGATGCCGCGCACAAGGCGATTGCATATGTGGGAGCGCAGATTGTAGAAGAGTGTATACATAAATTTGAGCCAATCGGTGTAACTTATTTTGCAATTATTTCGACCTCGCATTTTTCCATCCATACGTGGCCGGAGTACGGTTATGCTGCGGTTGATATTTTTTCCTGTCATGATGAGGTCGTGGATGGGATTTCGCAGATTTTAAAAGAATTATTTAAAGCAGAGAAAATCGTATTTCGTTCAATAGAGCGGGATATTGGTAAAAAATGAACTTCCCTTGACAGAATATGCATATTTTATGTAAATGCAATTGTAAGAGGGAGAAAATGAATGAGAAAAAATATATAAATATAAGAAAATATAAGAAAATATAAGAAAATATAAGAAAATATAAGAAAAGGGGGTAGAACATGTTTTTTCGGGTTGGCGCGATATTAAAAATTAATGATTTAGAAGGAAAAGTAATTGGCTATATCAAATATGCAAATCCGCAGGATGGGAACAAGACATGGACGGAATACCGGTTAAGGACAAAAATCGGGGAACGATGGCTTTCGGTTGATGAATGCTATGATGAGTATTCCATTTCCTGGCCGGCTAATGAAGTCCGGGGACAGATTGGTCCGGAATGGCACAAAGTGGATGAAGGCACGCAGGTCGTTCAGGGATATGGCGGTGATGTAGATGTAGATCCCGGAGAACGGGCAAATTTTGTGGAATACGAAGATGAAGAAGAAGAGAAAACGCTCTCGGTTGAAATCTGGAGTGATGGTGCAGAGTATTCCAAAGGGGAGTATATCGAAAAAGAAGATATTGTTGAGATAGGGTTTGATTCTCCCAAAAAGAATAAAAATAAGCAAAGTGCTATGATGATGGTGGTGGCTTTTGGAATATTTTTTATCTTTTTAGGTTCTTTCATGAGTTCTGTTTCATCAAATAAAAATAGTATTAGTAAGTATCTGGATAAGTCTGTTTCATTTGCTTATGTAACTTCTATAACCGGAAATGAAAAGCAGGAAGCAAAAGTATATTCTTATGTACCGGGAATTACAAATACAACGGATGATGTCGCGAAGATTATTATCAGCGGAATTGAGGGGGATACCGAATCGGTTACCCAAAAAGAT
>CAZGGR010000046.1:0-2510 GCA_964525305.1 uncultured Akkermansia sp.
AGTCATCGTTTTAATATCCGCTTGGATACCGGCGCCTCCGCTGGAATCGCTTCCGGCGATTGATAATGCTGTTCTCATCGTTCATACTCCTTTTTCATTAAAGCATTATTTTTATTAAGCGGCAGAGAGTGGTGCCCCCGGTCTGCCGCGGAAAGCTGTAAATGCCGTTTCCGTTATAATGAAA
The DNA here is from genome assembly GCA_964525305.1 of uncultured Akkermansia sp. Classification (GTDB taxonomy): domain Bacteria; phylum Verrucomicrobiota; class Verrucomicrobiia; order Verrucomicrobiales; family Akkermansiaceae; genus Akkermansia. The sequence continues at coordinate 185 of CAZGGR010000046.1, forward strand.
CGATCGACAGCGCTTTCTTTTTCAAATCCGCAGCCGCAGTCTGTATGTCTTCCGCGGCAAAAATCGCCGATACCACGGCAATGCCGGCCATTCCTCCGCCCTTGATTTCCTCCGCATTTTTAAGGCTTATGCCTCCGATGGCCACAGCGGGGATAGAAACCGCACCGCAGATTTCTTTTAATTGCTCCGTTGTAATTCGGATGGCGTTTTGCTTGGTAGGAGAGGGGAATACCGCACCTACGCCGAGATAATCCGCTCCGGCGGCTTCGGCTTTCTGCGCCTGTTCTACGGTTTTTGCCGTGGCTCCGATAATAAAATCTTTACCGGTTCGTTTGCGGATTTCCTCCACAGGCTGATCCGTAATTCCTACATGCACACCGTCCGCCCCGCTTTTTACGGCAACTTCGACATTATCGTTGATAATCAAAGGAACACCGAAACGGTGACATAATTTTTTCATTTCAACAGCTTCTTCTGTAAAATCAGTTTCACTCAGATCTTTTTCCCGAAGCTGTACGAAAGTAACACCGCCTTTCAGCGCATCCTCGACCTGCTCCAAAAGAGTTTGCCTTCCAACCCATGTACGGTCTGTAACCGCATATAAAAGCAAACATTTTTTATCAAACTTCATTTTCCAGTTCCTCCAAATACGCTCGCACATCCCTGCAGCACATAAAACCGCTCATAATACAAGCGCCTTTTGCTCCGGCTTCCCGAACCGCCTGCATGTTTTCTCTGTTAATACCGCCGATTGCATAAACCGGAATGGATACGCTCTTACAGATTTCCCGCAGGAATTCGACTCCCCGAGGCGGAACGTCTTCTTTGCAGCGGGTAGGGAAGATATGACCGGCGGTGATGTAAGTACATCCTTGTTCTTCGGCTGAAATCGCGTCTTCTGCCGAATGACAGGATGCTCCGATAACAGAAAAGTGTGCTTTGTCCGCTTCGCTCATCTGCAGCAGCGCCGGCAGCGGAAGGTGAATGGCATCTGCTTTCAGTTCGACAGCCGCCTTTACAAAGCTGTGCAGAATACAGGGAACACCGTATGCTTCGCAGATTTTTACTACCTTTGACGCCAAACGAAGGTATTCCGCTTCGGTCAAATCCTTTTCCCGCAAGATAATACCGGCGGGAAAAGCCTTTGCTATTTTCTCTATTCGGGAAAGGAAATCCTCGCCGCAGAGGCTCCGGTTGGTTACGCATAAGATATCAGACATAGAGGTAATCGTTCAGAACAGGCTGCAGGCCTTCATCAGCGATATCCTTATACATGGTATCAAGGCTTCGGCTGTCGTTTATTTCAAACTGCTCGTCGCCCTCGGCGCTGTCCGGCTCCTTTCCGGTATATTTGCTTTCGTGGTCTCCGATACCGGTTGAAACGCCGGCGGAAACCTTCGTTGCGGCAATCTTTACGATACCGTTTCGGAAGGAGGCGCTCTCACGGGAGGATACGGTAATGCCCACAAAAGGCAGGAAAATACGGTAGGCGCAGATCACCTGGCAAAGCTGTTTTTCACCTACATCCAGAGGATTGATTTTGTCGTTGTTGATAATAGGGCGAAGCCTGGGGCAGGACAGGGACATTTCCGCCTGGGGGTATTTTCGCTGTAAATAATAAACATGCAGAGCGCTGGCCAAAGCGTCCTTGCGGAAATCCGAGAGACCCAGCAAAGCCGAGAACGCTACACCCCGCATACCGCCCATTAACGCCCGCTCCTGCGCATCAAAGCGGTATGGCCATACGCGCTTGTGGCCGAGAAGGTGCAGGGTTTCGTATTTTTCGATATCGTAGGTTTCCTGAAACACCGTCACATAGTCTGCGCCGCACTGGTGCAGAAAACGATATTCATCTGTATTTACAGGGTAGATTTCAAGCCCCACCATGCGGAAATATTTGCGGGCAAGCCTGCAGGCTTCTCCGATGTAGTTTACATCGCTTCGGGCGCGGCTTTCTCCGGTAAGGATCAGAATTTCCTCCATTCCGGAATCGGCTATGACCTTCATTTCATGCTCGATCTGCTCCGTATTCAGCTTCATACGGCTGATATGGTTATAGCAGTTAAAACCGCAGTAAACACAATAGTTTTCACAGTAGTTGGCAATGTAGAGCGGTGTAAACAGGTAAACGGTGTTTCCAAAATGTTTGCCGGTTTCCATACGCGCCCTCTGCGCCATCTGTTCAAGAAACGGTTCCGCCGCAGGGGACAGCAGAGCTTTAAAATCTTCAATGGAACAAGTTTCATGCTCAAAAGCGGATTGCACATCTCTTGCGGTATATCGGGAATAGTCGTAAGACTCCATCTGCGCCATAACGTTTTTGCAG
>CAZGGR010000047.1:0-2394 GCA_964525305.1 uncultured Akkermansia sp.
ATAATATGCGCCTACTACCGAAAGATATTGTTGCAAACCCTCTATGGTTTTGCCTCTGTCGCCCGGACGAAGAACATTCGGAAACTGTTGGTCATATTCTTCAATTGTAAGACCGACGCTGTCAATTTCAGAAAGACGGCGTACTGCATTGCTTACAAAAATAATTTTATACCATGTTTGCTTGCCTACAATTCCATCTGGCGTAAGTCCGAAAATACTCTGAAACTGCTTTACTGCCGAAAGGGTATTGTCGCCGAATATTCCGTCAACCGGGAATATTTTAGGTATAGACGGATAGTTGCTTGCAACATCATTAAGTCGGGATTGAATTGCAATAACAGCTTCTGATTTATCACCGTACTGAATAGGAATACTTCCGTAAGACGGCACATTTGGACCTACCGGTGCATTTGTAACAATATTAATATCATCGCCGTAATAAGTACGCAGAATTTCATACGGAACGTATCCGCTTTGAGCCAGCGGAACAGTTCCCCATTGAGAAAGTCCTGCACAGGTGACGGTTGTTCCGTTGCAATATGCTGCAAAAATCGGTCCGACTGTTCCGGCACGTTGTATATATGAATTGAAAATATCATCAACAATTACAGAAATGTTATCGAAAATATCTCTATTTGGCACATAAAACTGAGCATAAGCAGTATTATTGGTGATATCAAAATCGTATCCCTGACTTCGATAATGTTCGGTAAAAACTCTGTTTAATGCATAAGTAATCTGTGCATAAATATTTGCTCTTATTGCATTTTCAGGCCATGTAGGATAAATTTCACTTGAAGCTACATTTTTTATGTAATCAGCAAACGGTACAGTTACATTTTGACCTCCCGAGCCGGGAGAACCTATATGAACAGTAATAAATTCAGGTATTGTAAATTCAGCCATATTTTCCTCCAAATTAATTTAGCGTAATTGAGCCGGTATCGTTGGATTTAAGTACAGTGTTACCTCCGAAGCCTTCAGGGAGCGGTACCATTTCAACAGGCTGTATTGCGGTCTGTTTATCAAAAATCGGAACATTTACCGAATCTATTGTAAAATATTTATCTGCTGATACTCTTATTGAATAGGATGCGTATGGATTTTTTACACCCGGTTCTAATGATTCGCTTTCTGCAACGGTAGGGAGCGCAATTTTGGGAGTTTCGCCGTTGACGTCGGTGACAGAGCTTTTTATAAGCTTTTCTCCGTTTGTGTCATCAAATGATACTAATACGGTAGCGCCGGCAACAGGTGCGGCGGCGTTGGATACGGACACACGAACTATAAGATATCCAACGCCGGTCAAATCTACTGTTTGACCTTTTATCATTTCATTTTCATTTATATTCGGCAGACTGTAGTCATTTTTAAAAGGAAATTCATTGGCTATTTGTTCTTCTGCCTGTTCTTCAGGCGTAAGAACCACATTGTTTGACTGTACAGGAATATTGGTTGCAGGTTTTGATTTCTTTTGCATTTTTTTAAGTTCTTCATTGTATTTTTTAATCATTTCTCTGAAATCATCTGAATAATTCATAAATATTTACCGCCTTTTTTGATAATAATATATAAAAAAGAAAATAGGTGTTTGAAATGGATTTGTTAAGTGATATTCTTGTTATGATACTGCGTTCGGTAATAGCTGTTATTGTATTATTTATAATTTCACGTATTTCCGGTCCGCGTCAGATTTCTCAGCTTACCTTTTATGATTATATTGTCGGCATCTCAATCGGCTCGATTGCTGCTACTGCCGTTGAACGTGAGATAAGTCTTTGGGATATGGTTATTTCTATGATTATTTTCGGCGGTTTTGCATTCTTGTTTTCTCTTTCAACAAGCAAAAGTATTGTTTTACGCCGTGTTTTTTCGGGTAAACCGTCAATCCTTATCTACAACGGCAAAAGTATTGAGCAGAGCTTAAAGAAAAACCACTATGATATTAACGACTTAATGCTTAACTGCAGACTTCAGGGATATTTTAATTTAGAAGATATTGCATTTGCCATTCTTGAAACAAACGGTGAATTATCAGTTATGCCTAAAGCTGACAAGGCACCGCTGACTCCGTATGATATGGCTATGAAGCCCGAAAAAGAGGCGCTTGAATATAACCTTATAATAGACGGCTCGGTTTTATCCGAAAATCTAAAATATTATGGCAAGGATGAACAGTGGCTTAAACAAAAACTACAGGAGCAGAAAATAAAAAGCGAATCCGAAGTTTTGCTTGCAACCGGTGACAAAAATAATAATTTAAAGGTATATCTTAAAAATGAAGTATTACCGCATAACCATTTTTATATGTAGTCAGTCAATACGAAAATAATCCTCCCCCTGCTTTGCAACTTTCATTCTGTTTTGGTACAAAAGACGTACAATATTGTAAAC
>CAZGGR010000048.1:0-2382 GCA_964525305.1 uncultured Akkermansia sp.
ATCTCGCAGGCACCCTTGTCCACATTGACAATGACGTCGAAATTGTCCGAACTGCCAAAGGTCTTCGCCAACTGCGTCATGAACACATCCTTGAGCACGCCCATCATCACGGGCCTGTCGATGTTCTTCTCCTCCTTGAAGTCCTTGAACGCGTCAATCAGAGTAACAACTTGTTCTTTTTCCATTTGTTATAGTCTTTTGATATTATTCGTCTTCAGATTGCAGGACACCGTCGGCCTCCGCTGCAGGAATGCCGGACGAGGTCACCGTCATGGAATAGTCCTCAATATTGCGGTCAAATGTATCGAGCACTGCCCTGTGCACATACTCACAGTCCTCCAGCGCCACATATTCACCTTCCTTGTCGATAGTCACGACGAATACGTTGTCATCATCGTTGAAATCGATGTCCGTGACAGTCACGCCACGCTCAGAAGCGGCCTTTTCCACCACCGCCACAAATTCTGCCTTTTCCATTCTGCTCTTCCAATTATAAAAAAGTAGGAACCGCCCGGCTCCTACCAACTAACACTTCGCAAAGATACCGAAACATCGTGGAAATCGCAAAAAATATCTTACTTTTGCGTCAAAACACCTTTTACTCTGATGAGATTTACAGCAAACGAACTCGCCAAGGTCCTCAAAGGGACCGTTGACGGCAACCCCGATGCAACGGCGACGTCTTTCGCCAAGATCGAGCACGGCAAGCCCGGCAAACTCTGCTTCTTTGCCAACCCCAAATACGAACAGTACGTCTACAGTTGCCAAGCATCCATTCTACTGGTAAACAAGGACTTCGCGCCCAAGGAGCCTGTCACCGCCACCATGGTCAGGGTGGACGATGCGTACACCGCCATCGCCGAACTGCTCAAATATGTATCCGACCAGAAGAAGAGTTACAGGCGCCACCGCGGACGCCACTGCCATGTGGCATTCTCCGCGAAGGTGGGACGCAAGGTCTGGATCGGCGACTGCAGCACGATAGGCGCGAAATGCGAAATCGGTGAAATGACCCGTATATATGATAATGTATCGATCGGAGAAGGGACCAAGATCGGACGCAAGTGCATCATCTATCCCGGAGTGCGCATTTATCCCGGAATGGAGATCGGAGACAATGTCATCCTCCACGCCAACTGCGTCATAGGAGGCGACGGCTTCGGCAACGCTCCCCAGCCCGACGGCACATGGGAGAAAATCGAGCACCTCGGCAAGGTCATCATCGGTGACAACTGTGAGATAGGCTGCAACACCACTATCGACCGTGCCGAAATGGAAGCCACCGTCATAGGCAAGGGCGTCAAGATCGACAATCTCTGCATGATTGCCCACAATGTGGAAATAGGTGACAACACCGTAATGGCGGCTCAGTGCGGCATCGCCGGATCGACAAAAGTCGGCAAGAGCTGCATACTCGCAGGCCAGGTCGGCATAGTCGGACATCTCAAGATTGCCGACCACACGACATTCGGTGCACAGGCAGGAGTCATGCGCAATGTCAAGTCTCCCAACCAGGTATGGGTAGGCTCGCCTGCCCTGTTGCACAACAACTTCCTGAGGAGTTACGCCATATTCAAGCGCAACGGCGAAGAGCAGTAGCAAAGGGCGATTTTGAAATAATTGATTATATCGCTACCTTTGTAGACTTTACTGCATATAGGATGAAACAGAATACGCTCAAATCCAAACATACATTCGAGGGTCGCGGTCTGCACACAGGCAAATACGCACGCATGACCGTCTGTCCCGCGGAGACTGGGACGGGCATAGTATTCATTAGGACAGACATAGGCAGGAACGCGGTCATTCCCGCTCTCGCCGAAAATATAAGCAGCACCGCCAGGAGTACGACCATCTCCTGTGGCGGTGCTTCCGTTTCCACCATCGAGCACATCATGTCCGCACTCACCGGACTTGGAGTGGACAATGCCATAGTGGAGATTGACGGAGAGGAGGTACCCATACTCGACGGCAGCGCAAGGCTGTACGTGGAAGCATTCCTGCAAGACGGTCTCGTCAGCCAGGATGCGGACAGGGTATGGCTGACCATTCCCCATGAAATAGAAGTAAACGACCCCAAGAGCGGTGCGTATGTGCGCATCACTCCTGCGGACGCCGCTTCCATAGACCTCACGGTCGATTTCAATTCACGTGTACTGGGTGTACAGTCCTCGCATTGGGACTGCGACACCGATTATGCTGCAGAACTCGGTTCCTGCAGGACTTTTGTATTTTTCCACGAGATAGCATTCCTTGCACAGCAGGGACTCGTGAAGGGCGGTGACATAGACAACGCCATCGTCATAGTCGAGCATCCGGTAACGGACGAGCAGGTCGAACAGGTCTGCACGCTGCTCGACAAACCACGCCTCACCGTCACTT
>CAZGGR010000049.1:0-2233 GCA_964525305.1 uncultured Akkermansia sp.
CAAAGAGTGTTAGCGATATGGAGCTTAAGAGCCTTAAAAAGAAGTTTAAGGACAAAAAGTTTGCTGCGGGCTGTTCGCGTGATATTATCGCGAAGGGAGCGGAAATGCTCGGTTGGGAGCTTGATAAGCTGCTTGATATGACCCTTTGTGCAATGCGCGATAACGAGAATGAAATTGCCGAAAAATTTAATGAGATAAAAGGTGAAGAAAAATGAGAAAGACAAAAATAGTTTGCACCTTAGGTCCTGCCTGTTCGGATGAGGCTACCGTTACCGCTATGTGTAAGGCGGGAATGAACGTTGCGCGCCTTAACTTTTCGCACAACACCCACGAGGATCACAAAAAGCGCATTGACCTTGTAAAAAAGGTTCGGGAAAAGTTAGGTCTGCCTATCGCCTTAATGCTTGATACAAAGGGTCCCGAATACCGAATCAAGACCTTTAAGAACGGTAAAATTACCCTTAACGAGGGGGACAGCTTTACCTTTACCGCCGACGAAATAGAGGGGGACGAAAAACGGGTTTCAATTAATTACAAAGGACTGCCTCACGACCTTAACAAGGGAGATATAATCCTCTTAAATAACGGGCTTATGAGCTTCCAAGTGGTAAGCACCACCGATACCGACGTTAACTGCACCGTCCTTGTCGGCGGCGTACTTTCCGACCGCAAGAGTATGAGCTTTCCGAACAAGACCCTAAAGCAAAAATATTTAAGTGAGCAGGACAAGGAGGACATTGCCTTCGGAATTAAAGAGGGCGTAGATTTTATCGCCTGCTCTTTTGTCTCCTGCAAGCAGGATTTGCTTGACGTAAAGAATTTTTTAGCTGAAATCGGCGCAAAGGAAACCGAGCTTATCGCCAAGATAGAAAACCGTTCGGGGGTTGACAATATTGAGGAAATTTCCGAGGAATGTGCGGGCATTATGGTCGCGCGCGGCGATATGGGCGTGGAAATACCCTTTGAACAGCTTCCCGCTATCCAGAAGAAAATTATTACCAAATGCCGAATGCTCGGAAAGCGGGTTATTACGGCTACCGAAATGCTTGAATCTATGATAACAAACGCCCGCCCCACCCGTGCGGAAATTTCCGACGTTGCAAACGCCGTGTACGACGGCACCAGCGCTATAATGCTGTCGGGCGAGACCGCCGCGGGCAAATACCCCGTTTTAGCGGTCGAGACTATGGCTCGAATAGCCGAAAGCACCGAGAAGAACATTCATTATAAAAAGCGTTTCCTTTCGGCGGAGTTCAAGATTAAAAACACACTCGACGCAATTTCCCACGCCACCTGCGGAATGGCGATTGACATTGACGCTAAGGCGATTACGGTTTGCAGTCTGTCGGGCATGACCGCGAGAATGGTGTCGCGTTTCCGCCCGCCCGTTGATATTGTTGGTCTTACAACCGCTGTTAAAACCTGGCACAAGCTATCGCTTTCGTGGGGCGTTATTCCCGTAATGTGCGAGAACTACCCCTCGACCGACGTGCTATTTTACAGCGCGCAAAAGCTTACCAAGGAAACCCTGAAGCTTAAGGACGGCGACAAGATTGTAATAACAGGCGGCGTAACCAACGGCAAGTCGGGGAATACAAATTTGATAAAGGTTGAGACGGTATAATTAAACGCCTAAGTGATGTTTTATCACTGCTATAGTGAAAATTGATATAATTCGATTTTGAAAGTTAATCGATATTTTTTGATATAATTATATGTCAGGAGCTTGATTTAGCCGATAGGGTTTAGGGGGTTGCGCGGGACGATGTGGGCATCGTCCCCTACGAATGTCAATAAAGCTTGTGTAGGGGACGGTGCCCACACCGTCCCGAAACATTCTCCGCATATTGGCAAATTAAATCGGATAACGTAGGGAACGGATTTATCCGTTCCGTGATTAAGAAGGCAGGGGCAAGCACCTACCTTACGTTATAAAATTTAGATTTTCTCGGTTTATATCCTTAATAAGTTAAAAGGCAGGACGGCTTTGGGCTGTCCTGCCTTTGTAATGTGAAAAATTAAAGTGTTTTATTAGAGGTGATAACCGTTTTGCCGCCCATATAAGGCTGTAATGCCTTGGGGATTAAAACGCTGTAATGCTCGCCGTCAAAGCGGAGATTGTTTTCAAGGAAGGCGATTAACATTCTCGGCGGGGCGACAACCGTGTTGTTAAGGGTGTGGGCAAGATACTTTTTGCCGTCTGCGCCCTTAACCTTGATTCCGAGTCTTCTTG
>CAZGGR010000050.1:0-2226 GCA_964525305.1 uncultured Akkermansia sp.
GTCGCAGGGAAATTTTTCAGATTGTCGGGATGCGGAACCGGCGGGTTGGGTGGCGGATTGTGGCAGGTATTCGGCGTCGAGGATGAGTGTTTTTGTGCCGTGGGGGCTTTGAGAAAGAGGGGCGTTGTAATGGAAGCGCCGGCCCGTCGGATTTTTCTTGTCGTAGGGTGGAGCGGAAGTATCGTCTTTTCCGTCTCTCCCCGACGTGAGGCGTGGAAAGCGGCGGCTGATGCCCGTCTCTCCTCTGCCCGGTGGGGGTGAGGCGGCTCGCCTGAAGGGACTGGAGAGCGGGGGGTCTCCCTTATCGCGGGGTGCCCGATACGAAAAAAGGAGATGCGTTTGCATCTCCTTGGCGGTATGGACGAGACTCGAACTCGCGACCTCCTGCGTGACAGGCAGGCATTCTAACCAGCTGAACTACCACACCGGTTGCAATCTAAGGCCCCGTTTCCGCTTGCGCGGCGATTGTCCTTTGGGTCCGCCTTTCGGCTTCCCCCACCCCTCTCAAGGCAATCCGGGGTTTCCCTTAGTTTGCGAGTGCAAAGGTAATACAAATTTGAGAATCTCCAAACCAATCGGGCGCTTTTTTTGCTATTTTTTCTTCGGCCTCTTTCGGCTCGCCTCTTTCCCGGACCGCTCATCGGCCGCGGCGAGCCCGATTGGGCAGTCCGCAGCCGGTGTCCGGCCGTTATCTGTTCGGGGCGATATATGCTTGCAGTGCCGAGACATAGGCCTCGAATGCCTCTCTGCCGCGGGCGGTCATGCGGCAGGCGGTGCGGGTTTTCTTTCCGACGAACTCTTTGCGTACCTCGATGTAGCCCGCTCCGGCGAGTTTGTCGATTTGTACGCTCAGGTTGCCGGCCGTGGCGCCGGTCTGCTTTCTGAGATAGACGAAATCGGCCTCTTCCACCGTCATGAGCAGCGACACGACGGCCAGCCGGAGCTGCGAATGCAGCAGTGGGTCGAGCTCTTTCAGCATCACTTCGCCGGTTTACGGTTCAGGATATGACCGGGAACGGCCATCATCGCGATGAACGACACGCCGAACCAGAGATACCACTCCAGCAGGGGTCCCGTTCCGGAGAAGAGGCCGGTCAGCATGTAGAGGGCAAGACACACTCCGGTCAGCGGAAGCATGGTTATCCACCTCTCTTCCAACACGATGCCGGTGATGGAGACGCCGATGGCGGCATAGAGCAGGCTCAGCGGCAGCATGATGGTCATGTCTGTCGGCAGCCAAAACGCGAATGCGGACAGGCACAGGAACGAGACGAAGAAGAGGGCTCCCATGATGTGCCATACGTTTTTGATGCACTTGTCGGTGTAGGTGACCACTTCGGGCGGGTTTCTGCGGTCGAACGCCGCGCATAGGGGCCACACGGCGAACATCGCCAGCCAGCCCCACGACCAGGCTGCGTGGCCGGTGCAGGAAATCAGCAGGTAGAGCGCGACGGAGAGCGCCGGCGTGAAGTAGCCGTAGAGCAAGAAGAGGTTGCCTCGTCCGACCTCCATGTTTCTCTTGCTTTGCCGAATCATCTCGGCGATGAGAGCGAGACTCTCTTGTTCGGTGAGTTTCTTGTTTTCCATATTTCGGACTGTGTTGATGCGGTTTCCGTTAGATATTTTTGACTTTCAACCAGTAATCGACGCTTTGAAGAATCTGGCCCATACCCCATCCTGCTACAATCCACAGGCACCACAGCCGGTGCGGGGTGTATATTGCATTGATTGCGGCCAAGAAACCGCATACGACCACGAATCGGGTCCAAGACATGATGAGTTGGTGTTTCGCTGAGTTTTCCATGACTTTTCGTTTTTTTTGCTTCCGGGCATTTCGTTTTGCGGAGGCGGACACCGGCCGTGTGTGCGGATTCCGTGGAACGAATGTCGGGAGCGGTTGATATGAAGTTCGTTGTTCCGGCACTTCCCCGGTCCGGTTTCGGGATGACGGAGAAGCGGTCTCGGTTTTTCTTCTTTCTTTTTTGCAAATATAAAGTAGTTTATTTCATAAACCAAATTCCGGGCCGAAAATTTCATAATTTTTTCGAACGGCGGATTTTTCGCTGGGGCGATTGCCGGTGAGTGTCGGGCGAGGGTGCGGAGAGGGCGAAACGGTTATTGGGGCGGTTACTTTTGAGCTGGCCGGGGTGTGGGCCGGGGTGAGAGTGATGCGATGCGATGCGGAGGTTTTTCGCTATCGGGCGGCGACGAACTTTTGTTGGGGCG
>CAZGGR010000051.1:0-2225 GCA_964525305.1 uncultured Akkermansia sp.
TATGAAAAACGAATGGGTTACGATAAGGATACGATGCGTAGTATGCGATATAAGATGAGCGTGTATGATGAATTCTTGGAGGAATATGAGGCAAGGAAGAAGCAGTGGGGAACAGAAAAGGTTAGAGAATTTGGACTATGCAAGGACAGGAGAAGCCGATAAGAGAAAGTATCTTCAAACTGTAGACTGTTAGTTTCAGTACAAAACAGAGAGAAAATATGGTATACTATAAAAAGTTTATAGCAAATGAAACGAGGTGTTTTTTTGGATAATCATAAGAAATATGTACTGTGGGTTATTGATATAGCAAAATTATTGGCAGTTGTTTGTGGTGCAACGCTGCTTGGAATATTGTTTGTAAAAGTAGGATTTCCCGAAACCAATATTGTTGTAATCTATATTTTTGCGGTACTTTTAGTGGCACGTTTTACAAAAGGATATTTTTATGGGATTCTGTCCTCAGTCGTGTGCCTTTTATGTTTTAATTATTTTTTTACAGCACCTTATCATACTCTGGCGGTCAATGATCCGAGCTACATGATAACCTTTTGTATCATGTTGATTACAGCACTGATTACCAGTGCACTTACGACAAAGGAAAAGTTGATGACTATGGAAGCTACCAGAAAAGGTATGGAGAGTCAGGCACTCTATATGCTTTCCAGCAAACTTTCTGATGCAGCAGATATTGAAGCTGTCATAAAGATAGCGGTGGAGAGTATGAGCAGATTGTTACAGGTAAATGTAGGATGTATCTATGTAGGAGAGCAGGCAGAACCAATCTATATTCAGCAGCTTGAAAAAGAGCAGCTCCATAGAAGTGTTGCAGACATTGATGAAATCCGTAGAAAATTTACAAATCTACGAACAGAATATCTCGAGAATGAGGAAAACTGGACATTTCCGGTCAACGGACAGAACAGACTTTTGGCAGTTATCATGATTGACAGAAAAGTATTAGAAGAAGAACTTTCCTCGAATAAGAAACTGATTCATTCCATGATTGAAAATATTTCTCTTGCATTGGAACGTATTGAGATTACTATTGAAAGAGTAAGAGACAGACAACGGATGGAACGAGAAAGGGAGAGAGCAAATCTTCTCAGAGCAATTTCTCATGATTTGCGCACACCTCTTTCCGGAATTATGGGTTCTGCGGAAATGTTAATGGATATGACCGAAAAGGGTGATAATCGACAGAAACTTTTAAAAGGCATATATCAGGATGCGGACTGGTTGAAATCATTAGTGGAAAATATATTAAGCTTGACAAGATTGCAGGATGGAAGGATATTAGTACATAAAGAAATGGAGGCACTGGAAGAGGTTATTGCATGTGCGGTGGCACATATAGAAAAAAATTATCCGGACAGGGAAATACAGGTTGAGATACCGGAAGATTTTAGAATGGTTCCCATGGATGCAAAGCTGATTGAACAGGTAATCACCAATCTGTTGGATAATGCGGTAAAGCATACTACCTGTAAGGAGGCAATTACAGTCTGTGTAAGCTATTTGCCTGACAAGGCACAGGTGACAGTCAAGGACGAAGGAGAAGGGATTGCGAAAGAGGATGAAGGGAATCTGTTCCAGATTTTTTATACCTCAAAAACAAGAGCTGCCGATGTCAGAAAGGGGATTGGACTTGGACTTACAATCTGCGAAACAGTTGTGAATGCTCACGGAGGAACGATTACCGGAAGAAACAGGGAAGATGGTAAGGGTGCTGAGTTTATCTTTACATTGCCATTAGATAGAAAGGAAGAAAGCCAATGATTCAGGAAAAAATACTCGTGGTAGAGGATGACATACAAATTCAGAATTTTATGGTATATACACTTGAAAATGCCGGATTTGAAGTTGTGGCGGTGCCTGGCGGAAAAGAAGCTATTGAATGTATGATAAGAAAAGACATAGACTTAATCCTGCTTGATCTGGGGCTGCCGGATATGGACGGCATGGATGTTTTACACAAAGTCAGGGAATGGTCTGGTGTGCCAATTATTATCGTATCAGCAAGGGACCAGGATAAAGAAAAGGTAACTGCTCTCGACGATGGGGCAGATGATTATTTGACTAAGCCTTTTTCAGCTACGGAACTGATGGCAAGAATCCGGGTTGCCTTAAGACATTATTACCGGATGAATCAAAAGGAAGAGGCACCAAAGCCTGATGATGCAGTTTATACCAATGGAGAAATTTGTTTGGATAACGGAAAGCATACG
>CAZGGR010000052.1:0-2005 GCA_964525305.1 uncultured Akkermansia sp.
CCGCACCGTCGTACTCTTCCATGCTCCTATGCAGCTTTTCCAGAAGCGCCTTCTGCGTCTTTGCTGAAATGTAGTGGAAGATCGGCTCTCCGTTTTCTTTGTGACCGACTACGATGCGGCCCTCCCAGCGGCCATCCTCACGCTTGCGCACCATGCCGTCACCGGACGGTCTGCGCTTTGCCATTAGTCATCCCCCCTCAGATTTGGAAGCTGGCTCATCCTGCGTTCTTCCTCCTCGGCGAAGGAGTAGGGTGGCTCGATGTTCAATTCACCGATAATGCCCCACGCCAAACGGAAGCCTGCCGCAAAGCTGGCGAGGGAGATCTCGTCCCGCAGCTCCGCTTCCAGGTCCACCAGCTTCAGCAGTTTGCGGCGCTCATTCTTGGGCCTGTTCTCCGTCAGCTCCCGATGAAGCTCATGGAGTTCCCGCCGCAGTTCCGGGAAGTCCGGTTCTCTGAAGAATTGTCGCTGCAGCGCTCTCATGTATTCGTACATCAAATCGCCTCCTGTCAGCGACACACAATACCGCAACCATTGCGGAATAGCCATCCCCAAATGACCACAATTTTCAGAATGTTATCAATTGCGGGCGGGCTTCTATCTTTGTTTTGCAACGCAAATTTTGAGGTGGTCTATTGACTTGCGTTACTTTATCACGCCTTCAAAATGTAATGACGAAGTATTGACATTTTGATCTGCTGGGATATACTGATAGGCAGAAGGAGCTGATAGTATGGAGCCCACCAATGTGACCACCGCCCCTAAGACCACCACTTTTCAAATGCGGATCAATCCCGATGTGAAGCAGCAGGTGGAAGAGATCTATGCCCGTCAGGGACTGACCTTCACCGACGCTGTGAACATTTTTATTCAGCAGTCTCTGAATATGGAGGGTCTGCCTTTTTTGGCGTCACCAGAGAACGAAGCATATATGAAGGGTAAGGCGATGCGCCGGTTGCTGGATGAAGTACAGAAGGGCTGGGATTCCGCAGAAAGGAATGGCTGGGTATCCGAGGAAGACGCATACCGCCTGCTCGGTGTTGAAGAATGAAACTGAGGTTTACGCCTGAAGCGATTTCTGATCTGTCGGAGATCAAACGGTATATCGGAAAGGATCTGCATAACCCAAGCGCCGCAATGAGTATCACCAAAATGATCCTCAGCCAATGTTCGTCGCTCAAACACTTTCCGAGATCAGGCGCGGAACTATCCGCTCTGACTGGTTACGAAACAGAGCTGAGACTTTTGATCTGCGAAAACTATATTGCCCTGTACCGCATCGACACGAATACTGTGAGTGTGGCTCGTATCATCCATGCCAGACAGGATTATATGCGAATTCTGCTGCACGAAAAAACGGATGAAGATACCCACCAGCAGAAATGATTCTAAAGGCAACATTTCCATCAAAGGATGCACCAACAGTTCCTGTGTCTATAACAGCTCTCCCAGCCGGGAGAGCTGCTTTTTATCGCTCACTCAAATGACCTTTTGATCCTATTGTCAAAATATAGGCGTAACCTCTACTTCATGGTCATATTCCAACCGCCATATTGCTGCTCCTCATGATCGTCCTCTTTGTGGCCGTGGGCGAGGCGTTTCTCTCGCAGCTGTTCACGGAGTTTACGGTCGGCATGGATGAGCCCAGTGCCACTCTGCGGCAGAGAGTTATCCTGAAAGATATTTGCCATGTGGTGGAGCAGCCTCGTCACCGCAAGGAACACCTCCGGCGCTGTCGAAGTGCGCTGCCTTTCCAGAAGGCATTGCGCATAGCTGTGTCCCTGCTCCGCCGCCCGAGACAGCCATTGGATGCCCTCATCTTTGTCACGCTGGACCACCTTACCCTGGAGCAGCAGCTTTCCCAGCAGATACTGCGCATGGGGATTCCCGGCTTGGGCGGAGGTGTAGATGTGATCCATGGCCTTGCGGGTGTCCCTTCTTACCGATTCACCTTTCAGATATTCCTTGCCCAGGCGGTAGGATGCATAGTGGTTTCCGTTGTAGG
>CAZGGR010000053.1:0-1961 GCA_964525305.1 uncultured Akkermansia sp.
CAGCATGAATGACCGCGTACAGCAGCATTTTCGTTGTCCGTATTATTGGACAGGGCATCTGCTAAAATGCTATCATCTATCCATGCGAGCGAAGTAGAACGAATACGCTCATGTGTTGAGGGTTCAAGGCTGCTCTGATATAATGGGCAAAACGATATCTCAAGGAGGCGGCGCCATGACAGATCTGCTTAGCAATTTGAATGATGCACAGAAGGAAGCGGTAACAGCAACGGAAGGCTTCATCCGTGTGATTGCCGGCGCTGGCTCCGGAAAGACCCGTGCACTATCCCACCGCTTTGCCTTCCTGGTAAATGTGCTGGGTATTCTGCCCGGCAATATCCTCTGCGTCACCTTTACAAACAAGTCGGCAAATGAGATGCGCCAGAGGATCCACGCCCTAACTGGGGATAATGACACCGGGTACATCAATACCTTCCACGGCTTCTGTGTTTCGATCCTTCAGGAAGACAGCCATGCCGTCCAGTATCCCAAGAGCTTTCTTGTGCTGGATAACTCGGATATTGATGCCATGCTCCAGATCATCTATGAAGAGCGCGGCTTGAGCCTCCGGGACATGACATTCTCTGCGGCCCGCGATATGATCGAGATCCGCAAGCTGTTCAAGGAGCCGGAGTACTATCGGGACATGATCACCATGTCCCTGGACACTCTGAAGGAGAAATACGATCAGGCTACGAGCGCTCCTGACATCATCTTCTATGGGTATCTCTATCAGGAGAAGAAGTGCTTTGGCCTGGACTATAACGACCTCATCAAATTCTCCCTTTACATCTTTGATCAGGATCCAGCCATACGCCTCAAGTGGCAGCAGAGGCTGGAGTATATCATGATCGATGAGTTCCAGGACATCGACGAGCTTCAGTATCAGCTGATGGAGG
Source organism: uncultured Akkermansia sp. (assembly GCA_964525305.1). Classification (GTDB taxonomy): domain Bacteria; phylum Verrucomicrobiota; class Verrucomicrobiia; order Verrucomicrobiales; family Akkermansiaceae; genus Akkermansia. Next base: position 900 of record CAZGGR010000053.1, read on the forward strand.
TCCTATGTGGGTATCATAAGAATCTGTTCATCGTGGGAGATCCGGACCAGACAATCTACACCTGGCGTGGAGCCAATGTGAAGTATCTGCTGGATTTCGACAAGGCCTTTCCCAGCGTGAAGACCATCATGATGATGCAGAACTATCGCTCCACACCGGAGATCCTGGCGGCCGCCAACTCCCTGATTGATAAGAATGGGTACCGCATCAAGAAGGCCCTGATCCCAACCCTACCCAGCGGCGCTCCGGTCATCTGCCACTTTGCAGAGACCCAGGAAGCTGAGGCAAAATGGATCGTGTCTGAGATGAAACAGCTCCATGAGACCGGCACGCCATATAAGGATATGACGATTCTGTACCGCGCCCATTATGTCACGCGGGCCGTGGAAGAAGTGTTGCTGCAGGAAAAGGTTCCGTACACCATCTACAGCGGCGTTCAGTTCTTCAACCGCATGGAGATCAAAGACGCGCTGTCTTATCTGCGCATGATCGCATATCAGGACGATCTGTCCTTCCGGCGCATCGTCAATACGCCAAAGCGCAACATGGGAAAGCGGCGCATGGCCTTTCTGCAGGAATACACCGACAAGCAGGGATGCTCGCTGTATCAGGCTCTGAAGAACAACCTGGAGGACCCCATCTTCAAAGGGACGAAAGCCCAGTCCTTCGTTTCGCTCATCGAAGCCTTCGCCGCCCGATACGAAGACAGGCCGGTTTCCGAAGTGCTGTCTGCCATCCTCAACGAAAGCGGCTATGAAAAGGCCCTCCGCACGGAGGGCAGCCAGGAGCGGCTGGACAACCTGGCGGAACTGAAGCAGTCGGTCTATGAATACGAAACGACCTGCGGCGAGGAATGTACGCTGGAACACTATCTGACCCATGTGGCCCTCTTTACCAACAGCGACGCCGGAGAACCGGGCGACAAGGCCAGGCTCATGACCGTCCACGCGGCAAAAGGTTTGGAATTCCCCTATGTGTTCCTGTGCGGCATGAATGAGGGCATCTTCCCTTCCAGAAAAGTGCGCACCCGCCAGGGCATGGAGGAAGAACGGCGCCTGGCCT
>CAZGGR010000054.1:0-1939 GCA_964525305.1 uncultured Akkermansia sp.
TCACCGCCGGCGGGCGGCTGAAAGACCTGATCGCGGTGGAATTTCTGGAGCAGGTCTGCTCCATGTCCGCCACGTTTCTGCTGCTCCCGCACTGGGCGGGTAGAGACGTGGGCCGGGCCTGCCTGTCCGTGACCGCCGGAAACAGTCTGGCGGCTGTCCTCGCTTTCGGCGCGCTGTTGTTCCTGTACCATGGCAGCCTGCCGCCGCGGACCGCGAACCGACACACCCCCTGGCGGCGCATCCTCCGTATGGCCCTGCCCCTGGGGTTGGCAAATACGCTGCGCTCCGGGCTGAACACCGTCGAGGACCTGATTGTCCCTAAGCGGCTGGCCCTCTTTGCCGGAACCGTCAACGCCATGGCGGACTTCGGCACTGTCCGGGGAATGGTGTTCCCCGTGCTTATGTTCCCCGCCGCCATCCTGTTTTCCCTGGCGGAGCTGCTGGTCCCGGAGCTCTCCCGCTGTTCCGCCGAGCGGCGGCCCCGGGTGCGGTATCTGGTCTGGCGGGGCCTGCGGGTCTCTCTTCTCTTCGGGCTGTGTACCGGAGGCCTGCTCTTTTCCCTGGCAAATACATTGGGAGAACTTCTCTATCAGGAACCCGCCGTAGGCACATACCTCCGGCTGTACGCGCCTTTTGTGCCCATGCTCTACATGGACGCCATCGTGGACGCCCTCTGCAAGGGGCTGGGACAGCAGAGCGCGAACGCCCGGTACAATGTGTTGACTTCTTTTCTGGATGTGGTATTTCTCTGGCTCCTCCTGCCCCGTTTCGGCCTGTTCGGGTACTATATCAGCTTCGCCGTGACCCACCTGGTCAATTTCTGCCTCAGTCTCCGCCGTCTCGTGCTGGCGTCCGAAATCCATCTGGGGTCCAGTCTGCCTCTGCGGGCGCTTATCGGCACCGCCGGAGCCGTTTGGATAACCGCCTTTCTCCCCTGCCGGGAAGATCGTGCGGCATTTCCCGGGCTATGTTATCTTCTGCTTCTGGGGCTGATTTGGACAGTGCTCCGGGTGGTGGACCGGGAGGACGTGCGCTGGCTCCGCGGCCTGCTGAAAGCGCACTGAATACCATCTGTCCTCCGCACTGAAAAGCAAACATCCATGCATACCAGCGCCCATTTTTGAAGAAGCTGTGAACAATCATTCTGCATATCGTAAACTTTAGCACTCTCACCTTGACAGTGCTAAAATCAGGATTATAATAAAGCCGAATCTGAAAAATGAATCTCTTCGGCAGCCCTTTGCGGCGCCGGTCTTTTGAATCGAGGGAAAACCTATGAGCACGGAAAAATACACGCAGAAAACGCTGGAGGCCATCCGGGACGCCCAGGCCCTGGCGCAGGAGAAAAACAACCAATATCTGACGCCGGAACACTTGCTGTATGCCCTGCTGGCCCAGGACGGCGGCCTCATCGGCTCCATTTTCAGCCGGATGGGGGTGGACTGCGGCGGTCTGCTGACAGAGCTGGGCACCAAAATCGACGAGCTCCCCAAGGTATCCGGCGGCAGCGGCGAGGTCTACGCATCGCCTGAAACCGGAAAAGTCCTCACCGTGGCGGAAAAGACAGCGGAAAAGCTCCTCGACGAATACATCTCCGTGGAGCACCTGATGCTGGGCATCTTCTCCGAGGGCTCCAGCTCTCTCAAGCAGCTCCTGCAGGACCACGGCATTACCCGCAGCCGCTTCAGTGAGGAGCTGTCCAAGGTGAAGTCCAACCCCGTCACCTCCGACAACCCGGAGGACACCTATGACGCCCTGAAAAAGTACGGCACCGACCTGGTGGAGCGGGCCAGAAAGAAGGAGCTGGACCCGGTCATCGGCCGGGACAGCGAAATTCGGAACGTCATCCGCATCCTGTCCCGGAAGAAGATCATGCAGCAGGAGATTGAGGAGATGGCCCTGAAAAAGGAGGACGACCAGCTGTCCCGGGACCGTCTGG
>CAZGGR010000055.1:0-1928 GCA_964525305.1 uncultured Akkermansia sp.
CCGGTAACGGGGATGAACCGTTCCGCTCATCACGGACTGCTCCAAAGTGGCTGCTCTGCGTCGTAGGCAAGGGGCTTTCACCGTCTCCCCTTTCGCTTCAGCCGGTTTCGCAAAGCTGGCTTTGTCATCGCCTTTGGTATATAAACCAAAGTTATTATAACCTTTTTGTGCCGTTTGTCAAGATGGGGACTCCTCTTTTTTCGCCGCTTTTTTCTTCGTCATGACGCACTCCCCGGTATGTGCGCATTGGCCGCAGCCGCAGCATCCAACAGTCCCGTCCTTTGGGTCGTGGAGTTTTGCGCAGAGCAAACCCGTACAGCCCAGAATGACCGCCAGTGCCAACCATCCGTACCAGACCATCAAACCGCCCTCCATTTTTATCTATAAAAAATCTACCAGAGAATGGCATCATCTGTCAGTTGCATCCGCAACACACGTAAACCTAGCAGAGGCAGCAGCTCCTCTGCCGGAGCGGGCAAATTGCGAAGCGGAAATTCCTGAGGCTCCACCACACCGCCGTCAGGCCTCGGCAGTGTCCTCTGCACACATAATACCGGGTTTTCCAGACTGGAAAGCGTCAGGCTGTCCCGGCTGGACAAGCCGTAGGTGATGACCTGCTCCGCGCGAATCTCAGCTGCCAGCTCCAGCGGACAGCCGCCGGGCAGCAGCAAAATACGGCAGTGGACCAGTCCCTTTTCCGTCCGCAAAAGGCCGGCAGGCGTCAAAGCCAACAAATCCCAGGTCTGCTCTGTCAATTCCTCTTTCTGCGCCAGTCCCCGGACGCCGGACGGCAACCAAGGCTTCCATGCGGTTGGGCATTCAAAGAGCGCGCAGTCCATCCTAACCACCTCCCGGTTAGTTTTCACGCGGCACTATATTTCCATGCAAAATTCCTCTCGTCTTTTTTGCGAGGCTGTGCTATAATACGGAGAGATTTTGGCATCGAGGTGACTGTTTTTGCATATCTGGGCACATTTGAAAACCGTCCACCGCCACCGGGCGCTGGTGCGGAAATACTGCTTCCGGCTGGGACTCTATTGGCAGGGCCTGACCCATGACTTGTCCAAATACTCCCCCACGGAATTCTGGGCCGGGGCAAAATACTTTCAGGGCGACCACAGCCCCAACGACGCCCAGCGGAAGGCCTACGGATACAGCGCCTCCTGGATGCACCACAAGGGCCGGAACCGCCACCACTTCGAGTTTTGGACAGACTACAATCCGGACGGCTCCGGTATTTCCGGTGTGGAAATGCCGAAAAAGTACGTAGCGGAGATGTTCTGCGACCGTTTAGCTGCCAGCAAGGTATACCGGGGAAAGGATTTTGACCCCGGCGACCCCTACAAGTTTTTTCTCCGGGGTAAACAGCGGCGTTTGCTGCTTCACCCTAACACGGAGGCATTGCTGGAGACCATCCTGCTGATCCTCCGGGACCAGGGCGAGGACGCCGCGTTTGACTATGTCCGGCGGGAAGTGCTTGGAAAATAACAGCGGAAGCGCACCGGGTTCGGTGCGCTTCCGTTTCATTTACTTGATGTGTGCTCCCAGAACGCTGAAAAGCTGCAGAAGCGGCTCCCACAGGTCCGGATGGTGCGCCCGGAGGAACGCCTCCACCTCTCCCCTGCTAAGCCCATTGCCCCAAAGGAGAACATTGGCCGCGTCGGCGTCATACCCCACCGCTGTTTCCCCAGCGGCGGCAGCTACGCCAACGGCGATTTTTGAGCCCACCGCACAGACACCACATGCATACAGCCCCATGGCGCAAACGCCGAAAGCCAGCAGGCCCATCGCCACGACGCCAAGGGATAGTGCTCCCATAGCTACCACCCCCAACGCCAACAGCCCCAAGGCGAGACAGCCAAAGCTCAACAAATCCACGCTGGCAAGGCCAAGAGATACAACGCCAATGGCCGCGTTCCCGATGGCAA
>CAZGGR010000056.1:0-1850 GCA_964525305.1 uncultured Akkermansia sp.
GCAAGGAATTAGATTAAAAATATATGTTATTTTGAAAGGAGATTTTTATTATGATTACAAAATACTATGATTCGGATTGCAACCTCGGAATGCTCGACGGCAAAACCGTTGCTATTATGGGCTACGGCAGCCAGGGTCACGCTCATGCGCAGAACCTTCACGAAAGCGGCGTACATGTTATCGTTGGTCTTCGTGCTTCTTCACCTTCATGCGCTAAAGCTCGTGAAGCAGGTCTTGAAGTAATGGAAGTTTCAGAAGCTGCTAAAGCTGCTGACGTTGTAATGATGCTTGTTCCTGATGAACTCGCAGCTGACATTTACAACGAACAGGTTGCGCCCTTTATGAAAGAGGGAGATGTTCTTTGCTTCGCTCACGGTTTTAACATTCATTTCAACTTCATCAAACCGGCAAAAGACATTGATGTTATTATGATCGCTCCTAAGGGACCGGGTCACACAGTAAGAAGCCAGTATCTTGAAGGTAAAGGCGTACCGAGCCTTATCGCTGTATATCAGGATGCTTCAGGCAGAGCTAAGGATTATGCTCTTGCATATGCAAGCGGTATCGGTGCAGGCAGAGCAGGTATTCTTGAAACATCATTCAGAGAAGAAACAGAAACAGACCTCTTTGGTGAGCAGGCAGTTCTTTGCGGCGGTGTTACAGAGCTTATGAAAGCAGGCTTTGACACATTGGTAGAAGCAGGTTACGAGCCTGAAATGGCATACTTTGAGTGTATCCACGAGATGAAGCTTATCGTTGACCTTATCAACTCAGGCGGATTTGCTATGATGAGATATTCTATTTCTAACACCGCTGAATACGGCGACTACAGAACAGGCAAACGCCTTATCACTGATGAAACCCGTAAAGAAATGAAAAAGGTACTCGGCGAAATTCAGGACGGTACTTTTGCATCAGAATTTATGCAGGAATTCTCATCAGGAAGAAAGGCTAAATTCTTAGCTACACGCCGTAAAGAGAGCGAACACCTTCTTGAAAAAGTCGGCGCTGAACTCCGTAAAATGATGAGCTGGCTTAAAAAATAATTAAAAAATAAAAGGGTGACCGCTTAAGGTTGCCCTTTATTCTAAAAGAAAGGACATTATTATGAATTTAAGAAGTGATAATGTAACAAAAGGCGCTGAACGCGCTCCAAACCGCTCGTTGTTTTATGCAATGGGTTACACAAAAGAGGAATTAGATCGTCCGTTAATCGGTGTAATTTCCGCTCACAGCGAAATTGTACCGGGACATTTTCATCTTGATAAAATTGCCGACGCCGTAAAAGCAGGCGTTCGTATGGCAGGCGGTACTCCTATACTTATTCCGTCAATCGGCGTATGCGACGGTATCGCTATGGGACATATCGGTATGAAATATTCTTTAGCTTCGCGTGAGCTTATTGCCGATTCGGTTGAAACTATGGTTATGGCACATCAGCTTGACGGTGTTGTGCTTGTACCTAACTGTGATAAAATAGTTCCGGGTATGGTTATGGCGGCTGTTCGTCTTGATATTCCTGCCGTTGTTGTTTCAGGCGGTCCTATGTTAGCCGGTACTTACGACGGCGAGGAAATTAGTCTTTCAAAAATGTTTGAGGCTGTAGGCGCTTATAAGGCAGGCATTATTAATGAGTGCAAGCTTGATGAATGTGAAAACGGCGCTTGCCCAGGCTGCGGTTCCTGCGCAGGTATGTATACAGCTAACAGTATGAACTGTCTTTGTGAATCGCTTGGTATTGCACTTCCGGGTAACGGCACTATTCCGGCTGTATATTCAGGCAGAACTGCTTTGGCTAAAAAAGCCGGAATGGCAATTATGAATTTGGTTGAGAAAGGTATTACTGCGCG
>CAZGGR010000057.1:0-1827 GCA_964525305.1 uncultured Akkermansia sp.
AGAGATGCTTTATTCCTCCGGCGGCTGGTCGCCGCCCCACTTTTCATGCTGGCTCTTTACCAGGTCTGCCAGGGTGATGCTGTCCACCACGTTGTCGATGGCCTCGTCAATGCGCCGGTAGACCTCCACGGTGACGCACTGGCCCTGGCGCTCACAGATGCAGTCCCCGTCCTCTACGCAGGCCACGGGTGCCAGACTGCCCTCGATGGTCCTGAGGATCATACCCACAGTGTACGCTTCGGCGGGACGGTTGAGCTGGTAGCCCCCCTGGGCGCCCCGGCTGGCCCGGAGATAGCCGCCCCGCACCAGAGGCGTGACGATCTGCTCCAGGTATTTTACGGAAATCTGCTGGCGCTGGGCGATGGATTTGAGGGAAACGCTGGACTCATCGGGATGCAGGGCGATGTCCAGCATCATTCTGAGGGCGTAACGGCCCCGGGTGGAAAGTTTCACGGCTGATCTCCTCCTGACTGATACTACTCCTAATATACGATAGGAATGATAGGAAATCAAGAGCTTTTCGGGGATTTTTGCGAAATCATAGCGGGGAAGTGGGGATTCCGGTTGACAAAAGCTCCCGTTTCCGCGTATAATATAAGCCAAGTATGTGATTCCCCGGCCGGACGGGTTTGCTCCGGCATATGCCTTTGAGGAGGAAACAACATGACAGTTTATGAGATGCAGCAGGAGATCCTGCGGCTGAAGAAAGAAAACGACGTTTGTATTCTGGCCCACGCATACCAGGGCCAGGAGATCCTGGATGTGGCGGACTATGTGGGCGATTCCTACGGCCTCAGCGTCCAGGCTGCCAAGGACCCCCACAAGACGGTGGTCATGTGCGGTGTCCGGTTCATGGCGGAGACCTGCAAGGTCCTGTCCCCGGAAAAGACTGTGATCCTGAGCCATCCCGAGGCCGGCTGCCCCATGGCCGACCAGATGGACAAGGAGGACATCGAGGCCCTGCTGCCCCGGTATCCCGGCTACGCGGTGGTGTGCTATATCAATACCACCTCCCGGCTCAAGACCATCTGTGACGTGTGCGTGACCTCCTCCTCGGCGGTGAAGATCGTCCGGGCAATGGAGCAGAAGGATATCCTGTTCATCCCGGACCAGAACCTGGCCCAGTATGTGGCGGAGCAGGTGCCGGAGAAGAACATCCAGTTCCTGCGGGGCGGCTGTCCCCGGCACGCCCTGGTCACTGAGCGGGACGTGCGGGAGGCCAAGGAAAAGCATCCCGGGGCCCTGCTGCTGGTACATCCCGAGTGCCGGCCCGAGGTGGTCAAGCACGCGGACTATGTGGGCTCCACCACGGGCATCATGAAGTTTGCCAAGGAATCCGACGCCAAAGAGTTCATCATCGGCACCGAGACCAGCATCCTGGAGCATCTCCAGTTTGACTGCCCGGACAAGCGGTTCCACTACCTGACCCGGGACCTGATGTGCCCCAACATGAAGATGACCACCCTGGCGGATGTGTTGCACTGCGTCCAGGGCACTGGCGGCGAGGTCATAGAACTGGAGCCCGAGGTCATCACCGGAGCCAAGCGCTGCATCGACGAGATGATCCGGCTGGGAGGCTGATATGCCAAAGGTCTTGATCGGCATGAGCGGCGGCGTAGATTCCTCCGTGGCAGCGTTTCTGCTGAAGGAGCAGGGCTATGACTGCGTGGGCGTGACCATGAAGCTCTACGCCGGGGAGAACGCCGACAGCACCTGCTGCGGCCTGGACGACGTGGAGGATGCCAAGAGCGTCTGCCGCAGAATGGGCATCCCCCACTACACCTTCAACTTCCAGGAGGCCTTTGCCCAAAACGTGATCGAGCCCTT
>CAZGGR010000058.1:0-1824 GCA_964525305.1 uncultured Akkermansia sp.
GATGTACCGTCTCCATATGAACCCTTTAACCAGTTGATACTTTTAATCGTTTCCGGGTTAAAAAATTCTTTTACGATTTTATCCTGTATTCCATTTTCTTTATACACATGAACATTTACTGCATCAGCTAGAGTAATATTAATACCGTAAGATGATTTAATCCTAACACAAACTCTTACAGCAGTTGTGCTACCTTGCAGTTCAATTCTTCCTGATGCATTTAATTTTGTTCTTTGTATAAACTCGTTTAAAGTACCTCCACCATAATATTCATATACATATGCGAGCATGTTATCAGGGAATGATAATGATACATATTTTCCTACGCCAAAACTTGCTAAACTCCCTCTTATATATGCATCTGAATCGATTGGCTTTCCATCCAGATCGTATGCCCCTTGAACCCAGTTAATATTTTCTAATTGTTCAGACATAAATACTTCGTTTGAAATAAATGAAATCTGTCCATTTAAATCACTCTTTAAATCAGTAACCTGTCCTCTGATCGCACCGCCGATGTTGTCGTAAGTTTTGCCATCAGCCCCCACCCTACCGTCTGCGAGTTCCGCGTCACCGGTTGTGGAACCTTCGGATAGTTTTGTGAAGGTATCCATACGGGCAGAGAGAGTTTCCTGTTCTGTTTCTGTTGCGGATACTCTGTCGGAGATAGCTGATACCGTTGAGCTGTCTGCTTTAGTTGCTACTGTTTCGGAAAGTGCGGATACTGTGGATGCATCTGCTTTGCTTGTGAGAGCGGACAAGTCTGCTTTTTTAGCAAGTTCATTATCGACGTATGTTTTGTCGGCTTTATTTCCGACCGCTGTGTCGTTGCTGGTCTTGTAGCTGTTGAATGTGGAAGTTTCGAGTTTTGATGAGAGAGCAGTGTTTACGGCTTTGTTCTGGACTGGGTTGGTAGATGTGGAGCTGAGTGCAGAGTCGACCGTTGTTTTGTTTGCGCCTTCAGCGATTCCGGCGAGTTTGTTCTTTTCTGCTGTTGTATAGTCATTCGTGCTGAGTCCCTTGCCTGTTTCTTTATTGACCTTCTTTGCAAGTTCAGTATTGACGTAGGTTGTATCAGCCTTGCCGCCTACTGTTGTAGCGAGAGAGGTTACATCTGAAGTGGAAGCTTTACCAGCTACTGTTGTAGAGAGAGCTGAAATCTCGTCGTTAAGGCTGTTAAGCTGATTCTGAGTAGCTGTAAGATCCGAAGCGTCTGCCTTTGCATCAAGTGCTGTGTCAAGACTATCAAGATTAGCCTTATATTTGTCTGTAAAGTCATTTGTACTCAGTCCCTTGCCTGCGACTTTGTCTACTTTTCCTGCTACAGTACCGGCGAGAGCCGATACTGCAGAGGAAGCAGAGCTGATTGATTCGGATAATTCGTTAAGGGATTCAAGCAGACCAATTACATTTTCCTTTTTTGTCACAGGGTATATTGTATTATTGTTGCCGTTTTTATCCTTGATATTCATTACTGAATTCACTTCATATCCCATTTTTCTACCTCCTGCGATTTTCAAGATATTTATTTGAAATTAATTATTATTTTGATGATTATTCAGTTTCAACGAGCTGGAACCATATGTCACCTGCTTTGAGGTTTGCAGGCTGCGTGTCCTGAATGTAAATGTTAGGCTTGGCGTCAAGAGCAGCCTTATCTGATGAACTCATAAGTCCATCATTATCAGTTGTAGCATTGCTGTATGCACCTGAGATTACGCCGTCATTGTCTACAGCAAGATTTGCGCCGACCTTCACACCACCGAGTACTGATGCTGAAGCCTTCGGAAGAACATAATTGTTTGCACCTTCAGCGATACCGTC
>CAZGGR010000059.1:0-1810 GCA_964525305.1 uncultured Akkermansia sp.
GTACATCATGCCGCAGGACCTCAAGTCGTTCGGTCTCATTCCCGAGCTGGTGGGCCGTCTGCCTGTGCTCACCTACATGCAGCCGCTCACGCGCGAGGCTCTGCGTTCGATATTGACCCGCCCCAAGAACGCTATCGTGAAGCAGTACGAACGTCTGCTGGCCATGGACGGCGTGGATTTGCGGTTCGACGACGACGTGCTGGACTACATCGTGGACAAGGCCGTCGAGTACAAGCTCGGCGCACGCGGCCTGCGCTCGATCTGCGAGGCGATAATGATCGACGCCATGTACGACGTTCCCTCTTCGGGTGGGACGTCGTTCACCGTCACGCTTCCATACGCCAAAAAGCGGATCGAGGGGGCGAATTTTTTGGAGCTTAAACAGGTCGGTTAAGTTTTTTTGTATTACATTTGTATAGGCGCTCGTATGTCCGAGCGTACGGAACGAGGCGCCGCGATTGTTATCGGGCGTTTAAGTGTGTGATTACTTGTGAGTGACAAGAATTGAAAAATAATATGTTTGCTAACTCTAAACTTGATAAGGCGGCCGACAATATCCGCATCCTGACCGCCGCCATGGTCGAAAAGGCCAAGTCGGGACACCCGGGCGGAGCCATGGGCGGTGCCGATTTCATCAATCTGCTCTATACGGAGTTTCTGCGTTACGATCCGGAGAATCCTTCGTATCCGTTCCGCGACAGATTCTTCCTCGATCCGGGCCACATGTCGCCGATGCTCTATTCGGTGCTGATGCTGTCGGGCTTCTATTCGACGGACGATCTGAAGTCGTTCCGCCAGTGGGGCAGCATCACCCCGGGACACCCCGAGGCCGATGCGGCGCACGGCGTGGAGAACACTTCGGGACCTCTGGGGCAGGGACACGCCATGGCTGTGGGTGCCGCGATCGCGGAGCGTTTCATGGCGGCGCGTTTCGGCGAGTGGATGGCTCACAAGACATATACGTTCATCTCGGACGGTGCCGTGCAGGAGGAGATCTCGCAGGGCGCGGGCCGCATAGCGGGCCATCTGGGTCTTTCGAACCTGATAATGTATTACGACGCCAACAATGTGCAGCTCTCGACCAAGGTCGATGAGATCGACAGCGAGGATGTGGCTGCCAAGTACCGTGCCTGGGGTTGGCGTGTCATAGAGACCGACGGTCACGATGTCGAGGCCCTGCGCGCCGCGCTCACCGCGGCCAATGCCGAGACGGAGCGTCCCACGCTCATCATAGGACACTCGATCATGGCCAAGGGTGCGCGCGGTGCCGACGGCGAGAGTTTCGAGGGCAAGGTGTCTACGCACGGACAGCCTCTGTCGGGTGCGGGTGCCGATCTGACCGCCACGGTGCGCAATCTGGGCGGTGACGCCGACGATCCGTTCCGCCTGTTCGCCGAGACGCGCGAGATCTACGAGGCGCGCCGCATAGAGCTGAAGCAGTGGGCGGCGCAGCGCAAGCAGACCGAGACGGAGTGGCGTGCGGCCAACCGCGATCTGTCGCGCAAGCTGAACCGATTCTTGTCGGGCGAGATCCCCGAGATCGACTACAACAAGATAGAGATAAAGCCCGATACGGCTACCCGCGTGGCGTCGGCGACGATGTTGGGCGTCTATGCCGAGAAGATCGAGAACATGATCGTGGCTTCGGCCGATCTGAGCAATTCGGACAAGACCGACGGCTTTCTGAAGAAAACCAAGGCCTTCACGAAGGGCGACTTCACGGGCCAGTTCTTCCAGGCGGGTGTCGCCGAGCTTACCATGGCGTGCGTCATGAACGGCATGGCGCTGCACGGCGGCGTGATCCCCGCGT
>CAZGGR010000060.1:0-1772 GCA_964525305.1 uncultured Akkermansia sp.
AGGAGTGCAACCAGCGATACTGGCCCCGGCAACAAAGTTGTGCAGAGCATCCGTGTCACCCTTAGAGTAGTTGCTGTTCTTCTCAACCAGCACATTCATGGAGTAATCCCTGATGTGCTTGATATGCTCACTGAAAACTTCGTTAGTCATTATACTACCTCCAGTTAATCGTCACTGACGTTTAAGTCATCCTCGAAGTTCACAAACTTCTTAATTCGCTGAGTACATTTAGGACAAAGCATAACTACTTTACGTGTATAAAAGTTTCCATTGCTGGCAACGTCAGCAAACACGATTGCGTTACTGTGCTTACTGTAATTGTTGTCCGCAAGAGCAAGTTCGTACTTGTCGTAGCATCTTTGACACACTGTAAAGAGCTTAGGTTTACTACCTTTCAATGTTACACCTCCTTATTACCATTCAGGTTCTTCAAGCTTACCCCAGCTGTAACCAACTTCAACATCGGCCTTGAACGGCAGAGGGCAGTTAGGAATCATGCGCTCAGGTACGTCGTGCATTACCTGCTGACAATGCTGCGCAACCTCACGCACTAATTCGTCATCGTCTCTTACCTCAAGTACGATACTGTCGTGTACAGTAATGATGATTCTTGCGTCAGACATATTAGGATGGTTCTTATTGTAGTAACCCTTGCTGACAAGCCATTCGTGAATCTCAATCAGGGAATTTACAGTAAGGTCAGACGCCATGGACTGAATAGGAGTATTGATATACTCATTCTCCACATGGAATCCATTCTCGTCAGTGAGAGTGTAGTGTCTCACTCTACCAAACATAGTCTGCTGACGCTCACCGTCACGTGCTGCCTTACGCTGACGCTTGATATACTCCTCAACTTTGGGCATTGCTCTAAACCAGTCATTGATGATTGCTTGCGCGTCGTTGCGAGACATATGGAACGCTTCTGCAATAGCACCGGCACCGCGCCCATAAGCTATCCCAAAGTTAATGGTCTTACATTGAGTACGCTGCTCTTTAGTGAAGTCAGGACCAAAGATTTTCTGCGCAACATTCGCGTGTAAATCCTTGTCCTCAACGTAGCTCTGAATAAGAAAATCATCGTTACTCAACACACCAAGCACTCGCAATTCTGCCTGAGAGTAGTCAAGCTGCACAAGCTTATACCCGGGAGTTGCGCAAAAGATGTTCTTAACATCCTTGTTACGGGGAATATTCTGCATGTTAGGATTCTGGGAGCTTAAACGCCCAGTCTCAGTACCATGCAGCAGGTAACTACCGCTAACTCTGCCATCGTCACGCATAGCATTGAGCATACCGTAGACGTATGTATCACGATACTTACCAGCTTTTCGTGACATAGAGATTCCCTTGAACAGCTCTTTCGCAACATCATCGACAATGAGCGTTCCGTTATCAACCATTTCAGTAAGCTTGTCAATGGTTGCTGCATCGCTGGATTCCACAGTCATGCCTGTTGCTTGACCAAGCAGCCATTTAAGCTTCTTAGGAGAGGACAAACTGAACTCAGGGCTAAACTTAGCTCCTGTGTCGCTGGAATACGCAACCGGATTCCATAGCTTCTTTACAGCATCTTCCACCAGTTTGTTAGCTTCATCAAGCTGCCCAGTAAATTCCACGTCAAGTTTATTGAGCTGCTCTCTGCTTACTGTTGCCCCGTTTACTTCCAGCCAAGAGAACGCTTCTGTTGCGCGAATGAGAGTTTTGTACACGCAGTCAGTTCCCGGTTCTTTAATCTTGTCAAATACAGGCAGAAGTCTACGGGTAGCAAT
>CAZGGR010000061.1:0-1766 GCA_964525305.1 uncultured Akkermansia sp.
TGCCCGAGTATGATGGTGTCCCAAAAGAGCCTGTATCCGCCTCGGAGCTTATCCGTCAGCAGCAGGAAATACTTGCCCGTAACGGTGAAAATCAGCGCAAGCGTGACCGAGCAGAGCAGCTTAAGGCGGCATATTCCAATATCACCAGCAGGATAGAAATACTCCACTCTCAGCTTTCCGAGCTTGAAAGCCAGCAGACGGATATTGCCGAAGATTTAAGGATAGCAGAACATTCAGCGGCCGCGCTCTTTGATGAAAGCACGACAGAGCTTGAAAACAATATCCGTGACATTGAAACCGTAAATATAAAAATACGCAGTAATCTCGATAAGGAAAAGGCTGAAATGGAAGCCAAGCAGTATAAGGATGAGTATGATACTCTTACGGGCATGATAGAAAATATCCGTACCGAGCGCAAAAAGCTCCTTGATAATGCCGAGCTCCCTCTCCCCGGTCTTTCGGTCGAAAACGGCGAGCTTACATATAACGGTGCAAAATGGGATTGCATGAGCGGCTCGGAGCAGCTCCGCGTTTCCGCTGCAATTGTACGCAAGCTTAACCCCGAATGCGGCTTTGTCCTCATGGATAAGCTGGAGCAGATGGATATTGACACACTCAACGAGTTTGGCGCATGGCTCGAGGCTGAGGGCTTGCAGGCAATTGCCACGCGTGTATCCACTGGAGATGAATGCAGTATTATCATCGAGGACGGATATGTTAAAGGTGAGCACACCGAAGAAACTCCCACAAATAAAACATGGAAGGCAGGTACATTTTAATGAACGTAAAAATTTCAGGCGGTATTATCCGCAGAAAGCAGAAGGTAGTTATCTATGGTCCCGAGGGTGTCGGCAAGTCAACGCTTGCTGCACATTTCCCCAAGCCGCTGTTTATCGATACAGAGGGCAGCACGGGCAATCTCAATGTAAACCGCTTTGAGGACAAGCCTACATCATGGACAATGCTTATCAACTACATAGAATATGTAAAGCAGAATCCTCAGATATGCGAAACCCTTGTAATTGATACAATGGACTGGGCGGAGCGGCTCTGCGTTGAGGACGTTCTGAACACCTACAACAAGAAAGGCATTGAGGATTTCGGCTACGGAAACGGCTATGTATATGTTGCCGAAGCTGTCGGACGGTTCCTTAACCTCTTGCAGGAGCTTATTGACAAGGGTATATGCCATGTTGTGCTGAACTGTCACTCGCAGCTTAAGAAGTTTGAACAGCCCGATGAAGCGGGTGCATACGACCGCTACGAGCTGAAACTCGGAAAGAAAACAGGCTCACAGACTGCTCCCCTTGTAAAAGAATGGGCGGATATGATACTTTTCTGCAATTATGAAACTTACTCGGTAGCAAGCGACAAGGACGGCAAGAAATTCAAGGCACAGGGCGGTCAGCGTGTAATGTACACCACACATCACCCCTGCTGGGACGCTAAAAACCGCGCCGACCTGCCGCCAAAGCTGCCGCTTGATTACTCGCAGATAGCACACGTTATCGAGAATACCCCTGCGGCCGTTTCCGAAGATACCACACCTCCGCCAGTAATAAAAACTCCGGAGCCTGTTCCGCAGAATACTCAGCCTGCTCCCGCACCTGCAAATAATGTCGGCATAGACATCAACGACTTATCGGATTTTGAGGAAGTAGGCAACGAGCCGGATATTCCTCCCGATATACCGCAGGCGCTCCAAGACCTTATGCGTACCAATAATGTATCCGAAAAGGACATACGCTTTGCAGTGGCGAGCAAGG
>CAZGGR010000062.1:0-1686 GCA_964525305.1 uncultured Akkermansia sp.
TAATTGGTTGTGTCATGCTCGTCTTCTATCTCTCCGATGATTTCTTCAACAATATCCTCCAATGCAACAATACCGCTGGTGCCACCAAACTCGTCTACCACCACAGCAAGGTTTGTTTTCTGCATAAGCATATTTTGCATCAGTTTGCGAGCGGCCATTGTTTCCGGAACGAACTGCATCAGTCGGATATGTGACTGCCATTCGCTTTTTATGCTGAACATCTCTGACGAGTGTATGTAGCCTATGATGTGGTCTATGTCATCGTTGTAGACGATGATTTTAGAACGTCCGCTTTCTATAAATCTTTGTCTTAGATCCTCTAATGGAGTGTTACGGTCTACTGCGTTGATTTCTGTGCGTGGAATCATGCAGTCGCGTACCTTGGTGTCAGATAGATCAAGGGCATTTTGAAATATACGAACCTCTTCTTGTATGTCCTCCTCGTTGTCTGCCTTGTCTATGCTTTGCTGCACAAGGAAATCAAGGTCAACCTTGGAGAATTCCTCTTTTGGTTCTTCCTTGCTTACGTCCACTCCGAGGGATTTGAGCATTGTCTTTGAAATTGATGTGCATAGGCGTGATATCGGGAAGAGGATGAAGTAGCATATACTTGCAGGTAAGGCAAAAAGACTTAACAGCGTGTTGGCATTGTTCTTGAAAATGGTCTTCGGGAGAAATTCACCTGTGAAGAGTACTATTATTGTTGAGATTATAGTGTCTGCTGTGACAGTGAAGGCTTCGGACATCCCGTAGAATATTGTAGAGTCGAATAGTTTGGCAATAAGAATGCCGTAGATTACGAGTGCAATATTGTTGCCTACGAGCATGGTGCTGACAAATGTGTTGGGGTGTTTGTAGAAAAAAGAGACGATACGGTGGCTGAGACTGTTGTTGTCACCGGTCATTTCTGCCAGCATACGGTTACTTGACACGTATGCTATCTCCATGCCAGAGAAGAAGGCGGAGAAAAGCATAGTGATGATTATTGATGTTATAAGATGTAAGTCCAATTTTACTGTCGGGGTGGGGCTATGTCGTTTTATTACTATAATGTATACTGCTGTTAATAACAGTATTATTTGTGTCTTGGTGTTATAGGCTCACGTTTTGGCGCAAGACTGTCTTTGTGTGTCGTGTCTGCCTTGTTGGGGGCGCTGTTGTCCTTTTTGTTCTCGTCGCGTATGAAAGAGCCTACAGAATTGGAGACTGTGTAATGCTGCATACGTTCGTCACTTGTGAAATAAGGGCCTTGCAGTTCACGTTCTGGTGATATTACTTTGGAGAACTTGTAGGAGTATAGTTCATGGCGGTTTTGATCCCAAAACAACTCTTCGCTGTTGAAGCGTAACCCGTCAATAGTCTTTACTTTGACATTACCAATAAGATGCCATAGCTTCTTTGTTGTGAAATAGTATGCGGTGTCTGCCTGCACGTATGCTTCCGGATGGAAATTCTGGTCGAACTGTTCCATGAAGATGCCTCGTTTGAAAGTCCATCTTGGAGGGATGCGTACCTCGTTAACTTCCCACTGTTCTGCCACTATGCGGTACTTCATGATGCCGGAGTCGCTTATAAGGGTGTTGATGCCATAAGAACGCATCATGGACACAGAGTCACGAGGGTTGACTGCTGGAGCTGTATGTTCTTTGGGCTTGCTGCATGAAGCTATGCCAACGAGACATATTA
>CAZGGR010000063.1:0-1683 GCA_964525305.1 uncultured Akkermansia sp.
AGTAATAATATATTCGGCATCTGCGGTGTGAAACAACTGCCGAATTACTGCAAAGCTCACCGTTACAGCGTGCCTGAGATTATTTGAAAATATTATTCTCCGCCGACGGTTTACAGCTCCGCCCTCTGCATGTATATCACAATACATCCTTCCTCAAGCGCTATATGCGCCTTTGAATCAACAAGCGAATTGCTTACTCCTCGCGACACCGAGCTTTTAAGCGAATCACCGCGAAGCTCATACTTCATCCCCGATATAGTAACTCCAGACGCTGTTCCGCCCTGTGCAAACACCGAAACACCGCTTCCCGGTCCGATTTTAAGCGTACCGTTTATATCCGGTATATCCTCCGGGAAAGAGAGCTTGCCTCCCCCGCATAAGGCGGTTATAAGATATTCATCTCCTACCAGCCACGCCGTGCACTCTCTCTCCGCCAGAAACTGAAGACACTGAATATTTGCAAGCGTGTGATCAAGCCGGCCGCCTGTTCCGCCGTAAAGCATAAACCTGCGGTATCCGCGTGCAAGTCCCTGATGTATAGCCAGCATCATGTCGGTATCGTCCTTATATGACGAATAACGCATCACTGTACATTTATAAGGATTTTCATCGGGCAGGTTCATAGAATCAAAATCTCCGAGTATAAGATCCGGAATAACCGAAATACTTTCCAGATATGTAAGTCCTCCGTCAGCCGCGATAACGCAATCTCCGTCCTCCGGTTTTTCCATTCCGAAAAAATCTCCGGCTCCTACAATATGACATACCGGATCCCGATTATCTTTCATCAAAAAGCATTCCTTTCAATTCAAGCACGCAGCTCCGCAAGCAGTGTTCCGTACTCATAATACAAGTACTTATATTGTATCATATTTTGCAAAAAATGTCTACCGCTTTTTCATATATTACACAGGCAATTAAAGGGAAGCCCGGCATGAGCTTCCCTTTATAACCTTATTTTTTCAGTTTTACCGCTTCTTTTGCTTTTGCCGCGATAGCAGCCGGAGTAAGTCCATACATCTCAAGAAGGACCGGAACCTTTCCGGAACGTCCGTATTTATCCTCAACGCCTACCCTGAGAACCGGAACAGGGCAACTCTCCGACACAGCCTCGCACACAGCGCTTCCGAGTCCGCCTATGATATTATGCTCCTCTGCCGTCACTATCGCTCCGGTGTTCCTTGCCGCGTCTATAATGATATCACGGTCAAGCGGCTTTATAGTATGTATGTTTATAACTCTTGCGTCTATACCGTCAGACTTAAGCAGCTCCTTTGCTGACAGCGCCATATCCACCATTATTCCGGTAGCTACAATGGTAACATCCTTTCCGTCCGCCATGTTCACTCCCCGGCCTATCTCCATCTTATATGAGGCTTTATCATACAGCACCGGAACGGCATATCTTCCGAAGCGAATATAAACCGGCCCCTTATGAAGTATAGCTGCTTCTACCGCAGCTCTCGCCTCAACGGCGTCCGCCGGATTTATAACAGTCATGCCGGGTATTGTACGCATAAGCGCCAGATCTTCAAGGCACTGATGTGTGGCTCCGTCCTCACCCACCGTTATTCCGGCGTGAGTTGCGCCGATTTTTACATTAAGGTGCGGATATCCCACCGAGTTTCTTATCTGCTCAAACGCTCTTCCGGCTGCAAACATTGCAAATGAGCTTGCAAAAGG
>CAZGGR010000064.1:0-1606 GCA_964525305.1 uncultured Akkermansia sp.
GCATACTTCGCACATCAGCGATATGGCCGATACGGAGTCTTTGTCGCGAGCGAAAGTTTCGGCCAGGAAGCCGTACGACTCTTCGCCGCCGCCGATGTACTGATCTTTGCCTTCGAGGTCGCGAATGACGCTTGCAATCCACTTGAAGCCGGTGTAGCAGTCGTACATCTTGATGCCTTGATTTTCGGCGATGGCTTTGATTGTCTCGGTGGTAACGATAGTTTTGACGATGTATTCGTTGCCTTTGAGGCGGCCGAGCTCGCGGTTGCGGCGCATGATGTAGTTGAGCAGAATCATGACGATCTGGTTGCCGTTGATGAGCTGGTATTCGCCCTTGCTGTCGCGGATAACGCAGCCGATGCGGTCGGCGTCGGGGTCAGAGGCGAGGATAATGTCGGCAGCGACTTCCTTGCCCTTGGCGATAGCCATAGCCATAGCCGAAGCGTTTTCGGGGTTGGGGGAGTCGACTGTGGGGAAGTCGCCTGACGGAATGTCTTGCTCGGGCACGTGGATGATGTTGGTGAAGCCGTAGTTGCGGAGCGATTCGGGAATGAGCTTCACGCCAGTGCCGTGGATGGGGGTGTAGACAATCTTGAGGTCGGCTTGACGCTTGATGACTTCGGGGTCGAGCGACAGCGACTTAACGTTGGCAAGGAAAGCAGCATCGATTTCGTCGCCGATGATTTGAATCAGGTCGGGGTTGCCGTTGAATTTGATTTCTTCGGGTTTGATGCGGCTGACGTGGTTGATGATGTTGACGTCGTGCGGAGCGATAATCTGAGCGCCGTCTTCCCAGTAAGCTTTATAGCCGTTGTATTCTTTGGGATTGTGTGATGCCGTGATGTTTACGCCACTTTGACAGCCGAGTTCGCGAATGGCGAACGAGAGCTCGGGGGTGGGGCGGAAGCTGTCGAAGAGGAAAACTTTGATGCCGTTAGCCGAGAAAACGTTGGCAACGACTTCTGCAAATTTGCGCGAGTTGTTGCGAACATCATGGCCTACTGCTACGCGGATTTCATCCTTATCGGGGAACGCTTCGTGGAGGTAGTTGGCAAGGCCCTGTGTGGCACCGCCTACGGTGTAGATGTTCATACGGTTGGAGCCGGCGCCCATGATGCCGCGCAAGCCGCCTGTACCGAATTCGAGGTCTTTATAGAATGATTCGATGAGCAGATTCTTGTCCTCATCGTCGAGCATAGCTTGTACGGTGGCGCGAGTTTCTGCGTCGTAGGTATCGGAGAGCCATTGTTTGGCTTTCTCGGTTACTTCATTGAGAAGCTGAAAACGTTCTTCCATGTTATTATTAGGTGTTTTTGTTGTTATTTTTTCCTTTATGCAAAGGTAAGTTGTTTTTCTGACAATAACAAAACTTTAAATTATTTTTAAAAACAATACGCTCCGAATCCGCAAAAAGTTGGATTCAGAGCGTAAAAGTATGAGTTGTTGTAATCTGGCTTGCTTATTTCTTGCCGGCTGATACAAGTCGGCCGAGCATGAATGTCAGCGATGCCGTGCCGTCCATAGTTGGTTCGTTGGTAGAGTAGTCGCTGAAGTCGTCGTGGTAAACGACGTATTCGTTTTGGATTTCTTCGAAGCGGTCTTCGTT
>CAZGGR010000065.1:0-1577 GCA_964525305.1 uncultured Akkermansia sp.
CAAATCGTGTGTGTGAAACTGTGTTGTATCGTCAGAAAGCACTATAGCTGTTTCCAAAATTCATATACCACAAAGGACGGAAGCCCCGTTGGGTCTCCGTCCTTTGTGTGTGGGACAATGTGCAGAAGGTCATCCATTTACTTTACAGGAAATGCCTTGATTTTTTCAAACAACCGCATATAATATAGGAAGATAGTACGCAAGATAATACGCAAGTTAATGGAGGCGATATTATGAAGGACTATAAACCACCCTTTACGATTACAAATGAAATTTTATCCTATGTGTCATCCATTTCTGAAAAAGTAGGCCGCATAACGGCTACCAGCAACATGGAGGCAAAACCCCATCTGCGTAAGAATAACCGAATCAAATCCATTCATTCATCCTTGAGAATCGAGGCGAACTCTCTTTCTCTTGGTCAGGTTCGGGATGTGATCAACGGAAAAACGGTTCTGGGTGAGCAGAAAGAGATTCAGGAAGTAAAAAATGCCTATGCGGCTTACGAAAAGCTGTCAGAGATTGATCCTTACAGTATTTCCAATTTGAAGAAATACCATGGCATTATGACGAAATACATTGTGGACGAGTCTGGGGATTTTCGCCGGGGTGAAGAGGGCGTCTTCAACGGTGATCAGTGTATTTTCATGGCACCGCCTGCCCAGTTCGTCCATCAGCTTATGGATGACCTGTTCACATGGATGAAGAAGGCACAAGATACGGTGCATCCTCTTATCCTCAGCAGTGTCTTCCATTATGAGTTCGTTTTTATCCATCCGTTCTCTGATGGTAACGGCAGAATGGCAAGACTTTGGCACACCGCTATTCTTTCAAAATGGAAATCTATTTTTGAATACATTCCCATTGAAAGCCAGATTGAGAAATTCCAGGACGAATACTACAATGCAATTGCACAGTGCCATGTAGATGGTGAGTCTACAGTATTTATCGCATTTATGCTGTCGCAGATTGATAGAATTTTGGATGATGTTTCTGCTCAAATCGGAGCGGATAACAATCAGCTTTCGGAATATGTTAAGAAACTACTTGAGATTATGGAGTATGATATTCCCTATACCAGTGCGTCTTTGATGGAGAAACTGGGACTCAAGTCCAGAGAAGGCTTCCGAAGAAACTATTTGCATCCTGCATTGGAAATGAATCTGATTCAGATGACAATCCCGGATAAGCCGAACAGCAGGAACCAGCGATATGTGAAGATGTAAGGCGATACACAAAAGAATTCAACTATCCTCTGAAAAAGGGCGGACTCAGTCGGGGTTCCGCCCTTTTCTTGTTTGGATAGCAAAAAGAAGGGGCTGTTAGAAAAGTCCCAAACTAACACAGTGGCCAGTGCTCCCAGCACTGGCCACAAAAAATATTAAGAAACGGCTGCAGCCAGTTGAGGTTGCAGCCGTTTTGTAGTATCATTAAAGTACCGCCAAAAATGAAAACTACAAGAATGAATTATACACCAATCCAGCTGAAATTACCAGTGGATATGGAAAGAATTATTGAGATAAATTGTAGCATTACAATAGATGTGAGACCAAAAGGATAGAAAAAGGCGATTGAGT
>CAZGGR010000066.1:0-1567 GCA_964525305.1 uncultured Akkermansia sp.
TCCAGGTGCTTCGTCTTGAGCGCCCTGATGGTGATTTCCGGTTCCACGCGGTAGGCAGCGTGATCTGTCTGCTCTGACAGCAACACGCAGGGGATGCGCTGTTCCCGCAGGTAACCGATCAGTCCGCTTTCCCTGACGGTCCGGGTATCCGGCAGGAACACGCCCTTGATGGAGCGGTGCCGCAGGAACTCCATGGTCATCTTCGGAGAAAAGTGGTCTGGATGGGCGTGGGAGAACAGCAGGTAATCGATCTTTTCAAAAGGCGGCTCCCCTGCCAGCATCCGCTGCCAGACCTCCGGCTTCAGATTGCTGAAGGGATGTCCCTCTTTTCCGTAGATCCCGTCCATCATCATGGTAATGCCCTGGTACTCCAGCAGCAGTCCCGCGTTGGCGATCAAGGTTACCCGCAGTCTCTCTCCCATAGGTGCCGATTTTCCTCCGAATCATCGCGGAACGCCTCAGCGGAGCCAGTCCCACACATCTTATCTCAGCTTGCCAGTCATCTTACGTCTTATGTAACACCCTTTGCCTCTTATCTTATGCACCCGCTTTCTAAAAGTCAATGTATAAAGTACTGTTTTTTTGAATTTTGGTAAAATCACTCTTTTCAAGCCGTTTTTTTGTGCATAATTTTTTTATAGAAAAATTTTCTCAAAAACAATATTGCTTTTTTGTGTCAACTGTCGTAAGATGTCTACAATATCGTAGCACATATGAGCAGATAAACAGGAGGTGCACAATGGCCGGATCAACTTCTTCCCTTGCCGAGCAGGCAGCCATTCAGATCATGGATATGATTCTGGTGGAGCGCCGTTTTCAGACAGGCGATAAGCTCCCCAATGAAATGGAGCTGGCCGAAGAGCTTGGCATCAGCCGTGTGACCTTGCGGGAAGCCGTCCGCATCCTCTGCACCCGGGGCTTGGTGGAGATCAAACGCGGCCGCGGCACTTTTGTGACTTCCTATGAGCTTCCGGCGGCGGGGGCGGACCTCTCCCCTCTGGAAACTGTGTCCGCCAGCAACCGGGAGCTGCTGGAGATCCGCATGATGGTGGAGCCCCCCGCGGCGTATTACGCCGCCAGACGCGCCACTGAAGAGGAAATTGCAGCGATCCGGGAGCTGAGTCTGAAAATTGAAGCTGCCGCCGCCCACGGGCAGAATCCCGTGAAGATCGAACAGGACTTCCATAACGCCATCGCCCTGGCCAGCCATAACCAGTTCATGACCAAGCTGATGCCCATCATCAATAAGTCCATCTATACGGACCTGACCTATTTTGAAGAGAGCATCACCTATTCCCTCCAGGACCACCGCGAGATCGTCCATTTTATTGAGACCGGAAACGGCGAGGGCGCCCGTTCCGCCATGCGTCTGCATATTCTTCACGCTTACCAGATCTCGAATCTGCAATATGAATAAGGTAACGGCCATACCGGTGCAGATGTTCTCTTCCAAATTTTTTGAGAGAATATAAAAAAGTGTTGACAATTTCCTATTCCCCTGTTATACTTGCAAATGTTCCGGTTCGGGGGTATAGCTCAGCTGGGAGAGCGCTTGACTGGCAGTCAA
>CAZGGR010000067.1:0-1541 GCA_964525305.1 uncultured Akkermansia sp.
GATTATCAGCATAGCACGAAATAAATGCAATGATTATTTCCGCAAGAAAGCAACTCAGTACGAAATTCCAATTGATGAGTTGAAAGAAAAGGAAATGTCATACGGCAGACACGGTGTTTCTGTAGTTAATACTGTGAGAGAAACGCTGAGTTTGTTAGGAAGTAAGGATAACCAAATTCTTTATCTTTACTTCTGGAAAGATATGCCGCAATCTGAAATCGCAAAGCACCTGAATATCCCTGTGGGAACTGTAAAAAGCAGACTGCATACAGCGAAACAAAACTTCAAAAATAAGTATCCATATCGCACCGAAGTATCAAAAGGAGATTCTATTATGAAAAAATTACCTGAATTTATTCCCGAATATAGGATTGAAGCAAGTGCCGAAGCACCCTTTGCAGTAAAATGGGAAGAACTTATGGGATGGTTTCTGGTACCGAAGCTCGGCGAAAAGATGTCTTGGGGTATGTACGATATCCCATCCAGAAAGTGCAGCCATGTGTACGATATGCAAGTTACCGGTAAAGCTAAGGTTCACGGCATTGAAGGCGTGGAGCTGACTGCACGAGAAATATCATGCTCGAATAAGAGTGAAGTAATAAATCGCACATTTGTTGCACAGCTCACGGACACCCATTGCCGTTATCTTGCAACGCTCAGGAATGACGGTGATGTTCGCAATTTTGTTACTTTCCTCGACGGTGATGAATTCCTGCCCAACTGGGGATTTGGCGAAGATAACTGTGGCAATGAAACCAATCTTGCACCCAAGGGTGATATCCAGAGAACGGATACAGTTGTTACAAGTGCCAACAAAGATTTCCTGTTGGACATTGTAGGAAGATACACCGTTACGATTGGCGGAAAGAGTTATGACACTGTCTGTGTTATGGACATTGAGACCTATGATTGCGGTGTAGTATCCGAGCAGTTCCTGGATAAGAACGGAAAGACGATTCTTTGGTGCAGATTCAACCGTGATGACTGGGCTATCGACCGCTATAAGAAGAAATGGAGTGAGCAGTTACCTAATAACGAAAGACTTACCATAAACGGCGAGACCTATGTCCACTGGTACGATTGCATTACTGATTATATTCTCTAACGAAGCTACAAGGCAGGGATTTCACCTGCCTTGTTTTCAACATTTCTGATATTATTCGTTGCCAGCACATAAAAAGGTTAATAATACTTGATAAACATCTTAATTTGTGGTAAGATAATAAGTAAGATAATAAGCAAGTCAGGAGCAAATTAAATGTCATATATACCGCCGTATCAGATAACAGATAAGATATTATCGTTTGTGGCTGATATTTCAGAAAAAATCGGAAAAATTACCGAGCGTACAAATTTGGATTCAAAACCGCATTTGCGTAAAAATAACAAAATCAAGTCTATTTATTCTTCCCTTGCTATTGAGGCAAATTCCTTGTCTTTAGACGAAGTGAGAGATGTAATAAACGGTCGCACGGTGATTGGAAAGCAAAAGGAAATACAAGAGGTTAAAAATGCCTATGCCGCTTATGAGGAGGTTTCTT
>CAZGGR010000068.1:0-1536 GCA_964525305.1 uncultured Akkermansia sp.
GGTTAGTTTGCCATGACCTCGCCTTTACCGTTGTTGGTTATCTGTGCTTAAGCGTTGCCCCATAATAAAAGATGCGTCATCATCGTTTCTCTGAAAACGAATGAACACATTTCGGGGTTCGGTTCGTCATGGAGAAGAAAATATAACGGGTGATCTACCGCTTTCTCTTTACTTCCTTTATCGGTGTACTTGTACAAATGTAAAGGTAATCCTGCGACTGCTTCGGATAAGACTCTGACGCAAGCATATACAGCGGTCATCTGCATTGCCGAGCGCTCGTTTACATTCTTTCCGGCTGTAGAATTGCCGAGATAAAAGCGGAATGCATTGCCTGATGTTGCATTTTTCGGTCGGTCTCTTGACTTGAAAAGTCCTGATAAAATGTTCATTTTCTCGATCTCCTTTTGGTTTAGATAAGCAAAATACCTCTTTCGTCATAAACGCTGCCGCCCTCATCATTACCGCATCGGATAGCTCTATCTAAAGCCATTATTGTCGCTATCGCACCGTCAATTTTTTCCGTTGATTTTTCCTTATCGGCTTTGATATTCCCGGCAGGATCGGTACGAATGCTGATATTATCAACATTCCATCTCAAAACAGGATGTCCGCCATGTGCAATTTTCTTTTCGAGTACGAGTTTCATAAGCTCTTTAGTCGGCGGTGACATGGAAGAGTAGCCCTGCCCGAACGGAACAACTGTAAATCCCATGCCCTCAAGATTTTGCACCATCTGTGTGGCGCCCCACCTGTCAAAGGCTATCTCTCGAATATTATATTTCGTGCCGAGCTTCTCGATAAATTTCTCAATGAATCCGTAATGCACGACATTGCCCTCGGTCGTTTGAATAAAGCCTTGTCGTTCCCACAAATCGTATGGCACGTGATCTCGGCGTACACGGAGAGACATAGTTTCCTCCGGCAGCCAAAAGTATGGAAGCACAACATATTTATCATCCTCATCTTCCGGTGGAAATACGAGAACGAAAGCCGTAAGGTCGGTAGTGGACGAAAGGTCGAGACCACCGTAGCAGACCCGACCTTCGAGAGATTGTTCATCTACGGGGAATGCACAAGCATCCCATTTCTCCATCGGCATCCAACGGACAGTTTGTTTTACCCATTGGTTAAGACGGAGCTGTCGGAAAGCGTTTTCCTCACCCGGATTCTGAATTGCACTTTCACAGGCAGCTTTAACCTTGTCTATTCCAACGGTAATTCCGAGTGACGGATTCGCTTTTTTCCACACTTTTGGGTCAGTCCAGTCATCGTTTTCATCTGTACCGTAAATAACCGGATAAAAAGTCGGGTCTATTTTTCTGCCCTCTAAAATATCCTTTGCTTTCTTATGCGTTTCATAGCATATACTGTTTGTGTCAGTTCCGGCTGTGGTAATCAGAAAATACATAGGCTGCATTCTTGCATCACCCGAACCCTTTGTCATAACATCAAACAGTTTTCGGTTAGGCTGAATGTGAAGTTCATCAAATACAACACCGTGAACATTGAAACCGTGTTTTGAATAAGCCTCGGCAC
>CAZGGR010000069.1:0-1522 GCA_964525305.1 uncultured Akkermansia sp.
GGCATGATCCATTGTGCCGGCCTTGTTTCTTTTCACACATCGTCTTGTATGTGAGAGAACTGTAATGAAAGATTTTTGTCGATAAGATTCGTAGACTTGGTTGTGGAAGATTCATCTATGCACAAAAGATCGCGGATAGGGCTGCTCTAGGGTCTTTTCGGTGGACGCAGTTCGAGATTGATAAAGAGCCGAACAAGTTCATCGAACAGCGAGATGCCAGACGATAGGTATTTTCCCAAAAAACGGAACAAGACCTTGCTGCTTGCCTCAAAGAAAGGCTGTCAGATCATACTATATCCAAAGACGCAAGACTAGAGTGTGTAGTCACGAGATTTACTTGAGCCACATGACGGCGCATCGGAGATGGATGAATGCGAGAAACGACGAAAGGCGTTTCGCATGGCGCGTTGCGATGCCCCGCCATTCCTTCATCCGGAGGAACGCGTTCTCGACGAGGTGGCAGACCCTATACAGATACCTGTCGTACTTCCGCTTCGCCCTACGGTTCGAGCGGGGCGGGATGACGGGAACCATCCCCATGGCGGCCGCCCCGTCGACGATCTCGTCGGAGTCGTAGCCCCGGTCGGCCAGAAGGTGGCCGGCCCGGAGTCCCGAGATCAGCGGTAGAGTCTGCGAACAGTCAGCGACTGTACCCGCAGTGACAGAGACTCTGAGCGGAAGACCAAGTGAATCCACGGCCAGATGTATTTTCGTGCCCCCCCCCCCCCCTTGTAAGGCCGACGCCCTCGGCCCCCGGCGGCCCCCGCCGCGTGCCTGTGCGCCTTGACGTGCGTCGCGTCGACTATCAGCCACTCCATGTCCGGATCGTCCACGACGGCCTCCAGCAGTCGCTCCCACACCCCGGCATCGCACCACCGGATGAACCGGCGGATGGTCCACAGCACCGCGTTGACGAAACGGCGGTTGTCGCGGGCGATCCCGCCCCACTGCTCGCACCTGCCGGGCAGGAGGGGTTCTATCCTGGCCCATGCCGCGTCCGACAGGTCGTGACGGTGGACGGCCGAGACTTCTTCGTCTTTTATGGAAAATGAGTCTACAAGAGATTAGCGGCATAATGCGAGCGAAATCTCGTGACTACATACTCTAGCTCGATAATCTTGTTGCGTCGGGGGTTGTTCTTTGTTACATTGACTTTCAATGGAAGAAGGTCGTTCAAACGGGGGCGTGTTCGCCCACAGCCGGGAAGGTGCGCTGAGAGAAACGTGGCAGACGCTTGACGTGCATTGCCGTACGCCGTTAGTTCTGTTTAGAGCGACGCTGTTCTGGTGCGCCTTTTCGACGTTGTCGCTACGCCATCCTCCGTCTTGCATCTGCGGGCTTTCGCCATCGCAAAAGAAAAAGGGCTTCCGAAGAAGCCCAGCAGTCTCAAAACGACTTCGGCATATAGCCTTGTTGTGATAAGATGTGTGCATATTGTACCATAGACTGTCGCGCCGTGAAATGGGGATCTGAAAAATTGGAGAAAATGAAGATGTCTAGAACGCTTGGACTTGATCTCGGA
>CAZGGR010000070.1:0-1511 GCA_964525305.1 uncultured Akkermansia sp.
TGTGCAAGTACACCGGCGCCCGGGGCAAGTCCGGCGCCAGCGACGCCGACGCTGAGACCGTAGCCTACGTCCGCCGCCTGTTCGACGACGCGGGCGTCATCTGGCAGATCGCGGAGCTGGGCAAGGTGGACGCCGGCGGCGGCGGCACCGTGGCCATGTATATGGCCAACCGCAACATCACCACCCTGGACGCGGGCGTGCCGGTGCTCAGTATGCACGCTCCTTTTGAGACGGTGGCCAAGCTGGACTGCTGGGAGACCTACAAGGGCATGAAAGCTGTTTATCACGCGAAGAACTGAAACCATTCACGGGAGACGCCGCCGGTTGGCGGCGTCTCTCTTTTTGCGGCCTTTGGCAAATTGCCTACGTATGGCGGACATCTGCCCGTGAGATTCCCCATTTTTCCCAAAAGAAATTTGCCGTTTTTGGTTGTGCCGGGTCGGGAAATATGGTAGGATAAGCAACATGGAAAGACATTTGACCGTAGGAGGCGGACGATATGGCAAAAGCAATCAAGTATTACATCGTGGCGGCGGACGCACTGCCGGAGATTTTTGTGAAGGTTGCGGAGGCCAAGCGCATGATGCAGACCGGCGAGGTGGACACCGTGGGCGCGGCTACGAAACTGGCGGGCATCAGCCGCAGCGCTTTCTACAAGTACAAGGATTCCGTACAGCCTTTCAATGACATGAAGTCCGAGCACATCATCACGTTCTACGCCATGCTGAAGGACAACACCGGCGTCCTGAGCCGCGTGCTGTCGGTGTTTGCCACCTCCGGCGCCAACATCCTGACCATCAACCAGAGCATCCCCACCAACGGCTGCGCCGCCGTCACCATCTCCGCTGAGACAAGCGAGATGGCGGAGTCTCTGGAGCAGCTCATTGCCGATGTGTCCGGCCTGGACGGCGTGGTGAAGTTCGAGATCCTGGCAGGCTGAGAAAGAGGAGAGAAGCAATGATACAAATTGCGATCATGGGCCTTGGCACCGTCGGCACCGGCGTTGCCAAGGTCGTGGCGGAAAACGCCAAGCAGATCGAGCACAAGCTGGGGGAGCCTCTGCAGGTGAAGACCATTCTGGTCCGGCACTTCAAGGACGGCCCGTACCGCCAGCTGATGACCGATGATTTCAAAAAGATCGAAGAGGACGACGACATCCGCGTGGTGGTGGAGACCATCGGCGGCGTGGAGGCGGCCTACGAATACACGAAGCGGGCGCTGATGGCGGGCAAGCACGTCGTCACCGCCAACAAGCAGCTGGTGGCGGAGCACGGCTGTGAGCTGCTGGAGCTGGCGAAAAAGAAAAACGTCAACTACCTGTTTGAGGCCAGCGTGGGCGGCGGCATCCCCATCCTGCACCCCCTGACCCAGTGCATGGCCGCCAACCGCATCGACGAGGTGTACGGCATCCTGAACGGCACCACCAACTATATCCTCACCCGCATGGTCCGCACCGGTGCGTTCTTCTCCGACGCATTGCGGGAGGCCCAGGCCAAGGGCTACGCCGAGGC
>CAZGGR010000071.1:0-1509 GCA_964525305.1 uncultured Akkermansia sp.
CTAAATGGCATAATATTCAAAAGACCAAGGGCGCGCAGGACGCCAAGCGCTCCGCCGCGTTCACCAAGATCGCTAAAGAGATCATCGTGGCTGTCAAAGAGGGCGGCGGTTCCGGTGACCCTGCCAACAACTCCCGCCTGGCTACCGTCATCGCCAAGGCCAAGGCGGTCAACATGCCCAACGAGAACATCAAGCGCACCATTGACAAGGCGCTGGGCGCCGGCAGCACCGAGAACTTTGAGGCCGTTACTTACGAGGGCTATGGCCCCGGCGGCGTGGCCGTCATCGTGGAGGCCCTGACCGACAACCGCCAGCGTACCGCTCCCGAGGTCCGTCACGCTTTCGACAAGTGCAACGGCAACCTGGGCGCCCAGGGCTGCGTGTCCTGGTCCTTCGACAAGAAGGGCGTCATCGTCATCGACAATGAGGAGGGCGAGCTGGACGAGGACACCGTGATGATGGACGCTTTGGAGGCCGGTGCCGAAGATTTTGAGGCCGACGGTCCCGCTCTGGAAATCACCTGTGACCCCGATGCCTTTAACGATGTGGTAAAGGCTCTGGAAGGAAAGGGATACAGCTTCGTCAGCGCCGAGATCGAGATGGTGCCCCAGAACTACATCACCCTGTCCACCGAGGGCGATGTGAAGAACATGGAGAAGCTCATCGACATGCTGGAGGATTCTGACGACGTGCAGAATGTCTGGCATAACTGGGACAACGACTGAGTTTTTCGCTGATAAGGAGGACGGCTTGTGCTGTCCTCCTTTTTGCATTATATAATTAAACAAAACTTTATTTTTGTTTAATTATATGACGATATTGTGAGGAAACCACATCGAATGAGCGGAGAGGGCATGAACAGAACGGATTCTACCGTTGGTCGGTTGCCTTTTTAGGGGAATAGGGGTATCCTGACGGCGAGGTGAACAGTATGAATAAGGAAAGACTGGGGACATTCATTGCGGAAAGCAGAAAGGCCTTAGGAATGACTCAAAAAGAACTGGCGGAAAAGCTCCACATCACGGACAAGGCCGTCAGTAAATGGGAAAGAGGTCTGAGTTATCCTGACGTGACGCTGCTGGAGCCGCTGGCGGCGGCATTCAGTCTCAGCGTGGAGGAGTTGGTGGCCTGCCGGAAGCGGGAGACAGTGGAAAGAGAGGAGGAGCCTGTGAGTGCACTGTTGGATATTTCCCGGGACAATCTGAAAAAAGAAAGATGTCGGGGCTGGTCCCGGCTGATCGGCGTACTGGTGCTTCTGGCGGTGACGGGGCTGGTGGTCCTGTACGCGGTATCCTTTCGGTCTGTCCGGGAGGATGATGGCTATGTGGTCCAGCTGAAGGAGACCGTGGACGGAGTCAACTATCTTTACATCATGGAGCCCTGGAACGATGACCATCTGCTGCGGCTGGAGTGCGGCGGTGATGTGGATTTCGACTCCGTCCAGCTGACCAATGAATGGGGGGATGAGTACACCTACCGGATGTCCTTCCGCTGGAACCGCTGGAACCG
>CAZGGR010000072.1:0-1509 GCA_964525305.1 uncultured Akkermansia sp.
AAGATGGAGCATTTTGATTGTGCTCCCATGATACATGGCTATTTGAGGGAAATTGATGATTTAGTGGCAACAAAAGAGCTGCAAATACATCTTGCTATACAGTCTCCCGCTTTTATCAACGGGAACAAATTGCTGATTGAAAAGGTATACTCCAATTTGATTTCAAATGCTGTAAAGTATTCGCCGCAGGGAGCAAGCGTTGATATTATTTTACAAAATGTCAACGGACGCTTTTTGTTCTCCGTAGAGAATACAGGTACACATATACCTGAAGATGATATTCCCAAATTGTTTGACGCTTTTTATCGCATGGAGCAATCCCGCAGCAGACGAACAGGCGGCAGCGGCTTAGGGCTTTATATGGTTCAAAGAATTTTACAACAACATAACAGCTATTGTGAGGCTTGCAACACAGAAAACGGTGTTAAATTCTTCTTCACGATTTAGCGGACAACCAGGGAGTGTTGCACAATGACCTATTATCCAAATGATTTCAGGTAAGGAGCAACGCTCCTTTCTGTTTTTTCTCAAAAATCCCGGCTCAGATATCACTTGCGGATATCCCAGCCGGGATTTGGCGTACTTAACAAACAGTCTGTTTTTCTGTTGTTTTCTTATGCTGTTTTCGTTTCGTGGAGATGGCTTTGCAGCCGATCACCTTGAATCTTTGCGTGCAGTTTGTTGATGTTGTAACCCATACACAGCAGAAGAAACTCGATTTTTACATTGATTTTTCCGCAGGTTAGAAATCGGGCGAATCCATAGTCATGTTTCAGTACGCCGAATGCTCCCTCTACCTGAATCGAGCGGTTCATCCGGTAACGGATACCTACCTTGCTCGTGATGTTTTTCAAGGACACTTCCCGTTTCGCAATCAGCACTTTCGACACGTACAGCTGCTTCCCTTTCCGGGATCTGGTACATTTGCCTCCAAAATGGGGACAGCCGGTACAATCCTCGCAGCGATAGATGCTCTGACTGGACTCATATCCCGTCACGCTCGTCTTTTTCGTCCTTCCTACATTCCACAGAATACGGCCTTGGTCACAGACATAGCAGTCTGCTTCTTCTATATAAGTCATGTTTTCACGGCGGCCGATCTCTTTCTTAAAACTGCGTTTCTTCCATTTCTCATAGGTCAATGGCTTGATATACGCTGTTTTCCCTTCCTTTTCCAGCCAGAGATAATTCTCCTCGTTCTCATATCCGGCATCCGCGGTAACACTCTCGTATTTATGCCGCAGCATTTCTTCCGTGTGGCTCACGAAGGGAATCAGGGTATTCGTATCATTCCGATCCGGAAATACACCCACTCCCATGATGTATTCGCTGTCTACTCCGATCTGGATGTTATAACCCGGTTTCAGCTGGGCATTCCTCATATGATCATCTTTCATGTGCATAAATGTGGCATCTGGATCGGTCTTGGAATAGCTGTTTCGTCCCTTAAAGTTTTTCTTATGGATGTCGTAGCGTTTTTGGCGTTCCAGGCAGTTTTTTAGGTATTCC
>CAZGGR010000073.1:0-1507 GCA_964525305.1 uncultured Akkermansia sp.
AGAAATTACAGAAGTCACAATCATCAAAAATCTCATAGTGAAAATCCACGTGAGAAGCGGGATTCTGTATTCTTCCGAAACCCCGAGCAGAATAAAGCTTACAAGTGCAACGCCTGTAACACCGTATGTTTCAAACCCATCAGCAGTCGGCCCGATTGAGTCGCCTGCGTTGTCGCCCGTGCAATCTGCGATTACGCCGGGGTTTCTGGGGTCATCTTCTTTGATATTAAATTGGACTTTCATCAAGTCTGAACCGATATCGGCAATTTTTGTAAAAATACCGCCGGCAACTCTTAACGCAGATGCACCAAGTGATTCACCGATAGCAAAACCGATAAAGCAAGCACCTGCAAGGTTTCCCGGCACAAAAAGCAGAATTGTCAGCATCAAGATAAGTTCAACGCTCACAAGGATTACGCCGATACTCATGCCTACTTGAAGCGGAATTCCGAGGATTTCATAAGGTTTCCCCTTGAGCGCAACAAAGGCTGTTCTTGAATTTGCGAGGGTATTCATTCTGATGCCGTACCACGCAACGCCGTACGAGCCGAGAATACCGATAACAGACCAGCCCAGAATCATCAAAACGCCTTTTGCGTCCAGATGCTGAAGCACTCCGAAGTAAAAACCGATACATATTGCAATCAAAACCTCAAGCAGGACAAGGAATTTACCCTGTTGAATAAGATATGTTTTACAGGTTTCAAAAATAAGGTTGCCTACGGCAAGCATTGACTGGTGAGCCTTTATGCGTTTTACGTTAAAGTATTGGATAATACCGATAACGATACCGAGTGCACTGATTAGAATACCTGCAAGAAGCAGGTGATAGCTGGTTTGATGTGCTGCAAATGACGGCACCACAAGGTCAGCTTCGCTGGCAAAAGACGGCACAGCAGAACCCATAAATGCGGTAAACATCGAACACATCGCAACTGCGAAATTTTTCAAATGTTTCATTTAGCCTCCTATAAACTAAATAATCTTAATAAAAACCACCTTTGATTATACTATATAACTCAAAAAAGGGCTGCTTTTGTAAAAAATTTAGGTCAAATATATGAGCCGAAATTTAAACACTTTTAACTATGTTTAAAATCAGTTTTTTAAACGCCTCTTTTATAACATTTGCTTGAATAACCACTTCCTCATGCGAAAGAGGTTTGTTTTCAATTCCCGCCGCCATATTTGTAATACAGCTAATCCCCAAAACCTCCATGCCGGCATGATTTGCGACAATTGCCTCGGGCACGGTAGACATTCCGCACGCGTCTGCGCCTATTGTCCGCAACATTCTAACCTCGGCGGGAGGTTCATAACTCGGTCCTGTGGATGCCGCGTAAACGCCCTGTTTTATATCGATATTAAGCTTTTTAGCTTCATTTAGTGCAATTTCGCGCAAATTTTTATTATAAACCTCGCTCATATCAGGAAAACGAGGTCCAATTGTGTCGTCGTTCAGCCCAATAAGCGGGTTTGAGCCCATTAAATTTATGTGATCGGTAAT